>NZ_MRCS01000003.1 GCF_002303925.1 Pseudomonas sp. ACN8
GAAGGAAAGTATTAATATCGCGCATAAGAACGCCGGTTTGTTAGATGTGTTTGCTCGCACGAACATCATCAATCAAATCGGCGTTCTTGTTTCTGTATTTCCCGGGATTCCGTGAAGAACCTTTTTTTTAAGCGGGCGCA
The DNA here is from genome assembly GCF_002303925.1 of Pseudomonas sp. ACN8. Classification (GTDB taxonomy): domain Bacteria; phylum Pseudomonadota; class Gammaproteobacteria; order Pseudomonadales; family Pseudomonadaceae; genus Aquipseudomonas. The sequence continues at coordinate 141 of NZ_MRCS01000003.1, forward strand.
GGTGGCCGGAAGCCAGGACGCGAGCATGACGGCGGGGGCACAAACACTTCACGCCATTGTCGTCGGCGATCAAGGCAAGACATCGTAGCCACGTTGTTGCAGGCAGCTGCTGTAGACGGAGTTGTTGGCGGTGATGCTTTGTTCGCTCTCATTCATATTCTGCCGGCGCTCCTGGCGTTGCCTGGAGCCCCCCACGACGGCGCCGGCAACCGCGGCACTGTGTGCGCGGTTCTGGCGATAGTCTTGCCTGGTATCGTCGTCGATCTGGTCATAGAGGTTTTCATGTTGGCGGCCGCGAACTTCTGCCGCGGTCGCACCGGCTACCGCGGCGGTTGCGGCGCCCTTGACCCGACCACCGGAGGGTACGGTGCTTTGCACCGGATGTTGCGCGTTGGCCTGGGATTGGCAGGCACTGGTGTCCTGTTGGATGGTCTGGGAGGTTTGACCTTTGAGGGGAACCACGGTCGCAGCCAGGGCGCTGGTGCTCAGGGACAGCATCAGGATCGCCAGGGTATGGGCCAGAATTTTCATCATTGAGTCTCGCGTCAGGCGTTGGTACGGCTAACGGTTTGTCAGAGGGAAAACGCGGCGGGGTATCAGATTGAAACCCCATGCCGGTCTGCTTGCGATGGGGTTTGCCTGAACGTCAACGCTTGAGGAGGAGGGCCTGCATGTCGTCCGTCATGCCTTTGAGTGCAACCTTGAAGTCATTGGCAACAATCGGCTGTTCGGCATTCTTGATGGTCTCGCCGAATACCTTGCGCACGATCTTCGCGACCGGCATACCGGTTTTGGCGTCGATCAGGTTGGCTTCGATGTACATCTCGGCGGTCTGGTCCCGATGCCCGGTGGCTGCTTGTGTCGCCCCGACAATGGCGCCGATTGGAACAGCCTCGTACCAGTGCATGCCTTCATTGTTGGCGCTGACGTGAGTGATCGCCGCCTGCAGGATCAGCGACCGCGAATCGGTTGGCGCCAGCTGCGGATAAGGGACGATCGCATAGCGGCGGGCAAAGGCGGTTTTGACGCTGTTGCTGGCCATCAGTTGCAGGTCTTGCAGGGTCTTCAGGCTGACGCGCGCGGTCGGCTGCGGGGATGGATACAGTTCCATCTGCCGGAACACCACAGTGGAATACGCGCGTGGATCGAACCCTGGCGATACCCAGCGCAATACTTTCTGCTCACTCGGCGTAGTTTGCTCCTCCAGGCCCTGGTAATTGCCCAGGAAGCCCGAGTATTGCTCTTGCTGCGCGACTTTCGAGACACAGCCGACCTGAAATACACAGCTCAAAGCAATACCCGCAATCCATTTATTCGACATGCCCATGTTTTTGGTTCTCAAGTGATGAAAGTTGTCATTCGGGTTCCGACCTGGCCCCGGGCATTGGTCCGCGCGCCTTGTATTCAGGCACGGGTACTCGCCGCACGGTTACGCAAAGCAGGTGCTTGCACGCCGGTCAATGCGGGCCGAATGCTGCCTGTAGCAGCGGGATAATCCGAATCAATAACTCTCAAAAACTGTTAAACACGGGGCGGGGGAAATTGCACTTCGATCACAGTTGCCTACGCTAACCCTTTGCAGCGCCGGTTTTGGCGTCTAAAGGTGAGTGAGATGGATTTGAAAGAACAATGGATGGGTACCGCGTCGACACTCGTCGTTGCGTTGGGCTTCATCCCGATGGTTCAGGCCGACGATTCGGCAGAGTTGGCGAAGAAAGCCCTCAACCCGGTCGCGGCGATGTACAGCCTGCCGGTGCAGTACAACTGGGACCAGAAGATGGGACCGACCGGGGAGGGCATGCACAGTGTCACCAATATCCAGCCTGTACTGCCGTTTGCCTTGAACGAAGACTGGAACCTCATCTCCCGAACCATTCTTCCGATTATCGACCAGCACGGCCTGGCCCCCAATGGCGCGGCGGACAAATCCGGCACCGGGGATATCACCCAGAGTTTTTTCTTCTCACCGACCAAGCCCACGGAAAGTGGCTGGATACTCGGTGGCGGCCCGGCGTTGCTGATACCGACCGGCAGTGATGAATTGCTCGGCAGCGAGCAATGGGGCCTCGGCCCGACGGCGGTGGCGTTGAAGCAATCCAATGGCTGGACCCGAGGCATTCTGGCCAACCATATCTGGGGCCTGGACGACAGCCCGCCGGACGACAAGGAAAAGGTCAACCAGACCTTCCTGCAACCCTTCCTCTCGTACACCACTCATACATACACGACCTACGGGGTAAACACCGAGTCGACCTACAATTGGCAATCGCGCGAATGGGCGGTACCGGTCAACCTGACGGTGACTCAATTGTTGAAGATCGGCGGTCAACCGTTGACGGTGCAAGCCGGCCCGCGCTACTGGCTTGACAGTCCGGAAGACGGGCCGCAAGGCTGGGGCTTTCGCGCCGCCGTGACGCTCCTGTTTCCACGCTGATACGCCGTTTCGCACGGCCTGGAGGAGACATCGCATGGACCGATTCACCGGCGGTTGTTTGTGCGGCAAGGTGCGCCTTGTCGCGTCGGGGCGCCCGTTCCGGGTTGGCGTTTGTCACTGCCTCGACTGCCGCAAGCATCATGGGGCGCTGTTCCACGCGTCCGCGATATTTCATCAGGATGCAGTGACGATCGGAGGTGAAACCCGTGACTACGCCGGGCGGCATTTCTGTCCGCAGTGCGGTTCGTCGGTGTTTTCACGCAGCGCAGACGAAGTCGAGGTAAACCTCGGATCCCTGGATGCCCCTGATCAGTTGACGCCAACCTACGAGAGCTGGACGGTGCGCCGTGAGGCCTGGTTGCCGGCGTTCGCGCTCACCCGACGCTATGAACGCGATCGAGAGAGCGCGGGGCGTTTTGAGGACTAGCGGGCACATATAAGACATGCCCCTTTGAACTCAAGGAAGTCGAGTCGATTCTGCCCGAGCCTGGCTGGCCCGCAGCGCTCTGGAGACCTGTGCTTGAATCTCGTAGGCAGGCGCCTCGACGGCTTCGTAATCACGGGTATAACGAGTGGCAAACTCGCGATCGCCCCATTGTTGGTACTGCTGCACGTGCTTCAACTCATGCGCCCACAACGCGACATCGTTAAGTGCATCGTCGGGATTTCGAAAGACGATAATGTCTATCAGGGTGACCGCACGTACATCGGGATTCTGCAGCATGGTGTGTGCGGCGTTCAGCTCCACATCATCGCCGACCTTGTAGCGCGCCGAATCGAGCACTTGAATGTCATAGAAGGGTTCGAGCTGGGCCCGGATATTCAGCGGGATTGGCCGGATATCGCCCGTTGCCGCGGAGTTGCGCGATTGCACGATCCAGCTCTGCAATCCGGAGGCCGCCATCTGGTTCATGTCGTCGAAGATCGATCCAGCTTCCTCTTCGGAACCTGGAGCACAAAAACAAGCGACCATGCAGACCTGGGACTGCCCTGCCGGGCAGGCGAGTACCGAGGACGAGGTGCCTGCGCAAAAGAGCACGATCGCGAACCGGAAAACTTGACGCAAAAATACAGCTGACAATGGGTTCTCCCATGGGCAATGGCGGTCGGCAGGCGATACGTTGGGCATCTCGCGCCCATTGTCCTGCCGCGTGTTGGACCGCCGCGGCACCGTTCGATTCCCTGGGTTGCACAGTATTTTCAACCTTGCCTGAAAGGCCGTGCCAGGCCGAAAGCAGCACGTTTGCGCCGCAAACAGTAACGGGTGTTTAAAAAAATCGCTTTGGCGTGGGAACTTTAGTTCGAAAATCGCTTCCATAGGCTGTCCTGGTGGCCACTCGACATGCCTGCCAGGCCAGGCATGGAGCAACACCAGGGATATCTGGAAGCAACACACCATTCAGGGACTAAAGGACTTATCGAATGAACTCTACAGATCAAGTGCAAGGCAGCAGCAAGTACAGCGCAAAATGGCAGGCGCGTTTTGCGTTCTTCGATGCTCACGGTGCGCCCAATGCACCGGGTTACAAACCGGCACTGCAGCAACTTCCCCTGAAACAGAAGATGAGCATCAACGCAAACATCATTGCGTTCTTCTTCGGGCCGATTTACCTGTTTGTGCTGGGACTTTGGAAAAAGAACCTGACGCTGATTGCGATCATGGTTGCAATTTCCTTCGCTCTGGACGCTGTATTCGCACTGGTCGACTTTGGCTTCACCAAGCAGGTCAACTTTGCCGTGGGCTTCGCTTTCAATCTGCTTTATGCCCTTTCGACCAACTACGCCTACTACCTCAAGGAACAAAAGGGCGAACAGGGATGGAACCCGTTTAAAGGCATGCGCTGGTAAACAATTCTGCAAACACAACTACAGGGTCATGACAAAACATGGCCCTGTAGCTGAGTCGGGATCGAGTGCGTTTTCCTTATGCGCGCTTTCACCTACTTGATTGGTCCCTCATGACACTGACAATGTTCGTCTTTTTCTTTCAGTCCATTGTCGGGGGCATTGGTACTTGTATCGTGATGCCCAGCCCCGGCGTTATCCCGCCATCTACCAAGAACATCGACCATCCCTCCAGGCCATGGCGAATCTTTTACCGGGTCATGGCCATCTGCATGTGCAACCTGGGAGCGGTTGTGATGATCATGATTCCATTGGCCGAACTCGACAATAATTTCGGTAGCAATGACCTGTCGAACGTTACTCGCGCATTGCTGCTGTTGGTCCTGCCAATACCCTTGCTCCTCGTCCTCTACTGGCTGTTTGCTAAGGCCGCGCGCAAGCGGGCCAGGGATTCCAGGTAAGGCTGTCCCATGAAACAGCAAAAAAACGGTTGATGACCAGGCGCTAACGGAACCCAAAAGACTGACGCAACTGCACCGGACTCACACCAAGGCGTTGCTTGAAGGTGGTCGCCATGTGCGCCTGGGAGTTGAAACCGCAGGTGTAGGCGATCTCCGTCAGAGTGGCGGTCGAATCGCGCATCAGCGCGCGGGCCTTGGCCAGGCGTCGGTCGATCAGGTAACTGTGCGGGCTTTTGCCGGTGGCGTTCTTGAAGGCCCGCATGAAATACCCTTCGGACAATCCCAGCAGGCCCGCCATCGCCGGTACGCTCAACGGGCCTTCGAGGCCTGCATCAATGAACTCATCGAGCAAGCGCATGCGGCTGCCGGTTATCGAGCCATGGGGAGCTGTCGACACCGCTTCGCTACCCGTCGCCCGCTCGGACAATGCCAGTGCCCAGACTTCCCAATCATCCTCCACGGAGGGCTGCAACAGCGCGGCGCGCATTCGCCACGCGAGGGCAGTGGCCTGCTGGTCGATGCGATTGTTGAAGGCACGATCCCCGTCCAATGCAACACCATCGGTGCGCATCACCCGCAGGTACTCACCGCCCTGGGGTGATTCGGACAACACGTCACACCCGACGGGAACGAACGCCAGGCCGTTGGGCACGGCCTCGAAGGGGCGTATGCGGTCGCTGCCGATGGCGTGCAGGCCGCGCTGGCTGTCGAAGGCAAAGCCGATTCCCGCCTGGGTCGCGACATATCGGGTCGCGTAAGCGCAGCCGGGGAGCAATTCGATCGCCCAGGGGCCGGCCTCGATACGACGGACCGGTTCGGACAGGGGCTTTGGCGACAGGGGATTTCGAGCACTCATGAACACCATAGTAGTGAAGAGCGGGGACAAAAGTCAGGTCGGTTTTTTGAAAGCCGCAATACGGCATCGTTGTTCAGACTGGGCAAAACCTCAGGGGACCACTCATGCACACACTGACTCGCGAAGATATCGAACAGGCCGCTCGCCACGTTTACCAGGTCATGCCCGCCACCGCCCAGTACCCTTGGCCCTTGCTGGCTCAGCGGTTGGGTTGCACGGTGTGGGTCAAGCACGAAAATCACACGCCTACCGGTGCCTTCAAAGTACGTGGCGGTATCACGTTCATGCATTGGCTCAAACGCGAGCACCCAGGCGCGAAGGGCATTGTCAGCGCTACCCGCGGCAACCATGGCCAGAGCCTGGCACTGGCGGCTCGCACACAGGGTTTGCAGGCGTTGATCGTCGTGCCGCAAGGTAACTCGGTAGAAAAGAACAACGCCATGCGCGGCTTTGGCGCTGAAGTGGTCGAGTATGGCCGGGATTTCGATGATGCCCGTGAAGAGGCTGCACGCCTGGCGCAGGCCCATGATCTGTTCCTGGTTCCGCCGTTTCACACCGAACTGGTCAAAGGCGTTGCCACTTATGCGCTGGAGCTGTTCAACGCCGCGCCGGACCTGGACACCGTTTATGTACCGATTGGCTGTGGATCGGGGATTTGCGGGGTGATCGCCGCTCGCGACGCGCTGGGTCTGCGAACAGAGGTGGTTGGCGTGGTTTCCACGGAGGCGGCGGCCGCACAGTTGTCGTTCGATGCTGGCGCAATTCGCGAAACCGCCTCGGCCAACACCTTTGCCGACGGCCTTGCCGTGCGCAAGCCGATTCCCGAAGCCTTTGCCGTCTACGCGGCAGGTGCGGCGCGGATCGTATCGGTCAGCGATGACCAGATCGCCGAAGCCATGCGTGTGTATTACACCGATACCCATAACCTTGCCGAAGGGGCCGGTGCGTCGGCGCTGGCAGCGCTCATCTCGGAGCGTGAAGCCATGTCGGGAAAAAGGGTGGGGGTGATTCTGTCCGGTGGCAACGTCGACAGATCGGTGTATGCACGGGTGATTGCGTGAAGGGGGCATGACCCCGGTCACATAAATTTGAAATGCGCGGCATTGCTCGACAGAATCACGCCCCGATCCGGCCAAAGGCGCCGGACGTTCGTGGTGAAAGGGGCCGCAGTTGAACGAACAGACATTGTCCATGCGCCTGGAGCGCGTGGCGGCACATGTGCCAGCCGGTGCGCGGCTGGCCGATATCGGCTCGGATCACGGCTACCTGCCGGTGGCGTTGATGCGCCGTGGCGCCATCGTGGCCGCGGTGGCCGGCGAGGTCGCGTTGACGCCGTTCCACGCGGCCAACCGCACCGTGCGCGAGAACGGCCTGGACTCGCAGGTCAGCGTGCGCCTGGCCAACGGCCTGGCGGCAATCGAGCCGGGAGACGGGATTACGGCGGTCAGCCTCTGCGGCATGGGCGGCGAAACCATCCGCGATATCCTCGACAGCGGTAAGGCACACCTGAGCGGTCAGGAGCGCTTGATCCTGCAACCCAACGGCGGCGAGCAGTCATTGCGCCAATGGCTGATGGACAACGGCTACCGCATCCTCTGCGAGGACGTGCTGCGGGAAAATCGTTTCGACTACGAAATCATCGTCGCCGAGCGTGCCGGACCGGTGATCTACACCGCCCAAGAGCTGTACTTCGGCCCGTTGCTGATGCAGGCCCGCAGTCCGGCGTTCCTGGTCAAGTGGCAGCGCAAGTTGCGCCAGAAACAGAAGACCCTGAGCCACTTTGCCCGGGCGCAGCAGGCCGTACCCGAAGAGACGGTGCAGGACATCGCGCGGCAGGCTCGGTGGATCACCCAATTGCTGGCTTGAGCCAGGCCCGGGAGTTGTACGTGTCTGCGCTTACGCGGGTGATGGATCGACCTTTTTCCCGGCCCCATTGCCTTTAGCCTGACGGGCGCTGCGACGCAGTTCCTGTGGCGTGCGCCCCACGACTCGCACGAAGCTGCGGAGCATGTGATCGGCATCACCGAATCCGAAGCACCTGGCGATCTCCTCGAATGTCTGCTGCCCGTCCTCGACCAGTGGCCGCGCCGACTCGATACGCAGGCGCTCGATAGCTTTTGCCGGCGTCACCCCGACCGATGCCGCGAACACGCGGCCAAACTGGCGCACACTCATATGTGCGACGTCTGCCAGGCGTTCGACTGACAGATCGTCACGCAGATGATCGCGCACATAGCTCAACACCGTGCGGATCCGGTCCGAGCCAGGGTCGAAATCCAGCAACGAAGAAAACTGATACTGACCACCGGGTCGCCGATAGTAGACAACCAGCATGCGTGCGACGGAGCGTGACACGTCCTTGCCCAGGTCCTGCTCGATCATCGCCAGAGCCATGTCGATGCCCGCCGACATGCCGGCGGATGTCCAGACATTCCCGTCTTCGGTCCAGATTCGATCTCCATCCACGCGCAGTGACGGATAGCGTGCCTGCAATTGCGGCGCGTAGTTCCAGTGCGTGGTCGCGACACGACCGTCGAGCAGGCCGCTCTCCGCCAGCAGGAAGGCGCCAGTGCAGACGCTGGCTGTACGGCGAGCACGCGGGGACATCTGTCGTATCGCTGCTGCCATCGGCAGCATCCTGTCATCGATCGGCGCGGTGGGGGCGCCGACGATGATCAGCGTGTCGAGGTGTTCGACCACCTGCAAGGCGTCGGTCGCGACTTGCAGTCCGCTCGAAGCGCTGATCAATCCGCCTTCAAGGGAAGCGACAGTGAACCGATAGCCGGGAGGGCGTGCACGATTGGCGTTGGAGAAGGCTTCGAGCGGGCCACTCAGATCGAGCAATACGAAGCCCGGGTAGACCAGGAAGCATATGTGACGTTGCATGCACGGAACATCCACAGTCTGAATGGGGCCATGGTACGCGCTTGCTGTCGGGAAGGTCACGGGGCCGGGCATGTCGGCCGAAATCCAGGGATAAATGTCCATTTCGTGCCGTCTTCTCGCCGTACCGTAAATGCATCACCCCCACATTGCGGACATGCAAAATGACCTTCAAGCGAATTCAACCAGCCAGACTCATCTCCTGCGCCACCTTGCTGGGGGCGATCCTGATGGCGCCCGGCATCGGTTTCGCCGCCGAGAACCCCTACGCCGATCCAGCCAAACCCGCGCTCCCGGCTTCCACCTTTCAATGGGATTCCAGTCGAACCGCACTGGTCGTGATTGACCCACAGATCGACTTCATGAGCCCGGAGGGTGCGGGCTGGTCAATCTTCGGCCAGAGCGTTAGCGAGCAGAACCTGGTGCCGAATCTGACCCGGCTGCTCACGGCGTTCAAGCAGGCCGGAGCGACCGTCGCCATCTCGCCGCATTACTACTATCCCCACGATCATCAGTGGGAGTTTGAAGCGCCGGCGGAGACCGTTCAGCACAAGCTGGGCATGTTCGACCGCAAGGGTGCCCTGACGCTGGATGGATTCCGCAATTCGGGTGCCGACTTCATGAAGGAGTTCAGGCCCTTCATCGAAGACGGCAAGACTCTCGTCGCCTCACCGCACAAGCTGTATGGCCCGCAAAGCAACGACCTGATGCTGCAGTTGCGCAAACAGCGGGTCGACAAAATCATCCTGGCCGGCATGGCGTCCAATCTCTGCGTCGAATCGCACCTTCGCGAGTTTCTGGAGCGTGGTTTCGAGGTGGTAGTCGTACGTGATGCGGTCGCAGGCCCCAAGCTGCCTGACGGCGACGGATACGGGAGCGCGCTGGTCAATTTCCGCTACATCGCCAACGGCCTGATGACCACCGAGGAGGTCGTGAAAAAGCTGGAAGGGCGCTGATCATTGATCCTCCCTGATTTTTCAGCAGCTATCAGCGCGGCATGATCTTTCGCATTTTGATTGGCATCGGCGATGGATAACTCGCCGACAGCCTGGTCGAAAGAGTCCAGTTGGCCCATTTTCGAGAACTTGCACAGGCCTTCGCGGGAAGCAATTTTCGCCGTTGGTCGGGTCTGGCGACGAAAGTTCAGCGAAATAGCGGTATTTTTTTCGGCATATGACAAGAAACGATTCAGCCGCTTAACGCCGCGGGTTTCAGCCAAAGAGGCAGGGATCCCCAGGTGCTGGAAACAGTACCGTTTGTCGATGTTTTTGTTCAAAAATTGAACGATCGGGATATGCTGGGCTCTGATTTCCAGCAGGCGGATCCTTGGGGACGCGCTGCACTCACTAGAAAAATGGACGTATACCTCATCTGCATTGAATGGAATGCACATGGGGATTTTTTTTACCTGAGACCTGGAGTGATAGTATGCCGTCATCACTGACTCGCTGGGCGAGTCGCTCTCTCTTGTAATACCAAATTATTTAGTTGCTTCAATCTTTGCCAACTTGACCTTGCAGATGCGAATAAATAATTCGCATGCCTGGGGCATGGTCATTTTGCACTGCTGCTATAAGTGGAGATGTAAACTTGGATATTAATACAATGATCGGCCTTATCGGCCAGAAAGAATCCATGGAGCTGTTGCGTTTAGGCGTTGTGTACGTTCATCTGTTGGCTTGCTGCGTAGCTATCGGCCTGGTGTTTGCGAGCGATGCCGCCATGGTCAAGGATTTATTGAAAGGTCGTGTTTCGTCGGGACACGATAATGACCATATGGCCAGTCTGCAGAAGTCTGTTGCCAATGCGTTGATATTCTTGTGGGTCACCGGAGCTGCGGTAATAGGCATTGATTACCTTGAAAAAGGCATGACCTATTTTGCCAATCCAAAACTTCAAGCCAAAGTTATTATTGTATTGTTGCTGACGTTCAACGGCATGTTATTGCACCGCTATGTATTGCCTGCAATGTTGAAGGCCGGTTCGTTGCTTGATCTTCAGGTCAATGTACGGATGTTTGCCCTGTTCTCTGGCGCACTGTCGGGCGTGTCCTGGCTGTATGCCGCCATGCTGGGCGTCGGTCGACCGCTGGCCTGGAAGTATTCGCTCACCGAGTTGCTGATGGCCTATCCGGTGTTGATCGTGCTCGGCTTTGCGATGATGGTGGCGCTGACTCAGTGGGCGCGTAAGCGCAACGAAGCAACGCCGGTCCAGGAATCTACCTGGATGTTTGCAGGAATTCCTGCGCTGCGCTGAGCTGACGAGAGTTCGGGAAAGGACGGTTGAAACCGTCTGAACCGTTCAAACATCAAACCCCTCCTTGTGAGGGGTTTTTTGTGTGTGTGGGTATCCGCAAGTCAAAGAAAACCGGTAGGTGGGATTTACTTATTCCTGACGTTTGTGGGAGTCAAATGAGTTTCGGCGGATTTCGTACAGAGCCTAGCAGGTTGGACAGTGAACTGGAGTGCGCATTGCCTAATGTCAGGCTCGTCATCAACTCATGGATTAACCGCTCAGGCCACTAGCATGAGCCATAAAAAGTTCATGTAGGACTTTTCCCAAAGATATATAAGAAACGTCCCAAAAACATACCGGTTATGGTTTTTTTTCAGGCGATTCTTATAAAAATCTAATCGCTGCTGAGGAGGTCATTATTTTTTAAATGGATTGCGATAAAAATCTGGCATTCTTTCTGTGTGGGTATTACTCTTTGGCGGTTGGTTGCTGTTTCTCTATAAGCGCAGATCGGCGGGTTACGAATTGGAAGTAGATGTCATCGGGTCTTTATCCCTCTTTGATGGTTGGGTGCGTGGCCGATTCGTATCTCTTGCAAGCGTATGTGCCAACGGTCGGCAGGATAGCCGATAGATGCCAGGGGGATGCTTGAAGTGACTTGCTGAGGTTGTCTCAGGGGGCTGTGTCTGTTGTAGTTTAAAGGGAATTTATGTGCCGTGGCTGATACGCTTTTTAGTGGCGTCAGCTAACGGTGTGAATTCCAGTCTTGTTTGATTCTTGTGGCGGAAATTTTCTGTCGCGTAGAGTTGTGCCTGGAGGATTTATGGCGTCAAACAGTTTTCAGAGTGAAGTGCCCAAGGCACGAGTGAATATCAAACTCGACCTGCATACCGGTGGTGCACAGAAAAAGATTGAATTGCCCCTTAAGCTGATGGTGATGGGTGATTACAGTAACGGTAAAGAACAGCGTTCGTTATCTGAAAGAAATAAAGTTGGCATCAATAAAAATAACTTCGACAGTGTGCTGGCAGAGTTCTCTCCGAGCCTGAAATTGGCAGTGGAAAACACCTTGGTCGATGGCAGCACCGACACCGCTGTCGCGTTGAACTTCCAGAGCATGAAAGATTTCGAACCCGAGCAGGTGGCGCGGCAAATTCCGCAGCTGCGAGCCCTGCTGGCGATGCGCAATTTGCTGCGCGACCTCAAATCCAACCTGTTGGATAACGCCACCTTTCGCCATGAACTGGAGCGCATCCTCAAGGACGACGCGCTGAGTGACGAGCTACGAGCCGAATTGGCCGCTCTGGCCCCACAAGACGTTCGTTAATTGCCCCAGGTTTGTTAATAAGGAAGTTTTCATCATGTCCGCAGAACAATTATCCGCACCCTCGCAGCTGACTAAAACCCACGATGCAGACAGCGGCCAAGGTATCTATGGCGCCTTATTCGCCAAGATCAATCTCAGCCCGGTTACGCAACTGAGTGGCATCGAAGCGTTTCAACACTCCGAGGCTCTGTCCGAAGCGTCTGCGGATGAACGGGTCACTGCTGCCGTCAGTGTCTTCCTGGATTTGCTCAAACAGTCGGCACATAAAGTCGAACGTCTGGACAAAACCCTGCTGGACGAACACATCGCGTCCCTGGATGCACAGATCAGCCGTCAACTCGACGCGGTCATGCATCACCCTGACTTTCAGCGTGTCGAGTCGACCTGGCGTGGCGTGAAGTCGCTGATCGACCAGACCGATTTCCGTCAGAACGTGCGTATTGAACTGTTGGATATCAGTAAAGAGCATTTGGTCCAAGACTTCGAAGATGCTCCGGAAATCGCCCAAAGCGGTTTGTACCTGCACACCTACACCCAGGAATATGACACCCCGGGTGGCGAGCCGATTGCAGCCGCCATTTCCAACTATGAGTTCGGTCGCGGCCCGCAGGACATTGCTCTTTTGCGTAGTATTTCCAAAGTGGCGGCCGCTGCTCACATGCCGTTCATTGGCTCTGTGGGGCCTGCGTTCTTTGGCAAGCAGTCGATGGAAGAAGTCGCGGCGATCAAAGATATCGGCAACTACTTTGACCGTGCCGAATACATTAAATGGAAGGCGTTCCGCGAAAGCGACGACTCCCGTTACATCGGTTTGCTCATGCCTCGTGTACTGGGTCGCCTGCCGTATGGCCCGGACACCATCCCGGTGCGCAGCTTCAACTACATCGAAAGCGTCAAGGGCCCGGATCACGAGAAGTACCTGTGGACCAATGCTTCGTTTTCCTTCGCGGCCAACATGGTGAAGAGCTTTATCACCAACGGTTGGTGCGTGCAGATTCGTGGGCCGCAGTCGGGTGGCGCGGTCACTGACTTGCCGATTCACCTGTACGACCTGGGCACGGGCAATCAGGTGAAGATCCCCTCCGAGGTGATGATTCCGGAAACCCGTGAATTTGAATTCGCCAACCTCGGTTTCATTCCGCTGTCGTACTACAAAAACCGCGATTATGCGTGTTTCTTCTCTGCCAACTCGGCGCAAAAACCGGCCTTGTATGACACCGCTGACGCCACCGCCAACAGCCGAATCAATGCACGCTTGCCATACATCTTTTTGCTGTCGCGCATCGCCCATTACCTGAAGCTGATCCAGCGCGAAAACATCGGGACCACCAAGGACCGTCGTTTGCTGGAGCTGGAGCTGAACAAGTGGATTGGCGGCCTGGTCACCGAGATGACAGACCCTGGCGACGATCTGCAAGCTTCCCACCCGCTGCGCGATGCCAAGGTGACGGTAGAAGACATCGAGGACAACCCCGGCTTTTTCCGCGTCAAGCTGTATGCGGTACCGCACTTCCAGGTCGAAGGCATGGACGTCAACTTGTCGCTGGTCTCGCAGATGCCCAAGGCAAAAGCCTAAGTCGCGTTGTAGGGAAACAATGTCATGAAAATCGACCGCCCCCTATGGGCTGCGGGGGCTTTGCTGTCCCCGCAACAATTCCAGCAGCAAGCTCGCTGGGAGGCTTGGGCCAACGAGAGTGTGGCTCATTTGTCGCTGGTACATCCCTGGGGTGTCCAGGGGGTGGCGTTCGACCTGCAAGCCCTGCGTTTGGGCAAGCTCAAGGCCACCTGTGTGCGGGTGCGCATGCCGGATGGCACGCTGGTCGATTCCGATCATGTGGATCGGCTGCCTCCTGCCCTAGAGTTAGCTCACCTGCTACCCAACGATACCCAAAACGCAACATTGCTGCTGGCGCTGCCGCTGGAACAAGCTAACGGCAACAACTGTGTGTTCGACGGCGCAAGGGTCGATCGGCCGACACGCTATCGTCAGGATTGGCGCAAAGTTCAGGATATCTACGCAGACGACGTACAGTCGATGGGGGTGCTGGAGCACGCCCTGACCCTACGCCTGACCGACGACGAGAATGCTGATTATTTGACTTGTCCGGTCGCACGTCTGGTGCGTGACGGGCAAGGTGCCTGGGATCTAGATCCTGGCTATGTGCCGCCGTTACTCAGTTTCGCGGCTCATCCAGGGCTGTTGACCCAGCTTGATAATCTCTTGACTCAATTATCGGCCAAGCGTCAACGGCTGATGGGCATGCGCCGTGAAAGTAACCAGCGCATGGCTGATTTTGCCGTGGCCGATGTGTCGTTGTTCTGGCTGCTCAACGCCTTGAATACCTATCAACCGGTACTGGCCGACCTCAAGGCCCATCCTGCACGACACCCTGAGCAGGTGTACCTGGAGTTGATCAAGCTAGCCGGCAGTTTGCTGACCTTTTCGCTGGAACACGACATCGACAAGATTCCAGCCTACCGACATGACTGTCTGGAAAGTGTTTTCCCACCCTTGATGAACACCATCTCCACCTTGCTGGAAGCGAGCCTGCCGTCGCGAGTTATTGCCTTGCAGCTGGAGGAAGTGGGCGCCAACCGCTGGCAAGTTACGCTCAACGATGCACGCCTGCGTGAGCGCGACGGTGCTGACTTCTACCTGTCGGTGCGTTGCCGTATGCCGGCCGCACAGTTGCAGAGCCAATTCCCGCGCCTGTGTAAGGTGGGGACGCCAGACGATGTCGATCACCTGGTCAACGCTGCGCTGGACGGTGTGCCGTTGCAGCCGCTCAGCCATGTGCCAGCAGCCATTCCGTTGCGCCTGGAGAATCAGTATTTCGCCCTGGACCTTGGCCACGCCAAGGGCCAAGCAATGCTGGCTGAAGGAACCTGCGCGTTCTATGTACCGAGCACGCTGGTTGATATCAAACTTGAACTGTTTGCGGTACTGCGCGCATGAACCTGAACGTCTCGAACAAACATTCGGTCGCGGTGGATCTCGATGCACTGCTGCAAGACAGCTACCTGCTGGTTGTCGAGTTACGCCAAGGCGCTGCGGTACACGACAGCGCGGACCTGTGGAAGCGATGCGCGAAGCAGATCGAGCAGGTCCGTCAGAGCCTTAAGGATGCTGGCGTAAATACTCGCAGCATCGAGTTGATCAGCCATGCCCAGTGCGCCTTGCTGGATGAAACCGTACTTGGCTGCGCGAAGGGCGATGCCCATGCCCAATGGGCAAGTGAACCTTTGCAGGCCAAGTTTTTCAGTCGTCACCAGGCCGGTGAGTTTTTGTATGAAGACATGCGCGAGTCACTTCGTCAGCCCTCGCCTGACGTGCTGGTACTAACGGCATTTCAGCGAGTCCTGATGCTCGGCTTCCAGGGCCGATACCGCGACGTGAACGACCCCGAGCGTGAACAGCTGCTGAGCGCATTAAATGCGCGGGTCGCGCCTTTGGAACTCAATCACGTGGTCATGACACAAGGCATTGGCCAGCGCATGAGTTTCTTACGCTGGTTACGGTCGCCCCTGATTCATATCCTCATGGCGGGCCTGTTGCTGGTCGGCGCTTGGTGGGGGCTGGATCACTGGTTGAACGGTCTGATTTCCGCGCTTGTACCTGGCCAGGCGTGAAAAGTGTGATGCCGCTCAAGTTGATACGTGGCCTCTGGCTGTGGGCCGGTGCACTTGCCCTGACACTACTTGCGATCATACCGTTCGCCGGCTGGATAAGTGCGGTGGCTGCCCTGATCGTTGTGCTCATAGTGATCTGGGGCTGGATCCGGGTGGGACACCGTTTTGCTCAGCAGGGCGAGCGCATGGTACTGGCCGACAATTCGTCTCTACCTGCGCTGACTTACAGCCAGCCAGTGGTCCTGGTCTGTGGCGATGGTTTGACGGGGCTGTTCGGCGCGGTGCCTGCTGAGCAATTGGCGCTGCGCACCACCTCGCAAGGGTGTTATGTGCGCATCCCCAGCCTTGAGCAATTATTACCGATCACCACGGGCATTCAGGCTTTACGCCCGGAGTGGAATGGGCAACTGAGCGTGATGTTCATCACCAACCCTGGCGAGCACACTGACTCCGCAGCATTGGCCGGCCGGGTGCGCGCCTTCTGCCATCAGCTCACCTTGGTACGTAAACGCGGTATTGCGTTACCGCTGATGCTGGTGAGCTATCTGCAAGCCGCAAAAGGCGAGGGCGCCTGGTTCAGTTGGGAAGCCGGTCAGCCCAACCCACTCGTGCGCGAGGCCGGTGCCTGCGTCAGCTTGACCGACTGGCAACAGCAGGCCGCTGACGGCGCAACTTGCGCTTCACGTATGTGCAGTAGCGTGCAGCTAAGCAGTGCGGCGACGTGGTTGAAGGAAACGCTACTCCCGCACTTCGATATCCGTGACGCCCGCCATCCACTGGTCTGCGCCATTACCCAGGTACCGATTCTGCCCCAGCGGGTTGCCGGCAGTCTGTGGCAGCAATGGTTACGTGAAAAGGTGGGCTTGAGTGATGCCGGGCAACCTCTGGAGGGGCCAAGTCCCGCCTTGCCGTTTCCTGACCCCTTGCTCAGTTTGCTGCCGCTCCACTCCCGACGCTCCCCGATCCTCTGGGCAAGTGTTGCATCGTTGTGGTTGTTCGCGGTGACCAGCGTCGTGGCCTTGGCCAGCTCGGCCTGGCAGAACAATTTGCTGTTGCGCCAGGTCAGTGATGATCTGCGGCGTTACACCGCCATTCCCCCGGCCGAACGGCGTGACCAGCCGCAATTCACCTTGCGCGAAAACGCCGTGGCCGTGCTGCGCCAGGACGCGATGCGCCTGGACGACTACTACCGGCAGGGCGAACCAGTGGCGCTGGGCCTGGGGTTGTACCGTGGCGAACTTCTGCGACAACCTCTACTGGCGACTATTGCCAGTCATCAACAACCGCCTGCGGCCCCTGTGCTTGCGAAGATCCCCAACCCAGTGCGGCTGGACAGCCTGTCGCTGTTCGCCACGGGCAGCGCCGAACTCAAACCGGGCTCGACCAAGGTGCTGATTACGGCCCTGGTCAATATCAAGGCCCAGCCGGGCTGGTTGATCGTCATTGCCGGGCATACCGACGCCACCGGTAACCCTAAGCAAAATCTTGAGCTATCCCGTGCCCGTGCCGCGTCGGTACGTGACTGGATGCAGCGCATGGGCGACATCCCCGACAGTTGTTTTGCGGTCCAGGGCTTTGGTGCCAGTCAGCCAGTGGCCAGCAATGACACCGAGGTTGGGCGTGCTGCCAACCGTCGCGTCGATATCCGTCTGGTGCCGGAAGTGGGGGCCTGCGCGTTGCCCACGGCGGTGCTGGACAGACACCCCTGTCGCAACCTGCGGCATTCAAATTTTGAGAAAAGGAGCTTCACATGGCTATTCCCGTTTACCTATGGCTGCAAGATGACGGCGGCGCTGAAATCAAAGGGTCTGTAGATGTACAAAAGCGCGAAGGCAGCATTGAAGTGATTGCCCAGGACCACAGCCTGTACATCCCTACCGACAACAACACCGGCAAGCTGACCGGCACCCGGGTACATACCCCGTTCCTGTTCTCCAAGGAAATCGATGCGTCCAGCCCTTACCTGTACAAGGCCGTGACCACTGGCCAGACCCTCAAGAGTGCCGAGTTCAAGTGGTACCGCATCGATGACGCCGGTCAGGAAGTCGAGTACTTCATCACCAAGCTGGAAAACGTCAAGGTCGTAAAAGTCGCGCCAAAAATGCACGACGTCAAAGACCCGACCAAGGAAAAGCACAACCATCTGGAGCAGGTTGAGTTGCGCTACGAGAAAGTCACCTGGACCTACAAAGACGGCAACATCATTCACTCCGACTCTTGGAACGAACGCCAGAGCGCTTGATGTGAGAGGCCAGCAGGCGGGTTGCCGTCTGCTGGTTCGCAGTGTGCTGGGTTGAGCCTCCGTTCGCGGGCGCTGAGCCAAACACATTGAATGGCATGTGCCTTTGACGGCCCGTCGAAAATCCACAACAGGGATGTACCCCATGGCCCAGAACTCCACTCGTTTGCTTCGCCGCCTCAACCCCTATTGCGCCCAGGCACTGAGCGCGGCGGCCTCCTTGTGCCAGAGTCGTGCCCATGGGCTGATCAGTATCGAGCACTGGCTGCTCAAGTTGCTGGAGCAGGGCGAAGGCGACCTGACCCTTATCGCCCGTCGCTATGAATGGGATATGGATGCAATCTGGCGGGGGCTGCTCGACCACCTCGACACCTTGCCGCGCAGTGTGCAGAGCAAGCCGCAGTTATGCAGCAAGCTGCAACAATTGATCAAGAGTGCCTGGTTACAGGCCTCCCTGGACGGTAACAACGACACCCTGCGTTCGGCTCACCTGCTGGGTGCGCTGCTGGAGTCGCCCAGCCTGCTCGCCTGTGAAGCCGCCTGGCCGCTGATTAGCATCAGTAATACCCAGTTGCAGCGTTTGTTTGTGTCACTTGATCAACATTCCGAAGAGCGCCCACAGGTTCAACAGCAAGCGACCCTGAACAGCCTTGAACTAGTGCCAGGCTCACCCGGCACGGAACCGTCCGAGGCCTTGCACGCCATCCTGGAGAAATTCACCCAGGACATCACCGCCAAAGCCCGCACTGGGCAGATCGATCCGGTGTTTGGTCGCGACGATGAAATCAGGCAAGTCATCGACATCCTCAGCCGTCGGCGCAAGAACAACCCCATTCTGGTGGGCGAACCTGGGGTGGGCAAAACGGCTCTGGTTGAAGGTCTGGCGTTACGCATCGCCGAAGGCAACGTGCCGGACAGCCTCAAACCAGTCAGCGTACGCACCCTCGATCTGGGCCTCTTGCAAGCCGGCGCCGGTGTCAGAGGCGAATTTGAACAGCGTCTGAAAAACGTTATCGACGCCGTGCAGCGTTCGCCTCACCCGGTGCTGCTGTTTATCGACGAAGCCCACACCCTGATCGGCGCCGGTAACCAGGCCGGCGGTGCGGACGCCGCCAATCTGCTCAAGCCCGCCCTGGCCCGTGGCGAGTTACGCACCATCGCCGCCACCACCTGGAGTGAGTACAAACAATATTTCGAGCGTGATGCTGCCCTGGAGCGGCGCTTCCAGATGGTCAAGGTCGATGAGCCGGACGACGCCAGCGCCAGCCTGATGCTGCGTGGCCTCAAGGCGCGTTACGCCAGCCACCATGGCGTGCATATTTTGGACACAGCGGTCCAGGCGGCGGTCAACCTCTCACGGCGCTACCTGACCGGCCGTCAACTGCCAGACAAAGCCGTCGACCTGCTCGACACCGCCAGTGCACGGGTGCGCATGAGCCTCGACTGCGAACCCCAGGCGTTGGTCCGTCTCAAGGCCCGGAAAACCGCACTGGAGTTGGAACGTCAGGCCCTGGAAGAAGACCAGCAACTGAGCGGCAGCCCCGCCGATGAGCGTCTGGCGATTATTGCCGCGCAACACGCCGACCTGCACCACCTGCAACGTGAACTCGAGGAGCAATACCGACACGAACTCGACCTCACCCAACAACTGCTCGACGCTCGCCAGGCCGAACCCCCACGAATGGACGTCTGCCTGCAACTGCAACAACAACTGAGCGATGCCCAGGGCAACCAGCCCCTGCTGTCTCTGGACGTCAACGCCCGCAGCGTGGCCGAAGTAATCGCCGACTGGACCGGCGTGCCCCTGGGCAGTTTGCTCAAGGACGAACAAGCCAGCCTACTGGAGTTGGAACAACAATTGGGTGAACAGGTAATCGGCCAGGACCAAGCCCTCGGCGCCTTGGCCCAACGCCTGCGTGCGGCCAAGACCGGCCTCACGGACGAGAAAGCGCCTCTGGGTGTGTTCCTGTTGGTGGGCACCAGCGGCGTCGGCAAAACCGAAACCGCCCAGGCCCTGGCCGACAAATTGTTTGGTGGCGAAAAGTCACTGATCACGATCAACCTCTCGGAATACCAGGAAGCCCACACCGTCAGCCAACTCAAAGGTTCGCCACCCGGCTACGTCGGTTACGGCCAGGGCGGCGTGCTCACCGAAGCCGTGCGCCAGCGCCCCTACAGCGTCGTGCTGCTCGACGAAGTGGAGAAGGCGCACCGCGACGTCCTCAACCTGTTTTACCAGGTCTTCGACCGTGGCTGCATGCGTGATGGCGAAGGGCGGGAAATCGACTTTCGCAACACCGTTATTTTGATGACCTCCAACCTCGGCAGCGATGAACTGCAAGCCTGCCTGCAAGAGTTTCCCGGCGCGCCGGACAGCACCCTGCACGAGCTGCTGCGCCCGATCCTGCGCGAACATTTCCAGCCGGCCTTGCTGGCCCGTTTCCAGACCCTGATCTATCGCCCGCTGCAAGCCGATGCCCTCAAAACCATCGTCACGATCAAACTGGCTCAGGTCGCCAAACGTCTACAGCGTCACTACGGCCTGGATTGCCAGATCGACGCCGCCCTCAATGAAGCCCTGGTGGCTGCCTGCCTGCTGCCTGACACCGGCGCACGCAACATCGACAGCCTGCTCAACCAGCAGATCCTGCCGGTGCTCAGCCAGCAACTGCTGCAACGCCAAGCCGCCCAGCAGAAAACCTTTGGGGTGACCCTGGGCTACAGCGATGAGGAAGGCATCGTCCTGAACTTTATCGACGCCCAAGACACGGCATTACCCGTCGCCCTGGAGGATTGAGCATGCTCAATCAACTGCGTACTTTTTTTGATCACAGCCGGCACACACTCAGTGTTCGCGACCTTGATGCACGGCTTGACGTTCTCGCCTTCGAGGGCCAAGAAGGTCTTAGCCAACTCTTTAATTACCGCGTGGAGTTCACCTGCTTCGACAGTGACATCGGTGCCGAAAAAATCCTCGGCCAGAACGCCAGTTTCAGCCTGCACGGTGCACCGCACAACCTGCCATTCTTGGGTCTGAGTACGCCCACGGTGAAGCCGCTGCGCACGCTGCACGGCGTAGTCACCGGTTTCAAACGTTTGTCCGGCTCTGTTGACGAAGCCCGCTACGAAATCACCCTCGAACCGCACTTGGCCCTGCTGGGGCGGGGTAAACAGTTTCGTATCTACCAACACCAGTCGGTACCGGAGATTGTCGAAAACATCCTGCGCAGTCGCCACGACTTTGAAGGCCAGGATTTTCTCTTCAACCTGGTGCGCGATTACCCCAAGCGCGAACAGGTCATGCAGTACGGCGAAAGCGACCTGGCCTTTATCTCCCGTCTGCTGGCCGACGTCGGCATCTGGTACCGCTTCACCCGCGACGAACGCCTGAACATCGACGTGGTGGAATTTCATGATGACCAGCGCCACTACCAGTTCGACGTCGAATTGGCGTACCGCCCGCAATCGGGGCTGAGCAGCAGCGGACAGGATGGCGTGTGGGCCTTGCAATCCAGCCATCAAGTAGTAGAAAAACACGTCAACATCCGCGCTTACCATCACCGCGTTGCCACGGCCCACCTGAACGGCGATGTTGATCAAACCCGTGGCGCCAGCACCACCTACGGCGAGGCCTACCACTACGCTGAAGCGTATACGGTGCTGGGCGATCCCTATGCCCATGACGAAGACCTGCAAAGCGAAAGCGGTTTTTTCTATGCCCGCCTGCGTCACGAGCGTTACCTCAATGGCCAGACGCAACTTAGCGGCATCAGCAGCAGTGCCACCCTGGTACCGGGTCAGGTGCTCAAGATCTCCGGAGGAGCACCGCAGGCCTTTGCACCGGGTGCGGTGATCACCCAGTTGACCACGCGTGCCGCGCGCGACCGCAGTTTTGAGGTCAGCTTTGAAGCCATTGCCTACTCGGAAACAGTGTGCTTTCGCCCCGCGCTGCACAACAAGCCGCAAATCGCCGGCACCGTCCCGGCCCGCGTCACCAGCCCGCAGGAACACGATCCCTACGGTCATATCGATATCGAGGGGCGCTACAAGGTCAATTTTTTGTTCGACCGTGATACCTGGAAAGCCGGTGAAGAAAGCCTGTGGTTGCGCCTGGCTCGACCGTACGCGGGCGATACCCACGGTCTGCACCTGCCGCTGATTCCCGGCACTGAGGTGGCCATTGCCTTTGAACAAGGTGATCCGGACCGCCCCTACATCGCCCACGCCCTACACGACAGTCAGCACCCTGACCATGTGACCTTGCGCAATTACAAACGCAACGTGCTGCGTACGCCGGCTAATAACAAATTGCGCATGGATGACACCCGTGGGCAGGAGCACATCAAACTCAGTACCGAGCACAGTGGCAAGAGCCAGCTCAATCTGGGGCATATCGTCGATGGCGAGCGCCAGCCGAGAGGTCAGGGTGCGGAGTTGCGCACCGATGGGCATGCCGCTCTCCGAGCGGGCAGTGGCATTTTTATCAGTGCCGATGCACAGCCCAAAGCTCAGGGACAAATGCTAGAAATGGGGTCCGCGTTGGACCGGTTGCAGCAGGCCGGCGAGCAGTTGGAAGGATTGTCGGTCGATGCCGAAGCGGCCAAGGCCGATCCTGCGGATGTGCAGGCACAAATTTCCTTGATGCGGGACCAGATTGAGCAACTCAAGGCCTCGGTCATATTGCTCAGCGCGCCTCAGGGCATCGCGCTGACCAGCGGCAAGCATTTGCAGTTGGCGGCGAAGGACAACTTGATGCTCAACGCCGGGGCCGAGGCCGACATCAGCGTGGTCAAGCGGCTGTTTATCGGTGTGGGCCAGGGCTTAAGCCTGTTTGTGCGCAAACTGGGCATCAAGTTGATCGCCAACCAGGGGCCAGTGAGTGTCCAGGCACAGAACGACACGCTGGAACTGATGGCCCGGCATGGGCTAAGCATCACCAGCACTGAAGACGAAATCCACATCGTCGCCAAGAAGAAAATCACCCTCAATGCCGGTGGCAGCTACATCACGCTCGATCAGAGCCACATCGAGTCCGGTACCCAGGGGGACTACAACGTTAAGTCGGCGCACTTCGACTATCTGGGCCCTGCTCAGCAAGTACTGGAAATGCCACAGCCACCTCAATTGACCGAGCATAAATCCAAGTCCCTGGGGCTGATGGATTTCTCTGGCTGATCCCTTTGCAAAACCCGGAGTGAAGTACACCATGGCCAGCTTGTTCTCTCAGCTTTTTGATCTTTTCAGCAGTGACCGGGGGGCACCGATTTATGTGTCAGATGAGCCGGTCTTGCCGACGCCGGAGTCACCTCCAGTTCAGTCTCATGCACTTGCGCCCGCAAGCACCGCCACACTGCAACCGCTGAAGAACTGGAGCCATCCCTTCAGGGACAAAAATCCCCCGCTGCTGCAATTAACTCAATTGGCCAAGGCGGCGTCCGGTTACTACCCGTTGGGACGCAATGGTCTGTGGCACGGCGGAGTGCATTTCGACAGCGGCACCGCTGGCACAATGGAACAACAATCCAGCGTGCATTGCCTGGCGGATGGTGAAGTGGTGGCGTATCGCATCGACGAGCGCTCGCCGACCACGGCCTACTTCGTCAATACGCTGACTGTACAAAAGCCTTTCTCACGCAATTTTGTGCTGGTGCGCCACCGCCTTCAAGCTCCGAAGGTCGAGGGCAGTCAGGACGTGCCGCCCAGCCTGACCTTCTACAGCCTGTACATGCACCTACAGGACTGGGTGGTTTACCACAATGACCCCGCCATCGCTCGCCCGGCGTTTTGGCCCGAGGGGCAGACCCGTCGGGTCAAGGCAACGGTGAGAGACGTACTCCCTGGCCATCCTGGGCAGCAGGGCTTGAATGTGCGTAACCAGGCGCAGCGGGGCAAGGTGCTTGCTCTTCTGGCTCAGGGCGCGGAAGTGACCCTCAGCGGTGAGGGTGATTACCGCAAACTGGAGAACACCAACGGGCCTGACGTTCTGAAAAGTGCTGATGGTTCACTGCTCGGCTACCTTTCCATTAACTTTTTGAAACCCATCGCCGGGGGCGAGTATCAGGTCAAGGGTAATCCCTCGCTCAACGTCCGCGCCGAGGCGAGCGCTACCAGTACCATTATTACGACGCTGCCCAATGGCACGGAAGTGGCGGTCAGCGGTGAGGGCGAGTTTAGAAAGCTGGAGCGAGTGAACCAATACGTTTATTTCAATTCGCTGGAGGGCGCACGCGAGCCGTTGGCGGACCGCATCGTGGTTCTTGATCAGCCCATCGCTATCAAGGCTGGCGACTTAATCGGTCACATCGGTGAGTATCAAGACAGCGCAGCAGAGCGCCCAGAAAAGAAATTGCACTTGGAAGTGTTCAGTGGCGATGACGTGGAAACGTTCATCGAGGCTAGTCGGGCGTGGGCGCAGCGGCTGCCTGCCACGGGTAAGACCTGGCTGAAACTGGCCAAGGGTGCCGCCGTTGTGACGCATCAAGAGCGTTTCAACATCACACAACCGCCAACCCTGAGCGCAGCCAGCACACCCATCGATGCTACTCTATTGGTTCCCAAGAGCTTGCTCGATGGGCTACCTGCCGAGAATAAAATCGCGATCCCGGCGACGGCTGAGCGCAAAGCTTGCAACTGGTACCGCCTTGAGGGATTGCTCCACGACGCCGACCGTACGTTACTCGACGGCTGGGTGCGCGAGGAAGTGGGAGTCTCCTCCTGGGTCAATCCCTGGTCTTGGGAGGGTTACGACACAATCTTCAATTACGACACGCCTCGGCAAACGTTGGCTTCCTTTCTGCGAACGATTAACCGCTTCAGTGAAGATCAACTCGAACGTCACGGCGCCTTGGCCGACACCTCGGATAAAGGGCCGATGAAGAGTCGGCTGTACGACATCATCGACCGTGACCGTGATGGAAAAATTACGGCTGAAGAGTTGCAAGCCGCAATAAGCCTTCCGGCGCACGCGCAATCGCTTTCGCAGTTGATCATCCACTACGAAAGTGAATGGTGCTACACCCCCAGTAAATGGGACGCGTTGGACGAAGTGCTTGGCCATAGTGGCTCAACCCCGCACCTGAACTGGGTGGCGGAGAAAGAGCGGATCAAGCAGATGAGTTGGTGGAATGAAGTGGCACCGAAAGTTGGACTGCCAGAGAGTGGGCAGGTGTATCACTTGCATCCTGTGGGGTTGCTTGGACGTTTCATGACTAATGCGAACGGAGTCCTGAATTGCAAGAAGTGTGGCGCAACGATCAATTTAACGAAAGAGTTTCTTGAGGAAATATGCGATAGGGACGTCAACTTAGCTTTCATCGCCGCGATGGTGGAGGCGTCTGGAAGCATGTTCAAGAAGTACGGCATAGATAGCTGCGACCAGATCACGCACCTGCTGGCCCAGGCAAAAAAAGAAACTGGTGGATTCCTAAGTTTACGAGAGTCCCTGAATTATTCCAGAAGAACTTATACGGCTGCTAGGCTTTACAGGTTAGCTCCAACGGCAATCAATGCTGGATTCGTAAGAAAAGGGATACGCTTTGAAAATGATGCAGAAAAGTTGAAGTGGATAGATGAGCACTTGATAGGGAATGATGCTGGCTATGGTGAACACTGTTTTGGAAGCAGAGAACAGCCAGGAAAAGACTTTCGAGGTCGTGGATTGATCCATTTGACGCATTATGAAACATACAAAAAATGCGCCAAGGAAACCGGTCTAGAGATTGATTTGAAACCTGAGCTTTTGGAAAGTAGTTTTGCAGTAGCCATAGAGACTGCACTATGGTTCTGGAAGGGCAGGGATATAGCCGCGATTGCGGAAAATCTATCCCTTTCCGGAGATGCCGCTGTTACTGCGGTAACTCGGCCTATCAACACCGGTTTGGCAGGGTTGTCTGATCGCCAACGATACAAGCGGGAAATTACGCTAGCCTTCAAGCATTACTTTAATGGCGGATGCTAAAAATGTTTAAAATATTATCGATGATATTTATATTAGCTTCGATCGCGAGCGCGACTGCAAGTGGCCGCGAGTGCAATGAGCTCGGTCTCGTGCAGGCTTTTAGTAGTATCGATGTGCGGGAGGCGAAGGCATGTTTTTTATATACGAAAACAGGAGCGCTGCATGAGGGTCAGTTATCGCGCGATCCTGATGGAATATCTCTCTATTCAATGTCTAACCCCGGAAAGCCAGTGCTTGTCTATGATTTTCCGTACGCTGGGACAAAAGGAAAAATCAATGATGTCTTTCTTCTCTCTGTAGATGATATGTACGGCGAGATGCTCTTTGTTATTCATAGTGTTGAGACGCCAGGTTCTTGGGATGCGACAAGCGATATTTATGATGTGAGTGCAATGAGGCTTCAGAATAAAGCCTTAGTTAAAGATCAAGCGGTTTCTCGGTTTTTTGATATGGGTGGGGACTTGGTCGACGCTCAAGGAATGCCATCTTACATATATCCATACAAGGATAGAAAGTCTGTGGAGGAAGCGATCCGTTCTCCCATATTTCAAACTGTCAATTCATCCAATTCAATCAAAGGTACAATCAAGGAAAAGACTTTTCTATATGGCGGTGACACCGAGCCGGCCATGCAGGATCCAAGCAAGATGTATTTGATCAAGGGTGACCAGATTACAGTGGAAGACTCAATGGCAGGCTGGTGCAAGGTCTCGTATGCGGTGAAGACAAAACTGATCACGATGTGGGTGCAATGCAAGTCGATAGTTTTTCCAAAAAATTAGCAACACCCCATGAGTAGGGATGTTCGTATTAACGATAAGCGCAGCGACTGTGGCACCGATTTATCAGGTTCCACAGACTTTGGCGTGGTTCGGTAAGGTAACCCGCTGAACAGTCGGATGCAGTTTAGAAAACTTTCGATGACGGCTCCGCTCTTGGGAGTATTGAGTAAAAAAATTCCCGATGGGTAAGTAACTGAATCGTTTTTTGGGGGGGGGGATAAAGCATGAAAAATATCATTCGTATCGGTGATAAAACCACCGGTGGTGGCACTGTTCAGTCGGGCTCCACCGTCATGGTTTTCAGGGGTATTGGCGCAGCACGCCAAGGTGATCCAGTTGATTGCCCAGTTCCCGGCCATGGTCGAACAGTGATTGCCGAGGGACATCCGGTGTTTCGTGATAATGGCGTCCCGGTTGCGTTTCATGGCCATCGCTGCGCTTGCGGTTGCACGTTGATTTCGTCTTTGCCTGAAGCGAGCGCGAGCTAGCCATGTCGGTCAGATTGGATCAAGTCCCTGATCTGGCTCCACGGCCTGCGCGACCGAGGGGCTGGCTTTGGCTAGGCGTATTTCCTGTGCTGCTTTTGCTGCCGGGAGTGTGTGGGACGTTTTTGTTCGGCACTCACGCATTGCGCCAACAGCCATTGAGTTTTTGGGGGCTTGCCGTGGGTGTGCCACTCCTGGGGTGGTCCCTACTGGGTTTTGGGCGTGTTTTGCTGTATTTCGGTCAACAGCAAGTCGCTGATGGGTGGGATCAGGCGCGCGAACACGATTTGATGCGCAAGGTCCGGCGCGGTCGACGCGTTCAGCAGGTGCTGGGTGTAAGTCT
This sequence comes from Pseudomonas sp. ACN8, assembly GCF_002303925.1. Taxonomy (GTDB): domain Bacteria; phylum Pseudomonadota; class Gammaproteobacteria; order Pseudomonadales; family Pseudomonadaceae; genus Aquipseudomonas. Next base: position 27,618 of record NZ_MRCS01000003.1, read on the forward strand.
GTACACGGCCCTACGAGCGCGAGAGGCGTCACCAGCCACACAACTGAATGCTTTGCTCAGCGGGGTCAAGGCGCTCAAGGCGCAACCGTCCAGACAGGACCAATCTGTGTTGCGTCACAGCCGCATTGTTGGCGACGCGGGTGAAGTCCCCGAACTGGTGCTGCGGCGGGTACTACGACAGCTGCTTTCCGACCTAGCACAAACCCTGACGCAGCTACCTGACGATATGCCGTTAGCTTTGTTGCTGGAGATCGATAGCGCGTTGCCGGAGAACGTGCTGCAACAGGCATGGCGACAGGCCTGGAGCGAGTCCGGTATCCGCCAATCGACCGTGCCTGTTGAGAATCATGGGTTAGAGGTCGTGGATCAGTGGCTTGATCACCGCGTTGCTGATCAGGCGTTGCTGTTGGTGGTGGCGTTCCAGTTTATGCCGCAACAGCCTGAGGGGACGGCTGAGGCGGCCGTTGGACTACTGATGGGCAACCGTTTGACGCAAAACACGTTGCCATCCATGGCCTACCTGCATCGCCCGGAGCAGGAGCGCGAACTGACCACAGATGCCTTGCTCTATGCCGCGCAGCAGGCCCTAGACTGGGTGCCGCTGGATCCGCAATTAATCGAACAGACGTGGCGGGTGGGGATTGACACGCAACGTGATGCCGCATTGACCACGGTCTTGGCTGAAGTGCCCATCCCGGCGAGGCACGGCCAGGGGTTTTATGACCTGGATACCCAGTTAGGGCACCCGGGCAAAGCGTCACCGTGGCTGGCGATTGCCGCTGCAACGCAGGCCATTCAATGCGGCGCTGGGCCGCAGTTCATTTTCAGCGGGGGCGACTGTGTTGATACAGGGCTCTGGAGCACGGTCTTGACGCCTGTGTCATCGCTCTCGAAGTAGGAATTTCGAATGCAGTTTCGACGTGTTGTGTGGTTGACGGTTCTGGTCGTCGTATTGTTGCTGATCGGTACGATCTTGAGTGTATTGGTTTGGCAATACCCAGAAGTCTTTGGATTCAGGCCCGGTAGTGATCGCCAAGCTGTAGGGTTGTGGGTGACATTCGCTACGACCTTAATCCTGGTGATGTGCGTCGGCGGCTACCATTTGTTGGGGCATCAGTTGGGGCGTTCGGCTTACCGCCTGCAGGAGGCGGATGATTTGCCTCTGCCCGTGCAGGTTAGCGCCCCTGAATCTCGTGATGGCCAGGCTGCTTCGATCAATTCGATTAAGGTGCACCTGCGCGACCGCTACGGCTTCTTCTGGCGCCGCAAAGTCCGCCTGCTCTTGGTCGTCGGCGAACCCGCGCAAATCGAAGCCATTGCCCCGACCCTGGCCAAACAGCGCTGGCTGGAAGGCCAAGGCACCGTCCTGTTGTGGGGTGGCAGTGCCCAGGCGTCGCTGGATCAGTCATTCCCTCAACAATGGGCAGGGCTGAGTCGCTCGCGTGCGCTGGACGGCGTGGTCTGGGCGTTGAACACCACCCAAGCCGCCGATGATGCCGCAATGGGAGCGGGCGTTCGCCAGTTGCAGCGTCTGGCCCGTGGCTTGAACTGGCAGTTGCCGCTGTATCTGTGGCAGGTTTGCGACAGCGGGTGGTCACAGAACACCCGTAAGACCCAGCCGGTGGGGTGCCTGTTGCCGGCGCGTTTTGATGCACAGGCGTTGCAAGGCAGTCTGAATCGTTTGCTCGAACCCCTGCGCCGTGAAGGCTTGGCGCAGATAGGCGGTACGCTGGGCCATGATTTCCTGCTGCGCTTGTCCCGGGATTTGCAAGGCGAGGGCATTCATCGCTGGCGTCATACGCTGGTGCCCTTGGCGGGTGAGTTTGCCCGTGGTGTGCCGCTGCGTGGGCTGTGGTTCAGCCTACCGGTGCAGCGCTCTCAGCATGACCTGAAACATGATTGGCCTCCTGCCCCGGTGTGGAGCGGTGTGCTCGGTGATAACGCCGGCAGCCGTCGGCTGGGCTGGAGTGTTCCGCGAGTCGGTTATGCGTTGGTACTGGGATTGGCGACGCTATGGGGGGCGGGATTGTTGCTGTCGTTTGTCAGCAACCGGGTGCAGATCGCCCACGTGCAGACCGCGTTGGCGGCATTGGAGCAACCGGACAATGGCGACGAACAACTGAGTGCCCTCAATGATCTGGTGCGCGAACTGGCACGTCTGGATTACCGCGCCGCACACGGCGCGCCCTGGTATCAGCGTTTCGGCCTGAACCAGAACCAGAACCTGCTCGATACCCTGTGGCCGCGCTATGTCGAGGCCAACAACCGTTTGATCCGTGACCCGGCGGCGGCCAATTTGCAACGCCAGCTCAACGCGTTGATCAGCCTGCCACCGGGCAGCGAGCAACGGGCTGAGCGTGCCCAAGAAGCCTACGAGCAACTGAAGGCGTACCTGATGATGGCGCGCCCGCAAAAAGCCGATGCGATCTTCCTGAGCAGAGTGCTGGGCAACGCTGAGCCGCTGCGCGACGGCGTGTCGCCGGGGCTCTGGCAAGGCCTGTCGCCAACCCTGTGGCAGTTCTATGGCGAGCACCTGGCAACGCACCCGGACTGGGCCATCAAGGCTGACCCGACGCTGGTTGTTCAGATCCGACAGGTGTTACTCGGCCAGTTGGGCCAGCGCAATGCCGAAGCCAACCTGTACCAACAGGTCCTCGACCTGCTCGCTAACCAATACCCAGATATGGGTGTGCAAAACATGGTCGGTGAAACCGACGCCCGGGCGCTGTTTTCCACCGATGCGAGCGTGCCGGGCGTCTTCACCCGCCAGGCCTGGGAAGGGCAGGTACGCCAGGCCATCGAGGACATCGCCGAGGCACGGCGCGAGGAAATCGACTGGGTACTCAGCGACAACCAGACCGACATCGCCGCCGAGCTGACCCCGGAGGTGCTCAGGGAGCGCCTCACCGAACGCTACTTTCAGGATTACGCGAATGCCTGGCTGGATTTTCTCAACAGTGTGCGTTGGCATCAGGCCGACAGCCTGGCCGATGTGATCGATCAGTTGACCCTGATGACCGATGTTCGTCAGTCGCCGCTGATTGCCCTGATCAACACCCTGGCCTATCAAGGGCAGGCGGGCACTCGCAGCCAAGCCCTGGCGGACTCGCTAATCAAGTCCGCACAAAAGCTGATCGACCAGGACAAAGTGTCGGTGATCGACCAGCAAACCCTGACACCACGCAGTCCGCTGGATGCCACCTTCGGTCCGCTGCTGACCCTGCTGGGCAAAGATGCCGAGGGCAAGGCCGATAACGATCGGTTGAGTCTGCAAGTGTTCCTGACTCGGGTCACGCGTGTGCGTTTGAAGCTGCAGCAAGTGAGCAATGCGTCCGACCCGCAGGAAATGACCCAGGCCTTGGCGCAGACCGTGTTTCAAGGCAAGAGCGTCGACCTGACGGACACTCAGTCCTACGGCAGCCTGGTCGCCGCCAGCCTGGGGGCAGAGTGGAGCGGGATCGGCCATACACTGTTCGTGCAGCCGCTGGATGACGCCTGGCAGCGGGTCTTGCAGCCCTCGGCAGCAGGGCTCAACAATCAGTGGCAGCGTGCGATTGTCACGAACTGGCAGGGCGCCTTCGCCGGCCGCTACCCCTTTGCAGACACTGCCAGCGATGCTTCTCTGCCCATGTTGGGGCAGATGATTCGGGCCGATTCCGGACGCATCGAGCAGTTTTTGCAGCGCCAACTCAGCGGTGTATTGCGCAAGGAAGGCAGCCGTTGGGTGGCCGACCCACGGTATAGTCAGGGGTTGCGTTTTAATCCACAGTTTCTGGCAGCGATCAACCAGCTCAGTCAATTGGCGGATGTCATCTACACCGACGGCGGCATGGGGCTGAGTTTTGAACTACAGGGCAAACCGGTGCGCGATGTGGTGCAAACCACCTTCATCCTCAACGGCGCGCAACATCAATACTTCAATCAGAAAGAGCTCTGGCAGCGCTTCAGTTGGCCGGGGCGCGGTGACCATCCGGGTGCCAGCCTGAGCTGGACCAGCATCCATACCGGCGAACGTCTGTTTGGCGACTACCAAGGCACTTGGGGCCTGATTCGCTTGCTGGAAAAAGCCAGGATCACCCCTCTGGACGACGGCGATAGCCGTTACCGCTTGACCCTCAAGGCCCCCGATGGCCTGAACCTGACCTGGAACCTGCGCACCGAACTGGGTGCGGGGCCGTTGGCCTTGCTCAAGTTGCGTAACTTCACGTTGCCGTCGCAGATTTTTCTGAGCGAGGGCGCAGCAGACGTTCCCTATGCGCAACATGGGAGCTTTGAATGAGCCTGCGCACCTTGATCAGTCAGTGCCTGGGCGAGCGCGACGCCCAGGCCTTGGCCCGCAGTCAGGCCGAACGTTGGCAATCGTGGCTCCAGCCCATCAGCGCGGGCTCGCCCGTGGGCGAGGACCCTGGGTATGACGATGACTTTCAGCGCATGCGCGAGGAGGTCAACAAACTGTCCGGAGCGGACGCCGAACGGGTGGCTCAACTGGCAGAGAAGCTGCTCACCCAGACGTGCAAGGATCTACGGGTGGCCACCTACTACTTGTGGGCGCGTTTGCAGAAGGACGGTGAGGCCGGATTGGCTGACGGGCTGACCTTGTTGGCCGCACTGGTGGAGCGTTACGCCGATCAGGTGCTGCCGGCGCGCGCCAATAGTCGCAAGATGGCGCTGGAATGGCTGGCCAGCAGCAAAGTGCTGGACAGCCTGTCACTGTACCCCGAGGTGGTGCGCAGCGAGGCGGAACGTACCGTGGCGGCCCTGGCCTGGCTGGAGCGCGGATTTGCGGTTTGGCCGCAGGATCAGCGTCCGGCCCTGGGCGCGTTGTATGGTGCACTGTCCGCCCGGTTGACCCAGTCCGGTGGGGTGGATGCGCTGGTGCCGCAGCACAGTGCCAGTCATGAAACCAACCTGCACACGGCGGCACCACCCCCCACGGCCATCAAGTCCGGACGTGATTTATTGGACAATGGCCGGGCACTGGCGGGGTATTTACGCGAACAGCCCCAGGGCTGGTTGGCGGCCCATCGGCTGATGAAGAGTTTGCGTTGGGACACGGTGCACCAGGCACCGCCCGAGGAAGCCAGCGGCAATACGCGTCTGGCATCACCTCGTGGCGATTACCGGGCGCAACTCAAGCGCTTGTACCTGCAACAGAGTTGGGCTGAATTGCTCGATCAGGTCGAACGGGTGTACGCCGAAGGGGTGAACCATTTCTGGCTGGATTTGCAGTGGTACCTGTATCAGGCGCTGAGCAAACAACCAGCGCCGTACGACAGCTGGGCCGACATCGTCAAGCGTGACCTGGGCATGTTCATCGAACGCCTACCGGGCCTGGAACTGTTGCATTGGAACGACGGTACACCCTTCGCCGACGAGACCACCCGCGACTGGATCACTCAGCACGTCAGCGGCAATCAACCACAGCAATGGCTACCGGCACCCAAGGCAACTCTGACCACGGCAGATGCCGACATTCTGTCACTGGAGAGCGAAGCACTGGTCCAGGCCGACAGCGATGGCATCGACGTAGCACTCGCCTGGTTGGCAGCGCGGCCCGGTGTGCAAACCGGACGCCAGCGTTGGTTGCTGCGCCTGCTGATGGCACGGGTGGCCGAGCAATACGGCAAGAGCGATCTGGCTTTGCACCTGCTGGGTGAGCTGGACGCTACCGCGCAGCACCACGCATTGGCGGTGTGGGAGCCGGAGCTGAATTTCGAGGTCAAGGCCCGGCTGCTCAAGCTACTGCGCTTGAAAACACAGCGTAACGATGCCGACAAACCCACCCTGGCCCGGCGCATCGAGACGCTACTGGCTGCGCTGGTGGCGATTGATCCGGTACGTGCGGCCGTGCTCTGCGGTTAACCCTCATTCATCAGGACACTTTCTGTGAGCATGGACAATTTGACACTGCGTTACTTTGACGCCGAGATGCGCTACCTGCGCGAGGCCGGCAAGGAGTTCGCCGAAGCATTCCCGGATCGGGCGGCCCAGCTCAACCTGGACAAACCGGGCGCGCAAGATCCGTATGTGGAGCGCCTGTTCGAGGGCTTTGCCTTCTTGATGGGGCGTCTGCGAGAAAAGCTCGACGATGACTTGCCGGAGTTGACCGAGGGGTTGGTCAGCCTGCTGTGGCCGCATTACTTACGCACCATTCCTTCGCTGTCGGTCATCGAGTTGGTGCCCGAGTTGGCACAGATGAAGCGTAGCGAGTCGATCGGCAAGGGTTTTGAGGTGCTGTCGCAACCCATCGGCCCGCAACATACCCGCTGCCGGTACACCACCACCCAGGACCTGACGTTGCAACCGCTGGCCCTGGAATCGGTGCGCCTGGCCTACGAGTCAGACGGTCGTTCGCGGCTCAGCCTGCGTTTTGCCTGTGGCGCGTTGACTGACTGGAGTCAGATCGACCTCAGTCGCCTGCCGCTGTATCTGAATGCCGATGCACCGCTGGCCAGTGCCCTGCACCAGGCGTTGACCCTGAACACTCAGGCGGTGTACGTACGCCTGCCGGGGGAGCAGGAACGCCATGCGATGCAGGGCCATTTTGCGCCCAAGGGCTTCGCTGATGAGGATCGCCTGTGGCCCAAGGGTGACAGCGCGTTCAGCGGTTATCAGTTGCTGCTGGAATACTTCACCTTTCGCGAGAAGTTCATGTTCGTGACCCTCTGTGGCCTGGAGCACCTGAACCTTGCTGCCGGTACACCCTGGTTCGAACTGGAGGTGGTGCTGCGCGAGGCATGGCCTCAGGAATTCAGTGTGAGCAGCGAACACATTCGCCTGCATGCCGTGCCGGTGATCAACCTGTTCCCGCTGGAGGCCGACCCGCTGACCCTGGCGCCACTGCAAACCGACTACCTGCTGCGGCCCATGCGCTTGCAGGATGGTCACACCGAAATCTATTCGGTCGACCAAGTCACCTCGTCAAAAAACGCCGTGCGCCAGGACTATGTACCGTTCACCAGCTTTCGTCACAAGGGCGGCATGCTGCGTGACGATGCCCCTGAGCGCTATTTCCATACCCGTTTGAAACGCTCTGCCAAGGGGTTGCATGACACCTGGCTGATCCTGGGCGGTGATGGCTTTGACAAGGATCAGCTGCGTGACAGTGAAAGTCTGTCGTTGCGACTGACCGGTACCAATGGATTGCTACCGCGTAAAGCGCTGCAGAGTACCTTGCTCGACACCCTGTCGCAGTCCACCCAGACCGGCCTGCGGGTACGCAATCTGTGTGCACCCAGCTTGCCGCGCTACCCGCCCAACCGTGAGCGTTTTCATTGGCGCGTGCTCAGTCATTTGGGATCGAACTTCCTGCCGATGCTCGACAGTGCCGAAGTGCTGCGAGGCACTCTGGCCTTGTACGACTGGACTGGCAGCGAGCTGAACCGACGCCGCTTGGAGGCGATTGTCGAGGTTCGCCATCATCTGGTTCAGCGCTTTGAGAAAGGCTTTCTGCTGCGCGGGGTGGATATCGAAGTCACCCTGGATGCCAATGGCTTTTCAGGGGAGGGCGACATCAGCCTGTTTGGCGAGATGCTCCATCGCTTCTTTGGCCTGTATGCCGACATTCATTTGTTCAACCAGCTCACGCTGATCCTGCAACCTACTGGAAAGTGCCTACGATGGAACGAGAACCACAGTCAGCGTATTCCCGGCTAAAAGCCGCGGGTTTATTGCAAGCGCTGGACGGACGGGTCGCCGAGGCCAACCTCTACCGCTTCTGTCAGTTGCTGGAACAGGCGTTGCCCGATCATCCACCTTTGGGCAGCACCGCCCACCCGGCGGATGATGCGGTGCGCTTTCGGCCCGATCCTGGCATGGGGTTTCCTGCGGGTGAACTGAAAGCCATCGAAACCGATGAAGCCCATCCTGAGCGTCCTGCGACGGTACGCACTCGCTTGTTGGGCCTGTACGGCGTCGACTCGCCGATGCCGACGACCTTCCTGGACGACATCACCCAGCGTCGTGAAGGCCATGAGGCACTGGAAGCGTTCCTCGATATATTCAACCATCGGATGTTCACCCAGTTTTATCGCATTTGGCGCAAGTACTCCTACCCGGCGACGTTTGAAACAGGCGGTAGCGACGCGACCTCGCAATGCCTGTTGGGGCTGATCGGTCTGGGCATTCCCGGCACCGCCCAGCAGATCGCTACGCCTGTATCGCGTTTTCTGGCGTTGCTCAGCGTGATGCGCCTACCTACCCGCAACGCCGAAGGCATCAGCGCGCTGGTCACGTTACTGGCTCCCAACACCCATGCCCGGGTGACGCCGCACTGGCCACAAAAAGTGGCCCTGGCACAGCCGGCCAGTTTGTCCACTACTCATCCGGTGAGCTTGTCCCAGGGCACGCCATTGGGCAGCGCCGGCTTCGATGCCAACAGCCAGTTGCACCTGGCACTATTCACCGAGGACACCAAGGAGGCACGTGGCTGGTTGCCAGGCAATCAGTTGCACAAAGACTTGTTGGTGTTGCTGCGGGTGTATCTCGGTTGGCGCTGCACCGCGAAATTACAGCTGTCCCTGCCGATACACAGCCTGCCTGAACCGGTACTGGGCGGCGGCCCTGTGCTGCTGGGCATGACCGGCGTTTTGGGCCTGGGCAGCGAGGCCTGGCAGGTCGGAGAGCACGACACCATCACCATCAATCTGGGCCGCTACCAAGGCCTGCACAGCAATCCTCAGTACAGAGAGACGCAGCATGTCACGTACCGTTTTTAATCTATTGAAGGTAGCGCTGCTCAGTGCGTTGTTGAGTGGGTGCGGGCTGACTCAGACCCTAACCGACGGCACTGCGTCCATGGTCAAGGCCATCTTCTACAAACAGGTCAAAGTCCTGCACCTGGATTTTACCGGTCGAGCGGCGATGAACACCGACGTGACGGACATGAGTGGCTTATCAGTAGCCACGGTGGTACGTGTGTATCAATTACGTGACAACAACGCCGTGGACAAGGCCACCTACGATACTGTGCTGAGCGATGCGGATAACTTGCTGCGCGCCGATCTACTGGATCAGCAAGCGCTAGTGGTTAAACCCGGAGAGGGCGCAGAACTGAATGTGTCCCTGAATAAAGACGCGCAGTTCGTGACCGTAGTGGCATTGTTTCGCACGCCTGATACGCAAAACAATACCTGGCGCCTGACGTTGAGCCGCGATGACCTGGACCCAGACCGGGCACGGGTGATCGAGCTGGGCAACAACCGCCTGACCCTGCACCCCCTGGAGAAGGAGTAAGCCGTGAGCGATCTGAACCCTTCGCTCTACGAAATGCTGCTGCAGAACTTCGACGGCGAGTTAGACCTGTACCGTGTCCGGGAAGAAGACCAGCACACCCTGTCGGTACTGGACAACCTGCAACGTATCCTCAACAGCCGGGCGGGATCGATCAGTCACTTACCGGACTACGGCCTCCCGGACATGGGTTTGATCCTGCAAGGACTGCCCGCTGCTGCGCATGGGCTGATGGGCACGCTGAAAAATACCTTGCTCAAGTACGAGCCACGCCTGGCTGCCGTGAATATCGAACTGCTGCCGCAGACCCAGCCGGGTCATTTGGAATATGCCCTGGACGTACAACTCAAAGGGGGCGAGCGGGTGACCTTCGGTACGACCCTGGCGCCCGAAGGCAAAGTGTTGGTGCGTCACTTGAAGCGGCAGAACTACCTGCCCAAGCCGTAAACCTGTACGGAAAGGAAGCTGGATGACGGCGTTATTTGAAATGCGTATCCGGGTCGGCGGTGACCCGTCCGGCTTCGGCGAATTCACCGTGCTGCGTGACGAGCTGGCCAAGCTGAGCCATCCGGCGTGCCCTGATGTCGACTGGGCGAAGGTCGAGCAGTTGTGTCTGACGTTGTTTCACAACAACGGCGCAGAGCTGCAAACTGCTGCGTCTTTTGCTCTGGCTCGTAGCCAGCTCCAAGGCCTGGAGGGCATGGCGCAAGGAGTGGCATTGATTACGGCGCTGTGCGGCGAATGGCCGACCGTGTGGCCGCCCATGGCCTCGGTGCGCCTGGATATTCTGGCCTGGCTGTTTACCCAACTGCAGCCGTTGCTACGCAGCCTGGAAATGACGACACAGACGTTATTCTTCCTGGTGCGCCTGGACAGTGAGCTGGCACGTTTAAACGCACAACTGGATCGTAAGACGCACGCTCCGCAGGTCACGTTGCAGGCGTTACGTCACCAAGTGAGCGTTCTGATGCAGCGTCTGGAGCAAAAAATCCATGCAGGTGAAAGGGTGCCGCAACCCGGCAGGGTACCGGCGCTTACGTTTGTGATGCCCGTGGTGATTCCGCCCGTCCGGCCTATACCCGAAGTACCGACAGTGTCTACGGGATCCAAGTGGCACCGTATCGCCCTGTTACTGTTTACCTTGGCCGCGACGCTTGCCCTGGCGGGTGGGCTCTGGGGTTGACCAATACAGACAAGCACCTGATTAAAATCATCCAACAAGCGCCGATAGCGCCCTATCCGGTGTGGCTGGACAGTTTGTTACTGTTTGATGCCGGCAGTACTGAACTCAAGCTCGACTCGATTAGTACCGCAAGCCAGTGTTTGGAGGCAGGGCCGACGCGCAGCTACCAGGACAGCGGATGTACGTAGATAAATCGCACGTCTAATCGCTGTCCGGTGAAGTAAAACCCCAGCCACGGCTACCGGACTCGCAGGCATCCACTACTCGCACCTGATGTTCGGCTTCGATGAGCCCCGGATGCACCTTGATATGTTCGCGCATCGCCGGATCGATGGGGGGGATGACTGTCGTGTTCGTTAATCGCGTTCATGCGTCCATTCGGTCGACCAAGGACAGAGAGTAAGTCGTATCGAGTAAAGTGATTGGGCCGGGATTTCCGAGGGGTACCCCGCAGAGAAGCCCTGGCCCTCCCGTCTGACACCCCCCCGATTTCGGAGTGAGCCCCCCCACTAATGGGTTCTATTGCTCCGCGTTATTTGCATCTTCATTAGCCAGTTACTTCAGTCGCTGGCCTATGTCTGCGGGTCTTTCAGGTCTCCGCGCACATTTTATACAACGCTGGCAGAGTAATTGCTGAGTGAGCTTGCCCCGTTCATGCAAGGTGCAGGGTCGGGATGCTGTGGGACTGTCAGTACGCCATTGAGTGATTGCCTGTAACCATCGGTTTGCATCACGAAGTAGCTCTGGCGACTCGAGACTTGGGCTACTCAATAAAAGTACCGCGGGCAACCATCCAGGGGAAATGCTCATGAGCCACTCCAGACATACGTGTGCGCAGGTTGTGCTGCACCGGTTGTGCTTTCTAACCTGCCTGCTCGCGGTAACACTGGTGGCGGCGGACGAGCCTCAGGGCAATGACAATCAAAGCAATGAGAAGTGGCTGGAGCCGGCACGCTCCAGGCTCATGCATGTGATTGGCGGGATGCCGTTCTTTCCCCATCGGGCCAATACCACCGGCAATCTGGTCTTGAATGTGAAGGACTTCGACAATGCCCAGGTCTGTGGCGCTTGCCATACGGAGATCTACAAACAGTGGCGTTCATCGATGATGTCCCAGGCCTGGGATGAGCCCATCTATCGGGCCTTGCTCAAGCGTGCGAGTACGGCCACCGAGGGTAAGGTCGATAACTTCTGCACCGGCTGTCATACCCCGATCGGTCTCACGACCGGGCAGATCACTTCGCAAGTCAACCGCTCCTCGATTGAAGACAGTGCCAGGAATCATCCGATGCCCGGGGTCGATTGCGAGACCTGCCACAACATCAGTGCCCGCACGGGCCTCGATAATGGCGCCTATGTCCTGAGTCCGCGAGCGAACGGTAAACCGACCAAGTTCGGCCCGCGCAAGGATGCGGTTTCGCCTTATCACGACACTGTGTATTCCGCTCTGCACACCCGCTCGGACTTTTGCGGCACCTGCCACAACGTCACGCACCCCTTCAGCAGCGTGGCGGTGGAGCGCACCTATGACGAATGGCAGGAGAGCAGCTACAGCCTCAACAATGTGACTTGCCAGAGTTGCCACATGCCGGGTTTTGCGGGCAAGGCCGCGATCATGGGGCCAGATCGCGAAGAGGTTGCCTCGCATTGGTTCAGCGGTGCCAACGCGATGATGCTCAAGCATCTCGGTCAGGAGGAGGGCGCGCAACGCGCACGCGACATGCTTGCGCGTGCCGGGGACATAAAGTTCGAGCAAGTGCCGGCAGCCATGACGCCTGGGCAATACACCTCGGTAGCCGTCAAAGTGACGAACGTCGGCGCCGGGCACAAACTGCCGACCGGCTTTCCCGAGGGCCGGGAAATGTGGATCGATTTCCGGGTGCAGGATGCCAATGGTCGTCAGATCTATCGTCTGGGGTCGATCAAGGATGGCAAGACCGAGGTCAACACGCGAAACTTCAAGGTGCACATCGGCGACAAGGACGGCAATCCGTTGGACGTCGAGGTCTGGAATGCCACGCAGATTCTCTCGGACAACCGCATTCTGCCCAAGGGCTACGATATCGGAGAGTTTTCCTTCCTGGTGCCGGCCGACGCCGTCGGACCGCTGACCCTGACAGCCGATCTGAACTACTGGCCGTTTTCCCAGAAACTCGCCGACTACCTGCTCGGCAAGGATAAAGTGCAGGTGGAAATCACCCGGATGGCCAACGTCACGCAGAGCGTACCCCTGTCGACCGGATCCGAGACGGCGAAGCAGGCGGTACCCTCGAAGTTGAAACTCGACGACGCCAGCGCTTACTACAGGGAATGAACATGTCGTCGTAATGCCTAAAAATCCGGCGTGATTCAAGTTTCCTCAACCAGGGTATTCACAGTCTCGCCGTGTTCAAACCGCCTGCCACAGCAGTGGTCATTAAGTGGCACAACCTTCGGGATGAAACTACGCTGATGAAACACTTATTTCCCCCCTGTGGAGCTGGAAAATGAAAAGGATTTCTGCTGCCACTATCGTGCTCACAGTGCTCGTCGCGCTTTCAAATACAGTGTCTGCTGAAACACCCTCTCATAAGGATGCTCGCACATTCGTTGCCCAGGCACAGATAGGCAGAAACCTCTCTATCCTTGCACTTTCGGCAGCGAAAAGAACGAATACCTACGTGATGATCGCCACGAAGCTGGGAAGTGCAGATGCAAACCGTGCCGTGTCTAGTGAAATCAAAGCATTGCTGCCGCAGTATCAGCCTGAGTGGGATGAGAACCTTGCAGCAGCCTATGAGAAGTCATTCTCTCAAGAAGAGTTGTCATCACTCGTATCTGAAGGCCGTGCATCAAAATACGCGGTAAAAGTGATAGAACAGCAATCCGAAATTGGTAGAGATATGCAGTCGAGCTCCGAGCCAATTCTGATTGCTCTTGTTACCGAGGCACTTAAGGCGACCCTGTCCAAATACGTCCCGAAATAGATTGTAAAGCAGGGCGGCCGGCATCGCGGCCTCTATGCTTTTGGGGTATGGGTTTGCGCTGTTTTATTGGTGCCTGGCTAACTTTTCAAGAGTTTTTTCTGTGGGGAGAGAAAATGAATAGCCAGGAAGTTAGTTGTTCTGATTTTGAGACTCATGGATCTATTACAGTCGACGGTTTTCAAGAACATCTCTTTTTGGCCAATTGTCGCCTGTTGTGAGGAGCAGCACTGGACTCAAAATTGGCAGATAGCGACCAAGTGGGTCAACATAATTTAATGGAGTGTCTTTGACATAGAAACTATCCCGCAAATGTTATCGTCGCATCCGTTCGGATTCCATCAAGGCATTTGCAGCACGCTGCCGAATAACCCTGCAAAGTTTTTCCATGGCTGTATTATTATTGCATGTATTGGAATTTAATATAATCCTATTCAGATCATCATCTGAGACAGTCGCGTCGATATGTCGTATTGCCCAACTTTTAAAGTCGGGGTGTGTTTTTGCAAGTGCGACAAATGTACTAAACTGATCCCATTTTTGGGCGAAGAGGTTCGCCACGGCTTCAGAGTAGCCCTCGCCAAGCTCACCATCATCACAAGAAGCGAAGACGCTCTGATGCTTAAAAAGGGAAGACCAATCTCCGCGTACATCAACTAACAAAGCCCCCTGCTCGGCTATTCATCTCGGGAGGGCAGTTTTCGTACGCCGAAGCCTGAGAGAATGGCACACATCCCAATCCAAGCCCGAACAACAAGACGAGGAAGGTCAGGGGGCGAGTACATATAAATCTGATGAAAATCATGATTTTAGCTCTATCGATCACACTGCTGTTGCGTACCAAACCAATGTCTCCTCATGGCGGTTTTCCACCACCCTGATATCCAGGCTATCTGGTCGTATGGCAGTTACCTTGGTAAGGCACGATACGGTCAGCGGCATCGACGTCGAAAATAGAGCGCCAGGGCTCGATGTCTGTATAGGTGACCAGTTTGCCCATATTAACGGGATCGGCTCGGCTAGGACCTGCGATTGGCTTGAAACTGGAAGCAGGCTGCAGCTTCCGTTTCCCGGATGCTGACAGTTCAGTTGGAAGAGTTGTTCAGCCGCTGAAGTTCAAGTTGCTTGGCAGCACTGGCTTCGAGGTTTGTACGCTCTTCATCCAGATACTGATAAATGCTTTGGAGGTTGGCGATTTTCTGTTTGATTTCTGCCATCTTCTTTTCAATTAGCTTAGCGCCGTCAGCACAATCGATCAGCTTGTTCCGCTGCGCATCCAGAATCTCGCCTATTTCCCCCAGGGAAAACCCCATGCTTTGCGCGCGCTGGATAAAGTCCAGATCCTGCAGAGTTTGCACTGTGTAAACGCGATAGTTGTTATTTTGCCGCAGCGGTGAGATCAGGCCGATTTGCTCGTAGTAACGCAACGTATGGCGGCTGGCGCCGCTTCGGGCCTCGAGTTCGCCGATTTTCATGAAAACACCGCTTGACTGTAGAGTTGGGTCGATAGTTTACGCTTGATTTCTCACCTTAAACAAGGAACAGGGAAATGAGCGTGGAGTGCTTTGTTACGGGGGGTACCGGCTTCGTCGGTCAACATTTGGTGGCGTACCTGAGTGCAAAAGGTCACACCATTCGGGTGTTGATGCGTCGCCCGGAGCGACTGGCTGCGCTGCGGGAGCAAGTCGATAATTTGGGAGGATGCGCAACCCGGGTATTTGCCGTAGCTGGCGATCTGGAACGGGACAACCTGGGGCTGAGTCTTGCTGACCGAGAAGTGCTAAGGCGCGCCAGAGTCATATTCCACCTGGGCGCCCACTTCGCATGGGGGCTTTCAGTGGAGCATTCTCGTGCGGTAAATGTAGAAGGGGCAAAGCGCGTGGCGTTGTTGGCGGCTGAGCAAAAAAGCCGTTTGGTGATGATCGGCGGCTACATGCTGAAAAATCATGAACATCTGCAACGCATCGGGATTGATCCTCGTTATCCGGAGCTGACGAATTGGCCTGCCGTCTACCGGCATGTCGGTGGTTACGAGGGGAGCAAGCTGGAGGCGCATTTTGCGACCCTGGAGGTCATGTCCGCCAAGGGCGGGGAGATTACCGTTGTCCACCCCGCGACGGTTTGCGGCCACAGCCGCACGGGGCATATCCTTGACGGTCAGCCACTGGTGGAGCTGATACGCAACCTTGTACAGGGAAAGCTGACTGCGGTGCCCGGTACCGCCGAGCACTGGCTGCCATTGGTCACCGTGGATTATCTGGTTGAACTGGTGGCAGTTTGTGCTTTTGATCCTGCCATGGTGGGCCAGGAACTGCTGGCGCTTGATGACCAGACTCCCAACTTGCGAGAACTCCTGATACAGGTGGCACAACCTTTGGGCTTAAAGTCTCCCAAGCATCACATTTCACTCCGATTGCTGAAATTACTACTGAGTATTCCTCCCGTCGCGTGGTTTTTGAATACAAAACCCGAAGCCTTGGACTTTATCCAGACCACTCGTTTTGATACAGCAGCGGTCGAGCAATTTGCCAACAGGCATGGAATAGCCAAACCGGATATACGCCAGTCTTTGCAGCACACCGCAGCGTTCGTCAACTCATATTGCATAGCCAAGGGCAAGGCCCGCTGACTTCGCCCTTGGCGGCGACACGAAAGCGAATAGCGGACTACTGGGCGATCCAGCGCTTATGCCAGAATAAATACCGGGGTTGGTGGGATCTTCGTATCCTCGAACTTTGCGCCGTCGATGTGGGGCGGCATTCCATCGAACGACAAATCAGCGACAGGGATCGTCATCCATGCAATCTACTTTCAGCAAAGGCGTCATATTTGCACTCTCCGCTGCGGCACTGAACGCAACGATCGGTGTACTCAGCAAAGTACTCATGAGTAATGGTTTCACCGCTAGCAGTGTCGCCGTCATCAAGACCGTACTGGGTTGCGTGCTTCTCTCGATCTTACTGTTTTTCCTCAAGCGCCCGGCGGCGTCGACCAAGTGGACTCAGGCGGCTATCTGCGCATTCCTTGGCATCTTTGTGCTGTTCCATTTCGAAACGTCCGCCTATCGACACTACGCTGCAGCAGGTGTGGTGGTGGTGCTGATGGCCAGTGCCTCAATTTCCTCGATCATTCTGGGGCGCATTTTCCTCAAGGATGCCATCACCGCGAACGCTACCGTGGGCGCCGCACTGGCTATCGCGGGGATCTCGGTGATCTTCGGCGGCGACCTGCAGCAGGGCTTTACCCTGCAAGGTGCTGCGCTCGCCTCCATGGCCGGCTGCGGCTATGGGGCCTTTTCGGTTGCCATGAAGCGTATGGGGGTGTCGGGGGGGCTGCACTTCACCCGACAATTGTTGTTCTTTGGCAGCCTGTACCTGCTGATGCCGGCTGCGGCCGATGGTTTCGCGATGGGCGAGCTATCGCCGCTGGCGATCGCCGCGCTGCTGGCGCTGGCCACGCTGCCGACAATCCTGGGCTTTTTCTGCACCACCAAGGCCATCGAGTATCTCAAGCCATCCCAAGTGCAGGCGCTGGAGCTGACCGAGCCACTGTTCGCCGCGCTGCTGGCGTTTGTGGCGCTCAATGAAGTACCGCGCGAAAGCCTGTACGCGGGAGCGGCACTGATCATCGTCGGCCTGTGTTTCTCCAATGAACTGATCCGCTTGGGCAGCAAAGCATCCGTCCCTTCGACCGAGTGAGCTATTTTCGGATCCTGATTACTTTAGCAATCAGTGGTTTTTAAGTGTTTTGAGCGACTGACCGCTACTGACCGATTCTGTTGAAAAAGTAGCTCCTCTGTCTGGCCTGCGGCAAAATCTCTGCATTGGCCAGCAGGGAAGCACACAGCATGATGGGACAGTTATCGAGTGGGCAGGATCGACTGTTTTACTCGTTCAACCTTGAAGATCACATCCCAGCCAATCACCTTCTGCGCAGCATTGATCAGTGTCTCGATCTGAGCGACCTGCGCCATTATCTTGCCGATTTCTATAGCCCGATTGGGCGTCCGTCGATTGATCCTGAACTGATGATCCGCATGCTGATTGTGGGCTACTGCTACGGCATTCGCTCGGAGCGGAGATTGTGCGAAGAGGTCCATTTGAACCTGGCGTATCGCTGGTTCTGCCGGTTGAGCCTTGAGGATGAAGTCCCTAATCACTCGACCTTTTCCAAAAATCGACACGGCCGTTTTCGGGACAGCGATCTGTTTCGGTGGTTGTTCAATGAAGTGCTGCGTCGCTGTATGGACGCCGGACTGGTTAAAGGCGAAGGATTTGCCGTGGACGCCAGCATTATCAAAGCGGATGCGAGTCGGCAGCGCGGCGTACCAGGTGATGAACCGGTCAACTGGAGCGATCCGACCCTGAGCACCCGCGCCGTGCGTGAGTACCTTGAAGCCCTCGATGAAGAGGCTCTGGCCGAAACGCTACCGAAGCGCCTGTCGCTGACGGATCCTCAGGCCCGCTGGACCGCTGCTCCAGGCGGCCCAGCTTTCTACGCTTACTCCACGAATTATCTGATCGATACCGAGCATGGCGTGATCATGGATGTGGAACCCACACCGGCTCATCGAACCGCAGAAGTCGAGAGCACCAAGACCATGATCGATCGGGTCGAAGCGCAGTTCGACATCAAGCCGGAACGCCTGATTGGCGACACCGCTTACGGAACCGCGCCGATGCTGGCCTGGATGGTGGAGGAAAAAGACATCGAGCCGCATGTGCCAGTGTGGGACAAAACTGAGCGCAAGAACGGCAGCTTTTCGAGTAACGACTTCCATTGGAATGAAGAGACCGAAGAGTACCGCTGCCCAGCCGGCAACGTATTACGCAGCGAATGGCGAGCCTTCAAGAACGAGCGTTCGCACGTCACCAAAGCCAACACCATCATCTTCCGATCCCGACAGACTGACTGCGCTGCCTGTCCGATGAAAGCCAAGTGCTGCCCGAACACTTCGATTCGCAAGATCGTCCGCAGCGTCCATGAAGCCGCGCGTGACGTGGCTCGACGCATTGCCGCAACGCCGGAGTACGTGTGCTCTCGCCACGAACGCAAGAAGGTCGAAATGCTGTTTGCCCACCTCAAGCGCATCCTGAAACTGGATCGCTTGCGCCTACGTGGCATGAGTGGTGCGACTGATGAATTCACCCTGGCCGCCGCAGTGCAGAACCTGCGACGGCTGGCCAAATTTACCTCTCAAGGGCCGCCGCTCACGGGATAGGTGCGCCTGCACGAAGTAAAACCCCCAAATTAACCCACTAACAAAGCAGCAAAGATCAACGAAGGGCCGAAAAACCACTCAATGTGGTGAGTAGGTTCTCCGGTGGTGGTCGTACCTGAGTTCAGGCCGGCTGAAAATCAGACTTTTTCAACAGAATCGACCGGTTTCTGCCTCTGACGAGGGGCAGCTACCGCCCCATAGCCGACCGTGATGACAGTCGGCTATGGGATTGAAACGATCATGCAGCCGGTTCTTTGCGTTTGCTGACGACATGACCAGCCGTTCGACAGACGACGCTAGCCTTTGTCTCCGCTGTCTCCGCTGTCTCCACTGCCGCTGCTATCTTCCTGGTTATCGTTGACCCCCGACCTGTGGCCCGACACCATCTCCCGTACGGAATGTCGGTAGCGCAACCGAGTTCACGAATTTCACGCCGTCCCAGCTGGGCAAGGGTGTGGGCATCAATTGGATCTGGCCCGGGTGCTCGGAGTCCCAGCGCAGCAGCATCGCCGTGTCCTCATGCTGGGTGTTGTGGCAGTGTTCCATGTAGGTACCGGCAAACTCACGGATGTGTAAGGCTATTTCCACATTGTCGAGACTCTCGGGATGGCGGCCTATATTGTAGATATCCTTGCGCGCGCCTTTTTCCCATTCGGGCGGTGGTTTGCCACCTCGAGTGAGAATGATGCCTTCCTCGAAATGCACATGCACCGGGTGACTCCAGCCATTGCCGCCGTTCTGGATCTTCCAGACTTCCAGCGTGCCTTCGCCCTTGAACCCCGCCGGTGTCGGGCCAGTGGCCAATTGCGGCGCGGCTGAAATCCGCCGCGGGTCCATGTTGAAGCCTTGGCCGCCATCGGTCTTGATCGTCCAGGGTGTAAAATCCGTGCCGTTGGAGCGGCCAAAGATAAAGGTGCGGTGCCGCGCCTGGGCAAGCCGGGCGATATCGGCGGGGTCATCACGGTGCAAGGGCAGGGGGATCATGACCTTGCCCTCGGGCTTGCCGGGCTTGGCGGGCTCGAAGTCGACCGGGTTCATGCTGACATCCTGGCCGGTGTAAGGCTGGACGTTCAGTTGCAGGAACAGGCCCACGCCCGGATCACCGTTGACCCACTGTGGCCCCTGGCTGGTTTGCCTGACAACGGGCAGGTAGTTCCCGGAGAGGACATCGGCCAATGGAATGTCGCGTTCGGGACGCTTGCCGTTTTGATGTTCTTCGATGTTGACGAAGAAAATCCTGTCGCCCGGGCTGATGCCATTTTTCGCGAAGTCGATGACGATGTCATAGCGTTCGGAAATGCCCTGTATCGGCAGGATGGCGTTATGGTTCTGTGTGTCACCGTCGCCATCGAGGTCCAGGCTGCCATCGAACGGCACCGCGTGCTCCATGATATTGCCGTCGTTGGCAATCATGTGGAACGGCACCCGGTCATAGGAAACTCCGGAGCCGTTCAGGCCTGGAAACTCGCCACCATTGCCATTGACCTGACGCACCACCGCCAGCTTGAAGTAGCGAGAAACCGATCCGTTGAGAATGCGGAAACGGTAGCGGCGGGCGCGTACGTCCAGGAAGGGCTTGTACTCCCAGTTGGTCAGCACCTGGTCACCGAGAAAACCGTCGGTGTTGAAGGGGTTGAACCACAACTGACCGGCCTGGTCCCAGGCCTTGTCGGTGATCATCAGGTTGACGTCATAGTCACGGTTACCCCAGCCCAGCCCAGAGCCGCTGGGCAAGCGCAGATTGACCCCGTCGTCAACCGCCTCGTTGCCACGGTCCACGGCGCTGTAGTAGTTCATCATCGTCGCATTGCCCTTGTAGACATTCTGCGCGGTGAAATCGAGCATGTGGTCGTGGAACCAGTGGCTGCTCATGGTTTCGCGCCAGTCGCCACGGATCTTGATGGTGCCGTTGTTACACGTCTTGAGGCCTGGCGTTGCATCGTTGACGAACAGGGTTTCACCGGGGTCGCACGGGAATGCTGCCCGTGGGTCCTCGGCGGTGGTGTTGATGGTGTCGTAACCGGCCAACTGGATCGGCCAGCGATAGTCGTAGTACTGGCCCGGGAAGAAGAACGCGTTGGTAAAACCGTCGCTTTCCGCGGGCGTGTGGCCGTTGTGTTCATGGGTGGTGAGAGTGTGCAGGCCAAAGCCCCGGTTGGCGGACGGGTCAATGGGCAAGGCATCGTAATGACGCATCAGCATCGCCTGGCCATAGCGTACCAAAAGCAGTTTGGGCGGAAAGGTGCCGTCGAAGGTCCACAACGCATTATGGTCCTGGACAGGGAAGTTGGCGTGAAACTGCACTTGAATACCCTTGGTGGTGCCCTCGTTGTTCGGGTTGCCGTTGGTGTTGTGGTAGAGCCCGCCTGGCGCAAATTCCCCCACGGCGTAGTTATGCCGTTGCATGCGATCACGCAGGCCGCTGTTGACGTGAGCGCCGGCTTGCACAGTCTTGAAGGCGTCGCGCGGGAAAAACTCATTGAAACGCTGGTGCGACCAGCCTTTTCCCGGTGGCCGGCCTTCTGCGGGCGAATCGACCCGGCGATTGAGGAAAAGCTCGATCTGCGCCTTCCAGGGGTTGCGGTCCAACACATTGGAGAACTCTGTCGGGAAAGGCGTCAAGGCCGGCTGCCTGAGAAAGGCATCCAGTTCCGCCGGCGACGGGCCGCTTCGCGCCACGTTCAACGGGTCTTGCGCCGGTGCGGGTCCCAGCGTCGGAACCGGAAACGGAACGGGTGATGGCGGGTCGGTCGCATCCAGTTTGTTCGAGCCGAACTCCTCGAACAGTTCAAGCTTCTGGGTGAACGGTTGAACCCCGAACACCGGGCTGGCGTTCCCGTTGGTGGGGATATTGAAGCTGGGCTGCAGATCGGGTGGCAGCACATTGTCGACCAAGGGGGTCCGGCGGTTACCGACCACACCATTAGGCAGGTCGAAGGCCCCGACGTTTGCGAGAGGCGGCTTGAGCAAGTCCCGCAATGCGGCATCGGTGTCGGCGGGCGGGTTGGTGAACGCCGATGGGTCGGTGGGCGGCGGTGGATCGGTGTTGTCGAGGGGGGCTGCCCGGGTCTGGGACAAACCCAGCCCAAACACGATCACGGCAGCAGAGATACTCAGCGCCAGCCTGGTTTTGGACAATGGACTAGGTTTGAGCCTTCCGGCATCTAGTTTCATCGCAAACACCTCTGACGTGTTCCTCGGAGTGTGGCAGTACCTGGGTTACGAGCCACTGCTTCCAGTCCCGGCTGGTAAAACATTTGACTCCGAGCCGGGATGAAAACGATGCAAATTTCCCACCAAAATTGACAGGAAGCGACTAGTGGCTCTACGCCACGCCCCCATTATCCGCTGGCTTTACGCTTGCGTAGGGTCAGCCAGGATGAATGCCCCAATGACGGGGTATATCCCCCAATACCGGGTGCAAGTGTGCGGGGCCGGCGGGGCTTGAGGCTGCGGCGATTTGAAATGACGCAGGTCACCTTCAGAAAATACAAATGAGAATACGTATCAAAACGTGATGACGTGGTATACCATGCGCCGCAATTTGTTGGCATGTATGCCGCCCCATTTGGCTATTTTCACAAGGTTTCCTAGATGCGTCGTACTCTGGTGTCTATTTGCGTGCTTCAGGCATTCTCCGCTGCCTCTTGGGCGGAGCAAGCAACTACCGATAAATCCAGTCTGGAGTTGCAAGCGACTGACATCGTTGGCACAGCAGACTTTGAAACCGCCATGGGACCCGTGGACGGGTATCGCGCGACGCGTTCGGCCAGCGCCACGCGCACCGACACGTCGATCCACGAAACGCCCCAGTCCATCAGTGTGGTGACCCGGGATGTTGTGGAGGACATCAGTGCCACAAGGTTGCAGGACGCCCTCGATTACGCCGGCGGGGTGGGGCGGGCCAACAATTTCGGCGGCCAGGGCCTGACGACCTTTACCGTGCGCGGCTTTACCACCGGGGAGTTCTATCGCAACGGGTTTCCGATCAACCGTGGCTATCCGAACATGCCCGATGCCAACACCATCGAGCGACTGGAAGTGCTGCGAGGGCCGGCGACCATGCTCTATGGCCGAGGCGATCCGGGCGGTACCTTCAACGTCATTTCCAAACAACCCCTGGCCGTGCCCACGGTGACCCTGGGCAGCCAACTCGATGACCAGGGCATGAAGCGCGGCACGCTGGATGCCTCCGGCCCGTTGGACGAAGAGGGGCGCCTGGCCTATCGCCTGAATGTGGTGGGCGAGGGCGGAGATACCTTCCGCGATCATGTCCAAACAGAACGTTACGGCGTGACACCGGTGCTGTCCTGGCAGGCCACCGATGACACCAAGGTGATTTTCGAAGGCGACTTCATGCGCAACAATCACCCGCTCGATCGCGGCCTGACGCGCTTTCCAAACCAGATCGGCACGGCCTCGCGCGATACCTTCTTCGGCGAAAAAGACGCTGGCAAATTGCACAACGACAACAACATGGCGCAACTGCGGTTCGAGCATCTGCTGAGCGATAACTGGACGTTGGGCGGCGGATTCCAATGGCTCGACGGGACCCTCGAGGGTAATGCGGTCGAAGCCAACGGTGTGGCCGCGGACGGACGCACCCTGGGCCGCAACTTCAATTACCGCAAGCTGGAGTGGACGGACAAAGACACCCAGCTCAACCTCACCGGCCATTTCACCGAGGGCGGTTTCGATCACACCCTGCTGACCGGCGTCGAGTACGAGGATTACGACTACCAGTCGATCATCCAGCGTTCGAGCGGCGCGGTGAGTGCCTACCCGATCGATATCTTCAACCCGGTGTACGGCCAGCCGCGTCCAGCCTTGACCCGCACCCCGACCAACGACAAGGAAAACCTCAAGACCTACGCGGCGTTCGTCCAGGATCAGGTCGCCTTGACCGAGCGTTTGCGAGTCCTGGCCGGGGCCCGTTTCGAGCGCTTCGAGCATGACTACCAAACTTTTGTGCCAGGCGGCAGAAGCTGGGAGGCCAGCGACAATGCGGTGACCCCGCGTGTCGGGGTGACCTATGACCTCACCGACACCGTGGCGATCTATGCCGACACGGCGCGCTCGTTCAAGCCCAATGCCGGCGCCAGTCGCCAGGGCGGTGGGTTCGAACCGGAAAAGGGCAAGTCCTATGAGCTGGGTATCAAGTGGGAGGCGCTGGACAGTCAGTTGAGTGTCGACGCGGCGATCTACCAGATCGAAAAGCGCAACGTACTCACCACCGATCCTGTGGACTCGACCTTCAGCGTGGCGGCAGGCGAGGTGCGCAGCCGTGGTTTGGACCTGAATATTGCCGGCAACCTGACCCCGCAATGGCGGGTGATCGGCGGTTACGCCTATGTCGATGCCGAAGTGACCAAGGACAATGTCATTCAGTCCGGGACCCGGCTGATGAACATCCCGCAGCACAGCTTCAGCCTGCTCAATGTCTACGAATTCCAGGATGGCGCGCTCAAGGGACTGGGGCTTGGCACCGGGCTCAAGTACGTCGATGAGCGTGCAGGGCAAACGGCCAACACGGCGTTTTCGATGGGCAGCTACACCGTGGTGGACCTGCTGAGCTACTACAAGGTGAACGACAGGATCAGGCTCAACCTGGATGTGAAAAACCTGACGGACGAAGATTATGAAGAGGGCGCATTCGGCAACGTGTACGCCTATCCAGGGGCGCCGAGAACCGTGCAGGTTGGTGTTTCCTACACGTTGTAGCCCGGCGGAATGTAGCACTCCAGCGTCGTTCGACATTCCTTGTACCGGTGCCTGCGGCGACTATTGTTTTGTCAGCTTCAGACTTCGTTAAGAAATGCCTTTGATACTTCTCCCCCAATTGATCCGGGGGAGATGATTTTCAATGTCCGATTTCAACTGGAACGTTCAGTTGCCGCTGCACTTTGGCCTGGCCGAAGCGCAGCAGATGTATCTCGTCAAGGCCTTGCCGGACGCCCCGCAACGGAGCGCATTCGAAGCCTTTATCCAGCAACGTTTTCGTAAGGCCCACGGTGCCGATATTCGCCATTTCATGCCGCAGCTGTTTGGCATGAGCGATGCGTCCGGCGCGCTTTGTGCGGTGGTCGGGGTACGTCTGGCGAGCGCCGGGCCGCTGTTTCTGGAAGGTTACCTGGACGAGGCGATCGATCCGCTGATCAGTGCCGCGGCCGACCATACCGTAAGTCGCTCAGCCATTGTCGAGGTAGGCAACCTGGCTGCCAGCGACACCGGCAGCGCACGGATGAGCATCATCGCGATGACCTACCTGCTCGCCATGGGGGGGCTGGAATGGGTCGCCTTCACCGGGAACCTGGGGCTGGTCAACAGCTTTCATCGCCTTGGCTTGAAGCCCGTGACGCTGTGTGCTGCCGACCCGGCGCGTCTGGGCGAGGACCGC
Source organism: Pseudomonas sp. ACN8 (assembly GCF_002303925.1). Lineage (GTDB taxonomy): Bacteria > Pseudomonadota > Gammaproteobacteria > Pseudomonadales > Pseudomonadaceae > Aquipseudomonas. Next base: position 52,613 of record NZ_MRCS01000003.1, read on the forward strand.
CACGCCTGGGGCAGTTACTACGAAAGCAAGCCGTGGGTTCATTTCGGCAATATCCGCTCCGGTTTCATCCATTTGCGCAACATCGGCCTGTTCAGTCGCCTGGGCTTGCCAACCTCTATTGAAGGGTCTTGCCATGTCGCCTGAAATGGAGCGTTTCAAACAGACCCTGCGTCATCATGCCGAGCAAAAAACCAATGCCATTGCCTTGTGGGGCGATCATCTGAAGGTGGACTACGCCACGCTGTATGCCCAGGTCATTTATCGCCAGCAGCGCCTGCGCGATGAACAGGTCAGGGTGGTCGGCCTGGCCCTGGACAATGGCGTCGAAGCCATGCTCTGGGACCTGGCCGCGTTGTTCGAGGGTTTGACCTGCGTGGCCTTGCCGCCTTTTTTCAGTCCGGCGCAACGCAAGCATTGCCTGGAGCAGAGCCAGGCCGAACTCGTCATTGCCGAGCCGCAACTGGACGACGAACTGCTAGCGACCGGGTATGAGAAGCGCGGCGAGTTCTGGCACCGCACCGTCAGTGGCCCGAACCGGATGCCTGAAGGCACCGCCAAGTTGACCTTCACATCGGGCACCACAGGCACACCCAAGGGCGTGTGCTTGAGTGGCGACAGCATTCTGCGGGTCGCTCGCGAGCTCCACCTGGCCAGCCAGCCCACCGATCCGCAACATCACCTGGCGCTGCTCCCGCTGGCCATTTTGCTGGAGAACATCGGTTGTTACGCCGCATTGTATGCCGGCGCCACCTTGAGCCTGCCGGGCCAGAAAACCCTGGGGATTGAGGGCGCCAGTGGTGTGAATGTGCCGACATTGTTGGGTTGCCTGGCCAGCCGATCGCCCCAGAGTCTGGTGTTGGTACCGCAGTTATTGCTGATGCTGGTCAATGCTGCCGAGCTGCAGGCCTTCGATCCACAGCACCTGCGCTTTGCCGCCGTGGGCGGTGCCCGGGTCAGCGAAGATCTACTGAATCGCGCTCAACGGCTGCGCATCCCCGTCTATGAAGGTTACGGGCTGTCCGAGTGCGCGTCGGTGGTGTGCCTCAATCGCCCGCAAGCACGGCGTCCCGGCAGTGTCGGACGGCCATTGCCCCATGTGGAGATTCGCCTGGCGGACGACGGCGAAGTGCTGATCAAGGGTTCAACCTTGCTGGGCTATCTGGGAGAGGCGCCGCACACCGCCCAATGGTGGCCCAGCGGCGATCTCGGCGAGTTCGACGCCGAAGGTTTTCTCTACCTCAAGGGACGCAAGAAACATCAGTTCGTCACCAGTTTCGGTCGCAACGTAAACCCCGAATGGGTGGAAGCCGAATTGACCCAGCGCGGGCCTGTCGCCCAGGCCTTCGTCCATGGCGAGGCCATGCCCCGCAACCATGCGCTGCTCTGGCCCCATCGCCCGGACTGCACTGACGAACAACTGGCCGCCGCCGTGGCTCAGGCCAATGAGGCGTTGCCCGAATACGCCCAGGTCCATCACTGGAGCCGGCTCGACCAACCCTTCACTGCCACCAACGGCATGCTCACCGCCAATGGCCGGCCCCGCCGTGATGCCATCGTCGAGCGCTACCGGGGGCAACTGAGCGAATCTGCATTTTCCGAGGAATCCGCACCATGAGTTTTTTTGACAGGCTGCAACAAGCCACTGAGCAAGAACGTATTGAACTGTTCAACCTGCCGATCATTCGTGATGCGCTGCTGGGCGACGTCAGCCTGGAAAGTTACCGGGCGTTTCTGGCACAGGCCTATTACCACGTGCGCCATACCGTGCCGTTGATGATGGCTTGCGGTGCGCGCCTGCCATTGCGTCTGGAATGGCTGCGCAAAGCGGTATGTGAATACATCGAGGACGAATACGGCCACGAACAATGGGTACTCGATGACATTCAAGCCTGCGGCGGTGACAGGGACGCTGTACGCGACGGGCGCCCGTCATTGCCGATCGAGTTGATGGTCAGCTTCCTCTACGACCTGATCGCCAGGGACAATCCGGTGGGATTGTTCGGCATGGTCAATGTGCTCGAAGGCACGAGCATCGCCTTGGCCACCCACGCCGCCGGCAGTATTCGCCAGCGCCTGGACTTGCCGGAAAGCGCCTTCAGCTACCTCAGCTCTCACGGCTCGCTGGATATCGAACATATGCAGACCTACCGTCGACTGATGAACAGCCTTGAAGACCCGGCCGACCAGGCTGCCGTCATCCATGCCTCCAAAGTGGTGTACCGGCTCTACACCGATATGTTTCGTGGCTTGCCGCGTAACGGGGAGAACCTGCATGCGCCTGTCTGAAGCTCGCGTCGTATTGACCGGTGCCAGCGGCGGCATCGGCCTGGCCATCGCCACCGCACTGTGCGCCAGTGGTGCCCAGGTGCTGGCCGTGGCTCGACATCGGGAACCCTTGGTGCCGCTGCTTGAGCTCTATCCCCGGAACCTGTGCTGGGTCCGTGCGGACCTGACGCTGCTCACCGACCGCCGCGAGGTGCTGGCGCGGGCCCAGAGCATCGGCGGTATCAACCTGCTGATCAATGCCGCCGGGGTCAATCATTTCGCCATGCTCGAACAGCTGGACGACAGCGAGATCAATTCGATGCTCGCGGTGAACATCAGCGCGCCGATGTGCCTGACAAAACTGATGTTGCCACTGCTCAAGCAAGCCGACAGTGCCATGGTGGTGAACGTCGGTTCGACCTATGGCTCCATTGGCTACCCCGGTTACGCCAGTTACTGCGCCACCAAGTTCGCCCTGCGCGGGTTCTCCGAAGCCTTGCGCCGGGAACTGGCAGACACCCGGGTCAGTGTGCTTTACGTTGCCCCGCGAGCAACCCGTACCAGCATGAACAGCCCGGCGGCCCAGGCACTGAACGATGCGCTCAAGACCAATGTCGATGATCCGCAAACCGTGGCGGCCGCGGTGATTCACGCCATTGCCGGTGAACGTCGCGACTTGTACCTGGGCTGGCCCGAGCGTTTTTTTGTACGGCTGAACAGCCTCCTGCCCCATCTGGTGGACCGTGGCTTGCGCAAACAATTGCCACTGATCCGCCGCCTGAGCCAGAAAACCGACCAGGAGAATCTCGAACCATGAAAACGATCATCGCTTGCCTGCTGCTCGGCGCATTGAGCCAGAGTGTCTGGGCGCTGGATGCTGCCGACCAGCAGCGTCTCAACGGTATCCAGCAAAGCTGGGCGCATATTCAATACGAGTTGCCCGAAGGGCAACGAACCGCGGCTTTTGAAAAACTGGCCGCCCAGGCTTCGAGCTTCAAGCTGGAACGCCAAACGCTGGCTGAGGCCTGGATCTGGTCTGGCATTGTCACCAGTAGCTGGGCGGGCGCCCAGGGAGGGCTTGGGGCGCTGAGCAAGGTCAAGGATGCCAAGGCAGACCTTGAAAAAGCCCTGACACTGGACCCCAAGGCATTGCAAGGTTCAGCCTATACCAGTCTGGGGGCACTCTATGACCGCGTACCGGGTTGGCCCATCGGTTTCGGCGATTCGGACAAAGCCGAACAGTTACTCAAGCTGGCATTGCAAATGAACCCCAATGGTATCGACAGCCTGTACTTCTGGGGCGATCACCTCTACCGTCAGAAGCGTTATGTCGAAGCTAGGGCAGCGCTGCAAAAAGCCTTGCTGGCTGCGCCTCGACCTGGCCGCGAGAGCGCCGACACCGGGCGCCGCAAGGAGATCGAGACACTGTTGGTGGATGTGAACAAGAAACTCGGTTGACGGGATAATGCTGGAAAATGCAGGAGCGAGCTTGCTCGCGATGGACTCATGAGCGCCGCGTTTAGCCAGTTAATACGCGTTATCGTTAACGACCATCGCGAGCGAGCTCGCTCCTACAGAGGACCACATTCGCTTAACTGAACAGCATTACGGCTAACAGGAGACCCTGTGCGCTTATTACTCATAGAGGACGACGTGGCGCTCGGCGAGGGCATTCATCAGGCCCTCGGCCGTGAAGGTTATACCGTCGACTGGTTGCAGGACGGCAATAGCGCTTTGCACGCGTTGCTCAGCGAAATCTTCGATCTGGCGGTGCTCGACCTTGGCTTGCCACGCATGGACGGTCTTGAAGTGCTGAGGCGCTTGCGGGACAGCGGTTCCAATCTGCCGGTGTTGATCCTGACCGCGCGCGATGCCACCGAAGACCGCATCGCCGGCCTGGATGCCGGCGCCGACGACTACCTGATCAAGCCTTTCGACCTGGCAGAGTTGAAGGCGCGCATACGTGCGTTGCTTCGGCGTAGCGCCGGGCGTGGACAATCGCTGATCGAGCACGCCGGTATCAGCCTGAATCCCGGTACACAGCAAGTCAGCTACAAAGGCGAGCCGGTGGCCCTGACACCCAAGGAATACCAGTTGCTCCACGAACTGCTCTCGCCACCTGGCCGGGTAATGACTCGCGATCATCTGATGCAGTTGCTGTACGGCTGGAACGAGGAGGCCGAAAGCAACACCCTGGAAGTGCACATCCATCACCTGCGCAAGAAGTTCTCCACCGATCTGATCCGCACCGTCCGTGGTATCGGTTATCTGGTGGAGGAGCGTCGATGACCTCGATCCGGCGTCGCACCCTGACCCTGATCATCGGCCTGATGCTCGCCGGCGTGGCCGTGATCAGTGTGTTCAATCTGCACGACAGCAACCATGAAATCGCCGAAGTCTATGATGCCCAGCTGGCCCAGAATGCTCGCCTGCTGCAAGGCGTCATGCGTATGCCCATGGTGAGCAAGGACCATGCGGATCTGTACAAGGCTTTCAACCAGGCCCTGAACGAGGCGACGCCCGGGGGCGGGGGGCATCCGTATGAAACGAAGATTGCGTTTCAGGTGTGGAACGCCAGGAACGAAGTGCTGGTGCATACGGCCAGTTCTCCGTCCTTCAGCACACCGGCGGTCACACCAGGCTTCAGCGATGTAGTCGACCTGAACGACCGGCATTGGCGCGCCTTCCTGCTTGAAGACAAGCAGAACAACCTGCGCATCTGGGTGGGTGAACGGGACGACGTGCGAATGGACCTGGTGGACCGGATCGTACGCCACACGCTGTGGCCCAATATCCTGGGGAGTCTGTTGCTGGCCGCCATGATCTGGCTGGCCATCGGCTGGGGATTGAAACCGCTGGTCAATATGGCTGCAACGCTACGAGCCCGTAAGCCCGGCTCGCTCGAACCCTTGCAATTGACACCACTCCCCACTGAACTCGAGCCCATGCAGGCCGCCCTCAATCGCATGCTCGCGCAAATTCAGGAAGTCATGGGGCGCGAGCGACGCTTTATCGCTGACGCCGCCCACGAAATGCGTACACCACTGGCGGTGCTCAGGATCCACGCGCAAAACCTGATGGAGGCGGGGAGTGAAGAGGATCGTCGCGCATCGCTCGAATTCTTGATTGCCGGCGTGGACCGTACCAGTCGACTGGTCAATCAATTGCTGACGATGGCTCGCATAGAGCCTGGAGCAGGGACTGAACCGCCTGCGTCCATTGATCTGGCCAGCACCGTTCGCGACAGTCTGATTCAGTTGACGCCCTGGTTGCTGAGCAAGGGGCTTGAATTGGTTTTTGATGTCAGCGACGACATCAGCCTTGCGCGAGTCGACCCGGCCGCGATCGATATTGCCTTGAACAATCTGGTGACCAATGCGGCGAATTTCTCCCCCCGGCATGGAGTCATCACTGTCAGGCTGGTCGAAAAGGAAAATAGCTACGAACTGTCTGTCGAGGATGAAGGGCCGGGCATCAACGAGCAGGATCGCGATCGGCTTTTCGAGCGTTTCTACAGCCGAGGAAATGCTCAGGGTGCAGGGTTGGGGCTGACCATCGTCAAAGCCATTGCCGATCACTTGGGTGGGCAGATCAAGCTGGAGAACCGCAGCCCTGGAGGGTTACGCGCCACATTGGAAATTCGTCGTTCCTGACGTTGCTCCTGGTATTGCCTGATGGCCCTGGAGGAGGCGGGTTTTGCATTTTGATGGCGGTGCCAGTGCGGCGGTCACCGAGAAGCTTCGGTGACCGCCGCAGCGCATACACCCACCTGTTTTCAGGCTTGCGCGGCGCTGACCTTGCCAGTGATCGTGGCGTTTTTGCGGACCGCTTGATACAGCAGGCTGGACACCATGAACCCGACAATGGCCAATACGCTCATCAACGAGAACACGTAGTTGTAGCCTTGTTGACCCGGGAAGTGGTCAAGGATGGCGCCATAGATGACGTAGGCAAACATGCCAGGCGCATAACCGATCAGACAACCGATCCCGAAGGCTGAACCGGTGATGTGCTGGGGAATGCCGACTTCACCCATGGGGGCCCAGAACACGCCGCGCATGGAAAAGACAATCAGCGCGAAGGAGAGGGTGGCCGCCATGCCTGCGTAGATGTAATCCGGGCTTTTCGGGATGAGCATGATGACGCCCATCAACGGCAACAACGCCAGGAATGCCCACTTCAGATAGCGGCTGGAACTCTTGAACTGTTTGTCGGCGATGAAGCCACCGGCAGGGCCGCCCAGGATCTTGAGGAAGTACTGGTTGATGATGCCGTAGGCGCCTATCAGGGCCACGGGCAGTTCGTACATTTCCTTGAGGTAGGGAATGAAATAGGTCAGGCCGCAGTACACGATGTAGACCATGAACACGTTGAGGCTGACCAGCCAGATGCCCGGCACCTTGATGGCTTCGAACAGGTTCGACAACCCGTTCTTCGGCTTGACGGTCGACTGGGTTTTGCCGCTCTTGAGCAGCAGCCAGGTCAGGGTACCGGCAAGAATGTCGATGACCGAGTAGAACAGGATCGCCGACTTCAGGCCGTTTTCACCGGAGCCCATGGCGACGAAGACACCCAGTGCAGAGAAGGCGACCAGGGTATCGATGACGCCACGTCCGCCTTCGAGCAGGCCGAACAGGCGACCCTGTTCCTTATCGTCGCCCAGGTTGCGGATGGCTTTGAGCAGCGAAGGCCAAAAGAGGCAGTCGGCACACACGGCCAGCAGGCAGAACACCACCAGCAGATTGCTGAAGGGCGGAAAGGTCGCCAGGTAGAGCCCGAGGCCGCCGGTACCGATCAGGCCGAGGGGGATCAGCTTGCGCGTGTCATACCGGTCGGCGAGCATGCCGCCCACCACGAACAACGCGGTGGCGATGATGGCGTTGGCGCTCAGCAGCACGCCGATTTCAGTGTGGGACAGCCCCATGAATTCTTGCATGGGGATGTAGAAGGCGTCTTTGAGATTCGCCAGTTTGTAGATGGTGCCGCCACCGAGGATGAGAATCAGGAATCTGAGCCATTTGGCCTTGTCTTGGGATGTCATTATTGTTCTCCAGGCGTAATTGGGTAGGCAGTGCTGGTCGGCACGCCAGGTTCAGTCGTTAGCGCAATGGGCCAGGGTCAACTCGGCCAGGGTGCGGAACTCGGCCAGCAGACCGCGTATGTAGGCGACCTGGTTGTTGGCCCAGCGGTGTTCATCGGCCAGCATTCGTTCCAGCGAGAAGCCTTCCGGCAGCGCTGTTTCACTCATTTCCCGGTACGCAATGAACGGGTCGGCGGCTTCGTCGAGCTGGCGGAACGCCGGGGCCACGTAGTGGTTTTCCTGCTCGAGAATGAAAGCGATCACTTGCGGGGTTGATTCGCCGAGCATCAGCAGTTCGAACAACATGCGTGCGCTGGGCAGGTCGTCTTCGTTACTGCCTTGCAGCACGCCGTAATGCCCGAAGCCGTTTTGCTCAGGCACGATGCGCACACCCTTGAGGTGGGTCTGGCGTATGTGCGGGGCCAGGGCGCGCAGTGCCGCCAGGGGCTGTTCGCAGGCATTGATCATGTTGCCGAAGTCGAACAGGGCGTGCAGGCGAGGGTGGTTCAGCCGGCTCAGCAGTTGCGCGATCTCGCCGCTCTTGAGTTCTTCATGCTGCTCGAAGTCGAAGAACAGGTCGTGCTCGTCTGCCTGTTGCGCGAGGTAGTGCAGGTCTGACTCGATCACGTCCATGACCCGGGACAGCGCCCCTTCGTAGCGTGAGTAGACACGGATGTTGCGGGTACCCAGCGCCTTGGCGATGGCGATCACTTGGTCGACATCTTTTTTCAGGGTGCTGCTGATTTCCAGATGCACGTCCAGCCCGAGGGCATTGGCCTTGGCCGCGAACGCCTGAAGCTGCGCGACGGTCATTTGGCTCAGGCTGTTTTCCTCGCCGTCGAGCAGGTGCAGGCTCAAGCCCTGCAGTTCATGGCGATAGGCGAAGTCCAGCAGGTCGCCAGGGGTGACACGACCGTGGGTCAGATTGGTCAGCAAGGGGTAGGCATGGGCAAACAGGCGCAGTTGCGCCAGTCGGTCGAGCAACTGGCGGGCCAGTGCCTCGGTCAGTAGGGGGGGAGCCTCGGCCTCGACAGCCTTATGGCTGAGCAAGGCGTTGAATCGTTCCTGGATCTTATTGTTCATTCGAGTCGTTCCTGGTTCAGACACCGGGTCTACCGGCGCAGCCTTTATCGCGCCAGTCAGGAACTCTCGATAGATCCATTATCAGTTAATTCATAAGACCACTTGCCTTGGATCAAGTGGCCGGTTGCAGGTAGCCCATTTCGTCCAGGGCCTGGGCCAGCGCTTCGACACGCGCTTCGGCCTGGTCCTCCGGGGTGCTGGCAAAGCCGATCAGCAGCGCCGGCGGCAAGACATGTTCGACGCAGTAGTCGCTCAGGGGATAGGTATGAATGTCATGCCGGCCGAGTTCCCTGGCAAGGGCGTCGTCATCGAGATGCGCGGGTAACCAGGCGATCAGGTGCATGCCGGCTTCCACCGGCGTGATCCTGAAGAAAGTCCCCAGCCGTTTCTGCAGCTGTTCGACCAGTGCCTGCTGGCGAGCCTGGTACAGGGCGCGCATTCGACGAATATGGCCGAGAAAGTGGCCTTCGCGCATGAAGTCCGCCGTGACGGCCTGGAGCAGTGTGGGCGGGCTGCGATCCATGACCGCCCGCAGGGTGCAGAAGGGCTCGATCAAGGCGTTCGGCAGTATCACGTAACCCAGTCGTAGCGAGGGGAAGAGCACCTTGCTGAAGGTTCCGGCATAGATGACCCGGGCCCATTGGTCCATGGCATAGAGTGCCGGCAGGGGACGCCCGTTGTAGCGAAACTCGCTGTCGCAGTCGTCCTCGATGATCCAGCTTTGATTCTGGGCGGCCCAGTCGATGAGTTCCTGGCGCCGCCCATAACTCATGGTGACGCCCAGGGGATGCTGACGCGAAGGTGTGGTAAACACCAGGCGGGCGTCAGGACACACAGCCAGGCCTTGCCGGACATCGATCCCCTGTTCGTCGATACGCAACGGCACGACCCGGCCACCTTGGGCCTGGAGCGCAATGCGCGCCGCGATATGCCCCGGATCCTCCATCCAGAAACTGTCCTGCGGATTGAGCAACAGCATGCCCAGCAGGTTGAAGGCTTGCTGGGCGCCGGACACGATGACCACCTGATCGGCACTGCAATCAATGCCCCGGGCATCGAAGACGTACTCGGCAATCGCCTCGCGCAGGGCCAGCAATCCCTGTAGTTCGCCATAGCCGAGCATGGCCTTGGTGGGTTTGTGCAGGTGGCGGTTCAACAGGCGCTTCCAGACCGATTGGGGGAACGCATCGTAGGCGCAGTGGCTGGGCAGGAACGAGGTAGGGCTCCCGGTCGCCCAGCCGGCATAGGAAACACCGCGGAAATGATCGCTGCGCAACGACAGCATGGACTGGCTCAAGTCGGACAGGCGAGGGGGCTGGCGCTTGTGCTCATCGTCATCGATACTGCGGTTTTCCCACTCATGGCCGACATAGGTCCCGGCCCCGGTCCGCGACGTCAGAAAACCTTCGGCAATCAGTTGATCGAACGCATTGAGAATGCTGATTCGCGACAGCTGCAGCTCCTTGCTCAGGGTCCGGGTGGACGGCAGGCGCACGCCTCCCTGAATCCTGCCACCGAGGATCTGTTTGCGAATCTGCAAGTAGAGTTGGCGGTACAAGGGGATGGAACTGGCACGGTCCAGCTCGATACCTGACAACAACAAACCTGCGGAGGATTTCATTTTTGGTTCGTCTGGATGAAGTGTGGTTTGGCCTGAATTGCCGTCAGGCACCCGGGTGCGAAAGGGTATCGAGGGGTGCTGGATAAGTCATCCACCACAGCGTCACAATGATAGGGCTGCTGAGTACGGCATTGCACTAACCGATCTTGTCATGGTCCATACACCTCGCTCGACCCTCGGCCGTCGTACCCACCGGCCCGCATCGATAACTTGATCAAGGACAGCGAAAGCATGAACGCCGCCACATAGTCAGTAACGCCCTCCACCCGGTTCCGTGAATCGGGCCCGCCGTACGTTTACCCCTCAATTCCTTTCGAAGATTTAACCCATGTACCTACGCAAAATTGCAGTTGGGCTGTCGGCCCTTGTTTTGCTCTCGTCCGGGGCACAAGCCCGCAGTCTGCTGGACATCCTCAAGCCACCCACCGCGCAACATGAGCAAACGTCCCGCTCCGGCTCGATCAGCCGGAACGCGGCACTGGACCTCTATTCAAGCAAACAGAAACAGGCCTCGTTTGATGGCTGCGCCGATCTGTTCCCGGCAGCGAAACCGATCAACACGGCCACAGTGCCTGCATCGATGAAACCCCTGGCGCTGTGTTCCGACAACTTCGCGGTGCTGTACTCGCAAACCAGCAAGACCCCGCTGGTGGTGGTCGAGCGCCTGAATGCCGCCCAGTTGCAGGATGCCAAAGGGGAGGAGCGCACCAATCAATTCTACCCGGACCCACGCATTCCCAAGGGAGGGCGCGCCGAGTTGAGTGACTACCGCAGCCAGCATCCGGCCGTGGACCGTGGCCATCAATCCCCGGTAGCCGATGCCCCGAGCCCCAAGGCCATGGCCCAATCCTTTGCGCTGTCGAACATGGTGCCGCAAGACCCGACCAACAACCGCAAGATCTGGAGCAAGGTCGAGTCTGATGTGCGCAAGTTTGCCAAGCGCGCCGATGGCAATGTGTTTGTCTTCACCGGCCCGCTCTTTGATCCCGGCTACTCGACCATCGGAGACAACCAGGTCTGGGTGCCGAGCCGCCTGTTCAAGTTGGTATACGACGCATCGTCCAAACGTGCCTGGGCCTACGTGCTGCCTAACGCAGAAACCCGTATTCAGAAACCCATGGACTATGAAACGTTCGTGAAGAGTACCGGGCTCAAGCTGCTCGGGAACCTGCCCGTCACCGGTTCGGCCGGGCGTACCTGATGGCTGGATGAGCAGCGCCCCCAAAACCTGCACCCTCGACCAAATGGAACAATCGTTCTTATTTACGCATAGGAATGATTTTTATTTACTTACAAAAGATAATCGTTATTATTCGCGCGATAATTCATACAAAGGTGTCCATGGTGGCTCGATCGCGCATTTACCCAGCCTCTCTGTCTTTGCTGGGTGTTCTGGTTGTACCTGATCTACAGGCAGAAACGGAGTCTGCTCTAACCCTACCGGCAACCGCTGTGAACAGTGAGTACAACGAGCTGAGTTACATGCCGACCGAGAGCAGGAGCGCACTGAAGATCGATGCTCCGCTACGTGATATCCCGCAAACCGTCAACGTGGTTCCCCAGAGCGTCATCAAGGATCAGGGGGCACGGTCGATGGAGGACGTGCTGAAGAATGTCCCTGGTATCGGACTGTCCAATGGTGACGGACAGCGCGACCAGGTCACCATCCGTGGATTCAGTGCCATTGGCGACATGTATGTCGACGGCATTCGTGACGATGCGCTGTATTTCCGGGATCTTTCCAATGTCGAGCGGGTGGAAGTGATCAAGGGGCCGGCTGCGGTGCTCTATGGCCGCGGCTCTTCGGGGGGCCTGATCAACAGCATCAGCAAGGCACCCAACTTCGCACCCAGGCAGGAGGTCGGCGTCAGTGTCGACAGCGAGGGCGAAAAACGCACTCAGTTCGATGCCGGTTGGGCCGATCAGCAGCACGGCGATAAGGCCTTTCGTGTGACAGGCGCACTGGAGAACAGTGACACCTACCGGGATGACGGCTACACCGACCGCAAGGCCATCGCGCCTTCGGCCTACTTCAAGCTTTCGGATGATCTGGAACTGAACCTGGGCGCTACCTATCTGTATGACAAGCGTCTGATCGACTTCGGCATCCCGGCATTCGGCGACCGTCCGGTCGATGTGGACCGCGACAAGCGCTTCGGTGCCGCCGACCCGGATGATGACTACACCCGCAGCGAAGTGTTCTCGTTCACGGCGGGTGTCGATTACCGCATCAATGACGACTTCACCCTGAGCAATACCAGCCGCTACTACCACTACGACCTGGATCGCAACAACACACTGGCTGACTCCAGCCCGACACGTTTCGTCACTGCGCCCAATGGTGAGCTGCTGGTGAAACTGAACCGCGGCAACGTACAGCGCAAGGAAGACGGCTGGTTCAACCAGACCGAGCTCAAGCAGCGCGCCGTGCTCGCCGGGATGAATCATAACCTGCTCTATGGTGTGGAACTGGGGCGCCAGGTAAAGGATCAGTCCGTATTCAACCAATCCAATGTGGCCAGGGTGCCGGTGTACCGCGATGGCCTGGTCGACGTGCCGTTCCAGGCCAATCGGCAAACCGCCAAGGGCACCAACACCCAGGACACCGCCGGCTTTTACGTGCAGGACATGATCGAACTGGCACCACAGTGGAAGGCTCTGTTGGGTGTGCGTTATGACGTATTCAACCAGGAGTACGCCGATGACCTGACGCACAGCGAACTGTCCCGCACCGATACGACCTGGAGCCCGCGAGTCGGCCTGGTCTACCAGCCTGATCAAGTGCAGTCCTATTACGTGTCGGTGAGCCGTTCCTATCAACCCTCCGCCGAGATGTTCGCCCTGAGTACGACGAACCAGGACCTTGAACCAGAGGAGACCACCAACTTCGAGATCGGCGGCAAGTGGGACCTGCTCGATAATCGCCTGGCGTTGACGGCGGCGCTGTTCCGCCTGGAACGCACCAATATGAAAACCAGCGATCCGGCGAACCCGACCAAGCTGGTGCTTGCGGGTGAGCAACGCACCGATGGCCTTGAGCTGACCGCCAGCGGTCAGTTGAGTGACAAATGGCAGGTCTATGCCGGTTACGCCTTTCTGGATGCCGAGATCACCAAGTCCAACAGCTTTACCAATGGTGTCGCCAACGAAGGCCAGGTACCCACCTTGACGCCGCGCCACAGCGCCAACCTGTGGCTGGTGCGTTCGCTGACCCAAACCTGGCGTGTGGGCATGGGGGCCAACTATGTCGATGATCGCTATACCGCGCTGGACAACAATGTGGTCATGCCGGCTTACACAACCGTGGATGCCGCGCTGCTGTACAACGAGCCGAAATGGGACATGGCCCTGCGGCTGCGCAACGTTTTCGACAAGGACTATTACGCTTCGGCGCATGGTTCAGTGGATCTGATCACACCCGGTGCTCCACGGACGCTGGAGCTGAGCACCAACTATCGCTTCTGAGTGCAGACCTGAAGTACAGGCGCCCGGCATTGTCGGGCGTTTGTTTGGGGGGATTGCCCCTGAAGGGATAGTCAGTTTCTCAGGGGGGGCGCTTTCAAAAAACGCTGTTCATGATCAGGGTCCGGCAACAGGCAGGAGTCGTATTTCCCGAAGAGCCGATAACGATTAAGCGCAATGCGGTCGTATGCCCAATCTCGAAGCTTGCGAGGGACGATGCGCAACAGGTTCACAGGGCGCCAGAGTGCGGGAAGCAGGGCGATGATTTCGAAAAAAGCTTGCGAACGCTCCCAGTAGCGTCGATCGCGGATCACCAGCATGGTGTGGAATTGATCCACGGGCAAACCTGCCCACGCAAGCAAAGCCTGCCCCTCGGGTGACTGAACCGTCGCCAACCGCAAGCGCCGCTGGCGGTCATGGCGAATCAAGAACCTCACCCAGCCATTGCATAGCTTGCAGACACCGTCGAACAAGACCACGGTCTCTCCTGGCTTGAGCAGTGGCGCGGGGGAGGGGAGGATTTGCGAGGCGTCCATTTGAGCCTTGAGGCCGCACATTTCAGTTAGCCGAGGGGACGCTATACAGGTCAGCCTTTGACGCGGTCGGTTGCCTTGGCCTTGCTTTCAGCGACAGCGCCTTCAGTCTTCTGTTTCTGCGCGACCTGGTAGGTTTCCATCGAGACTTTCCGGGCCGCTTCCATGCGTGCGAAGGTCTTGTCACCGCCGCCTGTGGCCATGGCCAGAGAAGAAGCGGTCAGAGCGGCAATAACGAAGAGAGTTTTCATGGATTTCATTTGGGTATCCTCAGATGAGATGTTGATAACAGCTAAAACGTGATTCATTTACTGACGCTGAACGTCCTTGTTCAACCTGGCTTCACCATCCAGCCAGGGCAGCGTTTCCTGGTGACCAGGTGCCTTGTTCCATGCGCGCTTGAGCGTCTCTGCTTTTTGCCCAGGCAGTGAGCAGTACCATCGCCCCGAATCCACCGACGATGAGCACCGGATAGGCGGCCAGCAACTCCACCAGCGAGTACTTCCAGGCCAGCGGACGACCCACACCGAGCATGGCGGCATAGAACCACGACACGGCCGAGAGGGCGCCGGAGAACAGCGCCAGCATGCGCAGGCTGAAGGAAAGTTTGAGCAACGAACCGGCTTTTTTCAGCGCCGGCAATACAGCGCTATGCAACAGGAAACCGTTAAAGGTCAACAGCACAACGATGCCGATTTTGGCTTGCAATTTTGGATTGAGGAAATACTCCATCCCTTTGCCGGCATAATCGATCCCGACAATGCCAATGCCCGTAATCCAAAGCGCTACAAGTGCAAGTGATACGGTTTTTTGAAGGCTTTCCATGTGCGCGTCATCGTGGTGACCTGACGCATCCCCCTTCAGGAGTTGCTTGACCATTGCAATGTCACTGGTCAAAACCAGTCCGATTGCCACACAGCAGGCGATAAGATGAAAATATACAACGCCCAAACGCACATATTCCACGGTGGACGAAGAGAACATACTAAGTTCCATGGTTGCCTCTTGATTGTAATGGTGAATCAATTGACTCTCAGCACGGCTTGATTGGAGTTTGCCGCTGCTGATTTCAATTAATATCCAGCAATTACTATTAATTAATCTTGCGACATGACGCCGCCAAGATAACGGTGAGTTTCTCGAATGAACTTTTAGTCATTCGATGATGTCCATTTTCAGGTAACAAAAAACATCATCCGCACTGAGTGCATATGAGGTTTAACTTCCGCTTCTGGGGGGCAGACGAGGCCCGGAACGCTATCGACGAGTTGATCAGACAATGCTGGCGGGGTTGGCCGGGCTTGCGCCCCATTCGAGGAAACGAATCTTGTGAACCTCGCCCTCGCTGTCTTCGTAGACCAGGGTCACCGGCACTATGCCGGTCTTGTCGGATGTATCGGTGCGCTGCAGTACCTGCTTCACATCGATGTCCATTCCGTAGTGGTAATCGACGGCCGAAACATGCGCGCCGGGCTCTTGCAGGCCGTTCTGGTCGAAGACGCTTGGTGCGAGACTGGAAATCACGGCACTGACAATTGTGGCCATGCTCATTAGGCTGTACCTCTGCTGAAGTTCGCTTGACGGGGACCTAATGTGACACGTCGAGAAGGTGAAGTTCACTTTACCGCGACGAACGCGCCCGCCTGAAAAGCCTGTAGTGGCTGCAAACTCCCGGCAATTCCCCGCGCTTGACGCCTCTCGACCATTCGTCCTTTAAACCCCGTATTTGTTGGTCAAAGTCCATTTTTTGAGGGAGGTCATGACATGTCATGATGGATTTTCACGCAAGGTGAATCCGTGTTTCAACTCAGTCGGCTGAGTCCTCGCGATGCGAACGCCTGCTATCTTGCCACGGGAGAAATGTCGGATATTGGACGGATACTGCCCTTTGGCGAGAGGCAGAAAACGACCCAAAGTTGACTGTCGACAAACAGCTGAATCCGCTCAAGCAAACAGCAATTTTTTGCTCCATGCATTCCTTGCAGGAATACGCCACATAAAATTAATGAATTTTTATTATTGCTGTGTCTGGCGTAGCTTGATTTCAGGACATGGAGAACCGCCTTGAAATCATCCCCTCTAAACTCAGCTGAAAAATTTGATACCTCACGAGCCAATGAGTACGGACGACAGAGCCGTATTGCACTAGCTGGATATGACGCCTGCCAAGACTTGGCTGCGTGCATGTTGGCGGCAAGCCTGGGCAATACAAGTTCGGCAAAAATACTTGTAGTTGGCGCTGGCGGTACGGCGCAGGAAATTGTTGCTATGGCCAAGCTTGAGCCGGGTTGGCGCTTCACGGCGGTTGATCCATCCGAGCCGATGTTGGAGGCTGCGAAGCAGCAATTAGAGGCAAACAAACTGCTTGAAAGAACGACCATGCATCCTGGGCAAGTTGAAGACCTGGCAGCAGACGAGTCATACGACGCAGCGACCTTGATTGGTGTACTCCATCATCTCGATGGAGATGAAACCAAGCGACAAATTTTACGATCCATTCGAGCTCATCTAAAACCGGGTGCGCCGCTGATTGTCGCGGGGAATCAATACGCATATGCCAGCCAGCCGTTACTGCTTGCGGCTTGGGGGCAGCGGTGGCGGCAGCATGGAGCCAGCGCGGATGAAGTGAAGGTCAAGCTTGGGAAAATCCTTCAAGGTGCTGACCCTCCACATTCCGAGGCGGCGGTTCAAAAACTCTTGCATGACGCCGGATTTGGAGACGCTACCCGTTTCTTCAGCAGCCTTTTCTGGGGGGCGTGGTTGACGTGCAAAGTGGTCTGAACTTGGCTTCGAATGACTGCTTCTGGCCGATTCTGTTGAAAACAGTCGCTCTGCCCAAACTGCCTGATCATTGACTGGTTAAAACGTTTTTTTTTGCACGCTGCTACGAGAAATCCGAGATTGCCGAGGGCAACACTGCGACCATCGGCAGGTCACAGGCCTGGGCGGTTTCCCAGGCCGCGCGTTCAGAGAGGATTTTCGAGCGGTAGTACGGGTTGTCCTGGTCGTTGTTCCAGCTGCTTTCATCCAGGTGCTGGCCGTTGTGTCCCACCGCTGCCACGGAGCTCACATAGACCACGCGCCGGACCCCGGCCTCTGCCGCGGCCCGTAGTACATTGCGCGTGCCTTGTACGTTGACGTCGACGATCTCGGCCTGCGGGTTCCTCGCCCAGTGCTTGAACACTGCCGCTACTTGATACAGCACGTCCACCCCTTGCAGGGCTTGGCGCAGGGAGTCAGGGTCCTGCAGTTCGGCGCGTACCACCTGGCAGTCGAGCCCGTTCAGGGCTGCGCTTCGCTGCGGGTCACGGACCCCGGCGCGCACCTGTTGCTCCCGGGCGAGCAGTGCCCGGATCAGGGTGTTGCCCAGATGCCCATTGGCACCGGTGACCAGCGATAACGTATTCATGGATTGCCTTATCCGCTGACGGCGGAACCTGAAATGGACAAGGCAGGGTAGGGGTTGCCCCAAGGGGCAGAGTCAAGCGCTGGCGTCAGGACCAGGCACTTTGAAGATCATCGTTTTTGTGAAATCACACCACTCATGTATTGATTCAAATCGCGCAGATCCTTAACGCTCCATGAGTGCGGCGATAGCTTTACTCCATTCTCACGCAAGGTTCTTGGAATCAAGTCGCCATTTGGGCGAAGTATTATCGAAGAGACAATCACGCCCGGATAATCATTCAATCGCTTTTTGAAAGCGGACGTTGTCAGATCAGGCGTAGGCGGATTGCTTTTTTTGGCCAGTGGTCCTGTTGCCTTGAGACCTGTTCCGTGGCACATGCTGCATCGCTGTAGATAGAGATTTTTTCCATTGGCATTATCCGCGAAGGCCAGTGAAGTTTGAGTCAGCGATAAAATTCCTAGCGAAGCGATGAATAGTATTTTCATTGTTTTTATCTTCCTTGATGGGCTCAGCGTCGATCGGACGCGATCTGGTGCGCGGGAAAGATATCAGCCGTCGCGTCGGCCCCCAAGCGGTCTGATCGACCCTTGGCTTGGGTCGATCAGGGGAGTGTCCTAAAAACTCCATTCCTTAGCCTGGACGACTCGGCAGAATGGCCCCGCCAAAGTTGCATTGTGGTGGGCAATGATGGCCTCTGCTTTAAGCGTTGGAGTATCAGAGCAGGTATGCCCATCGGCGATGAGTACAGCATCGAAGCCCAAATCGCCCCATTTGCCCCGGCTGGGTGACCGTCTGGACGGCCATGATTGCTCCGTGTATGGCGCTGGGCCACACGATGAACCAGATCAGGCTCAGATTGGCTAATGGATCACGTGCGGCCAGGATCAAGAACACGCCAAGTGTGGCGTAGATGCCAACGATCATCATCGGGTAGTCCGAGTGACCGACGTGCCAGGCCCAGCCGGACGGCCAGAACAACATAAGAGGGTAGAGAGCAAGGCACGCGAGCCGGTGCCTCTATAGAATCTTAGGTGTCGAGTGCCGCTGTCCACCTATTCAAGACAGGTTTGAGGGCATTGGGGGCAAGTTATCAAGAAATACGGCAATCTGCCGGCGATGCCGCAAGTGCACCGTAGGAATCTGAAGGCCCAAGGCCAGACGCACCGCCTCGATACCTGGGCGGTAGCCTCGATCGAAATTCCATACGAAGCTCAGAAAGGTAAAGAACGCTCGGTCGAGCTTCTCTTTACAACCTGCTGCAAGGTCGGACCGAGGGCGATTCAATATGCCGCGCATGATCACCCGGGTGAAACAGGTGAGTCGCGGTGTATCGAGCCAGATGATCAGGTCGGCACGGGGCAGGCGAAGATCGAAGGTACGCCGGGCATAATTGCCTTCGCAAATCCAGGCAGTCGGTGCGATCGCTTCGCTGACCCGTGCGCGGAACTGCTCGGCGTCGGGCTCGACCCAGTCGGGCTCCCAGAACAGTGTGTCCAAGTGCACTACGGGCAGGCCAAGGCGCTTACCGAGGGCGCGGGCGAGGGTAGATTTGCCGCTACCAGCATTGCCCAGAATTACAATCCGTTGCATGGTCGGACTTCCTGTCGCGAAAATAGCCGGCAATTGTGCAGGTTTCGAGGGCATTAGTTAAAGGCTAAAGATATCAATCTCGGACGCATACGTTTTGCTGCGCAAACCATGGCCGACTTTCTCAACAGAATCGGCCATAGGCAGCCAGTCGCAAATGTCCACGAAACCATGGGCGATTAACTCTGGGGTACACAGGCATTCAGCTTCCCTCCGCCCTCGGTTCCCGACCGGGGGCGCGGCGCCTACAAAGTTGCCATTATCATTTGTCGTCCTTCCTTGTCGACGATTGTGGTCGGCGGTCAGTGCTCTCTTCGGCATTGGGCGCTTCTGGAAAACTCCCTGGCGTGAACACATGGGTCTGCAGGTCGCTGGCATCGACGTCGGCGACACCATGAACCGAACGGGCCAGACCAATGGCCTGTTCACACTGTCTATGAGTGTTGACGCGACCGCTTAACTCCACTTTGCCCGCATGGGTTTTGACATTGATATGCAGGCTAAGGGTCGGATCGGAAAATGCCAGGGCCGACTTCACCTTGGCGGTAATCCATGCATCGTGAACGGCCATTTCCAGACCATGAGAGTAATGCTGGAAGGAGTGAATTTTCATGGCTGAACCCTCTCTCGCGTAATCAGACGTACTGTCCATCCCATTTGCTGTGCTGCCCAGTGCCTGTCAGGTGAACGCTATGGATACCTGGTTGGTTTTGGAGCGCTCGCCACGCAGACATTGACAGACATTAATTATAGTACGGCCGTTGCCTGCGGTCAGAGCGCTGTCCCCGTGAACGTTCGCCTTTGCGCCAGGCGCAACACCTACAAAGGGCCTGTTGCCCGAATGCAATAGGGTCAACAGGCGCCAATGGCTATCGGCTGAAACGTTCGGCCAGGCTGTGCAGGTAATCGGCCATGACTTCCAGATCCTGGCTGATGGCGGCACCTTGCTTGGCCTGCCCGGCACTGTGATCGCACAGTTGGGCAATGCGGGTGATCTGTTGATTGATGTCTTCAGCCACGTGACTTTGTTCTTCAGACGCCGAGGCCATCTGCTGGCTCATGCCGGTTATCCGGGTGACGGCCTGGCTGATGCCGACCAACGCCGACTGCACCGCCTCGACACTTTGCATGCTTTCGCGGGAAATCTGCTCGCCACGATTGGCCGTAGATACAGCGCGATCGGCACCGACATACAGTGAAGCGATGATGCCGTGGATCTGTTCGGTGGAGGTGCGGGTGCGTTGTGCAAGGGAACGCACCTCGTCGGCAACCACGGCAAAACCGCGTCCTTGCTCGCCGGCCCGGGCCGCCTCGATGGCGGCATTGAGCGCCAGCAGGTTGGTCTGTTCGGCAATGGAGGTGATGACGTCCACGACACTGCCGATCGATTGCGTTTCGCTCGCCAATGCATTGACCGCCTGGCCAATCTCGTTGACTGCCTCGTGCATGGTTTTCATGGCGCTCAGGCTTTGCCGGGCCAGTTCACTGCCGTCACGGGTCAACTGGTCAGCCTCCGAGGCGGCATGTGCGGTGCTGATGACGTTTTGCGTGACCTCCTGAATGGTGGCGGCCATCTGTGAAATGGCGGCGGCAGACTGATCGGTTTCACTGCGCTGGCGATCCAGCGACTGCGCCTGGGAACCTGAAAGCTCGGATGACTGCGCCGCCTTGGCCTTGACGTTGACCCCGGCATCGACGAGCCGGCTCAGGGCTGTCTGCAGGCGCGCTTCCTCACTGACCATGGCCATGTCCAGTTGCCCCTGGGGGCCGTGATTATCGCTATAGGTGAGTGCGACCAACGGATCGGAAAAGGCTTTCGGATGCTCGGCCAGGGTGCGCTCGATGACCCTGCGATTTCGGGACTCGATCAGGTACCAGGCAACACCAAGGCTCGCGACCAGGAGCCCTTGTGCCGCTGTTTGAGGTAGCCACTGACTCCCCAGCAGTGAAACCCCGCCAGCCATCAATATTGGCCAACCCTGTTGCAGTGGCCGGAAAATCCGTGCGTTCAGCGAAACGATCGGCTTGCCGGCCCGCATCCTTGAATAGAGCGCTGATGCCCGGCGGACCTGGTCGCGGCTGGGCACCGAGCGGACCGACTCGTAACCACTCATGCGTCCGTTTTCATAGATGGGCGTGACGTAGGCACTGACCCAATAGAAGTCACCATTTTTCGAGCGGTTTTTAACAATACCCATCCAGGGTTTGCCTTGCTTGATGGTGTGCCACATATGCACGAATACCCCGGGTGGCATGTCGGGATGTCGAACCAGGTTATGGGTCTGACCAACCAGTTCGTCGTAGGTGAAGCCGCTGATGGCAACAAAGGCGTCATTGCAGTAAGTGATTCGGCTATCCAGATCGGTCGTGGAGATCAATCGCTGTTCGGTGGAGAAAACTCTTTCATGCTCGGTTACGGGTAAATTCACACGCATACACTGCGACCCCTCGAATTATTATTTTGCTGAGCATATAAATCGCAAAGGCGCCCAGTTGTAGCGCCAACTGGGCCTGGCATCAAATCGCGGGATTCAACGCGTGGGCCCGAAGAGGAATTTATGGACGGGGGAGGCGGTGGACCCTTCATTCGACGACAATTTCTTTTCATTTCATGACAAGTCGGCGATATCAAAGTGGAATCATGACTGTAGCCAGCTTTGAGTCGCGCTGCGCATGATCACCGGGTCCAGCAGACGAGTGGCTGTGTGTCGAGCTATATGATGAGGCCGGCCCGAGGTCGAAGGTTCGCCGGGCCGGCTCGTTCGTGTTTCAGGCGGATGCGCCTACGCCTTCGGCTTTCTCCTGCGACGCAACGTCATGCAGGGAAATCCTTGAAGTCTCCGGTAATGCCAGCCCGCCCGCCAATGCGAGCAATGCAATCGCGATCAGATAGAACGCCGGCGACAGGTTGCTGCCGGTGGTGCTGATCAGCCACGTCGCTACCAGCGGCGCGGTGCCGCCGAACAGGGTGTACGCCATGTTGTAGGTAATCGCCGAGGCGGTGTACCGAGTACGGGTAGGGAAGGTTTCCGAGAGCAAGGCCGCGGTGACCACGCCACACAACACCGCGCCAATCGCCAGGAGCATGACGCCGACGATGGACGCGGCGAACGAACCGGAGCTGGCCATCAGGAACGATGGATACACGACCACGATCAACAGCGCGCAAGCGGTCATTACCGTGATCCGACGCCCGACCCGGTCCGAATACAGCCCGGCCAGCGGGCAGATCGCCGCAGCGAACAGCAATGCAATCAGTGACACCAGCAAGGCTGTGGCGCGACTCAGGCCACCGGCGACTTGCAGGTAGGTCGCGAAGTAGGTGGTGAACATATAAAACGAGAGTGCCGTGAGTGACACAAAAGCGCCCAGGCAACAGATCGCCGCACCATGGTTGCGCAAAGTTTCCTTGAGAGGAGAGTGTGCGACAGCGTGTTCCTGAGTCACCGCCTGGAATGCCGGTGTCTCATCGAGCTTCCAGCGCAGGTAAAGCCCCACCAGGCCCAGGGGCGCGGCAATCAGGAACGGCAGGCGCCAACCCCAGCTCCCCATTGCTTCGGCCGACAATGAAGCCTCGAGCGCGTAGGCCACCACGGCGGCCGCGGCGAAGGCGGAAAATGTCGACACCGGAATGAAGCTGCCATACCAGGCGCGTTTATCACTCGGTGCATGCTCCATCAGGTAGGCACAGGCACCTGCGTATTCCCCCCCGGCGGAAAAGCCCTGGGCGCAACGGATTAGGGACAGAAGAATCGGCGCCATGACCCCGATCGCCGCATACGTGGGCAGCAGACCGATCAAGGTCGTGGCACCGGCCATCAGCAGGATGGTCATCGCGAGGGTGCGCTTGCGGCCGATCCGGTCGCCCAGCATGCCGAAGAAAATCCCGCCAAGGGGCCGAAACGCAAAGGCCACGGCGAACACCGCAAAGGTCTTGAGCAGCGCGGCACTGGCATCGCCGCTGGGGAAGAATTGTTGGGCGATGGTCGTGGCCAAAAAGCCGTAGACGGCAAAGTCGAACCACTCGACGAAATTGCCGATCCCGGCGGCCACAATCACTCTTCTCAGCGTTTGTGGGCTGACTTGTTCCATAGTTGCGCTCGTCATGCTTGACCTCGACAGTTCGTCAGTAAGCTATCGATTATCGGGGCTGGCCCTGAGGTGGCTCACTTCAAAAGTGTCATCCACATAGTCAGTACCGACTTCATGCCGTTGAGTCAGGCAGGATTCGCGCCAGATTGGCCGAGGGAGAGAAAAGGGCGATTTTTTCGTAAATTTGAAAAGCGTTGAGGGTATTGTCGGTCGCAGGGATCAGATCAATCAGAAGGGATGAAGATGACATTGACTGCCGAAAGCCTGCTCAGGATCGCAATGGCCAATCCGGTAAACGCAGAAATTTCCGCTCGCTTGCCTGAGCTCGGTTTGAACCAGTGCATGCTCACGGCCGGTTGCCTGTTCCAGGCCGTCTGGAATCATCAGGCACAGCGCCCGCCGGAGTGGGGCGTGAAGGATTACGACGTCTTTTACTTCGATGATGACCTGTCGTGGGAAGCCGAGAATGAGGTCATCCAATCAGGTCAGCGTCTGTTCCGCGACCTCGACGTGAACATTGAGTTCAAGAATCAGGCTCGCGTCCACCTATGGTACGGCCAGCGCTTTGGCGGGGACTATCCAAGGCTACAGTCGGCAAAAGACGGGATTGACCGCTACCTGGTTGCCGGCACCTGCATAGGCCTGGATATCGAAACTGGCGAGGTCTATGCGCCCAACGGCCTGGCCGACATAGAGCGCGGGCTGCTTCGAATCAATCCAAGGAATCCGAAGCCGGAGCTGTTCGATCAGAAGGCGAAAAGTTATCAGGCTCGTTGGCCCTGGCTCAGGATCGTGGAACACCAACGTTGAATCGGGCCAGTAAATTTAGCTGGTATCATTCAAAAATTACTGGCTGAGTAGAACAACATGAACCGTCAAAAAAAACTGAAGCAGCTGTTCAAGGCAAAGGCCAAAAAGGCCAGTGCCAAACTGGCACCGAAAAGCAAACCTAAATACATTTGTAAAGCCGACCGATTGAAGCTGGCGACTGAATCCAGTCATGCCCCAGTCATTTGCGCTGAGAGCTGATCTTTGTAGCTCGCGCACCACTCGAAAACTCAAGCCCCTGGTTCTTTAGAACCCGGGGCTTTGTCTTGTATCGGTCATGCATCATCGATGCGTTGCATCACGGCAGACCTAGCGGATACCGGCACCCGCCATGGACTCAGGCACCCACTGCGCCGTCGATAGCGGCTCGATGTAGCGGATGCCGCCATGCGGGCCCACCACGCCGTTGATGTTGTAGGTGCCTTTGGACAGGTCGTAAGTCATGAAAGGGGTGGCGTCCGGGACCTGCTGGTCGTAGCTCTGGCTGAAGAACGCGAAGGAGCCACGGTACAGCTGGCCACGGGTGTCGTACTGATCGGAGGCCACCGCGGCCCAAGTGTCTTCATCCAGGTAAAAGCGACGCTTCTGGTAGATGTGCTTCGCCCCGGGCTTGAGGTTGCCCTCCACGACGTAGACCCGGTGCTTTTCCCAGCGTACGAAGTCCGGGGCAACGAAGTTGGGCGTGGTCAGCGACTTGGCGGCGCGGGCGTAGGTGAGTTTGTACGTGTTGTAGGGCACGATCATTTCCTGCTTGCCCACCAGTGTCCAGTCGTACAGTTCCAGCGCACGGGCAGTACCGGGGTTGGGGGTGTCGTAGGCCAGGATCGAGATCTGTTTGACGCGGCGCTGGGCAGGCATGTACTGCCAGGCGCGGCCAGGGAACTGCGTCGGGTTGGTGGCGTTCTTGAGCATGATCGACTCGCCGGCTCGGCGCGCAGGTCCGGTATAGGACAGTTTCAACTGATAGTAGATGTCGGAGCTGTTGAACGGCTTCGACAGGTTCTCGTAGATCGGGAAGGAGATGAATGCTTCGCCGGTGACCGCCAGGCTCGGTACGCCCGCCGTGTCGACGCTCCAGGAGTCGTACTTGGAATGGATGTTGACGCCCTGGTAGCGCAGCAGGAAATTCCACATCGCTTCGGCGCCGGACTGCGGGATCGGGAAAGGCACCCCGGGCATCACATTGTCGATGGCGATCCCGCCGTTGAGGGACCTGGCATTGGTGGCATTTTTGCGGCTGTTGTCCAGTATCGCCTGTGGCAGCGATGCCGTGCGGTGGGTCGGGTAGACGTCGATGCGAAAGTCGGGGTAGCGCTTGGCTAATGCCACCGTGGTGGCGGTCAGCATGCTTTTGTACGCGTCGACGTTCCTGCCGTTGATCACCAGCAACGGTTTTTCGCCCGCAAAGGGGTCCGGCCGCATGCTGTCGCCGGTCTTGAAGCTGGAGGGGGCCGTGGTCAGGCCGCCGTTGTAGGGCGGTATGGAACCATCGGCATTACCGGCCTTTTCGGCTCCCACCCACGTCAGGCTGGTGCCCAGCCGGGTGGCTTCCTGGTTCGATACATAGGCTTGGGCATCGATGGCCAGCGCCATGAGGGGGACAGCAGCCAGAAGACTTTTCACGAATTTCATATTGTTATTCTCCTGCCTGGCGTACCAGGCAACTCGTGACTCAGGCGCAGCGTCGCTTACGTCGACTCATCGCCAGAGACCTTTTCAGTTCTGCCATTAGATAGCCCCCGTATCAGGGGCGCTTTTCATTTGACGACAGCCCCTTGGCTATTGATGACAGGCCTGAGTTGCCTCGGCGCGCACCCGATGGGGAGAGCGACCATCACTTGATTGTATTTCTCAAAGGAATCATCGGGTTACTGAATGGTCATAGCCATGACCCTTCCATACTTCCAACGTTTAGGACGTTCTTATGAATCGCGCAGCAATCTTGATCGTGGCCATTTCCAGCGCCGTCTTGTTGGGAGGCTGCGGCCCGCATTGGGATGACGGAGAACGGTACGGCCGATATCACGATCATGACCATCGACGTGGTTACGACCAGAGAGGGGACGATGATCGAGGTTATGACCGTGACTATGATCGTCGTGACTATGATCGCGACCACCGTCGCTACCGTGATCGCGATGACAACGACGACTGATACGTTAGCTTCGAGTGATAGACGCCAGGTCTGGACAACACAGCGAATAATTTGCAGCCCGTCTCATACCTGGCACTAAAGTGAACAAAATCATTGAAAAAAACCGCCATAAGCTTTAAACGGAAAGCCAAATGGCACATTGCAAGCAATCAGCCAGTGAGTTTCAGCAGTTTTGGCTCAGGGAGCGCTGATGAGTTTTCGTACACTGACCGGCTCCCCGCGGCAATCGAGCAATGACGCAGTTGCCGCATTTCACTCCCCAGGGAAGCCGGATACTGTCGGCAGGGTTTGCGCCGGCAACGACGACAGGATCGGACAACTGCTGGACTCGGCGCGCAACTGGGCCCATACCACCGCTTGGGCGTTTTACCGCGCCGGTGAACAGTTGCATCGGGTTGGCCAGGGAGACCCACGGGTACATTGGCCTTTAAGCGTTGCGAATGATGAGTTTGAAGCCTTTTGCCTGGCTTCGAACCTGCACCGCTGGCCCACCGGCAGGGGCGAAAGTGAGCTGGGTTGGCTGCTCGCGCCAGCCGCCGATGCCGCGGAACCGGCGCTTGCTGAACTTGCCCAGCGCCTGGGCATTGAGCTACAGACCAATACCCTGGCCCGTGCGCAGATCACTCAGCGTGTGCTGTATGAAATCACCTATCTGGCCAGCTCGACCCGTGACCGGTCAGAGTTTCTGGTGGGGGCTCACCGGCTGCTGGCCAGTCTGATCGACGCCGAGAACTTCTATCTCGCGTTGTATAACCCGCACACTGGCAAGATCGACTACCCGTATTACGTCGACATCATCGACGTTGATGCCCTGGAATCCGAAAACTACGAATACCTTGATCCTTCGCGCCTGTCGCTGACGGGCCAGGTGTTGACCTCCGGCCAGCCGTTGCTGATCGATGCCGCCGGTATTCTCGCGGCCCAGGCCGAGAACCGTTTCCACTGCGTGGGTGATCGTCCCGAGTTCTGGATGGGCGCGCCGTTGAAAAATGCCTCGGACGAGGTGTTTGGCATGCTGGCGATGCAGGTCTACGACGTTTCTCGCATCTACAGCGCCGAAGACCGCGCGCTGTTCCTGGTGGTCGCACGCCACGTGGCCATGGCGCTGGACCGGATTCTGCACCGGGAGGACCTGGAAGAAACGGTGTTGCGTCGCACCCTGGAGCTTTCGGCAGTCAACGACGCATTGCGCCAGGAGGTCGCAGACCGGGAGCGCGCCGAACATCTGCAAAGCGCGCTGTTCCAGATTGCCGAACTGTCGAGCCAGCCGGGTGACATGACCGAGTTGTTCCAGACCCTGCATGGCATCGTCGGTGATCTGCTGTTCGCGCAGAACTTCTACATTGCGCTCTTTGACGTCTCGACCGGCGAAGTGACGTTTCCCTATTACGTGGATGAACGCCAGACCACTTGCCCGGCGGCACGCCGAGGGCGCCGGGGCTTGACCGAGTACGTCATCCGTCAGCGCCGCCCTTGCCTGATTGACGTCGGTGAAGCTGAGCGATTGTCCGCGCAGGGTGAAATCGAAATTGCCCAGGAGTCCGTGCGTTCCTTCTCCTGGCTGGGCATACCCTTGTTCGAAGACGACGCGGTACGTGGTGTGCTGGCGGTGCAGAGCTATACCTCGCAGGTGCGCTATACCCTGCGTGACCAGGAACTGCTGACATTCGTGTCACGGCACATAGACACCGCGCTATCGCGACGCACGGCCGCCGAAGCGATCCACGTCGCCAACCTCAAGCTCGAAGCCCGGGTGCAGAGCCGCACCCGCGAACTCGATCATGCCAATGCCAAGTTGCAGCACGAAAACTCCCACGATGCGCTGACCGGGCTGCCCAATCGCACCTATCTGCAGCAGCGCCTCAACCTGGCCTGGTCACGGTTCGGCAGAGAAGGCGGGCACCTGGCGGTGATGTTCATCGACCTCGACCGTTTCAAGATGGTCAACGACAGCCTCGGCCACCATTTTGGCGATCTGCTGTTGATGCAGGCCGCCCACCGTTTGCGCGGTTGCCTGCGCGGCACCGACATGCTGGCGCGCCTGGGAGGCGACGAGTTTTCGGTGCTGGCTCCCGAGGCGTCGCTGGAGGTGGTGATAGAAATCGCCGAACGGATCCTGGTGGCATTCGATCTGCCGTTCTTCATCAATGGCCATGAAGTTTTTTCGTCCTGCAGTATCGGTATCGTCAGCGCCGACAGTCAGTTTCATCACGAACCCGCCGACTTGCTGCGCGATGCCGATGCGGCGATGTACCGGGTCAAGAGTGCCGGACGCGACAGCTACGCGGTGTTCAACCAGGAAGTGCGCCGTGAAGTCTCGGACCAGGTCGAGCGAGAAGGGGCCTTGCGCAATGCACTCAAACGCACCGACGAACTGCTGCCGTATTTCCAGCCGATCGTCAGCGTCGAAACCGGCGAACTGTTGGCCCTTGAAGCGCTGATCCGCTGGCACCAGCCGGGCGGCCGGGTGATCGCACCGGGCGAGTTCCTGCCGGATGTCGAGGGTTTGCGCCTGATCGGTCGACTGGACCTGTACATGCTCACCAGCATTGCCACGATCCTCGCACAGCCCGAACACGCCGACTGGCCGCCGGTGCACGTCAATTGCTCGAGCTACAGCATGACGCGTCCGGATTTTGCCGCCGAGGTGCTGGCACTGTTGGCGCAGCACCGGGTCTCGCCATCGCGAATCTGCCTGGAGCTGACCGAAGGGGCACTGGTAGCCGAACCGGCGATTGCCCGCCAGACCATGCAGCAACTGGCCGACAACGGCATGACGGTGGTGCTCGATGACTTCGGCGCAGGGTTTTCATCCTTGAGCTATGTGCATCAGTACCGTTTCAGCGGCTTGAAAATCGACAAGTCATTCATCTTCGAACTGACCACCAGCCCCCGCAGTCGCGCGATCGTCCGGGCCATAGTACGGATGGCCGAATCGCTGGACCTGAGTGTGGTGGCCGAAGGCGTCGAGGATCAAGCGACGCTGGAGTTGCTGCGTGAAATAGGGGCAGGGCAGGCCCAGGGTTATCATTTTGCCAAGCCGATGGCCTTGAAGGCACTGTTGGCCAGTTCACTGCTCGGTCCCCGGGGTTGCTGACAAAACCACAGCACGAAGGCCGCTGCACTGATCAAGGCACCCAACAGGCTGACGGCAACCCAGCCCCATAACGCATACACCTGGGTCGCGGCGGCGGCACCTAGTGCGCTGCCCGCCGAGTAAAAGCACATGTAGGCGCCGACCATGCGACTTTGGGCGTCGGGTCGCGCCGCAAAAATCAGGCTCTGGTTGGTGACGTGTACGGCTTGCACCGCGAAGTCGAGCAAGACCACTCCGCCAACCAGCGCGATCAGTGACGACGGTGCAAAGGCGATAGGCAGCCAGGACAGCGTCAGGATCGCCAGCGAAATGCCGGTGAC
The DNA here is from genome assembly GCF_002303925.1 of Pseudomonas sp. ACN8. Lineage (GTDB taxonomy): Bacteria > Pseudomonadota > Gammaproteobacteria > Pseudomonadales > Pseudomonadaceae > Aquipseudomonas. The sequence goes on from NZ_MRCS01000003.1 coordinate 82,145, forward strand.
CCGTTGCCCCAGCCCCTGGTCGGCCCAGCGTCCGGATCTTCTGGCAGCAAGCGCGCCGGCGATGCCAGCCAGGCCGAACAGGCCGATGACCGTGTGTGAAAGCGACAGCGGTGGGGCGCTCAACGGCAGCACCATGGATGTCCACAGCACGGAAAAAGCGGCAAAGATCAGCAAGGCCAGCAGCCCTCTGGTTCGCAACACCGGCTCGGTCATGAACAACGTGAAGACCGAGCGGATGAGTGCAGGGTAGGTGTATCGACTGCATGGCGTCACTGCGGGAGGCAAGACTTTCCAGAACACCGCCGCGAGGGTCAGCATCAATCCCGAAGAAACGAAATACACGGCGCGCCAGCCCGCCAGATCGGCGATCAGCCCGGAGGTGAACCGCGCCAGAAGAATGCCCAGGACAATGCCGCTGGTGACGGTCCCCACGGCCTGGCCACGTTGTGACGGCGTTGCCAGCGCGGCGGTGCAGGCCACCAGCACTTGAACCATCACGGCCAGCAAACCCACAGCAATCATGGCGCCCAACAGGGTCAGCCATTGCTGCGCGGCACCGACTCCCGCCAGCGCAATCGCAGACAGCAGCATTTGCGTCAGAATCAGCCCTTTACGGTTCAACAAGTCGCCCAGAGGGACGATGAACAGCAAACCCAGCGCGTAACCGGCTTGAGTCGCCGTCACCACAAACCCGATCATGGATGGGGCAACATCCAGGCTCCGGGCCATTGAGTCGAGCAAGGGTTGGGCGAAGTAGACGTTGGCGACGGCGAGCGCGCAGGTGACCGAAAACAGAAACGTGAGCTGCGCAGAAAGCCCCGAAGCCTGCGCGACGAAAGGATGGGTGGCTGAATCGGTATCTGCTTTCACGTGAGCCTCCGTGGCGCTAAACTGGTTTCAATTAGCAACTTGATTCATTGTTATCGAATCAGGTTTCATATTGCAACCACATTGCTCAAGGCCAGGTGACAGACCTGGCAGTCCTTATCCGAAAGGTAAACACGATGGTCGTAGACCCTACCTCGCAAAACAGCGAATGCCCGGTGGCACGAACACTGGAAGCCATTGGGGATCGTTGGTCGCTCATGATCATTCGCGACGCATTCGACGGCATTCGCCGATTCAGCGAATTTCAGAAAAGCCTGGGGGTGGCCAAGAACATTCTGGCATCACGCCTGAAGACGCTGGTTGAGGTCGGTGTGTTCGACGTTCAACCTGCGTCGGATGGAAGTGCCTACAAGGAATACGTCCTTACAGAGAAAGGACGGGAGATCTTTCCTGTGGTGGTCAGTATGAGGCAGTGGGGAGAACGGTTTCAGTTCACGCGGGAAGAGACGCGTTCGGTGTTGCTGGACAATGCGTACGGCCAGTCCCTGATGCCGATGGAAGTTCGCTCCGCGAGCGGCCAAAAACTTGGACCGTCCGACTGCCACAGAGTGAGGGTGGTTGCCGACGAGTCGTGAATCGAACGGTTGAAGGCGAATCAGTCGAGCAGCGACACCAGCCGCGGTTCGATTGACTGGGCAACCACTTCCAGCACCGCCAGAGTGACAGGCAATTTGAAACGTCGGCGCCCGGCGCTGCCTGGATTCAGGAACAGCCGTTCACCGCGCCAGTCGATGCAGGGTTTGTGCGAGTGACCGGTGATCACCAGCTTGATCCCGTCATCAAGATTGAGCGCCACGTCGGCGATGTCATGCACCAGCAGAACCGCCCAGCCATTGAGCTCCAGGCGCAGACAATCGGGTAACTCCCTGGCCCAGGTGGCGTCCAGGTCATTGTTGCCACGCACCGCATCCACCGGCGCGATTGCGGCCAATTGTTCGAGGATCATCGCGCTGCCGATGTCGCCCGCGTGAAGGATGCGATCACAGCCTTGCAGGGCGGCAATGGCCTCGGGGCGGAGCAAGCCGTGAGTGTCGGAAATGACGCCGATTTTCATCGCGGGCGGCTCGAGCGGCATTCTGTTTCCAGGTTCAAAGGGATGTCTCCTGAGCGGAGCTTTGTTGACCGAAGCGCTCAATCAACCACCTCGCAGCCGGCCCCGGCGGCAAATCCGTGCGGTAGATCACGTCGAAGGGGTAAATTCCGCTTTTGTATTCCGGTATGTTCAACTGAACGAGTCGGCCGCTCTCCAGGTCTTCCCGGACCATCGGGGCTGGCATGTTCCCCCAACCGATGCCTTCACGCAGCAGCATGTGTTTGGCGCCAAGGTCCGCCAGGCGCCAGGTGCGGTTGCTGAGCACGGCGAAATCCTTGTCCTTGGTCAAAAGCGAGCGATCGGACAGCACCAGTTGCGTGTGCTCTCGCCCGGCACCCGGAACATTCGCGTCGTTTGAAGCCAGCGGATGATTCGGGGCCGCCACGGGAATCAACTCGACACTGCCGACCCCCATTCTCTCGATACCGTCGATGCCCTCGTTCATGGGGCCGCTGACACCGATGATCGCACCACGGTTGACCACACGCTCAGTGACGGCGCCGAGGGCTTCCATGTGCAAGTGCAGGGCAACGGTCGGAAACTCTTCGCGAAAGGATTTGAGTGCGTCGACCACACGCTCGGGGGGCAGCATGACATCGAGCACCACGTGCACTTCGGCTTCGAGCCCCTGAAGCAGGCCCTTCACTTTGGCACGTAGTCCATGAACCCCGTTGGCGATGGTCCGGGCTTCGGCCAGTACGGTGCGACCGGCATCGGTGAGCTGGGGTTTACGGGTTGTCTGGCGGTCGAACAGCGACACACCGAGCTGCATTTCCAGGTTGGCGATCGAGTAGCTGACAACCGAAGTGGCGCGGTGCAGTTTTCGGGCGGCCGCCGCGAAACTGCCGACTTCCACGACCGTCAGGAACACTCGCAGTTGGTCCAGTGTCGGTGTTCCCGGGTCAGAGATCATGCCTGTTTCCTTGATCCAGACGTCGCTCGGAAAATTGCACGATTGATTTCTCCTTACCGGTTGAGCGGGTGTGCTTTTCTAATAAATCGAACTTAATGATCTAAATTAGTCAGCTATTCAGATTAGCTGATGCAGCGCAACATTTCCTCACTAAGGCGGTTCCTGTTGAATCGCACCCAACTGAAGGAAATACCCCATGACGAATTCTGCAAACATCGCTCAAACAACCACGTCTGAACAGAGCCGCTCCGACGTCACCCAAGCCTCGGCCTCGTTGATCGGCCGCGTACTGCTCAGCGCAATCTTCATCCTTTCCGGTTTTTCGAAACTCGCCGCTCCGGCAATGATGGTCGGCTACATCGGTTCGGTCGGGCTTCCGTTTCCTCAACTGGCACTGGCGGTGGCGATCATTGTAGAGATCGGCGGTGGCCTGGCACTGATTGCCGGATACCGCACCCGCACGGTCGCCGCCGTACTGGCCGTGTTCAGCGTGTTCACTGCGCTGGCGTTCCATAACGCACTGGGCGATCAGAACCAGTTCATCCACTTCTTCAAGAACATCGCCATGGCCGGTGGCCTGTTGCAGGTCGTGGCCTTCGGTGCCGGTCGCTTCAGCCTCGACGCCCGCCGTGGGCGTTGAGGTGGCCGGCACCGTGGTCGCGCTGGGCAAGGGCGTCACTGAACTCAACATCGGCGATGAAGTGTTCGGCTTCATCAACATCGTCGGCGGTTACGCGACCAAAGCCGTTGCCCAGGTTTCCAAACTGGCGTTCAAACCAAAATCACTCAGTGCCTTGCAGGCTGGCGCTGTCCCGGCAACGGCCCTGACGGCCTGGCAGGCGCTGATCGAACACGCTGGCGTGCAACGTCGCCAGAAAGTGTTGATCCATGCCGCGGCCGGTGGCGTGGGCAGCATGGCCGTGCAGATTGCCAAGTACCTGGGCGCTGAAGTCTACGCAACGGCCTCGGCACATCATCATGCCTACCTGAAGAAAATCGGAGCGGACTACACCATCGACTACACCACCCAGGCTTTCGAGGAACTGGCATCCGGCCTCGATGTGGTACTGGATCTGGTGGGTGGCGAAACACAAACCCGTTCGTTTGCGGTACTGAAAAAGCACGGTGTACTGGTATCGCCGGTGAGTGCCCCAAACATGTCGCTGGCCAATGACTACGGCGTAACCCCCGTGAACTTCGCCACCCGCTCGGATGGCCGGCAGCTTTCGCTCATCGCCGAACTGTTCGATAAGGGACACCTCACGGTCAATGTAGAGACTTACCCCTTGAGCGAGGCGAAAGTCGCGATCGAGAAAAGCATGGGTCGTCACTTACGAGGCAGGCTTGTTCTCGATACCGCGAAGTAAGTGGTTGCCAGTGGTAGTTCCTGGAGTTGGGCGTCGATACTGGAGACGCCCACCAATCCCAGTGCTGGGTGGCGAGTGTTACTCGCGTTCCCGATCTATAGCTTGCCTCACCTGGTTCAACAGGTGATCGACATCCTCGGCGGTGGTGGCGAACGAGGTGACAAAGCGAACGACGTTCGGTCCCCAACGATCGTGATAGAACCCGAAGCCGGCCTTTAGCAGCGCATCGATCATTGCCGAGTCCAGCCGACAGAACAGGATGTTCGCCTCGGTACCGCCGAGCACCTCAACGCCGCTCAGGCCAGCAAGCCCTTGCGCCAGGCGCTGGGCGGCAGCGTTGGCCTTGCATGCGTTGCGCAGCCAGAGATCGTCGGTCAGGTACGCATCGATCTGCGCCGACAGAAATCGCATCTTGGAAGACAGATGGCCTGCGCGCTTGCGCCGATAACTCATCTCGGCGGCCAGGGAGGTGTTGAACAGGACGATGGCTTCCGCCGCCAGCACGCCGTTCTTGGTGGCACCGAACGACAGGGCATCCACGCCGGCCTTCCATGTCATCTCCGCCGGGGAGCAGCCAAGCGACACCAGGGCGTTGGCAAAACGCGACCCATCCATATGCAATCCCAGGGAAGAGGACTTGCAGACGTCACCAATGGCTGCGATTTCATCCAGGGTGTAGATGCTGCCGACTTCGGTGGCCTGGGTGATGCTGACGCAGGCGGGTTGAGTCGTGTGCACGTCGCCGACTTTGTCGCGAGTGCGCTCGCGCAGTCGAACGATATCCAGTTTGGCCGCCGGGCCGTCGACGGTCATCAGCTTGGCACCGTTGGAAAAGAACTCCGGCGCGCCGCATTCATCGTTGTTGATATGGCTGGCCGGATGGCAGTAGATGTTGCCCCAGGGTGGCGTCATCGCGCTCAGGCACAGGGCGTTGGCGGCGGTGCCGGTGGGCACGAGAAAGACCTCCACGTCGCGTTCGAAAATCTCGCAGAACTTGCGCCGGACCTGTGCCGTCAACTCGTCGGTGCCATAGGGGCTCGCCTGGCCCGTGCTGTGTTTGACGAGGGCTTGTACCACCTCCGGTGATGCGCCGGCAATGTTGTCACTTGAAAAACCCAGCGCGGGCGGTCTGTTTGTTTCACCGTTCATCTTCCAGTTCTCGGCTGCGCAGGCGAAGGTGTTTCGCCCGGATTGGCGCATCCTATGGAGAGGGAAGGTTGTTGCGCTTGTAAAAAATTGACGGCCGACGGACTAAGTCCTGTAACGCGATGGCGCGACGCCGAATGCCTGCCGAAAGGCACGGTTGAAATGGCTTTGATCGTAGAAGCCGACGGCGTGGGCGACATCGATGATCGGTTGCTCGCTGCCAGACAGCAGGCCACAGGCCCGTTCGAGACGCAATCGAAGCAGCCAGGCGTGTGGCGTCATGCCGATGGTCCGCTTGAACTGCTTGAGGAAGGGGAAGCGGCCCAGCCCGCACAGGCCAGCGAGATCATCGAGGGTGATTCGCTGATCAATGTGGCTGAAACAATAGTCCCTGACGCGAGACCATTGCAGCGGCGATAGCGTCCCTGTCACCGTTTCGGGCCTGATCGCCCGTGACTGGTTCAACAGGTGTTCAAGCAGGGTGAACCATTGCGTCTGCACCGCAAGGGTGCCGGGGCCGACGACCTGCTGCATCGCTTCGTGAAACCCCCGCAGGTTACCGACAAGCCCGGTGTCTTCGAGCAGCACACCGGCCAATTCAAGCTCTTTCGGTTGACCGCTGATCTCCTCGGTCAGGCTCGCGACCAGCGCCTGGGACAGACGGAATGTCTTGAGCGTATAAGCGCCGCCGCCCTCGGACACGCCATCGTGGATTTCGCCCGGAGGCATCAGGGCAACATTTCCCGGACCCAAAAGAAACGACTCGCCCTTCGAACGATGACGCTGGATGCCTTCGGTGACAAAACCGATGTGGAAGTCGAGGTGGTAATGGCGATCGAAGCCGACATTCGCAAAACGTGCGGACCCCAGCACCAGGCCTGGTACTTCGGGCACGTGATGGTAATTGGCATGCTCAGTCATGAAACCCGTTCAATAATCGGCGAGGAGGGCAGGGAGCACAAAGTTTAGGTCCACAGGACACATAGATCCAAGGGTTGCCAGCAACTGGCATGAGTTCGTGCATGACTCATTGAGTGTCAACCGAACTTGCTCGACATGATGATGTTGCGCAGCAAGTGACTACGGCCACTTGTCCGCTGCGCAACATCCTGTAGCCGCCCCTAGCCTTGTGGCACCACCCGCGCTTCGTTTCCGGCACCCTCGACATACACGTTCATGCCTTTTCTCAGCGCCGGATTGATCGGCTGGGTCACCTGAACCAGTACGCCGCTCTGGGTGCGAACGATGATCTGCTGTGCGTCCACGGGCTGATCATATTTTTTCTTTTCGACGTAGTTGCCGCCTGCCGCACCCGCGAGGGCACCGGCGACCATCGCCACATCCCGGCCGGTGCCCCCGCCGATCAGGCTACCCAGGGCCAGACCGCCAATACCGCCCATTATGGCACCGACACCGCTATCGTGATTGGTCTGCATCTGGGTCTGTGTAATCTGCTCGATTTTCCCCGAGCGAATTTCCATCTCGCCAGCGCCCCCGCTCCCGGCACCCACCGCGGCACAGCCGCCAAGCACCAGACCAAAAAGCGTAATCGTCAGCCAGGAAGCGATTGTTTTCATCGTCGAACTCCATTTTCAGAGGAAGTGGATCATGCAATTGCATCCAATGACGTTAGACGAAAATGGAGAATCGGTGCGATTCAAGTGGGCTCTACGTCTACCGCGAGGTTTAGTGAGATAATGGCAGCGTAAGACTTCGGACTTCCCTTTTTCTGCATGGATTGCACCTCGTTTGAAAACCATAGCCTTTGCCTTCGCTTTACTTATTCCCATCGGCACCCTGCACGCACTGCGCATTGAGAAACCCGAATGATGTTTACCAAGCGACGCAGTTCGCTGGTGGGGTTCATTCTTTTGGCGGTCGGACTGGTTGGTTTTTCGACCCTGCTACTGCTTACATCCGAGACGGAACGCCGGGAAACGCGTTTTTCAGAATACGTACAGAACATCTCTGGCATCGTGCGCAACCAGCTGGATACCAATGAAGCGGTATTGGCGGGTTTTTCAGCATTTCTCCAGGCCGTCGACCAGAGCGATACGGAAGCAGCCGTTCGTTATGCTGCAGCGGTTTTATCCGCGTACCCTCATATTTACATGCTCGAGGCGGCGAGGGCGGTACCCATTGCCGAGCAGACTGCATTTGAAGAGCTGTTGAGACGCACCTGGCGCCCGGACTTTGCACTCAAGGATTTCCCGAGCCTCGCTCGGCAACCCGCCCAGCATCAGGTCCATCTCAATGAGACCTGGCCCGTGCTGTTCATGTACCCGCCACTCCCGGAGTCCAGTTCAATCTATGGTGTCAGGCTGGAAACCGTTGGGCATCTTTCATCTGCACTGGCTCGAGCCCGTAGTCACCAGAAACCCGTCGTATCACCCGTTTTCTCGATGTTCGAAGGTGGTAATGCCTACATTCTTATGCAGTCTGTCCGTCGAACCGAGGACGCAAGAGAGAGCACGCGCCCCAATTTTTTCGGCAGCACGATGTTGTCCTTACTGTTGATCAGAACGGACTCGTTATTGGAAGCCGTGAACGATGCGAACGTTGATCCTTTCGTCCATATCAGCGCTGTTCTGAAAACCGGTGCCGGTTCAGAAAACAACGTGTTTTCTACGGACACAGAACAGGCTGGTTTCCTGGATCAACTTTTCCTGCCGCGCCTGACCGATCGGGTCGACATTAAAAACGCTTCACAACCCATGACGTTGCTGTTTGAGCGTCAGCTGCGGTTTGGGGATGTTCTGACTGCCGAAACGTTGGTGATCCTTGCCGTGTTGGCCGGGGCGCTTGTCCTCATGCCGCTTGTGTTGATTCGGCATTTCAAGGCGATAGAAAGGGCTGAAGTCGAGCACGAACGAGCAACGTACCTGGCAACCCATGACGTACTCACAGAATTGCCCAACCGCTACCTCTTTGCCGATCGTTTTGAGCAGGCCATCGACAGCTGGAAAATGGATGGGACACAGTTTGCCGTGTTGTTGATCGACCTGGATCACTTCAAGGAAATCAACGACGAATGCGGCCATGAAGTCGGCGATCAAGTGCTTCAAACAGTCGCAAGTCGCATGCTTCAGGCAACTCGCTCGCGTGACACCGTCGCACGCTATGGCGGGGATGAATTTGTCATTCTGCTTACGGACATTACCAGCGCTGAGAGTGCTGAAAAAAAGGCGGGGAGGTTGTTTGAAGCCATCGCGCAGCCAGTCATGACAACCGCTGGAGAACGATCGCTCTCGTGCAGTATCGGGGTTTCGCTATTTCCTGTTCACGGCCAGAGTCTCGACACGTTGCTCAAGGCGGCGGATCAGTCCATGTATGGCGTCAAGCAATTGGGTCGCAAAGGCATTGCAATGACGGAAACGCTAGAGGCCTGATCTCTTCAGCCCAGGAACAAGTGCGATGATCGTCCGCCCGGCAACGCCTGACGATCTGTCGGTTCTGCTGGATTGCGTTTGCCTGATCAGAAAATCTCCTGAAATGGATGTGGTCAGCGCTCGTTGACCACAGCTGTGCTATTGCGCAACGTCAACTCAAACGGCAATACCACATGACGCTGTGCAATCGGTTTCTTCTCAATCAGAGAGATCAGCATATCGACGGCTTTCTGGCCGAAGACTTCGGCGGGTTGCGCGATGGTCGTCAGAGGCGGATCGCAGTACGCCGCGAAGGGGATGTCGTCGAAACCCACCAATGAAATATCCTCCGGTACCCGCAAGCCCTGTTGCTTGATTCGCTTCAACGCACCGATGGCCATTTCATCGTTTTCGCAAAACAGCGCGGTGGGACGATCAGACAGCTCCAGCATCGCTGCAGCACCGTCATGACCCGCCTTCAAACTGAAATCACCGTGGCAGATCAGGGCGGGATCGGACGCGATGCCGGCTTGGCGCAATGCATCCTGATAGCCGGCCACACGGTCGCGGGTCAGCGGGCTGCTTTTCGGGCCTTTGATCAGACCGATCCGCCGGTGGCCCAGTTCGATCAGATGCTCGGTCATGGCCTTGGCGGCCGCGCGGTTATCGAGGCTGATCGTCGGATGGCGGCCGCCTTGAATCACCTCACAGGCGTTGACGATAGGTGGTAGCTCAGCGCTGGGGAAGGGGGCTTCAAAAGGGTCGTAGGCGCGCAACTGAATCACGCCGTCGGCCTGATGGGCGTACACCAGCTCGGCGAATTCCCGTTCTACTTCCTCGCGGCCCTGGGTGTCGCACAGCAGCAGTCGGTACCCGGCGGCCTGGGCAGCCTGTTGGGCACCGCTGATCACCCGGGCGAAAAAGGTATTGGCGATGGTCGGCACCAGAATCACCAGATTGCCGGTTCTGCGCGAGCGAAACTGCACCGCCATCAGGTTCGGTCGATAACCGGCCTTTTCCACGGCGGCGTTGACCTTGTCCCGAGTGTCGGGGAGCACGCGCTCAGGCGACTTCAGTGTTCTGGATACTGTGGCCACCGAGACGCCGGCAAGCCGGGCTACTTCACGGATATTGGACAAGACCACCTCATTATCGAACTGTGTGGTTGGCGAGCTTAGCGCAGGTCGGCCGAGCCCTGAAATGTTCGTGGATTTTAATCCGGGTATTTGACACCTCGCACAACTGCGCCTAAATTCTCGCCATGATGTAACCGGTTACATCGTGGTGAAAGATAAGCCTGACACCGCCTCAAACAGAGAAAAGTCGCGATGAATGTTCCAGTGCCAAAAATAAGAATGGGGTTTGTCGGTGGCGGCGAGGGCGCCTTCATTGGCAAAGCCCATCGTCAGGCCGCCGCGCTCGACAGTCGTTTTGAACTGGTGTGCGGTGCGTTTAGCCGAGACGCCCGCAACAACCAGGACACAGGTGCGGCGCAGGGATTGCCCGCTTCGCGCTGCTACAGCGACTGGCAGCACATGCTCGATGCCGAGCACGCGCTACCCGCCGATCGGCGAATGGAACTGCTCGTCATCGTCACCCCTAATCACCTGCATGCCCCGATTGCCGCTCAGGCGCTGAGCGCAGGGTTTCATGTGTTCAGCGAGAAACCCGCGGCGCTGAATCTGTCTGAGCTGTTACCCCTCAAAAAGCTGCTGGAGAGTAGCGACCGCCTCTATGGATTGGCCCACACCTACCTCGGTTATCCGATGGTCTGGCAGGCTCGGGAAATGGTTCGCGACGGTGTGATCGGCACGGTGCGCAAGGTCATCGTCGAGTATCCCCAGGGCTGGTTGAGTCAGGATGTGGCCGGGCAGGGCAACAAGCAGGCGGGCTGGCGCGATCAACCCGAACAGTCAGGGTTGGGAGGCTGCATTGGCGATATCGGTACCCATGCCTTTTCATTGGCCGAATTCGTGGCAGACCAACCCATCAAGCACCTGTGTGCGATGTTGAATACGCACCTTGCAAGCCGGCAACTGGACGACGACGCCGCGATGCTGTTCAAGATGGCCGACGGCGCGAGCGGTGTATTGATCGCCAGCCAGGTCTGCGCTGGCGAAGAGAACCCGTTGAAGATCCGCGTCTACGGTGACAAGGGCGGGCTGGAATGGCGTCAGGAAGACCCGTCGAGCCTGATTCATCGCTCTATTGATCAACCCTTGCGCATCCTGCGTTCGGGTGTCGGTCAACCCTGGTTGTGCGAAGCCGCGACCCGACGCATGCGTCTGCCCGCCGGACATCCCGAAGGCTATCTGGAGGCCATGGCCAACCTCTACGGCGACTTCGCCAGCGCAATCCGCAGCAACGTCGAAGGCAACGATGCCCCCGGCGTACCAGGCATCGAAGTTGGACTGCGCGGCATGGCGTTCATCGAAGCCGTGATCGCCAACCATCGTGGAGACACCAAGTGGACCGAACTGGTCTGCCATCCGTGAACCCGGAGAATCCCCCCGTGAACCCTACGCCCCAACCCCCGACAGGCTTGCGCGGGCCAGGTATTTTCCTGGCGCAGTTCATGTCCGCTGAAGCGCCATTCGATACACTGGCCAATATTGCTCGTTGGGCGGCGTCCCAAGGGTACAAGGCCATTCAGTTACCCACGTCGGGCACGCAATACATCGACCTGGCGCGCGCCGCCGACAGTCAGGACTATTGCGACGAATTGAAAGCCATCTGTGCTCAAGCGGGCGTTGAAATCAGTGAGCTGTCGACGCACTTGCAAGGCCAACTGGTAGCGGTGCATCCGGCGTTCGATGCCTTGTTCGATGACTTTGCCCCGGCGCACTTACGTGGTCAGCCGCAGGCGCGGACCGAATGGGCCATCGACCAATTGAAGCTGGCGGCCCGCGCCAGTCAGCGGTTGGGGTTGAAGGCCCATGCGACCTTTTCCGGCGCGCTGCTCTGGCCGTATCTCTACCCTTGGCCGCAGCGGCCGAGCGGTTTGGTCGAACAGGGTTTTGCAGAATTGGCCAAGCGCTGGTTGCCGATCCTCGAGTGTTTCGAAGAGGCCGGCGTCGACCTGTGCTACGAGATCCACCCCGGCGAAGACCTGCACGACGGCGCCTCGTTCGAGCGTTTTCTAGAGGCTGTCGACCATCATCCACGCGCCGCCATTCTGTATGACCCGAGTCATCTGCTGCTCCAGCAAATGGACTACCTGGGTTTCATCGATCGCTACCACGACCGCATCCGCATGTTCCACGTCAAGGACGCCGAGTTCCGGCCCGATGCCCGCTCGGGTGTCTACGGCGGGTATCAGGCATGGGTCGATCGACCGGGCCGCTTCCGTTCTCTGGGCGATGGCCAGATCGACTTCAAATCGATCTTCAGCAAACTGACGCAATACGACTTTGCCGGTTGGGCCGTGCTGGAGTGGGAGTGTTGTTTGAAGGATTCGGCACAGGGTGCCGCGCAAGGAGCGGCGTTCATTGAGCAGCACATGATCACCAAGACACAAAAGGCGTTTGACGACTTCGCCAGCGTGACGTCCGACGAAGGTTTCAATCGTCGACTGCTGGGTTTACCCGATGCCTGAATAAAACGTTGCTCGTTCCTCTCTCCAAAAAGAAAAACAATAAGACGGTGATTGTTATGACCATGATGACCGCGCGATTAAGCGCCATGATGTTCCTGCAGTTCTTTATCTGGGGCGGATGGTTCGTCACCCTCGGTACATTCCTCGCCAGTAATCTGGGCGCCAGCGGCGGGCAGATCGGCATGGCATTCTCGACACAATCCTGGGGCGCGATCATCGCGCCGTTTGTGATCGGTTTGATCGCCGACCGTATCTTCAATGCCGAGCGCATCCTCGCCGTGCTGCACCTGGTGGGCGCTGTGTTGCTATATCAGCTTTATCGAGCGCCAGATTTCAGCACGTTCTATCCGTTCGTACTGGCCTACATGATGACCTACATGCCGACCCTGGCATTGGTCAATTCGGTCGCGTTCCGGCAGATGAGCGACCCGGCCCTGGAATTTTCCCGTATTCGCGTGTGGGGCACCCTCGGTTGGATTGTGGCCGGTGTGGTCATCAGCTTTGTGTTTGCGTGGGACTCTCAAGTCGCAATTTCATCAGGCGGATTACGCAATACCTTTCTGATGTCGGCGGTTGCTTCTCTGGTTCTGGGCCTTTACAGCTTCACCTTGCCGCGCACCGCACCCCTGAAGCCAGCGTCGGGCAGCGGTGGCTTCAAGCAAATGCTTGGGCTGGACACCTTGGGCTTGCTCAAAGACCGCAGCTACCTGGTATTCTTCATCGCCTCCATTTTGATCTGCATTCCGTTGGCGTTTTATTACCAGAATGCCAATCCGTTTCTGGCGGACATCGGCATGACCAACCCCACGGCGAAAATGGCCATCGGTCAGGTCTCGGAAGTGCTGTTCATGCTGCTCCTGCCGCTGTTCATTCAGCGCTTCGGCATCAAAATCGCGCTTTTGGTGGGGATGCTGGCGTGGGCCTTGCGCTACCTGTTGTTCGCCTACGGAAACAATGGTGACTTGGCCTTTATGCTGTTCACCGGCATCGCCCTGCACGGCATCTGCTACGACTTCTTCTTCGTTTCGGGCCAGATCTACACCGATGCCAAAGCCTCGGAACACTTCAGAAGCTCTGCCCAAGGCCTGATTACCCTGGCGACCTATGGTCTGGGCATGCTGATCGGCTTCTGGGTCGCCGGGCAAGTGACCGATCACTACGCGTTGGCGGACAGCCATGACTGGAAAAGCATCTGGTTGTTTCCGACAGGTTTTGCCTTAGCGATTTTTTTCTGTTTTTCGCTGGCGTTCAAGGGACAGAACGTTGAGACGCCAGGTACTTCGCGCGCAGACGGACGAACCAGTAGGGTGCCGCTGCACAAACCCTAGCGTCTCGGAATGTTCGTTCTGAGTATAAAAAACTGACTGGTGAGGGCAGGGGAGAGAGCTGTTGGATGTGGCGATAGCTCATGAGATAGTGCTCGACGTACTCGTCTCTCACGCTGATCCGCTGCAAATCTCCCATTGTTGGCCGCCAGTTATCACGGCCGACCAGATGGAAAAAAAACCGTATATCAATCGTTATGTGAAGAATGAATCGTCCGCTGTTTGTTTCTCTAGATGGGCCCAAGGGCGCCGGCAAAACCACACTGTTGGAGGCCGTTACGAAAGTACTGAGGGCAGACAACAAAAAGGTGATCCGACTTTGCGAGCAAAAAAGCGATCCCTATAGGGGTGAAACAATGGCCCTCGTGAACAAACTCGTGAGAAATCCCACCCGGGATTTGGAGTTGGAGGTTTGTGAGCGCTTTGCCGATAGCCGTACCTGGATTTCCCGGCACGTGCTGGCTAAACAGCCACCAGACAGCATCATCTTGATCGATCGCTGGTACCCGTCTGATGCCGCGTTTCGCCGGATAGTCCCGTTTGCAGAGATTCTACAGTTGAACATTGATCGAAACGTGCGAGTGCCAGACCTGCATGTCGGGGTTGTCACCACGCCTGAAATTTCATGGGCCAGGGCCGCGGCACGACGGCGTGGGCTGAGCAGTACCGTGATCCATAAGCTGGAAGAACATGTCGCTTGTACCAAGGCGTTCGAGCGAGCGATTGCAGATCAAGGCTGGGTTTTATGCCGTAATGAAGGAACGATCGAAGACGCAACGATGCAGGTGGTTTCTGAGATCTATAGAGTCCTTCGATGCCCCGTAGGCGAAGTTCGCTGCGCCGGTCTTGTCGCCTTAGGGTAGCCGGCTGATGTTTTGTAACGCTTCGGGAAAGGGCATTCCTTTTTTATCGAAAGCCACAATTTTTTGAGAATGTGGACCTCTGAACGTGAAGCGGGGATCTGCCTCAATACACGATTTAACATAATATACATTATGCGTAACGTCCAATACGGATGTGGGAGCATCTGGTGGCCAGATTTGAAGCACGCCCAGGCCTCGATCACTACCGGGTCGGAAAATTTCCGCTGCTCGACTCATACCGATACCGGCTGTTGGTGAACACGTCGCGGAATCTCTCAAAGGAACCTTCCTGGCTGTCCAGGGCCAAGCTGCTCCGAATCGCTTCGAGCATCGCATGGAACAACGTCAACAGATCGTGCTTATCAGGAGTTTTACGGCTGGCTTTGTCGGCGCTTTGCAGATGCTGGTGAGCTTCGGCCAACGCTACGGCGTCGAGTTTGTAGGTCTCGCCGGATGTACCTTGATGCTGGTACGGAAATAAAGCTCTTGAGCAGGATTTCCATGCCAATCGCCGCATTGACCTGGACAACGTGCGGTAGGTTTTGCGCATTCAGAACCTCAGCGGCTTTCAGGTAATTGTGAGCGCGTTGAAGCATCCAGCTAGGAAAATGATCCATTGCATACTCCTTTGAATGGCCGCCGTGGATGGCTGGAGCCATTTATTTACGGGGCTTGTTATCGATTACACCTGTGCTTTGAAGATATCGCACATATTTGGAAGATAGCGAATAAGGATGAGTTACCTCTGGATCATCTGGTCAACTCCCCTCCTTCATTAATAACCAGAAATTATAACTAAACTAAACAACCATTTAGTTGAGCTAAGTTATAGGTCAGTATCGATGGTATTCGACTGGAGCTTCCACTCTTCCTCTTCCTAACTAATAGCCTTTAGACCGATCAACCACATTCAACAGAGGCATTCCTTCACGCTCTCTTCGAAGATTCTCAACTATCACTGCCACACCACCTTCAATCTGCACATCGCTTGCAACATGAGGGGTCAGGAGCACTCGAGGGTGTTTCCAAAGTGGGTTGTCTTGAGAAGGAGGCTCTTGTACCAGTACATCCAGTACGGCTCCTCCCAAACGGCCTTCATCCAACGCGGAAAGCAAAGCCGTTTCTATAACGTGGGCGCCACGTCCCACGTTAATCAGTCCAGCTCCATGAGGCAGGCAATCGAGCCTCGCGGCATTGAGTATTCCGTCTGTTTCGGGGGTCAGTGGCAACATGTTCACTAGGATGTCGCACTGCCCTAAAAACGCCTCCAGTTCGTCCGGGCCGACGTAACAGTGACCACCGGGCACTTCCTTCAAAGAGCGATTCCAGCCACTGAGCTGAAATCCCAATGGCTGAAGGCGATCAAGCGCGGCGCGTCCGAGATTGCCAACCCCCATGACACCAACACGCCGCTGTGAAGCATGCACGATTGGTCGAGGTTGCCAGCGACCACTGCGCTGATCCACTTGGTAAGCGAGGATGTCTCGATGCAAGGCAAGAACACCAAACAGAACATACTCGGCCATAATGTCAGCCATCGAGCTATCTACCAGCCGTATCAGCGACACGTTAGCAGGCAAACGAGCCAGATCGAACTGATCAACTCCAGCCCCGGCAGCGTAGAGGAGTCGAAGATTACCAAACTGCTCCGCAATGTCGGCAAGAGGCACCCAAGCCAGGATGTAGTGCACCTCTGCCGGGTTACCGATATCAGGCCATTGGCGGAACTCTAGTTCGGGGGCGAGCGTTGACAGGCAATCTCGCCATTTCTGCGCATCGGCGGGGTCGGCCATATACAGGATGCACATAGAAAACGCCCTATTCGACTTTCAGATGCGCATAGCTATCAACGAAACGCTTAAATTTGTGTTTACCACAAGTGTACGCTTCATACTTCGCGGGTAGAGCCTCACTCACGCAGGTTGGCACAGGCTCAACAACCGCATCGAAGTCCAAATCAATAAAGAAAGGAATTGAATAGCGCTCTAGACCGCTCGTATTGATGACGCGATGCATTGTCGAGGTGTAGCGATCGTTGGTGAGGGTTTGAACCAGATCACCAATGTTGACGATAAAAGTGCCTTCAACGGGTGGGGCAGTAACCCACTCCCCTGCTCGGTTCTTGACTTGTAAACCGCCAACTGTGTCTTGAGACAGGACTGTCAGGAAGCCGTAATCCGTGTGTGCACCAATACCGATCTCTTCCAGGGAGACCTTTCCTGTCTGAGGCGGATAACGCAAAACGCGCTGAATAGTGATGGGCTTGCGTTGGCGTTGTTCAAAATAATTGTGCGGCAAATCCAGACTCAGCGCGATGCCGCCGATGAGCGTTCTCGCAAGCGCCAATACAGCTGAATGATAAGCCTCGGCAACCGTTTCGAATTGCGGCAGTCCGGACGGCATTTGATTAGGGCCAAAAAACGGAGAAACTTCATCGTAATGGGCGCCGTAATCAAAGCACTCTTTGAAGTCGCGCGTATTGGCAGGATCTACGTTTTCCGCATACATCGGGATGTAACCACGTAGCGTTAGCCCGGAGTTCACGATATTAAGTGTGTTCTTCTCTTCGGATGGAAGCTTGAAAAAAAGTTTGGTGAGCCTGTACATCTCGTCTATCAGTTGCTGCGAAACGCCATGGTTTTTTATATAAAAAAAACCCACCTTTTCACACGCTTCGCCTATCTGGCTTGCCACCCGCAGCGGATTTTCGCCGTTTATGAGTGGCGAAATATCTATGACCGGGATTTCAGTGAAGGCAGTTTGTTTGCTGGCCAAACGAATATCAAATAACTCAGTCACGCTTCTCTCCTTCTAAATGGATGACAGACGCGGACGAGCTACATTCGTCCTTGTTTGGGCGGATGTTAATCCTGGTTTTTTCGGCACGCAAGCAAAATGTACACCTGTGTCATCGATCGTTGACACAGGTGTACATTTATCCTAATTTTAAGTCACCGAGCCTGATGAAGCCCACTTTGGAGCGCACCACGATGTCCAGCGATCCCTTGCTGCAACCTTATAAAATCAAGAATCTGACCCTCAGAAACCGGATCATGACCACCTCCCATGAACCGGCCTACCCTGTGGACGGCATGCCCAAGGATCTCTATCGCGCCTACCACGTGGAGCGCGCCAAAGCCGGTGTCGCCCTGACCATGACTGCCGGTTCCGCTGCCGTATCCCGAGACAGCCCGCCGGTGTTCAACAATGTGCTCGCCTACAAGGACGAAGTAGTTGGTTGGTTGAAGGACCTGACCGATGAATGCCACGAACATGGCGCGGCAGTGATGATCCAGTTGACTCACCTGGGCCGTCGCACTCGCTGGGACAAGGCCGACTGGTTACCGGTGGTGTCGCCGTCACACCGTCGCGAGGCGTCGCACCGCTCCTTCCCGAAGAAAATGGAGGAATGGGACATCGAGCGGATCATCAAGGACTATGTAGACGCCGCGGAACGCATGAAGGCGGCAGGTCTCGATGGCCTGGAGCTTCAGGCTTACGGGCATTTGATGGACCAGTTCTGGTCGCCGTTGACCAATGATCTCGACGGCCCTTACGGCGGGTCGCTGGAAAACCGCATGCGCTTTACCTTCGACATCCTGCGTGGCATCCGCCAGCGTGTAGGCGAAGATTTTCTGCTGGGCGTTCGTTACACCGGTGATGAAGAACTGCCTGGCGGCTTCACTGCCAGCGAGGGCATGCAGGTTTCTCACATGCTCAAGGACAGCGGACTGGTCGACTTCCTGAACGTCGTGCGCGGTCACATCGATACGGATGCAGGGCTGACCGATGTCATCCCGATTCAGGGTATGCGCAACTCGCCCCATCTCGATTTCGCTGGCGAGATCCGCTCGTCGACAGGCTTTCCGACCTTCCACGCGGCGAAGATTCCCGATGTCGCCACCGCGCGCTACGCGATCGCCTCGGGCAAAGTGGACATGGTGGGCATGACCCGCGCGCACATGACCGATCCGCACATCGTGCGCAAAATCATCGAGAAGCGCGAAGAAGACATTCGCCCCTGCGTGGGCGCCAACTATTGCCTGGATCGCATCTACCAGGGCGGCGCGGCCTACTGCATCCACAATGCAGCGACGGGGCGGGAAACCACCATGCCTCATGACATTCCCAAAGCCGCCGTCAAGCGCAAGGTGCTCGTGGTCGGTACCGGCCCTGCCGGGCTGGAAGCGGCGCGGGTCGCCGGTGAGCGCGGTCATGACGTGACGGTGCTTGAGGCCGCTGACCAACCCGGTGGGCAAATTCGTCTGACCGCGCTGAGCGAGCGTCGTCGCGAGATGATCAGCATCATTGATTGGCGGATGGCGCAATGCGAACGGCTGGGGGTGAAGTTTCACTTCAATACCTGGGCCGAAGCCGACACTGTGCAAGCCTTCGAGCCTGACGTGGTTATCGTCGCGACCGGCGGCCTGCCGGATACCGAGGTGCTCAGCAAAGGCAACGAACTCGTGGTTTCAACCTGGGACATCATTTCCGGCGACATCAAGCCCGGTCGCAACGTACTGATCTTCGACGATGCAGGGGATCATGCAGCCCTGCAGGCCGCCGAGGTCATCGCGCAAAGCGGTGCGAGAGTCGAAATCGTCACCCCTGATCGCTCGTTCGCACCTGAAGTCATGGCCATGAACCTGGTGCCCTACATGCGCAGCCTGCAGGATCTGGACGTCACCTTCACCGTGACCTACCGGGTCGATACCGTGGAAAAACGTGATGGCGGGCTCGTTGCAACCTTTGGCAGCGATTACGGACAGGTTCACAAGCAGCGCGTGGTCGATCAGGTGGTCGTCAACCACGGCACCCTTCCGCTGGACGATTTGTACTTCGACCTGCGTCCTCTCTCCACCAATGGCGGCGCAGTAGAGCAGCATGACCTGATCGCCGGCACGGCACAGAACATCGTCACCCATCCCGAAGGACGCTTCCAGCTGTTCCGGATCGGCGACGCCGTGTCTGCTCGCAACACCCACGCGGCCATCTACGACGCTTTGCGCCTGGTGAAAGAAATCTGAATCCCTGGCACGTCTGGCGCGGTCAAGGGCCGCACGGAGCGTCCCATGACGCCTTCTGCAGTGAAGGCCCTTCAGCGGGCCTTCACTGTATATCCCCTGCCCCGGCTACATTCCCCGCCGCGCAACCTCAGCGCCTGCATTGACTGCCCGCCCCACAATGGATTCGATATCCTGATCGGCCATCGACTGCAGCGCTGCTGCCGTCACACCACGGTAAGCCATCAACGACTCAATCATTTGCCGCGGATCGCGGCTGGCAAGCATCTGGCCGCCCCCCACCACCACGCCTTGTGCAGCGCGCTGGGCGATGGCAAGGGGAATTCCCGCAGCCACCGCCTGATTAGTCAGTGCCATTTGCAACATTGCCGGAAAGGCCGGCCCAGTCCCGGACAGCGCGCTGAGGTAATCGATACAGTCTTCATCAGGCACTTCGTCCGCTGAACCCACGCACTCGAACAGTCGTTGCACCCACTGGCGATCGCGTTCAACAAGGTTTCCGGTACAGTGCCAGGGCGTGAACGACTGCCTGATGTCCACGGCCGCATTCGGCATGGCCCGCACCACTGCATCCGCACCGGTGGCCGCGCTGATGGTTGCCGCCGGAACTCCGGCCATCAGGGAAATCACCAGCTTGCCGCGAACGTTGATCCGCAGTTCACGAAACTGCTCCGGCCGAATGGACAGCACGACAATATCGCTGAGGTCCACCAACTGCTGGTTGTCGGCCTGCAGTCTCACGCCTGGCTCGAAGGTACTGACGCCGGAGCGGTTCGAGATCAGCAAACGGTCAGGCCCGATGAACCCGCTATCGAGCAGCGCCTGGGCGATAGCGCGGCCGAGCCAGCCGGTGCCCCCGATGATGCCCAGAGTTCTATTCTCCATCGGCAGTCGACTCCTCGAATGTATCGACCAAGGGAACGAAAACGCCAGGCTCTTTTTCCGCGTAGCCGAACTTTCCATAAAAGCGGTCCAGCTCGCGCCGCTTGGGTACTTTGCCGGTAAACACACTCACGTACTGAGGAATCCGTCGAAATCGTACGACGATATCTTCATTGGTTTTCATGGAGATGTAGCCGATCTGCGTGAGGTAGATCGTCCTGGCCCGAACATCGGCCCCCTCGCCGTCGTAGCCAAACCGTCGAAACATCGCGGCCAGGGCATTCATCCGGGTTTCATCGGCCAGAGCGATTTCAGCAGTGACCTCGTCCGATTGCAGCGCCCAACTGCGCACGGCAAATTCGAACTGCGAGTCGAACAGTTCAGGGTTCACCCAGCATTCGAAGACATTTAGAATCGCTTCGGAAATACTTTCTGCGTAACTCTCGCATTGGCTGACCATACCGCCGGTGTTCTTGTCCCGCCATCGAGCCAGGAGTGCCGCGAGCAGCTGTTCGCGATCTTCATAGAACCAGTAAAAGCTGGTACGGGACAAATTCAAGCGTTTGGCCAGCGGCATCACCCGCACAGCATCCACACCCGACTCTTTAAGAGCATCGTAGGCGGCGTCCAGCCAAACATCGACGGAGCCTCGCCAGCCGGCATCCTGCGCTTTGGTTTTCGCCCTTCCTGTCTGTGACATTCGGGTGCACCTTTATTTGAAAATTCTTCGCCACTGTACACCTCAGGATCCGTGGCGTACACGGCATGTACAGGGGCGTACATTTTCGAGACGATCAATCGCCAAATCAATTGAGCACGTCATCAATGATCCGAATCAATTAACTTTTTGAAAAAGTGCGGACACTTTTATCAAGACTTCGCGGACACCAGAAAAAACTATCGAGTCAAAAATTTCAGGATAACGCCACGTTATCTTTGGCCCTGTAAAAAAGTTATTGGACGCTGCATTCCATTGAAATTAAATAATGGCTGCACCAAAAACTATTAGGTTGCCCTATGAAATTCAATAATAAGGTGGTGGTCATTACCGGCGCTGCTGGCGGTGTCGGACAGGCATTGGCGTTATTGTTCGCCCGAGAAGGCGCAAAGCTTGTTTTATCTGATCTTGACGAAGCCGGTTGCAAATCAATCTCAGCCAAAGTTCGTGACCTGGGCGCCGAAGTGCACTACGTGGCAGGCGATTTACGCCGAAAAGAATATTGCGAAGCGATTGTCCAAACGGCCGTCGATGTTTTTTCGGGGATCGATATCGTATTGAACAATGCGGGCATCATTCCCCGCGGCACGATAGAGGAAACCACTGACGACATGTGGTTCGACGCCATGGGCGTAAACCTGAATGCGGTGTTCTTCATCTGCCGTGCCGCGATACCGCACATGAAAAATCGCCCGGGCGCCGCAATCGTCAACACATCATCTGTCTGGGGAATTTATCCAGGCCCCGCCCACGTGGCGTATTGCACAAGCAAAGGGGCCGTCGCGGCTTTGACCAAAAATCTGGGCCGCGATTGCGCCCCTTTGGGCATCCGTGTCAACGCCGTGTGCCCGCACGAAATCAATACCCCGATGATACGCAGCGGCTTTGAACGTCGCGGCCTGGATCCGGACAAAGCCGTGCAAGAGTTAAACAAGAGCGTGCCGCTAGGCCGTATCGCCGAGCCCGAAGACATTGCGGATGTCATCGCATTTCTGGCGTCCGACGAGGCCAGGTACATCGCCGGTGAAACGGTAGAAGTCACAGGCGCCAAGCCGGTGTCCGGCTAAGGAGAAGTAGCTATGCTCAACGGTAAAAATGTAGTGGTGACCGGGGGCGGCAGAGGGATTGGCCGAGGCATCACCGAACAATTGCTTGTGGCGGGAGCTACGGTGTTGATCGCTCAGCGTCAGGCACTGGACGCCGACTTGCAAAATCACCCTCAGGTCTATTTCGTCGAGGCAGATCTCGCTGCGGTGGAGTCCCCCGGTTTGATCGCGCAAATAGCCCGGGAGCAGCTCGGCGGAGTCGATGTCCTGGTGAATAATGCAGGGTTCATGTTCGAAAAATCGATTGATGAGATGACCGAGCAGGACTGGGATCGCATGATGGCTGTCAATCTGCGGGCACCAGCGTTCTTGTGCAAGGCGTTGGTGCCTCAGATGCGTCAGCGAGGCGGTGGCAGCATCATCAACATCGGGTCGATCGAAGGAATAGGCGCCAACCCTGAACATGCCGCGTACTGTGCCTCCAAGGCTGGCATCCATGGGCTGACCCGAGCCTTGGCAGTCGATCTCGGACGGGACGGCATTCGCTGCAATGCCATTGCTCCAGGGTGGATAAACTCCGAGTTGAGTGATGCATATCTCGCCGCTCAAGCTGATCCGCACGCGGCGCGCCAGGCACTCCAGCGCCTTCACCCGGTCGGACGCACCGGGTTGCCGGCGGATGTCGGCGGGACAGTCGTTTTCCTCGCTTCGCAGTCATCGGCCTTCATTACCGGGCAGGTGCTCGTGGTGGATGGGGGGCGCACAGCGAAACTGCCACTGCCGTTTTGATCGAATCAGCCTGACAGCCTGACTTGCAATGGAGGGAGTCACTGACTCTCCTGCGCTGCAAAATTTCGTGACGGGCACGCGTTGAGTGCTCACGCCTTGGCTTTAATCGCATACAGCCCACCGATAATCACCAACGTTGCTCCGACAACTACCCATGTGTCGGGGCGCTCGGCAAAGACGATCACACCAATCAAAGTGGCGAACACCAGAAGCGCATAGTTGAAAGGCTGCAGGGTAGAAGCGGTTGCGTATTTCAGTGCTTGAATGAACAGAATCTGAGCGACTACGCCCGTCAATGACAGGATCCCCATCAAGAGGCCCTGGACCGGAGTCGGAGAAACCCATGCGGGTAGCCCCGCAAATGTGACTGTCAGGGCACCCACACTTGCCATAAAGAGCATGTTCGTAGCAAAGGCGTCGTGCTGGCTAATCCGGCGCGTCAGTACGTTGAACACCGCGAATGCTAAAGCAGCCAGCAGGGGAATCAGCGCCGCGAGTTCAAAAACGCCCGCGCCTGGTCGAAGGATGATCAGTGTCCCGGTGAACCCTATGGCGGCGGCAATCCAGCGCCGCAGACCTATGAACTCCCCAAGCACGGCCCCCGCCAATGCCAGTGCCATCAGCGGAAATACGGCATAGAGCGCATGCATTTCGGCCAGGCCCAAATATCGTAGCCCCACTGCAAACAGTATGGTTTCACCCACGGCTAACAGCGCTCGAATGATTTGGAGCCAAGGGTGCTTACTGCGAAATGACTCTTTGCCCCTACCTTGGTAGGCGGCATATCCGAGGGCAAAAACGACAAACACCCAATAGCGCACCATGACCAGTTGGGCAACCGGGAAGTCATTGACAAGCAACTTGGTTATTCCGTCCTGGCTCGCAAAGATAAGCATTGAAAGCAGGCATAAAAAAATCCCGAGTTGGGGCCTTGCGACGCCAGGACTCGCAGCAACGGTGGGCGCGGCATTTTTTGTTCGGTCACACTTCAATCGCAACTCGGTCATGCCCTCCTCCCTGATTTTTTTTCGACAGCCCGGTTTTTACTTCACCATCCGCGTTTCTCTCGAAGGCCGGTAACCGAAGTACGAGCTGTAGCATTTACTGAAATGGCTCGGTGAAACAAAGCCGCACGCAACCAGCACGTCAACCTGAGACAGCTCTGTGTGCTGAAGTAATCGCCGTGCTTCGGTAATACGCAATTCCAGGTAATACCGTTGCGGCGTGGTACCCAGTTGCTCTTTGAACAAGCGCTCTATTTGTCGACGGGAGCGTCCGGCATAGACCGCCAGTTGGTCCATTTGCAACGGTTCTTCCAGGTTGGCGTCCATCAGCTTGACCACCTCTTTGAGGGGGGCACTCAACGAGATATTCTGTGTCGGTTTGATACGCCGATACCGCGACTCTTCGAAAGACAGAATGTCTTCGATGCCCTCGACAAGTGCCTTGCCGTGCAGTCCTTTGATCCACTCGAGAGCCATATGATAGGCACCCGCCGGACTCGAAGCCGTCAGCCGGTCTCGATCCATGACAAATGCTTCACTGGTGACATGCGTGACTTTTGAAATTTCTGCGAGCGCAGGTCGGTGTTCGGGATGAATCGCACAACGATACCCCTCAAGCAAACCTGACACGCCCAAAAACCACGCCCCATTCCACAGTCCGGCCAGGGTGATACCCAGTTCCGATGCCGTTTTAAGGATGCTGATCAGCTCGTGATTGACTTTGAGTTCGGTGCGATAGCCGCCGCATATCACCAGCAAATCAAGGTCTTTGAGTGCCGCCACGTCCAAACGCGCATCCGGTCGAATGACCAGGCCAAGGTCGCTGGTCACCTCTCCGTCCTGCACCCCGAAGGTTCGTGAAGAGAACAACGTTGGACGCAAAAGGTTGGCAGTGACTATCGTATCGAGCGCTTGCGTAAATGCAGGCAACGAGAAGTGCTCGAGCAGTAAAAATCCTGCCCGGGCATGGGCCGTCGGCTCACTCCGGGTCTCTTCCACATAGCGCAGGTTTTTACCTTTCATACACCCGCTGAAATCTCGTCGTTCGATCACTTTACGTCTCGCTTCTTTACCCTGACCTGTTCTTTGGTACACAGGGTAACAAATGGCCAAGAGCGCTGCGTGCAGCTTATGGCTCCTCCCCTGCCATTCTTGACCTCGGCACCCATCGCAATGATGTCCGTGATAGGCACATAAACACTGGCAGTTCACGCACGCGGATCTGAATCGAAAAAATGCTCTCCATATAGGAAAAGCCGCCAACTTAAACTTGTTAACCTTCTCGCCCGGCCCAAAATTCATGCCAGCGAATGACCGAACTGACACCCAGCTTCGTTATTATTTGGGGGGGGAGCCTGCTGGGCCCTGGCGCGTGACTGATACTTTCCAGAAAATCAGAACGTATACCCGAAGCCAATTCCGCCGCCATTACACCTGCCAGAGTGCTCTTGACCGTTCCCAACCCATTTTCGCAGCAAGCCGAATACAGGTTTTCTTCGATCTCGCCAAATGCAGCGGCGCTGTTACGACTCAAACACAGACGGCCGGCCCAACTGAATTCCAACGCAGTGGATTTCAATTCCGGAAAGCGGGCGTCCAAGGAGTGTCGCTGCTCCTTGGCCACCGCCGCTACACGCTCTGGCGTTACCTGGATACTCGGGTCATAGGTGAACTTTGTCCGGATGACGATACGCGAGAGACCGTCCGTAGAGATTTTACGAACAGTCGCTCCCATTGGATCGGCTGGCAACAATGCCCACTTGGCTCTACCCGGTACGTCTTTCTTGAATGCATCATCACTGTACGCGGCCGTCATGGAGGCGTAAGTGAAGACGTGCAACAGGCGTCCTTGATAATGTCCAAAATCTTCAATGTGCCCGTTAACCCCCAAAATGACCTTGGGTGCGTGCACCGTCCCGTTATGAGATCGAGCGCTCCAACCGCTTCCCTGCCTGGTCAACTCAATAATCGGAGAGCGTTCGAACAGCGTGATTTTCCCTTCGAGCCCTGCTGCCAGGTCTCTAATGTATTGCGCGGGTTGAATCAACACTGCGCCGGGCGTGTAGATCCCACCGTGGTAATAGGTGGACCCGGTGATTTCGCGCATTTGCGCGGCATCAAACATCTCGAACTTCTCGCCGATGCGCTCAAGGGATTGAGCGTAATTGACGTTCAGCTTCAATCCCCGCTCAGTGGCGGCCGCGTTGATCTTCCCTGATGGGTCAAAGGTGTTTGTGGACATGCCGTACTCGCGTGCGGCTTGCGCGGCAAAATCAATAGCAAAACGATTTTGCGTGATTTCCAGCGCCGTTGCAGACTCACTCGCCACAGAGTATTCCCCGGACGACAGACTGTGCGGCACATCGATCATGAAACCAGAGTTCCTGCCTGCCGGCCCCTTGGCGACTTCATGAGCATCGACCACAACAATGCTGTCACCGGGGTGTAACTGTGAAAGTCTGCGAGCGGCGGACAAGCCGGCAAAACCGGCACCGATAATCAGCCAATCCGCCGTCACGTTTCCATCAAGCATGCGGACAGGCGCAGTGCGTGCGGAAATCGCCTCCCAACCCGAAACCCCGGTATCTACCGGCAGGCGCTTGATGGTATGGGTGCTCATTTTTCGGTCTCTTCATCCGACCGATCAGACACATCGATCCAGATTGTTTTGATTTCGGTGTACTGGTCATGGGCAAAAATGGATTTGTCCCGACCGCCGAAGCCCGACTCCTTGTAGCCGCCGAATGGCGTCGAAGCATCGCCCTCACCAAAGCAGTTCACCGTGACGATGCCCGCGCGAATTTCCCGCGACAACCTGATCGCCCGGCGCAGACTGGCGGTGTACACCGAGGCTGCCAGGCCGTAGACCGTGTTATTGGCCAGGGCAATCGCTTCCGAGATCGTATTGAAGGTGGTGACCGAAAGAATCGGGCCGAAGATCTCTTCCTGAAACAGACGGTTGTCTGGACCGACACCGTCTATCACGGTCGGCTCTACGAAGGCACCGTCTTTGGTCGCACCACCGTAAACCACTTCAAGCTTTCCGGCGGTGGCGTGCTCAAGGTACGACTTCACTTTTGCGAAATGCTCAGGGCTGACCAGCGACCCTACGCGGTTTTCCGGATCAAGTGGGTCGCCCATCTTCCATTCGCGGATGTAGGCGCCCATGCGCTCCAGCAGCTCGTCTTTAACAGACGCATGGACGATCAGACGCGAGGTCGCGGAGCAGTTCTCGCCCATATTCCAGAACGCGCCATTGACGACATGCTGAGCGACGAGATCCAGGTCTTGCGCATCGTCCATCACCACGGCCGGGTTTTTCCCGCCGCACTCAAGGACGATGCGCTTCAGGTTCGAATCGGCGGCGTAATGCAGGAAGCGGCGGCCGGTCGCAGTGGAACCGGTAAAGCTCACCATGTCGACGTCGTTATGCAAGCCAATGGGCTCGCCGACCTCTTTGCCCGTGCCGGTCACAATGTTGAGGACCCCGGCGGGTATACCGGCTTCAAACGCCAACTGAGCAACGCGCAACGTGGTCAGTGATGTTTGTTCGGCAGGTTTGACGATGACCGAACAGCCCGCAGCGAGCGCCGGGCCGATTTTCCAGGCCAGCATCAGCAGCGGGAAGTTCCAGGGCAATACGCAGCCCACCACGCCGATCGGCTCCCGGACCACCATGGTCAGCGCGTCGCTGCCCACCGGGGCGGTGTTGTCATAAATCTTGTCGATCAGTTCTGCGTGCCAGCGGATCGTGTGGATGGTGTCCGGGATGTCGACCAACTGACATTCACTGACCGGTTTGCCGCTATCGAGACTTTCGAGAACGGCCAGTTCGTGTTGATGGCTTTCAAGCAGGTTTGCAAACTTCAACAGAACCGCTTTGCGCTCCCGAGGCGAAACAGATCTCCAGCGTCCATCCTCAAAGGCCTCCTTGGCATTGCTCACCGCGAAGTCGACATCATCGGACGAACAAGCTGCGATGTCGGTCAAAAATGCACCGGTTGCCGGATTGTTCGTGGCGAAGGTTTTGCCAGAGATCGCGGGCTTGAACGCGCCATTGATGAACGCCCTGGATGGCAGCGAAATGTCTTTGGCCAGAGCAGCGTATTCGGCCTTGCTCAGAAGATCACCCATGGCTGGCTCCCGAAGTAATGTTGGCTACGTTACGTTTGAGTTCAGTAATGACCGACGCGAAACGCTGTTTTTCGTCCGCTTCAAGTGGCTGCAACGGCAGGCGCACGTTACCGACGTTCAATCCGGCAACTTCACAGCCGTACTTGATCGACTGCACGAACTTGCCACCGTCCAGGGCATTCATCAGCGGCATCATTGCCGACATGATTTGACGGCCTTTGTCGAAGTTCTTTTCGATCACGCAGGCTTCATAAAGCGCAACGTGTTCCCTGGGCAGGAAGTTGGAACCTGCGCACACCCAACTGCGGGCGCCCCAGGCAAAAAACTCGAGGGCCTGGTCGTCCCATCCGCAGGACAAGGCGATATTGGGGAACTGCCGGGCCAGCCTATGCACCTGGGCCATGTCGCCGGAGCTTTCCTTGATGGCGATGACGTTTTTCGATTGGCTGACACGCGTGAAGTATTCTTCATCCATCGAAACGCACATGCGCCCCGGATAGTTGTAAAGCATGATCGGCAAGTTCGCTGCGCGATCGATAGTGAGCGCGTGAATCGCGTTTTCCTGTGAGGTTGGCAGCGCATAAGGCGGGGACGTGACAAGAATGGCGTCCGCTTTGATCGATTTGGCATCCTTGGCGTACTGAACCGCATCTTCGGTGCGAATCGCCCCGGTACTGACGATCAGTTGCACCCGCGTGCCAATCACGTCTTTGGCGTAGGCCGCCAACTCGGTGCGTTCTTCCGACGTCTGCGCATAATACTCGCCGGTCGACCCGCCGATAATAATGCCGTGCACCTTCGCCTCAATCAGCGACTCCAAAACTTGGGAGTACACATCCCAGTCAATCTCCCCATCAGAGTTATAAGGAGTTACTGCTGGCGTATAAATACCTTCAAATTTCAAGATAAATGCTCCGAATGGGAGTTAGGTGGAAGATCAACGAACGCGTCAGCTTTAATGCCTTGAGGCGCGATAAAGATCTCTATGCTTTACGGGACAGTTCCCAATGCTCAAGCACGAGATCGCCAGAGGTTGTTTTACTGACTAAGTACCGTTAGCTGTTGAATCCAGACTGGCATGGGGCAATAGAGTGGTCAATAGCGTGTCTTCCTCGCATAGACATCTTTAAAGCGATATAGCGCACAGAGTCGAAAAATATTAATCCTTTAAAATCAATTGGTTACGAACAGCATCTTAAAGCTACGCTATCGATCGATAACATTTGTTTATGCATTGATAAGCGTAAAAGTTTCTTGTTGGGGTGTGATTGCAGACGTAGTCTTTACAACAGCGATATTTTATCGGCGAAATGACGTTACCCAATATCGAGATTGATGCAAACAATGGTCTTTTGTCGTCCCTTTGGTATTTTGGAGTGTGTTGACCGTGAGCACTAAATCGGCAGTTTCAAATCTTGTTGCGCAGCGCAAGCCTGACCATGCGCTGCCAGGTACCCTCTATAGCGACCCAGATGTCTACAGGCAGGATCTGGAACAGATCTGGCACAAAAGCTGGATCTTCGCCGGGCACACATTTGAGCTGGAGAAGTCGGGTCAGTACCTGTCGCTGCAAATCGGCGATTACCCTGTCGCGATCGTCCGTGGCGCAGACAAGCAGATTCGTGCATTCCACAACGCTTGTCGTCATCGCGGCTCCAAGGTATGCCCGCAAGCGAGCGGCAAGGTCGCCAAGCTGGTGTGCCCTTACCACAAATGGACATTCGAACTGGATGGCAGACTGCTTTTCGCCGGAAACATGGGGGAGGACTTCGACAAGTCACAGCATGGCTTGAAGTCCGTGCATTGTGAGGTCGTCGAAACGTACATCTATGTGTGCGTCGCTGATGTGGCGCCTGACTTTTCGTCATTCAGAAAATCTCTGACGCCTTTCGTTGCGCCTCATAACCTGGACGACTGTAAAGTCGCGTTTGAGTCGAACATCATCGAGAAAGGTAACTGGAAACTGGTTTTCGAGAACAACCGCGAGTGTTACCACTGCGATTTTACTCACCCGGAATTGATGCACTCATTCGTCGACAACCCATCAGTGGGTGGCGCCGGAGGCGATGAGGATCTTGAACTCAAAGAGCATTGGGATCGTTGCGAAGCGGCAGGCCTGCCCAGCCGATTGGTCATGGACGAAGACGGTCGCTTCCGCATGACGCGCATCCCCCTTTTTTCCGGTGCCGTCAGCTACACAATGGATGGCAAGCCTGCGGTTGCCGGTCGCTTGGACACAACCGGTGAAGCCAACATCGGTGCGCTGCTGTATTTCAACTACCCATCGACCTGGAACCACTTTCTGGGCGATCACGCGCTGAGCTTCCGCGTTCTGCCCATCGGTCCGGGCGAAACGTTGGTCACTACAAAATGGATCGTCAAGAAGGACGCGCAGGAAGGTGTCGACTACGACATCGATCGCCTGACCAAGGTTTGGCTTGCAACCAATGACCAGGATCGCACCCTGGTTGAAGGCGCACAGGTCGGCGTCAGCTCTCCTGCTTACGAGCCGGGCCCATTGTCGGTGGCCAGCGAAATTGGTGTGTGTCAGTTTGATGATTGGTACTGCAAAACGATGCTTGAACAGCTCAATGACACGATCCCGTTAAGATCTGTCGGCTAAGCAAAACTGCCGGTGGTGAGAACCACGAATGATCACCACCGGCATACCCAAACTTCTCCCCTCCTCGCACCCCGAGTCACGGCTCAATCAGCACTCCTGCCTTCCAGACAGCTCAGGAAAACTGGGCGAGAATCCAGTCTCGTAACCGACAACACGCGTCGTCATTGATCCGGTCCTCACGAAATGTCAGATAGTGCTGACTTTCATGGAGAACCACTTCCTCTTCGATCGGCCGAATCAGCGTGCCGTTTTCGATCAGGTTTGCAACCAGGTGATTCCATCCGAGGGCTACACCCTGATGGGTCAACACCATGCTGATGACCAGGTTGTAGTCGTTCGCGTTGAAAACGTGAGGGCTGTCGTGGGGGCGTTTCTCGATATCAACATCGTGATAAGCCAGCCAAACACCCCAGTCAACGTGCTCCGCTACCTGGGATCGGCCATAGGGGCTGAGGTTGAGCAAAACCCCGTCGCGTAACCCTTCCAGGCTGGACAGCTCAGGGTGCTCCTCTTTGTAGCGAGGTGTGCACACAGGATAGATGACGTCATGAAACAACGGATAACTGCGGTAGCCATCCTGAATCCTGGCCATTTTGGTGATGAAGATGTCCGGAGTGACACCCGGTTCCATTGACAAAAAGTTTTGAGTGGTGACCAGATTGAGGTCGATGTCTGCGTTCTTGGTAAAAAAGCCTGGCAGCTTCGCTGCGAGCCAAAGAGCTGAAAACGCGGGAGAACAGCAAAGCGTCAACGTGCGCTTGCCTGCATTGTTGGTGCGAATGCGCTCCGCCGCCTGGGAAATGTTGACGAAAGATAGCTGTGCCGCATCAAAAAAGATCGATCCGGCTTCCGTCAACTCGACAGCTCGCCCCACCCTCTTGAAGAGATCCACCCCAAGGTACGCCTCAAGCTCACGAATCTGACGGCTGATCGCCGCTTGAGTAACACACAGCGCTTCAGCCGCACGCGTAAAGCTCTGATATTTGGCGGCGGCTACGAATGACTTCACTGCTTTCAGAGACGGCATTTTCAGCAGCGTCATGTCTGGATCGATGTGCTTAACCATAACCTAGAGTATTGAATATCCGGTTCGGGGCCCTTTGAAGGGCCGTTAGGGACGAGATCGGCGGGAAGGTTCCACCTGGAGCCAATGCTGGAGCGTAGCTGAAACAAAGGGTCTAAGACAGGGCCAGGCGTACTCGTCTTCGCAACTAGCACTGCCGCAGTCGCAAATTGACTCGATTCAATAATTGATAACATGGCGTTATTGATTGGCGGGAAGAAATGTTGTTAGACGCTGACTCTATAAGGTAATAACTTGGTTCTCAAGGAACTGCTTAATTCAGCGCCGACAAAAACAAAAATAATAAACATCACATAATAAAGAGGATGGTCACTATGACTATTTCCCAATCTTTCTCCCAGCTTGACTGCCCCTACAAGCACCGTCTGAATTGATCAAGACACGTACACCTGAATTCTTGATCTTATGTCGTAATTGCAGCAGGAGGGATTATGAGTCTTGGTGACGAGATACTCTCGGTAAAAAACATTTACAAGGTCTTTGGTGCTCAGCCAAAACTCGCGATGGAGATGCTGGCGCGCGGTGCTGATAAAAGTGAAATTTTCAGCAAAACCGGTCAAGTCGTTGGCGTTTTCGACGCCAGTTTCTCCGTAAAACGTGGAGAGATTTTTGTCATCATGGGGCTTTCCGGTTCCGGGAAATCGACGATGGTGCGCTTGTTCAATCGACTGATCGAGCCAACCTGCGGAACAATCCATCTCAACGGCCGGGAAATCACCGGTCTGTCGGATGCCGATCTCCTCAGCGTTCGTCGCAAAGACATGAGCATGGTGTTTCAGTCGTTTGCCCTGATGCCCCACATGAGTGTGATCGACAACGTTGCTTTCGGCCTGGAAATCTCGGGGGTCGAGGAAAGCGAACGGCATAAACGTGCACTCGAGGCACTTAAACAGGTGGGGCTCGATGGCCACGCCTACAGCTACCCGCACCAACTGTCCGGCGGTATGCAACAGCGGGTAGGCCTGGCCCGAGCGCTGGCCAACGACCCAGCCATCCTGCTGATGGACGAGGCCTTCTCGGCGCTCGACCCGTTGATTCGCCACGAAATGCAGGGCGAACTGATCCGCCTTCAGGCAGAACAGCATCGCACCATCATCTTCATCTCCCATGACATTGACGAGGCGATTCGCATCGGCCATCGCATAGCGATCATGGAGGGTGGCCGGGTCGTACAGATCGGTACCCCGCAAGAGCTGCTTTGCAACCCGGTGAACGATTACGTCAGGGCTTTCTTCAAAGGGTTCGATGCCTCGAAGATCCTGAAGGCTGGCGATGTTGCCAGGATTTGTGCAGAGCATCCGTACGCCGTGGATCAATCCACGCCTACGCTGCGCGACGATGTACTCCTGCAGGACGTCTTTCACATCGTCGCCGATGCAGTTAATCCAGTTGCCGTCCTGGATCGCCAGGGTGTGTTCAAAGGCACGATCTCCAAGAGCCTACTGCTTCAGACAATGAGCCGACACTAATAGTCTCTATTAGCTGGCTTGCCAGGCTCGGACATTCAGGTGATTAGCATGAACGAATTCAGTTTTCTCGACCCGTTTCAATCCATCAACATCCCTTTGGGCCAATGGGTAGAAATTGCCCTGAATTATCTGGTTCATAATTTCCGCGAGGTATTCCGCTCGATTAGATGGCCAATCGACCAGGTACTTAATGGTATTCAGTTCGGACTGTTGGCTATTCCTCCCTCGATATTCATTATTATCGCGACGCTCTTCGGCTGGCAGGTAGGAGGGAAAAAGATCGGAGTCCTTTGCCTCGTCACCCTCACCCTCTTGGGCGTGATCGGCGTATGGAGTGACGCCATGATCACCCTCGCGCTGGTGCTCACTTCACTGTTTTTCTGTGCCGTCATTGGCATACCGCTGGGTGTCCTGTGTGCCCGCAGTGACCGGCTGGAGATGCTTCTGCGGCCAGTGCTCGACGCCATGCAAACACTGCCTGCTTTTGTTTATCTGGTACCCGTGGTGATGCTGTTTGGCATCGGCAACGTACCGGGGGTCCTGGTCACGATCATCTTTTCGGTAGCGCCACTGGTCAGGCTCACCAATCTGGGAATTCGCCAGGTGCCGGAAGACAAGGTTGAGGCCGCCCGGGCTTTCGGATGTACCCCACGCCAGATGCTGAGGCGAGTTCAACTTCCTTTGGCTGCACCAACAATCATGGCGGGCTTGAATCAGGCATTGATGTTGTCACTGTCGATGGTGGTGATCGCATCGATGATTTCGGTTGGTGGGCTGGGGATGATGGTGCTTCGCGGGATTGGCCGCCTTGACATGGGCTTGGCAACCGTCGGTGGCCTGGGCCTGGTATTGCTGGCGATTTTCCTTGACCGCCTGACCCAGGCGATGGGCGAGCGCAGTAACAGAGCCACCAAAGGTGAGCACTGGTACCAGACCGGCCCGGCGGGTGTCATCTATCGCCTGAAGAGAAAAAACACGGTTACGAAAATGGAAGTCAGCCCCAAAGAAAGCTAACTGCGCTAAGCGGCGCGTCGTGAACCAAAAGAAATGCCAACTTAGTAATCCAGCCAAGGTAAACAATAATGAACTTCACAACAGTCGGAATAAAACAGAAATTCATTCACTCTGTGGCGCTTTTAGTACTGGCGGTTTCACCTGTTTTCGCATCGGCCGCCACCGCGCAGTTGCCTGGAAAAGGGGTGTCGATCACTCCCATTTTCCCGTCAATCGCCGAAGAGCGATTCCGCGGAGAAATTGCAATGGCGGGACTCAAGGAGTTGGGCTACGACGTTGAGACGCCCAAGGAAACCGAGTACTCCACCATGATGGTGGCGATTTCCAATGGCGACGCCGATTTCTCGGTACATCTGTGGGAGGAACTGCACAAATCTTTCTACCAGAAGGCCGGCGGCGATGAGACGATGGTGAAAACCGGCGACATTATGCCGGGCGTGTTGCAGGGCTACATGATTGACAAGAAAACGGCTGATGAACACCACATCACCTCTATAGAAGATTTACAGAAACCGGAAATCGCCAAACTGTTCGATGCCAATGGTGACGGTAAAGCTGACCTCACTGGTTGCAACCCTGGTTGGGGCTGTGAGCTCATCATTGCCCACCACATGAAAGCCTATGGCCTGGAAAAGAGCGTAACCAATAACCAGGGCTCCTACTTTGCGCTGATGGCCGACACCATCGCTCGTTATAAACAAGGCAAGCCAATTCTCTATTACACCTGGGTGCCTCAGTGGATCTCCGGTGTGCTGGTCGAAGGTAAGGATGTTGTCTGGCTGACCGTGCCGCGTACGGATCTTCCAGGCGGCAAAAACGATGTCAACACTACCTTCAATGGTAAAAACCTTGGTTTCGCGGTAGACAGTGTCAAAGCGGTGATCAACAAAGAGTTCGCCGAGAAAAATCCGGCGGCCGTGAAGTTCCTGTCGGAAATGCAGATCACTACCGACGATGAAAGCGCGCAAAATCTCAAAATGCACGATGGCGAAAAAAGTGCAGCTGACATTACCCGGCACGCCAAAGAATGGATCGCGGCTCATCGCGCGAAATACGACAGCTGGCTGGCAGACGCACGCGCCGCGGCAAATACCGCCACCGCAAAGAACTAGTCCCCTCTTATAAAGCTGCGTAAAAGGTTGTCCTTCACCGGGCAACTTTTTTATCCGTTTCGGCGTTCATCACTCGGGAATATTGAAATGCAGTTGTATTCATTCGTCCAGAATTTCAGTTACAAGGACGCGCCCCTGCATACACGCGAGTTGGTTAAAACTTGCCTGCTCGACATCATTGGCGTGGCCGCCGGAGCTCGCAATAATCAAACCAGTGTGATGCTCAAAACCTACGCTGACACTCACTACTCTGCCAACAAGCTGTCCAGCCGCCTTTGGTTCGACGGCAGAGCCGTACATCCACTGGGCGCCGCGTATGCCGGCGGTTTCTGCGTTGATAGCCTGGATGCACATGAAGGCCACTTCACCTCCAAGGGGCATGCGGGTGCAACCGTTGTCCCGGCCATTGTGGCATTGGTAGACGCGTATCGCAGTCAGGGCAAAGACATCAGCGGCGAAGAATTCCTCAGCGCACTGTGCATCGGTTACGAGACTGCCTTGCGGGCGGGCCAGGCATTGATGGCCACCGCCCCTGAATATCATGCCTCAGGCGCCTTTTCCGGGATCGGGGTCGTTTGCGCCGGAGCCCGCCTGCTGAAGCTTGATGAAACGACTTTCCGTCATGCGCTGGGTATCGCGGAATACTTCGGCCCGAGGTGCCCGATGATGCGCCTGGTGAGCTTTCCGACGATGTTGCGCGATGCCCACGGCGCCGGGGCGTATGCCGGACTGAACGCATTACTGATGGCACAGCTCGGTGTCACTGGCGCTCCAGCCGCCACCGTTGAACCGTTGGAGATTTCCACTTTCTGGCAGGACATCGGAACCCGTTGGGAGATCGACGAGCAATATTTCAAACCGTGGCCGGTATGTCGCTGGGCGCAACCGGCACTCACGGCCATGACCGATCTGATGCGAGCACATCCTGTCATCACTGCTGAGTTGATCGAGACCATCGATGTCGAGACATTTCACGAGTCTGTGTGCCTGCAGGGGCATTTTCCGAAGAATGCGGACGAGGCCCAATACGCGCTGGCATTCCCACTGGCCGCCTTGATCGTTCGTGGAAAGCTGGGCCCTGACGAAGTCACCGGGGACTCCATTCATGCGCCGGACATCCTGAATATCAGCGCGAAGATAACCCTTCATGAGGCGCCCGACCTGTCCGCCAGGTTCCCTGAGGAAATCCTCTCCCGCGTCACCGTCACCCTGAAAGACGGCACGCGTCTGACGAGCCCAACCGCGACGGCCAAGGGCGACCCCGGCAACCCTCTGTCGAGTGCCGAACTCACGGCTAAATATCATTTGCTGGCGGATGACAGCCTGGGATCCGCGGTCAGCAACGCGATCAAGAGCAGTGTTGAAGCACTGCCTGAGAGCGGTGACTGCCGGTCATTCTTTGACTTGTTGCTGTCTGCGCCAAAAACCGCTGTCTAGATTGAGCAACGGTTTCGTAGCTATTGGTAAAGGTGTCAAAGAGGGCTTATGCCATTCGTATTCGAGAGCGTGCTTAAAGACAAGAACATGGGGTACTCCTGTACGGCGCAGAAACCAATAAAGCCGCCGGCGGTGACTCGTGTAGCGTTCGTGCTTTTGAACAATTTCTCGATGATGTCGTTCACCGGCGCTATCGATGCGCTGGTGACCGCCAACCTGATTAGCTCGACGCCGGCGTTTGAGGTGTTGACGGTCGGCATCAAGAACCGTCTTGTGATGAGCGATCTGGGAATCGCCATTTCAGCGGACCTGGAGTTATCCCAACTACCGGATCGCATCGACGTTCTCATTGTCGCGGGTGGTTTGCGAGTGAAGCTGATCAGCGACCCGCTGTTACGGCGCAAGCTACGTAACGTCGCCTCTCTTGGCGCGACCATGGGCGGTTTGTGGAATGGTGCGTTTTTTCTGGCGGAAGCTCAGTTGATGGACGGTGTCGAGTGTGCCTTCCATCCAGATGGGCGAGCGATGATGGAGGATGTTTTCCCCAAAGTCCTGGTCACTTGTCGGACTCACGTATTGGATAGAAACCGTATCACATGCGCCGGTGCCAGCAGTTCGTTACGCATGATGCTGGAGCTCATCACCGCTAAACAAGGCGTGTCGCTGACCCACGCTGTCGAGGAAATACTCGGTTGCGATCAAACCGCTGAAGTCTCCGGGATATCGACTGTCATCGTTGACACTGACCCCACCTTGCCACAAACCCTGAAGCTCGCTTTAGAACTGATGCAAAAGAACATCGAAGAGCCACTATCGATCGACGAACTGGCTGAATGTGTGAAAATTTCCCGACGACAATTGGAGCGGCGCTTCTGCCGTTTCGTGGGCGCCACGCCCACACGCTACTACCTTGAGCTGCGCTTGACTCGAGCACGACAGCTTATTCTGCAGAGCAATCGGCCGATCACCGATATCGCGATTGCGACCGGCTTCTGTAGTTTCGCCAACTTCCATATGCGCTTTCGTGACTTCTTTGGCGTAGCGCCAAGCAGTTATAGAGCGACGTATGAGCGCAGGCGCTGAGTTTCGAAGCCCGGGCACGAAAAAAACATACGAAACCCGCACTGTCCAAGCCGAGTAACCGGTGGCTGACATCATCGATAAGGATTACCGAGAATCATGAATGCTCCATCGTCGGTGTTGATAACCACGGCTAACCACAGCGAGCGGATGTCTACACGCATTGCCTTCCTCATCGCGGGCTTGCTCATGTCCGCTTGGGCGCCTCTGGTTCCATTGGTCAAGGCACGCGCCGGCCTGGACGATGGCGGCCTGGGGTTGCTGCTGCTTGGCCTTGGCGGTGGATCTATTGTGGCCATGCCCTTCGCCGGCTATCTCACTGCACACTATGGATGCCGACCGGTCGTAATCTGGGCGACGATTGTCTTGTGTGCCGTTCTTGCGCTGTTGAGCACCGTGACCTGGCTGCCGGGCTTGGTCATCGCTGTCATTATCTTCGGTGCCAGTATGGGCATGCTTGATTGCGCCATGAACATACAGTCCGTCATCGTCGAGAAAAACAGCGGGCAGGCGCTTCAGTCCGGCTTCCATGGCCTTTACAGCGTCGGAGGCATCGTGGGCGCCGGGGCCATGACCGCTTTATTGACCTTGGGGCTGGATCCACTGATTGCGGCGCTCTGTATCGTTGCCACCGTTTTGGGATCGCTTTACAAGGCCGCGCCTGCTTTGCTGACTTATGGCACTGAACGGGGTGGGCCATTGTTCGCGGTGCCCAGAGGTATCGTGCTGCTTTTAGGGACGCTCTGCTTCATCGTCTTCCTCACCGAAGGTGCAATGCTTGACTGGAGCGCAGTCTTCCTTGTCTCAAACCGAGGGTTAGAGCCGAGCATCGCCGGTTTGGGCTACGCATCCTTCGCCGCGGCGATGACGGTGGGCCGCCTGACGGGGGACGCCATCGTCAGCAAACTGGGCGGCGTACGCGTCGTTGCGCTTGGCGGGCTTTGCGCAGCCGCGGGCATGATCGTGTCGCTTGGAATCGATGGCTGGCCCGCGTCCTTGATCGGCTACGCCCTGGTCGGGGCTGGCTGCTCGAACATTGTCCCGGTGCTCTTTACCGCTGTAGGCCGGCAGCAACGTATGCCACAGGCGGTAGCCATCCCCGCTGTCATCTCGATGGGCTACGCGGGCATTCTGATCGGTCCCGTGTTTATTGGGGCGGTCGCCCATCTGAGCACCTTGTCGTTCGCTCTGGGCGGCCTGATTGTCTTCCTCGTTTTTGTCAGTGCAACAGCACGATTTCTTCGTAATTGACCCAATCGTTTCCGGCACGATTTCAGCATTGGCCATTGCGAATCGAACTCCTCGTCCAGAAAACCAGTCGGCCTTGGTGATCCGCTGTGTATCACAGTGTGTCAGCGCGACACCTCGATACACAGACTTTCATCCGGCCGACGATCGGACACAGGCCAGATACGTTGCCACGCTTCAATGCATGCAAGGTATGAAGGGGCTCGCACGGAACCCCTGACCCATGGCTGGTAAAGGAGAGATCCCATGAAGATGGCAC
This sequence comes from Pseudomonas sp. ACN8, assembly GCF_002303925.1. Taxonomy (GTDB): domain Bacteria; phylum Pseudomonadota; class Gammaproteobacteria; order Pseudomonadales; family Pseudomonadaceae; genus Aquipseudomonas. Next base: position 121,626 of record NZ_MRCS01000003.1, read on the forward strand.
TGCGCAACAGCAACCCCGGCAAGACTCGCCGCCACTTGGTCGGTCCTTCGATCCTCGTACTGTCGCTATTCGGCGTGCTCGGCGCGGCCCACGCACAAACGGCCGTCACCGCGCAGCCCGCAGTGGCCCCTGCCGGTACCACCCAGGCGGCGCCCTCGCCGTTCGGCCCGCTCAAGCATGTCAACGCCGGATTGCTGGACGTGGCGTACGCCGAAACAGGCCCGGCCGATGGGCCGGTGGTGATCCTGCTGCACGGCTGGCCGTATGACATTCACAGCTATGACGAAGTCGCGCCCTTGCTGGCCGCCAAGGGTTATCGGGTGCTGATGCCCTATGCCCGTGGTTATGGCGATACGCATTTCCTGTCCGACAAGACCCTGCGCAATGGCCAACCGGCTGCGCTGGCCAGTGATGTCATCGATTTCATGGACGCCCTGAAAATCAAGCAAGCGGTGCTCGGGGGTTACGACTGGGGTGCGCGTTCGGCCGACATTGTCTCGGCGTTGTGGCCGGAGCGGGTCAAGGCGCTGGTCTCGGTCAGCGGCTATCTGATCGGCAACCAGGCCGCCGGCAAGAATCCGCTGCCACCCAAGGCGGAATTGCAGTGGTGGTATCAGTTCTACTTCGCCACTGACCGTGGTCGCGCCGGTTACGAGAAGAACACCCACGACTTCGCCAAATTGATCTGGCAACTGGCTTCGCCGAAATGGGCGTTCGATGACGCCACCTTCGACCGCAGTGCCAAGGCCCTGGACAACCCCGACCATGTCGACATCACCGTGTTCAACTACCGATGGCGCCTGGGCCTGGTCCAGGGCGAGAGCCGATACGAAGCGCTGGAGCAGAAATTGGCCACGGCGCCGTCCATCAGCGTGCCGACCATTACCCTTGAAGGCGATGCCAACGGCGCACCGCACCCGGCGCCTGAAGACTATGCCAAGCGCTTCACCGGTAAATACGAATTCCGGCTGATCAATGGCGGCATCGGCCATAACCTGCCGCAGGAAGATCCGCAGGCATTCGCCAAGGCGGTGATTGATGCCGATCACCTCTGAGGTCGATCTGACGTCCTCACGCCTGCGTTGAGCAGCACCGGGGTAAAGATGAGCTATCTTGATAACGAATCACCTGCATCAGGTGACTGCGAACAAGTAAGGACGCTTTATGAATCGTTTGCCCCGGCGCCATGCCCTCTTCGCCTTGACCTTTGCCAGTACGCTCACCGCCGCAGCCCTGTCGGGTACTCCGGGTTACGCGGCGCAAGCCACTGTCGCCGCACCGGCCACCAGCCCTGTCTCGGGTCCTGTCGCCGGTACCAAAGTCACTGAGCCGTACGTACGCATGATGGCGCGCGAGGCGTATTTCTGGGCCTGGCCGATGGCCAACATCTTCAATCGTCGCCAGGCGTTCAAGAACCTGCCCGAACCTGGCTTGATGGGCGGCATCGTACCCGTGGCACCGATCAATCGGCTGTCGATGCTCAGCGACTACATCGACCCGGCCGAGCGCCTGGTAGCCTGTCCGAATCAGGACGTGGTGTACGGCGCCGGCAGCATTGCTCTGGACCTTGAGCCGGTGGTGCTGCAAGTGCCAGACTTCGACGGCCGCTTCTGGGTGTATCAGGTGGTGGACCTGCGTTCCGACAGCTTTGCCGAGCTGGGCAAAATGTATAACACCCAGCCAGGTTTCTATTTGCTGGTGGGCCCGGACTGGAACGGCAAGGTGCCGCCCGGCATCAAGCGGGTATACCGGGCACGCACGAACACCGGGTTCGTGATCCCTCGGGTATTCCAGGACGACACCGCCGCCGACCGCCTGGCCGTGCAGCCGGCATTGTCGGGCATCGACATGTACCCGCTGTCGCAGTACGACGGCAATATGAAAAAGCGCAACTGGGCCAGGCTGCCGAAATTCCCGGCTCAGGCTTCTGAAAGCAGCGCCGAAACCAAATGGGTGGTGCCGGAAAAATTCTTCGACGAACTGCCGGCCTTGCTCAAGGACGCCAAGCCATTGCCGGGCGAAGAGGCCCGCTACGCGCAAATGGCCACCCTCGCGGCCATCGCCAAGGCCGACCCGCAACTGCGCGCTGCGATGATCGACGAGGCGAAAAAGGCCGACAAAGAAGTGATCGACCCGCTGTTGCAGTTCCGCAACTACGGCCTGCAATTGCCGAATCACTGGAGCACCGTGAGCAACGGTGCCGCGTTCGGCACCGACTATTTCACCCGTACCGCCGTCGCGCGCTCGAACATATTCGTCAATCAGCAGAAAGAGACCAAATACTTCTACCAGGATCTGGATGAGAACGGCCTGCGCCTCAACGGTCAGTACGGCTACAGCGTGACGTTCGCCAAAGGCAAGCTGCCGCCAGTCAAGGGGTTCTGGTCGCTGACGCTGTACAACGAACAGCACTTCTTCTCGCCGAACGAGCTCAAGCGTTACTCCATCGGCACCAAGAACAAATCCCTGCAAACCAACCCTGACGGCTCGCTGACCCTTTACGTGCAGAGCGAATCACCGGGCAAGGACAAGGAAAGCAACTGGCTGCCCTCACCCAAAGGCGCCGAGTTCTCGTTGTACATCCGCGCCTACTGGCCGCAAGCCGATGCCCTCGACGGCGACTGGACGCCACCGGCGGTGGTGAAAATGAACTGAGTGGAATTGGCATACACCCAATCCTTGCTCGCGATAGCAGTGTGACAATCAACGGAGGTGTTGAGTACCAGGCATCAAAGACAGCACACCGATTCAATATTCCCGGTTCGATCTACGTAACCATGACGTCCTCACTCCACTCCCGTAAGGACCCTGTCATGGCCATTGCAAAAGCAGTTCCCGGCAAAACCCTGCTGACTCCGACTGACCACACTCTGATCATGATCGACCACCAGTCGCAGATGTCCTTCGCGACCAAGTCGATCGATGCCGTCACCCTGCGCAACAACGCCGCACTGGTAGCCAAGGCGGCCCGCGGCTTCAAAGTCTCGACCATCCTCACCACCGTTGCCGAGAAGAGTTTTTCCGGGCCGATCTTCGACGAAATCAAAGCCGTGTTCCCGGAACACAACGTGATCGACCGCACCAGCATGAACACCTGGGAAGACGAGCGCATCGCCGTGGAGGTCAACGCCATCGGCAAACAGAAGATTGTCCTCGCCGGTCTGTGGACCTCGGTTTGCATCGTTGGCCCGGCATTGTCGGCGATTGACCAGGGTTTTGAGGTGTATGTGATTGCCGACGCCTGTGGCGACGTCAGCACCGAAGCCCATGAAATGGCCATGCAGCGCATGATCCAGATCGGCGCCCGGCCGATGACCGCGCTGCAATACCTGCTGGAACTGCAACGCGACTGGGCCCGCACCGAGACCTACGACGAAACGGTGAAAACCTCGATTGCCAACGGCGGTGCCTACGGTCTGGGTCTGATCTACGCCAAGACTATGTTTGGTGCCTCGGAAGGCCATTAAGGTCCGTAAAAAAAAACAGTGACTGCAGGCGGACTCCTGTAGGAGCGAGCTTGCTCGCGATGGTCGTTAACGATAATGCGTGTTTACCGGCTGAACGCGGCGCTATTGAGACCATCGCGAGCAAGCTCGCTCCTACAGTGAATCATCGCAGTCGCTCCCCCCTGTGGTGAGCCATTGATGACCCTCTTCCCGCAAGACTTCAGGGTGACGATTGCCCTGTGCTTCTGCCTGTTCGCCACCCACTCACTGGCCGATGAACCGGCACAAGGCGCAGAAGGATTTTTCGACGGAGCGACCCTTGGCGTACTCAGCCGAAACTTTTATCTGAACAGCGACTATCGATCCCCCTCGCCAACCGGCAAGAGCTACAAAGCCGAATGGGCTCAAGGTTTTATCGGCGCTTTTACATCCGGTTTCACGTCGGGCACGGTCGGCTTCGGCCTCGATGCCCATGCCTTTCTGGGATTGAAACTCGATGGCGGCAAGGGCCATTCCGGGACCGGATTACTGCCGGTGGGCAGTGACGGCCGCAGTGAAAGCGATTACTCCGGCGGTGGCGGCGCGATTAAGCTCAAAGCCTCGAACACCACCCTGGCGTTTGGTGAAATGGAGGTCGAAAGCCCGGTATTCGACACCGCAGACAAACGCCTGCAACCGGAGTACGCCACCGGTTTTCTGCTCGACAGCCGCGAAATCGCAGACATGAACCTGCAAGCCGGCCACTTCACGGCATTCAAGAATCAGGACAGTGCTTCAGGCAAGGGCAACTTTTTCGGTTATGGCGCCAACACCGAGGCCGGCGGCATTTCGTTTGTCGGCGCCGACTTGTTTACCCAAAGCCCGGTTGGCGGCGCCCTGTATGCCTCGGATCTGACCGACACCTGGCATCAGTACTACGGCAACTTGCACTTCAAGCAGTCCGAAGTGTTCCTCGACGCCAACCTCTATCACACCCGGGACACCGGCCAGGCGCTGGCCGGTGCCATCGACAATACGGCGTATAGCCTGTCCGGCAGATACACGATCGGCGCCCATGGTTTCACCCTGGCCTATCAGAAAATCAACGGTGACACGCCATTCGATTTCGTTGGTGGCGACTCCATCTACCTCGCCAACTCGATCAAGTACGCCGACTTCAACGGCGCCCACGAACGCTCCTGGCAGGTTCGTTATGACCTGGACCTGGCCACCTTCGGGATACCCGGCCTGAAGTTCATGACCCGCTACGTCACCGGCGACCAGATCGACGGCACCCATGCACCACAAGGCGGAGCCTACAACCCGTTCGACCCGGCGACCGGCACCTACGTGCCGCAACAAGGTGATGGGGGCAAGCACTGGGAGCGGGACATCGACCTGCATTACGTCGTGCAGTCCGGAGCGGCCAAGGGCTTGTCACTGCAACTGTCCCATGTGTCACACCGGGCCAACGCCGCCCAGGCCGGCGACGACATCGACCGGGTGTACGTGGTCATTCAGTACCCGTTGGACTTCGGGCCGTTCTGAACGGAAAGTGGCGGAAGGCAGCCGGAGTCGAACCTGCCCGGGAACGGATGCCGTCCCCAACCGGGTTTGAAGCCCGGCCGCGCCACCGGGCGCGATTGCCTTCCTTGAATGCTTGCCTCTGAATCATGCCCTTTAATCAGTGCTCATTGCGTTGGGCAAACGCACTGTCCAGGCGAATCTGGCGTCGATCACCAAAACGCCGGGTCAGGCCGATACGGTCGAAGTACTCCAGTATCTGGATGCTGCGCTTTCGCCCCAGGCCCACCGCATCTCGAAACGCCGTCACCTGGATCACCGGGTTGGCGTCCGCCAGTTGCAACAGCATAGCCGCCAATCGGCGAATCATGCTGTCGGTGTAGAACAGGTCGCGCACCACCTGGTGCATCAAGCCCAGGCGCGCCATTTTGCGCAGCAATGCACGGACAGTTGCTTCGTCATGTCCCAGATTGCGCACCCAGGGCGGGTCGAATCCGGCCTGTTCGAATAGCGGCTGCAATTGTAGCCACAGGGTTTCATCCTCTTCGTTCAAGCGCACCTGATGCCCGGGCAGATGCAACCATGGTCCGCTGCTGGCGATGTCGCCGCTGGCCAACAACTCGTCGATCAGGCTGATAAAGGTCGAACGCTCCAGCATGTTGCCGCTGAATCGACGCAGGCGGTCCCGGTCCGGGCCCATCTGATCCGGTTCGAGTTCATGGAAACGCGCGAGTTGCTCCACCAAAGGCGCTTTCAAGGATTCCCAGCGACTGGCGCTGAACAGCAATGGGCCTTGGCGGGTTTCGATCAGGCGCACGTCAGCGGGCAACACCCAACGGCTGCGCGGTCGGTTGAACTGCCGCTCCAGGCGCTGCGGATCGAGTCCGGTGTCGCTATGGGCCAGCAACGCCGGCAAAACATCTTCCAGCCCGGCACAGTTCGCCAGCGCCCCCAGTTGAGCCAGGCGTTCGGGGCTGCGGCGTTGCCGAGAAGGGGCAAACGGATCGAGAACCCGGCCGCCGCCCAGGGTTCGTTGGGCACTCTGGTCACGCAGGATTAGCGGATCACCCTTCACCGCATGTACCGCTGTATTGAGCAACAGTTGCGCAAACATCCGTCCACCGGGTGCCAGGCTGGTCCCCTCCAGCAAGGCGACGCGCCCGGTGACGTCCTGGGTGCCGAGGTGCACGTGCACCGGTTGAAAGTGCTCGAAGCCCCGGGGTTCGCTGGTCAGCAGTTGCATGTCGATGTCCAGGCGCTGGGTGGGCGCATACAGACCTTCGGCGAGTAGCCAGTGGCCGCGATGGATGTGTTCCAGGGCCAGCCGTTCGGCACTCAGGTTCAACGCCACGCGCTGGCCGGCAAAGGCATGCTCGGCGGCCTGGTTTTGCGCGTGCAGGCCGCGAATGCGCACCGGTTTACCTTGTGGCCCCAGCAGCAGGGTATCGCCCACCGTGACCTGGCCGGACAACGCCGTGCCGGTCACCACGATACCGGTGCCGGCCACACTGAAGGCCCGGTCGATCGCCAGGCGAAAGCCACCTTCGGTGCTGCGTTGCTGAACGTCACGCTGGGTTTGCAGCAATTGTTGGCGCAGGTTTTCGATGCCCTCGCCGGTGACGCTCGACAGTGCAATCAGCGGCGCATCGGCATAGGGGCCGGGCGCCAGCAAGGTATGGATCTGCTCGCGCACGTCCTGTACCCGGGCGCTGTCGACCCGATCGCACTTGCTGATCGCTACCAGTGCCCGAGGGATGCCCAACAACTCGACTATCGCCAGGTGCTCGCGGGTCTGCGGCATCACCCCGTCATCGGCGGCCACCACCAGCAACACCAGATCGATGCCCTGCGCCCCGGCCAGCATGTTGTGGGTGAAGCGCTCATGGCCGGGAACGTCGATGAATCCGGTCAACTGCGCACCCGGCTCCAGTGCGGCATACAGATAGCCGAGGTCGATGGTCATGCCGCGCTCGCGCTCTTCGCGGCGCCGGTCACCCGCCTGACCGGTCAACGCCTGGAGCAGCGCCGTTTTGCCATGGTCGATATGCCCCGCGGTGCCGACAATCACCCTGCCCGGCCCTCCACCTGTAATTGATTCAGTTGCGCCAGCCATGCCGGCTCGTCGTCCAGTTGCCGCAGGTCCAGCCACAGGGCGTCATCGTCGATGCGCCCCAGGACCGCAATCGGCAAGGCGCGAAAGGCCTCTTCCAGATTCAACAGGGCGCGCCCGCGCAAGCGCTTGGAGGTCAGTGGGCGCAGACACAATGCTGCGCTGGCCAACCGCGCCACCGGTTGGCTGCCGCTGCCGATCATGCCCAGTGCCGGCATGGCGCTGACGCTCCAGCCATCACCCAGCACTTGGACCAGCACCGGCTGCAAACGCTCGGCCTGGGCGAGAATATCGGCCTGTGGCCGGGTCAGCAGGCGCAGGCTCGGCAAGCGTTCGGCGAGGCGATCAGGGTTGCGGTACAAACCCAACACAGCTTCCAGGGCGGCCAGGGTCATTTTGTCGACCCGCAGCGCACGCTTGAGCGGGTTTTTCTTGATCCTGGCAATCAAATCCTTGCGTCCGACAATCAACCCCGCTTGCGGGCCGCCGAGCAGTTTGTCGCCACTGAAGGTGACGATGTCCGCGCCATCGAGCAGGGCCTGACGCACCGTTGGCTCTGCCGGCAAACCCCAGCGGGTCAGGTCCAGCAGGCTGCCACTGCCAAGGTCTTCGAGCAGTGGCAAACCGTGCAGATGGGCCAGTTGCGCCAGTTCGGCGGTCGACACGCTCGTGGTGAAACCTTGAATGCTGTAGTTGCTTGCATGCACGCGCATGATCAAGCCGCTGCGCGGGCCGATGGCCGTCTCATAGTCGCGGGCATGGGTACGGTTGGTGGTGCCGACTTCATGCAGCTTCACCCCGGCGCGGGCCATGATGTCGGGGATGCGGAAGGCGCCGCCGATTTCAATCAGTTCACCCCGGGAGATAATCCCTTCCTTGCGCGCGCCCAGGCTGTTGAGGGTCAAGAGCACCGCCGCCGCATTGTTGTTGACCACGGTCACCGCTTCGGCGCCGGTCAGCTCGCGGATCAAGCCTTCGATCAGGTTGTCGCGATCTCCACGCTTGCCGCTACGCAGGTCGAATTCGAGGTTGAGCGGATAGCGCGCGGCCATTTGCACCGCCTCGATCGCTTCCTCGGGCAACAGCGCCCGACCGAGGTTGGTGTGCAAGACCGTGCCGGTGAGGTTGAACACCCGGCGCACATGGCTGCGATGCTCGTTAGCCAATCGCTCGCCCACCCTGCCCGCCAGCACGTCGGTGCTGACTTCTGCAGGTTCGAGCAAACCCTGCCGCACCCCTTCGCGCAATTCATCCAGCAATAGCCGCAAGGCGCCCAGCAAGGCGTCACGCCCGTAGCGCTCGGCCAACGGTCGGCACGCCGGGTGACGCAACAGACTGTCGATGGAAGGTAGGCGCAGGGGTTGGCTGGCACTGCGAGCAGACATCTGGCGCTCCTGAAAACGAATGACCCTCGCGCCAGAGTGTAGACGCTGCGGTTATTCGTCTCCCGGCGCCAGCAACAGATTCGGCGCCAGACGCTGATAACCGTCCTGGCTCAGGCGCATGTCGAGCATCAGGCTGGACAAGTCGGCCGACAACGCTTCGGCGTCCGCATCGTTCTCCAGATAGAGCAACTTCAGATAGCTGTTGCAACCGGGGCAGACTTCGGCGCGCAACGGTGCCTGGTTGGCGGCATGACGGTCATCTTCAAGGCTGAGGTATTCCAGGCCCTTGCTCTGCTCGCAATACACGCACTTGACACGCACCACATGCCACTCGCAGGCGCACAACGAACAGACCAGGTAACGCAAACCGTTGTGCTTGCCGCGATGGCGGATCACTCCGGCCATGGCCGGCGAGCCACAGGCCGGACACTGGCTGAGGCTGTCGCCTGCGCTCAGCGCCAGGTTCGGCGTGCTCAACAGCCAATGGCTCCAGGCTGTTTGCAGCGCCGCGCCGAGGAACGGCACCAGCGCGGCCGGCACCAGCGAATACTGACCGCTGACCAGTGCCACCGCCCAGGCGCGACGTTGTCCGGCATCGGCCAGGCGCAAGGTGTCCACGGCATCGACCACGGCCGATTGCGGCGGTGCGCTATAGCGCTGCAACAAGGCATCGAGGTAAAGCTGCCAATCGTCTTCGCGCGCCAGGCTGTCGGCCGCGAACGGCGGCAAGCCGTGTTGCTGGCACAGTTCGATGCGTTGTCGGTCAAGGGGTTCGCTTGTCGGCGGGTCGTCCAGCACCTGTTGCTGCACTCGGCACAACCCGGCGATCAGGCGCAGGTATTCGGCCAGCGGGTGCCCTTCGGCCAGGCTTTCCAGGCGCTGGGCACGCAGGCTGAAAAGCTCATGCGGTGGCATGTACAGAAACGGCGGCGAACTGGCCGCCGCTTCGATTTCTCCAGGTTCCAGGATAGTTGGCAAATGTCAGCCCTTTTTGGTGATCGGTCGCTCAGGCGCTTCGTCGCGGGTCTCATCTTGAGTCACTTGGCGATACCAGAGTTCGTGGTGTTTCCTGGCCCAGGCGCGGCTGACCGTGCCGTGCAACATGGCGCTGACCGAGCCCTTGATCCAGATGCCGGCATAGATGTGCACGATGATGCTCAGAATCAGCACGAAACCGGCCAACGCATGCAACAACATCGCCCAGCGAATCGCGGTGATGCCGAAATACTCGCTGAAGTAGGCACGCCAGATCACCAGCCCGCTGAACAACAGCACCAGCATGCACAGCAGTAAAGTCCAGAACAGCAGCTTCTGCCCGGGGTTGTATTTGCCGATGGGCGGGACGCCTTCCTCTTCATTCTTCATGACCCGGTCGATGCGCCTTAGCCACAGGCGATCATTGGCGATGAAGTAGTTGGCGCGCCAGAAGCGAAACACCAGGCCTAGAAACAGCACGAACATCAGTACGCCCATGAACGGGTGCAGGATGCGCGTCCATGGCCCGCCGCCGAACAGGTTGCTCAGCCAGAACAATGCCGGGTGGAACAGCGCCAGCCCGGACAGCCCGGCCATCAGGAACAGAATCGCCACCAGCCAGTGATGGGTGCGCTGGTTGCTGGTATAGCGCAGGATCGTCTTGTCGCTCATGGCCTGCCCTCCCCACGGGGATCGAAGGTATGCACCGACGGATCGACCTCATGCACGGCGTTGTCCGGCGGCTGCGGATGCTCATCCTCCTCGACGATTTGCGGGCCGACGCGCACATAGTGGAAAAACCCGGCCAGCACCGCCGCGCCCATGGCCAGCAGCGCCAGGGGTTTGCTGATGCCCTTCCACAGCCCCACCAACGGACTGATCGCCGGGTGATCGGGCAAGCCGGCGTACAGCCTTGGCGTATCGGCGTGGTGCAACACGTACATCACATGGGTGCCACCGACGCCTTCGGGGTCGTACAGACCGGCGTTTTCAAAGCCACGGCTCTTGAGGTCGACGATGCGCTCGGCCGCATGCTCCTTCATGTCGTCCTTGGAGCCGAACACGATGGCACCCGTCGGACAGGTTTTCACGCAGGCCGGTTCCAGCCCCACCGCCACCCGGTCCGAACACAAGGTGCATTTGTAGGCCTTGTGATCCTTCTGCGAGATCCGTGGAATGTTGAACGGGCACCCGGTGATGCAATAGCCGCAACCGATGCAGTGATCCTGATCGAAATCGACGATGCCATTGGCGTGCTTGATGATCGCCCCCGGGCTGGGGCACGCCGCCAGGCAACCGGGCTCGGCGCAGTGCATGCAGCCGTCCTTGCGGATCAGCCATTCCAGGTTGCCGGCGTCGGTCTCGTGCTCGGTGAAACGCATCAAGGTCCAGGTTTCTGCGGTGAGGTCCTGCGGGTTGTCGTAGGTGCCATGGTTGTGACCGACTTCATCGCGCAGCTCGTTCCATTCCGAACAGGCGACCTGGCAGGCCTTGCAGCCGATGCATTTGGTGGTATCGATCAGCTTGGCGACTTCCTCCACGCCGCGCACCGACGGCGCGGGCGTGGTGGTGGCCGAGCGGGCAATGATGTCTTGGCTGGCCATTTAGACTTTCTCCACGTTGACCAGGAATGACTTGGATTCCGGGGTCTGTGTATTGCCATCGCCGAGGAACGGCACCAGGGTGTTGGTCAGATAACCGTGGCGGGTTGCGCCGGTGAAACCCCAGTGCAACGGGATACCGATCTGATGCACCACTTGGTTATTGACCTGCAATGGACGAATCCGCTTGGTCACCACCGCCACCGCTTCGATATGCCCGCGCTTGGAGCTGACCCTTACTCGGTCACCGGCGGCAATGCCCTTCTCCTTGGCCAGCACCTCGCCGATTTCGACGAACTGCTCAGGTTGGGTAATGGCATTGATCGGGCAATGCTTGGTCCAGAAGTGGAAGTGTTCGGTCAGCCGGTAGCTGGTCGCCGCATACGGGAAGTCCTTGGCCTGCCCGAGGGTTTCCCAGACTGAATCGAAGATCCGCCCGGCCGGGTTGCTGGTCGCCTGCTTGTTGTTGGGGTGCATCGGGTTGATGCCGATGGGCGTCTCGAACGGCTCATAGTGTTCCGGAAACGGCCCTTCGTTCATCTTGTCGAGGGCGAAGAAACGCGCCACGCCTTCGGGGTTCATGATGAACGGGTTGATGCCCGCTTCCGGTGGGGCGTCGACTTTGTAGTCGGGCACGTCGGTGCCGGTCCAGACCTTGCCGTTCCACCACACCAGCCGTTTGTTCGCGTCCCATGGTTTGCCTTGAGGGTCGCAAGAGGCGCGGTTGTAGAGAATCCGTCGGTTCATCGGCCAGGCCCAGGCCCAACCCAGGTTCTGCTTCATGCCGAAAGGGTCGCTGTTGTCACGCCGGGCCATGTTGTTGCCCTGCTCGGTCCAGCTGCCGCAGAAGATCCAGCAACCGGACGCCGTACTGCCATCGTCCTTGAGCTGGCCGAAGCCGGACAACTGCTGTCCGGCCTTGACCACCGCGCCCGAGGCGTCGGTGACATCGGCGACGGCGTAGCCGTTGAATTCCCGGGCCAGCTCTTCCGGCGTCGGGTCATCCGGTATTTTGTAGGGCCAGTCGAGCTTGAGGATCGGCTCGGCCCAGGCACCGCCGTCGGCCTGATAACGCTTGCGCAGGCGCAAGAACAGCTCGGCCATGATTTTCACGTCGGTGCGCGCCAGCCCCGGGCCATCGGCCCCCTTCCAGTGCCATTGCAGCCAGCGACCGCTGTTGACCAGCGAACCGTTTTCTTCGGCGAAGCAGGTGGTGGGCAGGCGGATGACCTCGGTCTGGATGCTGGCCGTTTCCACGTCGTTGTAAGGCCCGACGTTGCGCCAGAACTCCGAGGTTTCGGTAGCCAACGGGTCCATCACCACCAGCCACTTGAGTTTGGCCAACGCCTTCATCACCCGGTTTTTGTCCGGCAAGGCGGCGATCGGGTTGAAACCCTGGCACAGGTAGCCATTGACCTCGCCCTTGCCCATCATGTCGAACATTTTCAGGATGTCGTAGCCGGGAATGTCCAGCTTGGGCAGCCAGTCGTAACCCCAGTGATTCTCGGCGGTGGCATTGGCGCCGTACCAGGCCTTCATCAGGCTGACGTGGAACTTGCCGTAGTTCTGCCAGTAGGACATCTGCCCGGGACGCAGCGGCTTGAGTGCGCGCTTGGCGATGTAGGCGTTGTAATCCTGTTCGGCCTCGGCCGGCAAGGTCAGGTAACCGGGCAACAGGTTGGACAGCAAGCCGAGGTCGGTCAGGCCCTGGATGTTGGAGTGCCCGCGCAGAGCATTGACGCCCCCGCCCGGCATGCCGACGTTGCCCAGCAGCAGTTGCACCATGGCTGCGCTGCGGATCATCTGCGAGCCGGTCGAATGCTGGGTCCAGCCCAGCGCGTAGAGAATCGTCATGGTTTTGCCCGGTTGCGAGCAGGTGGCGATCTCTTCCCAGATTTTCTGCATGGCGTCCACGGGCATGCCGCAGACCTGACTGGCCAGCTCCAGGGTGTAGCGGCTGTAGTGCTGCTTCATCAATTGGTAGACGCAACGAGGGTCTTGCAAGGTCGGGTCGACTTTGGCGAAGCCGTCCTCGCCTATTTCGTAGCCCCAGCCAGACTTGTCGGTGTAGGTGCGCTTGCTCGCGTCGTAACCGCTGAACAACCCGTCCTCGAAACCGTAGCTGGCCTTGACGATGAACGACACGTCCGTATAGGCCCGCACGTACTCGTGCTGGATCTTGTCTTCGGTCAGCAGGTAATTGATCAGCCCGCCCATGAAGGCGATGTCGGTACCGGTGCGGATCGGCGCGTAATAGTCGGCCACCGAGGCGGTCCGGGTAAAACGCGGATCGACCACGATCAGTCGCGCCTTGTTGTGCGCCTTGGCTTCGGTCACCCATTTGAAGCCGCACGGGTGCGCTTCTGCTGCGTTGCCGCCCATCACCAGAACCAGATTCGCGTTGGCGATATCGGTCCAGTGGTTGGTCATGGCACCACGGCCGTACGTCGGGGCAAGACTTGCCACCGTCGGGCCGTGTCAGACACGCGCCTGGTTATCGAACCCCAGCATGCCGAGACTGCGAATCACCTTATGGGTGATATAGCCGGCTTCGTTCGACGACGCCGATGCCGCGAGAAAACCGGTGGTCAACCAGCGGTTCACCGTTTGCCCCTTGGCGTTCTTCTCGATGAAGTTGGCGTCGCGGTCGGCCTTCATCAGGTCGGAGATGCGATCGAGGGCTTCATCCCAGGAAACTCGTACCCACTCCTTGGTGCCAGGCTTGCGCACCTGCGGGTACTGGAGACGACTGGGACTGTGAATGAAGTCCAGCAGGCCCGCGCCTTTGGGGCAAAGGGTACCGCGGTTGACCGGGTGGTCGGCGTCACCTTCGATGTGGATGATGTTTTGCGCGACATTCTTCGCGTCATCGCCCTGGCTGTACATGATCAAGCCGCAACCGACCGAGCAATACGGACAGGTGTTGCGGGTTTCATGGGTGTGGGCGAGCTTGAAATGACGCACCTGTTCGGCAAAGGCAACCGTCGGGGCCATGCCCAACGCGCCCAGGCTAGAGCCTGCAAGGCCGATACCGGCGACCTTGAAGAACTGACGACGGCTGAGATCCATCGTGCACTCCTGATCAGGTGGAACCCGGTACATGGCCGGGCTTTTTTGAACAACCACGGTCGGGGCAGTCTGGCTGCCGACACTACAAACTGTAGTCAATGCACTAGTGCTTTGTGTGAAAACCGACCGTCGGGCAAATCCAGCGGGCCGTGAAAATCCTTGTAGGAGCGAGCCTGCTCGCGAAGGAGTGTCAGTCGACATCACCGTATCTGACACTCCTTCGCGAGCAGGCTCGCTCCTACAGGGGGTTGGCGTTTATCATTGGCGCATGTTCAACCCCGCTTCTACGAGATCCCGCATGACTTTCGATTTTGATCAGGTGTTCGACCGCCACCACACCGGCAGTACCAAGTGGAGCCGCTACCCGGCCGACGTGTTGCCGATGTGGGTCGCCGACATGGATTTCGCCGCGCCGCCGGTGATCATCCAGGCCCTGCAAAAGCGACTGGAACACCCGATGGTCGGCTACAGCGTGGCCCAGGATGACTTGCGCGAGGCAATCGTTGCCGACCTCTGGAACAAGTACGCCTGGCGCGTCGAGCCCCAGGAGCTGATTTTCCTGCCGGGCGTCGAGTCCGGCTTCAACATGGCGCTGAAGGCGCTGGTACAGGCGCCACAGAATGTCGTTGTGCAGGTGCCGAACTACCCGCCGCTGCGTCATGCACCAGGCCATTGGGGCCTGAACAAGGTCGAACTGAATTTCGATGCGCAAGCCGACGGCACCTACACCACACCGCTCGATACCCTGAGCCAGTCGCTGCAAGGTGGTGGCGCGCTGCTGCTGAGCAACCCGCACAACCCTCTGGGCAAGGCCTTCCCCCGCGCAGAGCTGCAAGCCATTGCCGACATTTGCCTTGAGCATGATGCCTGGATCATTTCCGACGAGATCCACGCCGAGCTGTGCTTCGACGGTCGCCAGCACATTCCGATGGCGACCCTGAGCCCGCAAGTCGCCCAGCGCACCATCACGCTGATGTCGGCGAGCAAGGCCTACAACATCGCAGGTCTCAAGACCTCGTTCATGATCATCCAGGACCGCCACCTGCGCGAAAAGGTCAACCACGCCCGTTGCGGCATGGTCGACAGCGTCAATCCGCTGGGCATGGAAGCCACCCGTGTTGCCTACAGCGAAGCGGCGCCATGGCTGGCCGAGCTGAAAGTCTACCTGCAAGGCAACCGCGACTTCCTCGCCGAGGCCGTGCGCACCCGACTGCCGGGCATCACCATGAACCTGCCGCAAAGCACCTACCTGGCGTGGCTTGATTGCACAGCGCTGGGGCTGGACGACCCGCAACGGTTCTTCCTCGAACAGGCCAAGGTGGGTTTGAGCGCCGGCCTGGACTTCGGCGATGACTGCCAGCAGTTCGTACGCCTGAACTTCGGCTGCCCACGGTCGTTGCTGGAAGAAGGCATTGCGCGGATGGAGCGCAGCTTGCACCGTCTCAAGGCCTGACCCGCGCCTCAACAACAACGAAGATCCCTGTGGGAGCAGGCTCGCTCCTACAGCGACCGGGGCATCAAAAATCCAACCGAACTCCAGTTAAAACCTCAGGGTCAACCCTCTGACGCCTTAGCCTTGAGATCGGAGATCGATGATGAACGACTATCCCAAACCACCCTTCCCCAAGCAGCATCAAGCGGTCCCCGGCGCTCAGCACCCAATGGATCCCGTGCCTGATTGTGGCGAGCACTCCTATAAGGGTTCCGATCGTCTGGTCGGCAAAATCGCCCTGATCACCGGCGGCGACAGCGGCATCGGCCGTGCGGTCGCCATTGCCTTCGCCCGTGAAGGCGCCGATGTGGCGCTCGCCTACCTCAATGAACATGAGGACGCCAGGCAAACCGCTCGCTGGATCGAGCTGGCAGGTCGCCAATGCCTGCTGCTGCCGGGGGACGTGGCGCAGAAGGCGCACTGCCGGGCCCTGGTGGAAAAAACCGCCGAGCGCTTCGGTCGCATCGATGTGCTGGTCAACAACGCCGCATTCCAGATGACTCACGACAGCCTCGAAGACATTTCGGATGATGAATGGGTGATGACCTTCGACGTCAACATCACCGCCATCTTCAGGATTTGCCAGGCGGCCCTGAAACACATGAGACCTGGCGGCTCGATCATCAACACCAGCTCCGTCAATTCCGACTTGCCCAATCCGTCCCTGTTGGCCTATGCCACCACCAAGGGCGCAATCGCCAACTTCAGCGCCGGCCTCGGCCAGTTGCTGGGGCCCAGGAATATCCGGGTCAACAGCGTCGCGCCGGGGCCGATCTGGACACCCCTGATCGTCTCGACGATGACCGATGAAAAGGTAGAAAACTTCGGTGCCAACACCGCACTCGGCCGCCCTGGTCAACCCGTGGAAGTCGCACCGATCTACGTGCTGCTGGCCTCGGATGAAGCCAGCTACATCACGGGCCAGCGTTACGGCGTTACCGGTGGCAAACCGATACTGTGACGCCGTTGAAAAGTTGAACCCGCGACGACCTCCAGCGCTCCACAACGTATAGATCCTGATACCTGGAGGTCGTCATGTCCGCACCTATCGTCAAACTGTTCACTCAACCGAACTTCGCCTGGACGGATATTCGCAAGGAAGAGGAAGCCCATCCGCGCCACTACCTGGCTCATTTGCTGCTATTGGCCCTGATTCCCGCCACGTGCCTGTTCATCGGTACGACTTACGTCGGCTGGAGCCTGGCGGAAAACGAAACGGTACGGCTCAGCACCCACAGCGCACTGCAACTGAGTGCGTTGCTGTACCTGACCATCATTGGCGGTATCGCCGTGATGGGCGCGTTCATCCGCTGGATGTCCCGCGCCTTCGAAGCCAGGCCGACAATCAACCAGTGCATCGGTTTCGCGGCTTACACCGCAACGCCTTTCTTCATCGCAGGTATTGCAGGTCTGTACCCCAGTCGCTGGCTTGCGATCATCGTACTGGCGGCGGCTTCGGTTTATTCGACGTTCCTGCTGTTCATCGGGCTGCCGACTTTCATGCATGAGCGCAAGGAACAGGGCTTGCTCAATGCCGCGTGCGTCTGGGCTGTCGGGTTATTGGTGCTGGTAACCATTCTGGTAACGATGATCCTGATGTGGTTCAACGTGCTAACCCCCGAGTACTTGCGCGCCACCATCGGTTGATGAACTTTACTGCCTGGGTGGCGGTGCAGGGCACTGTGTTGCTGACCCTGGCGCTCACATCGTCTTACCTGCGTCGGTATTGTGCTGATCGCACACGGGGATTGGCGGGCGCTGCGGGTCGCGTTGGTGCTGTTCGCCGTGATTCGCCCGTTGAGTGTCTGGCTGAGGCCTTGGGGGGGTGCTGCTCAATGGCCCGCAGCGCTGGTTTGGAGTATGCGTCATGCCGGGATTTTGAAACGCCCACCAACGCGGCAGCAACTGCCTGACCTTGCTCTCGCCAAAACGGTCGTCGATCAACATCACCACCCCTTGATCCTGTTGCGTACGGATCACCCGTCCAGCGGCCTGTACCACTTTCTGCACACCGGGATAAAGATAGGTGTAGTCATAACCGGCACCGAAAATCGCGGCCATGCGCCGTTTCAGTTGCTCGTTCACCGGATTGAGCTGCGCCAGCCCCAGCGTGGCGATAAACGCGCCGATCAATCTGGCGCCGGGCAAATCGATGCCTTCACCGAAGGCCCCACCCAGCACCGCAAAACCGATGCCCTGGCCGTCGGCGTGGAACCGGTCGAGAAACTGCTGGCGCTGCGCTTCGCCCATCCCTCGGGACTGTGACCACAGACTGATGTGCGGATGTTTCTCGGCCAGCAACTGCGCCACCTGCTGCAAATAATCGAAACTGCTGAAAAACGCCAGGTAATTGCCGGGGCGCTCGCAGAACTGCCTGGCGATCAAGTCCACGATCGGCTCAAGAGACGACTGGCGATGGACGAACCGGGTGGATATCTGGTCGACGATGTGCACTTGCAGTTGATCGGCGTGAAACGGCGACTCGACGTCGATGCACACGGTGTCCGCCGGTGTTCCCAGTAAATCGGCGTAATAGTGCCGCGGGCTGAGGGTCGCGGAAAACAGCACCGTGCTCCGCGCGGCGGTCAGGCGTGGGCGGATGAACCCGGCGGGGACCACATTGCGCAGGCACAGTTGCGAGAGGTTGCGCTGGCGCTCCAGGTCGCGCTTGCTGATGTCGAACAGGAACTGCTCATCGAACAGTTCGGCGACCCGGCAAAAGTGCAGCATGTCGAAGTAAAACCCCTGGAGCGTGCTGTCCAGGCCTTGAGGGTGATCGTTGAGGTAGTCACCCATGCTGGCGCTGCACGATGACAGTGCCTGAAGCAGCTTTTCCGGCGCCTTGTCATAGGCCTGATAGGCGCCGGTTTGCCCGTTATGCAGGGCATTCCACTCGCGGTTGACCCGCTGCATCGGTTTTTTCAGCACTTCAGGCGCGGTTTTGCGCACGCCGTTGAAGGTCGCCTGATCGAGGCTGGCGCTGTACATCTGCCGGCCGCGCTCCACCAGGTTGTGGGCTTCGTCCACCAGCACCGCGACCTTCCAGTTGTTGGCCTGGGCCAGACCGAACAGCAGCGCGCTGAAATCGAAGTAATAGTTGTAGTCGGCAACCACCACGTCGGCCCAACGCGCCATTTCCTGGCTCAGGTAATACGGGCAGACATCGTGCGCCAGGGCAATCTCGCGCAAGATGCTCTGGTTCAACAGGCTCATCTGGCTGGCCGCCTGCCGAGCGGCGGGCAGGCGATCGTAGAAGCCCCGGGCCAGTGGGCAGGACTCGCCGTGGCAGGCTTTGTCCGGGTGTTCGCAGACCTTGTCCCGGGCGATCATCTCCAGCACCCGCAACGGTGGCGCATCGACGCTGGAAAGAATCACTTGCGCGGCGTCCAGGGCCAGTTGCCGCCCCGGGGTTTTCGCCGTGAGGAAGAACACCTTGTCCAGTTGCTGCGGCGCCAGCGCCTTGAGCATGGGAAACAAGGTGCCCAGGGTCTTGCCGATGCCCGTGGGCGCCTGGGCCATCAGGCAGCGCCCCGTGCTGACGGCCTTGAACACCGACTCGGCCAGATGGCGCTGCCCCGGTCGAAAACCGGCATGGGGAAAGGCCAGGCCCTGCGCGGCCCGATTGCGCCCTTCTCGATGGGCGACTTCCTGCTCGGCCCATTGCAGGAACCGCGCGCAATGCCGTTCGAAGAATGGTTGCAGCTCGGTGGCTTCGAAAAGCTCGACCAGGCAGGTCTCCTTTTCGCTGACGATATCGAAATACACCAGTGCCAGATTGATCCGTGCCAGATCCAGTTTGCGGCACATCAACCAGCCGTAGATTTTCACCTGGGCCCAATGCAATTGACGGTGGTTGGCCGGTTGTTTGCTCAGGTCGCCGCGGTAGGTCTTGACCTCCTCCAGGCAGTTTTGCCCGGGGTCATAACCATCCGCCCTGCCCTTGACCGTCAAGGTCTGATACTGGCCCTCGAGGGCGACTTCGCTTTGGTAACCCTCGCTGCGTCGCGAGGCCACGGTGCGGTGACCGACGATACCTTCCAGCGCGGTCGGTGACGGTGTGAAGCGCAGGTCGAGATCGCCGACCTTGGCGGTGAACTCGCACAGCGCCCGCACCGCAATGCTATAGCTCAATCGCCCTGCTCCGCCCATTGCACGTAACAGACGGCGATGGGCATCTGGTGTTCATGGCAGAACTCCAACCAGCGCAGCTGGTTGTCCTGCAGGCGATCGCCCGGGCCTTTGACTTCGATCATGCGGTAGGTCTTTTGCTGCGGCCAGAACTGGATCAGGTCCGGCATGCCGGCGCGATTGGCCCTGATGTCCAGCAAGAGGCGATTGAACCAGTGCTTGAGGTGCTCGGCCGGGAGGCAATCGAGGGCTTGCTCCAGCAACGCTTCGCTGAGCACGCTCCAGAACACGAACGGCGACTGCACGCCCCACTTGGCGGCATAACGTTCGCGGATGGTCTGCCGGTAGCGCCCGTCGTCGAGTTCGGCCAGGCAAGCCTGAAACAGTTCGGCCCGGCGGACCTGGAAGTCTTCGCTGAGCAGATCCACCGGCCCGCGCTGGAACGGGTGAAAAAACGCACCCGGCAAAGGCGCGAAAATCGCCGGCCAGCACAGCAGGCCAAACAGTGAATTGACCAGGCTGTTTTCGACGTAGTGCACCGGCGCCGACTCTTGCGCAAGGTGTGCCTGAACGTAGAACTCCACCGATAACGCAGGGTCTGTCCGGGGTAATTGCAGGTCCAGACGCTGCATTTCCCGAGGCGCTGCCCGCTTGATGGGCGGCCCGCCAAGCTTGCGCCGCAGGCGTGGCAGCACGCGGAGCAACTGCTGGTGTTCGGCGGCGCTTTCCGGTGCCTGTTCGGCCTGCTCGGCCAGGTCCATGGCCTGCTCGAACTGGCCGCTGCGTTCCAGCACGCGGATGAGCCGCGCCCGCGCGCCGGGATAAGCGCATTCGCGGTACAGGCTCAGGGCCATGGAGAAATCCGCGATGCGTTCGCAGTACTGGGCCATCTGGAACAGCAGCTTGCCGCGCCGGCGTTGCAACCACGGATTGTCCAGCGCCAGGCTCTTGATCCGTTCGGCCACCTCTTCCAGCGCTTCACCGGCCTCGAATTGTTGCTGGTACCCGTGCAGGAGGATGCAGGCATCCACGTCTTCGCGGCTGCGCAAGCCACGGGATTCGGCGCAGAATTCGACTTTTTCGTAGGTGTAGATACCGAGGTCGGCCAACACGAACTCCGACCAGTCCTGATACAGGTTGCCGAAAAACATCAGGCGCAGGCGATCGCACAATTGCATGATGGTCAGACTGAACAGACGCTCGTCCAGGGTCGGGCACCAATCATTGAAGCTTTGCACTTGGGGAAACTGTTCGCACAGCGCCGGCAACCAATCGGCTTTCTTGCCTCTGGGTTGATCGATCGCCGGGCCAAAGGCCTGGAGGACTTCCCCCTTGAGCAGCACCTCAAACAGCGCTTCGACCGCCAATGGCATTTGCTCATCGACCCAACCAAGCGCTAACAGCGGCCCGACGGCGCTGCCGGTATCGCCGATTTCCTCGTAATGCAGTTTGCTCGCCCTGAAATGAACGCCCTTGCGCATGACCATTCTGACCAGCAGTGCCTGCGATTCACGGGGCAACCGCTTAAACTCATTAATGAAACGCAGTTCGTCGACGCTCAGCACATCGGCAAAGCGCTGCTCAAGCCAATCAAGCACTTGCATGAAGTTGTTCAAGTAGTAGAACGGATCGTCGAGGGGATTTGCGGTCACTGGAAAATGGGCCATGGCGATAGATACTGGTTATGCATACAGATACCAGTTCCACGCCTCGTGGCGCAATCGGAAAAGGATAAATGGCGGCGCAATACGGATTTTTCCCAAGGCAGTAGAACTTTCTGCCCCCTGGCGGCACCAACCGCCATAGAGGTGCAGTGACAGCCTCGGGCTGGTGGCGCTGCTTTAAACGAACGGGAGGTTGATCATGGACATCAAGACATTGGGCTTGCCCCTGGCTGTAGCGGCCCTGCTGGCGCTGAGCGGTTGCTCTACGCAAACGGTGGTGACGCTGCAGAACGGCACTCAATACCTGACCAAAGACATGCCGAAGACCAAAACCAAGGACGGATTCTTTGAGTTTGAGGACATTTCGGGGGCGATGGTGAAAGTCAGGGCCGATGAAGTGGCGACGATTCGCGAAGAAGAAGACTGACGTTTCTCCTGGCACGATGTGGCAGGTTTCGAGCACTGCTTTACACTCGATAGACCCCGTGCGACCGAATGACTGTGCAACGCTTCGACACAGGCGTTGCAATACGGGCATCACGCAAAGACTCAGGTGACGCCGAAATGAAAATGGTCATGCCACTTCTGGCCTCTGTGCTCGCCGTCAGCACGTGCGTGACGGCGAGCCTGTGTGACGCCGCCACAAAGGCAAAACCAAAGCCTTTGCCAACGTACAAAACCAGTTTCGATTGCGCCACGCCCCAGGCATCCGCCGAAAAGCTTATCTGTCACGACCCTCAACTGGCGCGCATGGACCTGGAACTCGATCGCCTTTATCTCCTGGCGCTCAGCGACGACCATTCAGTGCCGCGCCCGAATAAAGTCGAGATCGATCAGCGGTTCTGGATTGAGTCCCGTAACCAGTGTGGTGGCGGGGCTCAAGCCAGGGCGTGCGTCGTGCGAAGTTATGCCGAGCGTGCGTTCCAACTGCGCCAGGGTTCGGCCATTGCCAGAACCAAGGACCCCAGCAGGCTCACGGAAGGCCCATTGGCTTATCGTTGCGCAGGGTTTAACGCATTGGTCGCCGCGACCTTCTTTACCGTCGAACCGGGCGTGGTGTTCCTGAAATGGGCCAACACCTCGGTGACGCTGGATCAGGTGCCCGACAATTCCGGAACCCGGTACACGGGCAAGGATTACAAAGGCAGCTACAGCTTCTGGCAAATCGACGATGACGTGTTTTTCCAGATACCCGGCTCAGGCCAGATGAGTTGTGCAGCCGAGCCGGTCGGCTGAAGACGATGGCATCGGGACGTCCTGTCCCGATGGCCGCTCCCCGCTTTAGCTGCCGGTGCGAATCTTGTTCCAGACCCGGGTACGCACCCGGTCGATGTTCAGCGGCATGGCTTCCAGGGCAAACAGCTTGCCCATCATTTCCGGGCTTGGGTAAACCTTGGTGTCGTTTTTGATCGCCGGGTCGATCAGACTGTCGGCCGTCTCGTTGCCATTGGCGTAATGCACGTAGTTGCTGACGCTGGCCATGACGTCCGGGCGCAGCAGGTAGTTCATGAAGGCGTAACCGGCCTTTTCGTCCGGAGCGTCGGCCGGCATCGCGACCATATCGAACCAGATCGCGGCGCCTTCCTTGGGAATCGAGTAGCCGATGTCGATGCCGTTGTTGGCTTCCCTGGCGCGGTTTTCCGCTTGCAGGATGTCGCCGGAGAAACCGACCGCGACGCAGATATCGCCGTTGGCCAGGTCGCTGGTGTACTTGGACGAGTGGAAATAGCTGACATACGGCCGCACTTTCATCAGCAGGGCTTCGGCCTTCTTGTAGTCTTGCGGGTTCTTGCTGTGAGGCGGCAACCCGAGGTAGTTCAACGCCGCCGGTAGCAGCTCGGGGCCATTGTCGAGGATGGCCACGCCGCACTTCTGCAGTTTCTGCATGTTCTCGGGCTTGAAGATCAGGTCCCAGGAGTCCACCGGGGCGTTGTCCCCCAGCACCGCCTTGACCTTGGCAATGTTGTAGCCGATGCCGGTGCTGCCCCACAGGTACGGGAAGCCGTGTTCGTTGCCCGGGTCGTTCGTCTGCAATGCCTTGAGCAATACCGGGTTGAGGTTTTTCCAGTTCGACAACTGACTCTTGTCGAGCTTCTTCAAAGCGCCGCCTTCAATCTGTCGGGCCATGAAGTGGTTGGACGGGAACACCACGTCGTAGCCGGATTTGCCGGTCATCAACTTGCCATCGAGGGTCTCGTTGCTGTCATAGACGTCGTAGGTGAAGCCGATGCCGGTTTCTTTCTGGAAATTTTTCGTGGTGTCTGGCGCGATGTAATCCGACCAGTTGTAGATCTTGACGGTTTCGGCGGCCTGGCTGATCGATGCCACGAGCAACAGCGGGGCCAGGGTCAGTGTCTTTCGGATCATGAGTCGATTCCTGTAGGTTTTTTTTGTTGGCAGGCAATCAAAGGATCAGCTTTCAAATTTCAAAGAATTGAATATTCAGAAAATCAGAACGTAGGTCTTGCGCACGGTTTCCTGGATGTCCCAGATGCCGAGGCTGTTGGCCGGCAACATCAGTGCGTCGCCGGCGTCTATGTGCAGGGGCTCGCCACCGTCCGGGGTGAAGGTGCAGCGGCCCTGGATGAAGTGACAGAATTCCTGGGCGACGATCTGCCGCCGCCAGCGTCCCGGGGTGCATTCCCAGACGCCGGTCTCGACACCGTCATCGCGTTCGACGCTGGTGGTCGAAGCCACGGCCACCGGGGTACCCAGGGGCACGGCGACCGGATTGGATTCGTCCAGTTTCAGGGTTGCGGTGTTCTTGAAGTGCGTGATGCTCATGGGAATACCTGTCGATGTAGAAGCGCGTTTAGTGCATGAAACCTTCCATGAAACCAGCCACCCCGCTGGCCAGCTTGCGCCGCCAGGGCGCAGTGGCCGGGTTGGCCAGGGTCTGGTCCTCATGGACAAAGCTGCGGATGATCGCGTTGTAGCCGAGCCAGCGGATCGGCTCCGGCTCCCAGGCCCGAAGTGCATCGAGGCCGCGCTGGGGGATGACCCACGGTTGGCGCACCAGATCGGTGTCGCGCCCCAGGATCAGGTCGGCCAGCGTGCGACCTCCCAGGTTGCTAACGCCGACGCCCTCCCCGCCATAGCCGCCAGACAGGGCAATGCCGTTGGCCCGATCGCAAAGCATGTGCGGCTGGAAATGCCGGGACATACCCAGGTTGCCGCCCCAGGAATGGGTGATCTGCACGTTCTTCAACTGCGGGAACAATTCGCCGAACAAGTAGCGCCGCAGCTGTATTTCGTCAGAGGTCAGGTTGAAGTCGTGCCGCAGCTTTCCGGCGAACTGATAGCCGCCTCGGGCGCCAAAGATCAATCGGTTGTCGGCGGTGCGCTGACCGTAGGTGACCTGGCGACTGGCCTCGCTGAACGCCTGGCCACGACTCAGGCCGATCTCGTCCCAGGTGGCCGCCGACAAGGGCTCGGTCGCGACGATGAGGCTTTGCACCGGCATCTGGTAACACCCCAATGGCGGCAGCGTCACGGAGTAGCCTTCTACCGCCGGCACCACCCAGCGACAGCGCACCGAAGCTTTGGCCGTGCGCAGACTGCCGGACTGCCAATGGGTGACCGCGCTGTTTTCGTAGATTCTGACGCCCAGGCGCTCCACCGCCCGGGCCAGCCCCCGTACCAGCCTGGCCGGGTGAATGGTCGCTACGTGCGGCGCGTAGATGCCGCCGTAAGGTTTGGCGACACGAATCTGTTGCGCCAGTTGTTCCGGGTTCAGCCAGCGATAGTGGCTGTCGTTGAGCCCCTGGCGATGAAGATCGTCCAGATAGTGACGCAGGCTGGCCTCCTGTTCCGGATAGCGTGCTGCGCAATACAGCACGCCGCCTTTACGGTAATCACAGTCGATCCCCTCGCGTTCGAGGACGATCTCCACTTCATCCGGAATGCTGTGCAACAGATCATAAGAGGTGCGGCGATCTTCGGCCGGCAGATTGGCCAGCAGGCGATCTTCACCCAGCAAATTGCCCATCAGCCAGCCACCATTGCGCCCCGACGCGCCGAAACCAGCGGTTTGCGCTTCGACGATGGCGATGCTCAAATCAGGTTTGTGCTGTTTGAGGTAGTACGCGGTCCAGAGCCCGGTGTAGCCCGCGCCGATGATCGCCACGTCGACATCCAGGTCCCGCTCCAGCGCCGGACGCGCCAATAGCGGCTCGTCGAGCTGGTCCATCCACAAACTGATAGTGCGCCACGCCGGCATGCAAGACTCCGCCACTCAAACTTCGATGGCGTCGATCCTAGTGCGTGGGCTCAGGCGCTGTCTTGCGCGCGTGCACGCAAAGAAATTTGTTTGACGTAGGCCTTGGGGGACTGGCCGGTGTGCTGGCGGAAACAGCTGTAGAACGCCGACAGCGAATTGAATCCGGCGGCGAAGGCCAGTTCGTCGATACGCACGGGTGGTGTCGCGGCATCCAGCGCTGCAAGCAAATGTTGCAGGCGCGCCTGGTTGACGTAGCGGTAGAAGCTCTGGCCCAGCACCTGGTTCAACAGGTAGGAAATCTGGTTGCGGCTGTAGCCACACTCTTTCGCCACCCGTTGCAGATCGAGCTCCGGGTCCAGATAAGGCTGTTGACCCTGGAAATACTGCTGCAGGTCATCGGCCATGAAGCTCAACTGGCGCGGCGACAGGCCGAGTCGGCTGACCGCCGGGCGCTGGTTGCCGGACGTTTTGCTGCCGGGTTGCTCGTGCACCAATGACGCATATTCATTGACCCGCCAGATCAGCCCGTCCTTGACGGTGATCGCTTCGCTGGCGCGGAACGACACCAGTCCTTCACCGCCGCGCAGGGTGATGCGGTACTGAATGAACGCCGTGTTGCCGTCCAGTCGAATGCGGTCGGAATGCTCCAGCGCCTCATCCGGATCCCGGGGCATGCTGTTGCGTACGTACTCGCGCAATTCGGCCAGGCCCATGATTTTGTTCTGGAAGAAATCGTTGTACTGGACTTCAGGGTGATAGAGCGACATGACGCCGTCCAGATCCCGGTGCTTCCAGCGCAAGTGATAGCGCATGACCGTCTCGCCCGTGACCTGGGTTTGCAGCGGGCCATCATCATCGGCGTGCATTGAACATCTCGACGGCAAAAGACCGAGCTTGCCCAACTTGCGCGTTGTCTTCAACGACTAAACCGAGGGTGACGGGTGCCGGCAAATGGTCGATAAGCGTGAGCTGGATCAAAAAAAACGTTGGCAATCGCCAAACAACCTGAAAACTCCACATTATTTTCACATCCGGGTGCTACTTTTAAAAACTGTCACTGGTTGAACCAATGAAGGTTCTTCCCTCCTACCATGAGCTAACGGACGCGCTCGATAATGAAGGCGGGCAACACATGAATAAAGGGTTCAGTAAGGTCACGTTTCCAAACGCCTGCCAGCTGATGCGCTGGCATTTTCATCCCATGGGTTTCGAGGCGAGCATGGACGCGCCGGGCAGCATGATTGCCCGTCTTTTTGATCGTGCCACTGGCGAGACCATGATCGCCATTGCCGGCATTCCGTGCGCCACCGTCATGAATGCCGCGGATGTAGAACTGATAATTGAAGCGGTGGAGGATGAACTTGAAGCCTTCGTACCCCCTCAAGCCCTCCGGAGTTATGCCTGAAGGCTCAGATGTTAAAAAAGCCCACTTCAAGTGGGCTTTTTGTTGAGCGCTGTTCCCTGTACCTGTAGGAGCGAGCTTGCTCGCGATGAATTTGAGGGCGCCGCGTTCAATCAGACCACCCGCGTTATCGTTAACGACCATCGCGAGCGAGTTCGCTCCTACAGAAGTCAGGCGGTGGTTTGGCTTTTACGATGATCGACAAAGAACGCCTTGCCCTTGCCGATCCGGTCAGAGGCCTTGGGCATGTTCGCGGCCTGGGTGTCCTGTGCATCGACGTACCAGTAGCAATGGCTGACAGCGCGGGTAATACCCACGTAGGCCAGCCGCAGGATCTCGTCCTTCTGGGCGTTGTCGTAGGGTTCGCTGTCACCGGCCTTGCCCAGGCCCGCCATCCGGTAAACCTGATTCTTGTAAGGCGAGCTGGTCAGATGCTGGCAGTCGCCCAACAAAAACACCGCATCGGCCTGGAGGCCCTTGGCGCTGTGATAGGTCAGTTGCTTGAGCCTGCGAGCCTCATGCGGCAAGCTAGAATCAACATTAAGTACAGACTGAATATGCTCTTCTATCAATAACTTATCGCTACTTTTTCGATAAAGCATCAAGATCGAATCGCCCTTTCGGTAATGCTCCATCAGGCGCTGGGCCATGCCCTGGTCATCACGATCGAGGACGTTCACTGGCAGCAATGCCTTGGGTTCACCGCTGGCCTTGGCTTTCTTCCCGGCAATCGCCGGTGCTGCGCGCACGATGTGCTCGGCGGCATCGATGATGTGCTGGTGGCTGCGGTAGTTGTCGCTGAGCATGACCTTGGTGGTGCTCGAGGACGGGAACTCCTTGTTGAACTCCATGAAGTAGCTCGGCGAACTGCCGCGCCAACCATAGATGGACTGCCAGTCATCGCCCACACAGAGCAGCGAGGAACGCTGGGCGCCGCGCCCGACATGCATGGCCGGCCCGCGACTGCGGATCTCTGCCAGGCTGGCCCTGATCCAGGAGACGATCTGCGGCGAGACATCCTGGAATTCGTCGATCATCAGGTGTGACAGCGGCCGCAGCAGCTCATCGCCGAGTAGCTTGAGGTTCTGCGGCGAATGCTCGCTGAACAGAGCGAACATCCGGTTGTAGGTCATGATCGGCGGTTTCTGATCCAGCAAGTGATCTTCCAGCGCCCGCCAGTAAAGGCTCAAGGCCTCGAAGAAGAACCGGTCGGGATCGTCCTTGGCGAAACTCATCTGGCCGACGGCGCTCGGCACATCCAGCCCGAGGTTTTCGATGAACCCGGCGGCGGCGACAAAGCAATCGAGCAGCGGCGCAGAAGCAAGCTCGCCCTTGACCTTGTAATCGAAGCCCGGCCCGGCACTGGCATCGCCAGCCAGTGAGGCCAGGACACGCTTGGATGACTCGTAACTATCCAGCCATATCAATGGTTTACGGCAGAATGCTTGAAACAGGGTGCGTTTGACTGCCCACTCTGCGCGTACCGACAGCTTGGCGTTGGGTCGCGTGACCTGCGGGTTTTCCC
Organism: Pseudomonas sp. ACN8; assembly: GCF_002303925.1. GTDB lineage: Bacteria > Pseudomonadota > Gammaproteobacteria > Pseudomonadales > Pseudomonadaceae > Aquipseudomonas. The sequence goes on from NZ_MRCS01000003.1 coordinate 150,145, forward strand.
GAGGATCGAACCCCAGCACCACCCAGGCATCCAGGGACGGGATGTAGCCGTGACAATGGAAGGTCGAACCGTTGATATCGAACGACTGGCGATTGGGTTCGATGCCCTTGATCGGCCAGGCACCGGCGCGAAACCACAGGTTCTCGATGGCGTCGCACAGTTCTTCATCGCGTTTGGCCGCCAGTTCGGTAACGCCCATGCGTTTCTGTACATCCGGGTGATCGCGCTCCAGCTCCTTGAGTTGCAGGGCATGCCGGGACAATGGCTTGATCAGCTCGCGAAAACGCTCATTGTCACTGTGCAGACGGTGATAGCAGGCGTTGAGCTGTTGGCGTTGAGCGTCGTTGATACGCAGATCGAATGGATTGCTGTCGACCTCCTCATCACCCTGTGCGGCCCGCAGGCTTAGATTTTCGAAAGCCTGCAAACGCTCGAAACCCGGAAGACTGCGCACCATCGGCAGGATCCGCGAGTGGAAGGTGCGCACCAGATCCCGTGCCTCCTTGAAGCTGATCGCACGGCCCCAGAGCGCAAACAGTTCGATCAGCTTGTTGATGAAGTCCTTGCGCGACTCGCGGGTGAAGGTCACCACCGTCATCGAACTCAGTTCAAAGCCCAGGTAATGAGTCAACAGCAAAATACGCAGCACCAGCGTGGTCGATTTGCCGGCTCCAGCGCCCGCGATCACCGAGGTGGACGGCGTATCGCTGAAGATCATCTTCCACTGTGCGGCGCTGGGTTGGGCATGGGTGGGCAACAACCGGGCGACATCGGCCTTCATGCGTTTCTTCAACTCGGCGCTCAACGGCAGGCGCCAATCGTCGAACAGCAGGTCATCGACATTCGGCGGCCGGTGTTCGGTGCTGCGCGAGTCACGGATCAGCAAAACCTGTCGACCCTCCTCCAGCCCTTCGAGCTTGCCTTCCTTGTAGCCGTAATCGACCCCGGCGCTGTGACCGCTGCGAAAACCGTCGGCCTGGCCATGCAACCACGACGCACGATGCTGTGCGTGCAGGCGGGTCAGGCTGTAGCCGAAGAATCGGGCGAGCCATCGCTTGATCAGCGGCATCTCGGCCAGGGGGCGAAGTTCAGGCGGAAGATCGGGGGTGTGTTGCGGCACGCGGACTGACTCCAGGGTGTGAGGCTGTTGAGCGCTATGGTGTCTGCATTTGCCGTCGAGTTCTAGTCAATTGCTTATCGCTCATTGGCTTATACGATGAAGTGAAGGCTGAATGAGAGCCTTTCGAGGTGATTTAACATCAATTAATTCGATGGGAATGCGGCATTTTTTACGCTTTTTATCGATTGTTGCCTGTTGGATGATGGCCGTCATCACTCACCGGTCTCGCTTCGTGGCTCAGGCACCTGGCCCCATGACGAACCTTTTCTGGAGACGATCATGCTTGAACTCAGACCTTTCAACTCGCTCGGCGGCGCTCACCACGGCTGGCTGGATGCTCACCACCATTTTTCGTTCGCCGAATACTACGATCTCAAGCGTATGAACTGGGGCAACCTGCGGGTCTGGAACGACGACGTGATCGCTCCCGGCACCGGTTTCCCGCAACACCCGCACCGGGACATGGAAATCATCACCTATGTCCGTGAAGGCGCCATTACCCACCAGGACAACCTTGGCAACAAGGGCCGCACCGAAGCCGGTGACGTCCAGGTCATGAGCGCCGGCACCGGGATCGCCCACAGCGAGTACAACCTGGAAGCGACGCCGACGAGGATTTTCCAGATCTGGATCATCCCGAACGAGTCCGGCCTGGCCCCGTCCTGGGGCGCCAAACCGTTCCCGAAAGGCGACCGCGAAGGTTTTGTCACCCTGGCCAGCGGCAAGGAAGGCGACGACCAGAGCCTGCGCATCCGCGCCGATGCCCGGCTGGTAGCGGCCAACCTGAAGGCCGGCGAGTCCGCCGAATACCATTTGGACACCGGGCGCCGTGCGTACCTGGTGCCGGCCACCGGGGTCATTGAAGTCAATGGCTTGCGTGCACAAGCTCGAGATGGTGTCGCGGTTGCCGATGAGCCCGTGTTGCGAGTGACGGCCATCGAGGACAGCGAGATTGTTCTGGTGGATCTGGCTTGACTCGCTGAGCAAATCGCAAAAAAAGGGGCGACCGTATTGGTCGCCCCTTTTTTAGTGCAAATGCCTTCGCTGGCAAGCCAGCGCCTACATGGGGAATGCGGTCCAATGTAGGAGCGAGCCTGCTCGCGAAAAACCCGAGAATACCGCGGGGTGTCAGGCTGCCAGCGTTATCGTTGACGACCATCGCGAGCAGGCTCGCTCTTACAAGGAAATCGCGCCATCCACCAGCGTTTGCGCCTCGGCCACCAGTTGCTTGAGGTGGTCGTCGCTGACAAAGCTTTCGGCGTAGATCTTGTAGATGTCTTCGGTGCCCGACGGACGCGCCGCGAACCAGCCGTTTTCGGTCATGACCTTGAGGCCGCCAATGGCCTGGTCATTGCCCGGTGCGTGGCTGAGGATGCTCTGGATCGGCTCGCCGGCCAGTTGGGTCGAGGTGACCTGTTGCGGCGACAGCTTGCTCAACAGCGCTTTCTGCTCCGGATTGGCCTTGGCGTCGACCCGCACCGAGAACGGCTCGCCCAGTTCGTCGGTCAAGGCACGGTAGGCCTGGCTCGGATCGCGGCCGGTGCGGGCCGTCATCTCGGCGGCCAGCAGCGCCGGAATCAAACCGTCCTTGTCGGTGCTCCAGACGCCGCCGTCCTTGCGCAGGAACGAGGCACCGGCGCTTTCTTCGCCGCCAAAACCCAGGGAGCCGTCGAACAGGCCGTCGGCAAACCATTTGAAACCGACCGGCACTTCGTACAGGCGACGACCCAGGCGCTTGGCTACGCGATCGATCAGGCCGCTGCTGACCACGGTTTTACCCACGGCGGCATCGGCGCGCCATTGCGGACGATTCAGGAACAGATAGTCGATGGCAACAGCGAGGTAGTTGTTCGGCGCCAACAAACCACCGGAGGGCGTAACGATGCCATGGCGGTCGTGGTCCGGATCGCAGGCAAACGCCACGTCGAAACGTTCTTTCAGGCCGATCAGGCCTTGCATGGCGTGGCCGGACGATGGGTCCATGCGGATCTGGCCGTCCCAGTCGACAGTCATGAAGCGGAAGGTCGGGTCGACCTCTTTGTTCACCACATCCAGGTCCAGGCGGTAATGCTCGGCAATCGCCGACCAGTAGCGCACCCCTGCTCCACCCAGTGGATCGACACCCAGGCGCAGCTTGGCATCGCGGATGGCGTCGAAGTCGATCACGTTGATCAGGTCGGCGACATAGGTGTTGAGGTAATCGTGACGATGGGTAGTGCCGGCCTTCAGTGCCTGCTCGTAGCTGATGCGCTTGACGCCAGCGAGCTTGTTGGCCAGCAGTTCGTTGGCCTTGGCTTCGATCCACTTGGTGATGTGGGTATCGGCCGGACCGCCGTTGGTTGGGTTGTACTTGTAGCCACCGCTTTGCGGCGGGTTGTGGGACGGCGTGATGACAATGCCGTCCGCCAGGCCGCTGGTGCGACCACGGTTGTAGCAGAGAATTGCATGGGAAATGGCCGGTGTCGGCGTGTACTCGTCACCTTCGGCGATCATCACGGTCACGCCGTTGGCCGCCAGCACTTCGAGGGCGCTGACGCCTGCCGGCGTTGACAGCGCATGGGTGTCGATACCGACAAACAGCGGGCCATCGATGCCTTGAGCTTCGCGGTACAGGCAGATCGCCTGGCTGATCGCCAGTACGTGCCATTCATTGAAACTCAAGTCGAACGAGCTGCCGCGGTGCCCGGACGTGCCGAAGGCAACGCGCTGGGTGGAAATAGAGGCATCAGGCTGGCCGGTGTAATAGGCCGTTACCAGTCGCGGGATGTCGACCAACAATTCTGCCGGTGCCGGTTTACCCGCAAAAGGACTGAGTGTCATGCAAAACCTCTGGAATAGAGTGGTTCAGGAATTGGATCGCAGTTTACTGGCAGTTTGACCGCAACGCGATGGGATCGATCCAACACAGTGGAGGTTGTTATTTTTTGTCTTACTCACTCGATTGATTCCAGGCGCAGTGCATCGCCCAGCAGTCCCAGTGCGGCCGCCAGATTGTGTTCGCCGCCGAAGGTATGGCTCAGGCGCAAGTGCTGTCCGTGCAGGCCGTGGAGGCTGAACAGCTCGCCCGGCGCGATCACCACCTGATGCGCCAGCAGACGCTGGAAGACGCGACGGACATTGACCCGACGCAACGAACGCGCCCAGACCGTTGCACCACCTTCTGGTTCGACGAAATGCAAGGCATCACCCAATCGCTCTTGCAACAGCAGGGTCATTTGACTCTTGCGCTCCTTGAGCAGCCGTCGCAGTACCAGCAGGTGTTGATCGATGCGCCCGCTGCTGTACAAGCGGGCGATGGCTTTCTGGCGAATCGGCGAGAGTCGGAAGGAACGCAGTAGAAAGTGCCGTTGCAGTTCAGCGCTCAAATGCCTCGAAAGCAGATAACCGTAGGGCGCTTCCGGACCGATGATTTTCTCGAATGTGGAAAACACCATCAGCCGCTCAGGGTCCAGCAAGTCTCGAAAGCGCACGCAACCGAGATCGAATCCGAGTTCGCCATAACAGTCGTTTTCCAGCACCCAACTGTCATGCGCGGCCAACAGCCGGGCAATGGCCTGCCTGTTTTCGTCAGGTGCCAGGCTGCCACGGGGCATGTTCAGGGCCGATGACAACAGCACCAGCCTTACCGGCTCGGTATCGAGCAGTAATGTCAGACGTTGCGGATCCAGGCCACCATCGGCTTGCACAGGCAATTCGATCACCCGTACGCAAGCGGCTTGAAACAAACGCAGGATCGTCCAGTCGCACGGTGATTCGACCACCACCGTGGCGTCTTTCAAGCCCAGCACGGCGATCAGGATTTCCAGTACGCCGCGCAGGTCGGCGCCGATGTAGACATCATCGGCGTGCCAGTAACGCATGGGCGACGTGGTGTAGCGTGCTGCCAGGGCGGCGCGCAACTCGAGTTCGCCGCAGGGTTGCGAAGGCGACTGCGGCTGGCGGGGATACTGGCGCAGCAACTCCCGTTCCAGCAGCAACAACGGGCTGTCGAGCGGCTGCAGCAGCGCCGGCTCATCGGCGCTCAAGACCAGCATTCCCGGGCGCCTGGCATTGACATAGACCGCCTCCAGCAAGTCGCTGCCGCTGTCTTGCAGGTTGATCGAGGACACCGGCAACGCGTAGTAGCCGGACTTGGCCACCGAATAGACGCGCCCTTCTTTCTCCAGCAGCGAATAAGCGTACTGAATGGTCGAGATCGACACATTGAGGCGCTCCGCCAGATGCCGCAGCGACGGCAGGCGGATGCGCGAATCCCCTTCAGACTCGTTGATCAGGCTGACCAGGTATCGATAAACCGCCTGATAGGCGAAATCCGTTTCTCGTGGACCTTTCATGGGCGAAGGCCATTTGCATTGACTGAAAATCCGCCCACGCTCAGTGACCCGCTGACCATTCATCCTCCCGCGTGATGCCGGCGTCAGAATCGCCCGCCGTCATTTGCGACGCGCCCTTTTGAATGTGCGCTTCAGCCGCCCCGTCAGCATCAACGGGCGTCCACTCCATGCGGTAAAGCTGGCCAATCAGGCTGACGGGCAATCCGCTGACATCCGTCATCCATTGCATGATCTGCTCGGCCACCGGATGCCCCTGCATGGCCTTGTGCAGCTCGGGCATGGCCACCAGCATGCCCGGATGGCATTGACGCAGAAAACGCTCGAGCCCCGCTCCTTTTTCGATAAAGGGTGCGAACAGCAGGCACACCAATTGTGCTTCGCTCAGCCCCAGGTTCTTTTGTGCCTCGACCGCCGCTCGGGCGCGCAGCTCGACCAGTGTCGCCGGATTGCCGAAGACCTCGATGGCCTGCTCGCACATTCGCTCGGGCAAGTGCTTGCGACGCATCATCACCAGCGCACGTTGCAGGTATTGCGCAACACCGGATTCGTAATTGCGATTCTGCACGAAACACGCATGCAACCCCCGGATGTGCGCCGAGATCGACGGGCTGACGAATTCGTTATCGCTGATCTGCGCGGACAGCTCGTCTGGCTGGAATCCGAGAAATTCAGTCAGCAATGGCCAGCGGTCTTCCAGATTGCTGACCAGCAGGTCGTGAATGTCGATGCAGGCCGCGCGACGACAGGTTTCGAAGCGCTCTTGCGGGCGCCACCGGGCCTGGCCGTAATCGGCGTAGAACCTGTGATAACAGTCGCTGCCCAGTTCATCGAGCAATGCAAACAACCCCGCACAACCGGCTTCACCCGTGTGGGAAGGCTGGAGCCCTGCCTTGGCGGCGGCACGTTTCAAACCCTCGATGAACTGCTTCTGCCGGCGCGGCGTGTCACCGATGAGCAAGGCGTCGACACCACCGTCCCAGCGGGCGATTTGCCCGTAGAACTCTCCCGTGGCCAGATAACCGTCATCCCACAGGTCGAATCCGCCGCGCCATTTCCGCCGATGGCCGATCATCAACAGGTTCAGGCGGCTGGACTCGCGACCGGCGTCGGAAATCGGCGTCAGGTGGTTGAACGGCAAGACTTCCCGATCATCGACCATCAACACCTCGACCCTGGGATCGTCATAGACAAACAACGCGCTGTTGGTCCGGTGCATGTTTTCCACGGCCGCGCAGTTTGTTCCGCTCAACCGTAACGAGGCGATGCGCAACTGAAATGTCGCTGGCGCGCGAGTAGCGATGGTCAACTGCGCAGCACGCAACAGTGCCAACGTGTAGCAGTTGTCACGCCCCCCGGACTGGATCGCCAACACCTTGTAATCGCCAATGTGCTCCATGCCCCCGGCGGCCACTGCCAGGCGCTGAATCAACAATTGCAATGCTGTGCGTTCGGCACGGGAGAAAAAACCCAGCAATCGCTGCAGCACTTGTTGATAGACATAGTTCATCGCTTGGTCATGGATGCTGGTCATCTTTATTTACCTGATACTCGTAAGTTCAATATCGTGCAGGCAGCCAATCCCGTTGGACTGTCTGCACGAATGGAGTCATCGACTTTATTGCCAAATGCTAACACTTGAATTTTCTTGAAATCATTTGAAATGATCGCAACACCCCCTCTTCCTAACGACAAAGCCAAGGCTGAAGCGCCCGGCCGGCAAGGGTTTGCTCGTTTTAAATGGAAGTCTTAGGAAATATCCGACACGGTCCCACAGACACTTAACACAAGAAATAAGGAAGGAGGTTGTCGCTGTTTTTTTGGCAACTAAACAACAACCAACTAATTTGGAGATTTGCACCGATGGCGCACAGTGAAAAGTTTCAGCCTGACACCCAGCCATGACTCATTCCTTGAGATGAAAGTAATCATTCAATTATCAGGGCTTAGTGGCTGATTAGAAGCTACAGATTGCGGGCAAAAACCAGTTCAGTTGCCGGACCGGCCTGCGGATCGATGGGTTTCGGGGGGCGCAAACGAAAGAGTCCGTGTGGGCACGGACTCTTGAGAGGGTAGTTGAGAGAACTGTTGGGTAAGTATCAGGCCGGCTCGACCTGCAGCGCGACCCGTTCGCGGCACGGGCATTCGTCCATGTAGCGGTGCGCTTCGACAAACTCGGCAAACGGGAAGACCCGGGTCTTGAGCGGCAGCACAACACGGTCGGCGGTCAGCTGATTGATGTCGCGCAAGGCACGTTGCAGTGCGGCCTCGTCCTGGGTGATGCCCAGTTCCGGCTTGCCCGTGAAGTTGCCGATGCAGTGTACGAAGAATTGAATGTTCTTCTGGAACGCTGCGCAGGCCGGGAAAGGCGTCTGGTTGCCACCTTGCAGGCCGTACAGCACCAGGCTGCCGCGAGGTGCCAGCACATCGCCCAGCAACGACATCTGCGGACCGCCCAAACCATCGAACACCACGTCCACGCCGCGGTTATCGGTGATTTTGTTGATCCGCATCAGCAGATCTTCTTCCTCGGTGACGATCACTTTCTCGGCACCCAGCGACAGCAGGTATTCACGTTCTTCCGCCGTCTTGGTCGCGGCGATCACTCGAACACCCAAGGCCTTGCCCAGTTGTACGAACGAAGGTCCGGCGCAATGACTGGCGTCGGTCACCAGGGCGAATTGCCCGGGTTTGACTCGTGCCAGATCGGCATAGGCGAAATAGGCGATCAACAACGGCGTGTAGTGCACGCTGGCTTCAATCGGGCTGAGCACATCCGGATAACGGGTGACCGCCGAGCGTGGCAGAACGATCAGCTCACCGTAGACCGGGTAGTCGTTCGGGCTTTGGGCCGGAAAGCTGGCGACCTTGTCACCGACTTCCAGGTCATCGACGCCATCACCGACAGCAGTGATGATACCGGCCATCTCCTGGCCAAGGCCTGAAGGCAGACGGGCATGGGACGAGGCCAGGTTCTGGCGCCAGAGAGTGTCATACCAACTGATGCCGATCGCCTCGACGCGCACCTGCACTTCGCCCGGTGCAGGCAGAGCCGTCGCATGCTCTTCGCATTTGAGCACCTCGGCTGGACCAAACTTGTGAAAACGGATCGTGCGGGACATCGCAAACCTCGCCAAATGAACCTCTAATGCCTTGAACTCTAGCTGGGCTTTCAACCCAACACTATCAGTGGCTATTAATAGTCGACATGCCTGTCATTGATTCCGCAGCGGTGGCAACATCGTCAAATGTCGTAAGAAACCGAAGCAGCCTATGTAGGAAAAACTGAATTACCCGGTGCAGAGTACCAGCCTTTCCCCGTAATATTCCTGCTGGCCATTGTTCTCATATGGCCGCCCACGTCAAGTTTGCTGACTCTGCCAGGACTCCAGATGAATCGTAATGACCTGCGTCGTGTCGACCTGAACCTGTTAATCGTTTTCGAAACATTGATGCACGAACGCAGCGTGACCCGCGCTGCGGAAAAACTGTTCCTCGGCCAGCCAGCCATCAGTGCGGCGCTCTCGCGCCTGCGCGGGTTGTTCGATGACCCTTTGTTTGTGCGTACCGGCCGCAGCATGGAGCCGTCCGCCAGGGCGGTCGAGATCTTCGCCCTGCTCTCGCCGGCACTGGACTCGATTTCCACCGCCGTCAGCCGTGCGGCCGAGTTCGATCCTGCCACAAGTACCGCCGTGTTCCGCATCGGCCTTTCGGACGACGTCGAGTTCGCCTTGCTGCCCATGCTGCTCAAGCGCCTGCGTGCCGAATCGCCGGGGATTGTGCTGGTGGTGCGTCGGGTCAACTACATCCTGATGCCGGGGTTGCTGGCATCCGGTGAGATATCCATCGGTGTCAGTTACACCACCGACCTGCCAGCCAACGCCAAGCGCAAGGTACTGCGCCGCAGCCAGCCGAAGCTGTTGCGCGCCGACACCGTGCCGGGGCCGCTGAGCCTGGATGATTACTGCGCCCGCCCCCATGCCCTGGTGTCGTTCGCCGGCGACCTCAGCGGCTTTATTGACGAAGAACTGGAAAAACTCGGGCGCAAGCGGCATGTGGTGCTCGCCGTTCCGCAGTTCAACGGATTGAGTACCCTGCTCGCGGGCACTGACATCGTGGCTACGGTGCCGGACTACACCGCCGATGCGCTGACCGCCGCGGGCGGTGTGCGGGCCGAAGATCCGCCGTTGCCGGTACGCAGTTTCGAATTGCACATGGCCTGGCGTGGGTCGCAGGATAACGACCCGGGGGAGCGCTGGTTGCGGTCTCGGATTCAAATGTTTTTTGGGGATCCGGATAGTCTATAGGGTCGTCTGGTAGGCTGTTCAGCTGATCATTTCTGCCTTTTGATAGAACAAACACCGACAGCACAGGACCCTATGTGCTCGAAGCACGCGGCAGCTTCAATTATGAGAGTCGCCGTTGCTCCGACCTTCAACGGCGACCGCTGCCCACGTGACCGTGGTGTAACCGAGCGACGTTCTGATCGATGCGGCCCTGGATCGTACGCAAGGTGTTTTGAGTAATAACCCGTGGGTAAAGGTTCTCGGCGATGGTTGCAAACCGGCTCGCTACATCACAAATGCCGTCGATCACTCTGCCTGCAGCGTCCGGGGGCACCTCGGCTTCCTCGGCAAGCCGAAGCATTTGCGTGCGGGAAATCGACAGGGCCTCCCCCATCACATCCATCTGGTGATAGCCACCTGGCCCCTCGCAGAAGGTCACGTCGTAAGCCGGCGACAGTCTCCACTGACCGTCTTGCGACATGATGTAGGCAAAGTTCTTGGGATGATCGTCTCTGTTGTTGAACGCAACATTGAAGACGGCACGTTCGAAGGCCACCGCCATCCCTCGCACGTCGTTGGTACACATCTGTGTTGCCCGCAAGAAGTTGACATAGTCCAACACCCCCGGAGACCGGTAATTTGCCCCCGTAAAGGCCGCGAGGCTTTGCATGGGTATGCGCAGACCATCCCGGCGGTCAAATCGCTTACTGGCAAACGCTGCCAACCCATTAGGCAGACTGAAGTAGTGTGTGTCAGGGGTCTCGATACCGCACATGCGCAGGCACTCGGCGTAGACCATCTCGATAGCACACACCTCGGCATGTTCTTCTTTGGCCGGGAACTTGATCAACCATGCTTCAAAGTCCGGCGTGACGGCAGTGGTAAACCCGCCAGTTTCGGGATCGCGATAGACCAGGGCCTTAGGCCTTGCACCTTGAGGCGAGCCGCCCACCAGCAGCAACCTCTGCAGGAACTCGCCACCGTCTCCATGGAGCACTTCCTGCACTTGGGCGGCAAGCTGTTCCAGCGGGATGTGGACTTCAGCTTCCTGACCTTCGGGTGCCACGGGCTCAAACGTCATGGCGCCCATCGCATTGCTACCGATGTAGGCCAGCCGTTCCAGTGAGCCGATGCGCGCCGTGGTGAGCCCGCGGCGCCTGAACATACGGTCCATCAGCAACATGCCCCAGCCATCCGGCAACGAGTCGTAAACAGGCCCTGGCAAGTACAGTTGGTGGTCTGGAAAATCTCGGCGCAACTGAGTCCCCTCCAACGGCAACATGTAGGAGGACAGTTCCAAGCCCCTTTGCCTGGCTTCATTGCTGTACTCGAACACGATCAGCGGGCGACCGGTCAGGGCGGTGGTGGAGACCAACGTGCCCCATTGCCATCGCTCCCCCCAGCCCTCGTAGAAGACGTTCACCTGCTCAAGCATTACCGGACTTCCTCTTTGTACGGAGACGATTGGCGCTGTTTTCGTAGCGCCGAATATCCTCGATGCTTTCCAGCTTTGGCAGGAACAGGCCTTCGAGCTCCTTGGCTCGGCCAAGGGCCATCGCCACCCGGACAACATTCTCGAACCCGACATTGCGCCCGGCTTCAAGGTTGGACACGGTGTTGGTGCCGATGCCGGCACGCCCGGCCAAGTCGGCTTGTGTCATGTCCAGCGCCAAGCGCTCTGTGCGCAAGCGAGCGCAGAGGCGCTTGACGACCTCACTCGGCTTGCTGAAGCTTAAATCCAACATAGTGTGTACCCAGCCCATTCTGTGCGAGTTAGCTCCCAAAATTATAGAATTAACGCCAAGTCCCATCAAGTTGCGTAAATCCATTACTTTGTGTCTTATCGGTTATTTTATAGATTTAGCCACAGTTTACTGGACTTACCTATCATCAAGCCCAAGGGGAAGGACGCCCCCGGATGGAGCTAACTTTTGGCGGCCGTTCAGAATCGTAGTGTTCCCGTTTTGTTGTAGCGGGTTGCAGGACCGACACCGACGTCGAACCGGGGAAGATCGGCAAAAGAATTTCGTATACCCTAGCGCTATCTCACTTCACATGACCGCCGCCGTGAACCTGACCAAACTCAACGCACCTGATCTTGGTAACACGCCTTCGACTTCGGAAATCATCACCCGCCATCTGCGGGATGCGATTGTCGCCGGGCATTTTGCCGAGGATGAGCCGATCCGCCAGGACGACATCGCCCGCCAGTTCAATGTCAGCAAGATCCCGGTGCGCGAAGCCCTCAAGCGGCTGGAGGCCGAAGGGTTGGTGATGTTCCAGCGCAATCGCGGGGCGATGGTCACGCGGGTTTCCGATGCGGAACTGGCGCAGATGTTCGAAGTGCGGATGTTGCTGGAGGACAAGATTCTGCGCCTGGCCATTCCGAACATGACCGAAGAAACCTTCGCCCGTGCCGAGCGCATCTGTCAGGAGTTCATCGGCGAGGACGACGTGGGGCGCTGGGCCGAGCTTAACTGGGAGCTGCATTCCTGCCTGTACGAGCCGGCGCAGCGACCGTTTCTGGTGAGTCTGATCCGTTCGGTCAACGACAAGCTGGAGCGTTATCTACGCATGCAGATGAGCTTGTCGGCCGGTAAGGAACGGGCCGATCACGAACACCGCGAGATCCTGGCGGCCTGCCGCGCCGGGGATGTGGACCTGGCGGTGAAGCTTCTGGACGAGCACATTGCCGGCGTCTGTACGACCCTGTTCGAGCACCTGCCCCACACCCACTGAGCGCTGTGGACGCTGTGCCGATTTCGTCATCGACACAGACTAAATCCATCAAGCCGACACCCCGCCGCACGGGCCACTCTTGCGTTCACTCAACCGAATGGACGTGGCCCTCCCATGAAACGCATCTGTGTGATCGACTCCCACACCGGCGGCGAACCGACCCGCCTGGTGACCGCCGGATTTCCTGACCTTGGCACTGGCAGCATGGCCGAACGACGCAGGGTATTAGCCGAACAGCATGATCAATGGCGCGCCGCCTGTGTGCTGGAACCACGGGGCAGTGACGTGCTGGTGGGTGCCCTGCTCTGCACGCCGGTGGACCCTGGCGCCTGTGCCGGGGTGATTTTCTTCAACAACACCGGTTATCTGGGCATGTGCGGCCACGGCACCATCGGCCTGGTGGCGTCGTTGGCGCACCTGGGCAAGATCGGCCCCGGCGTGCACAGCATCGAAACGCCGGTGGGCACGGTGCAGGCAACCCTGCACGAAGACCATTCGGTGAGCGTGCGCAACGTGCCGGCCTACCGTTATCGCAAGGCGCTGGCGGTGCAGGTGCCGGGTATCGGCCAAGTGGTCGGTGATATCGCTTGGGGCGGCAACTGGTTTTTCCTGATCGCCGAGCATGGCCAGCGGGTGGCCGGCGACAACCTCGAAGCGCTGACCGCCTACACCTTCGCCGTGCAGCAAGCACTGGAAGCCCAAGGCATTCGCGGTGAAGACGGCGGCTTGATCGATCACGTCGAGTTGTTCGCCGATGACGATCACGCCGACAGCCGCAACTTCGTGCTCTGCCCGGGCAAAGCCTATGACCGTTCGCCCTGCGGCACCGGCACCAGTGCCAAACTGGCCTGCCTGGCGGCCGACGACAAGTTGCAACCGGGGCAGATCTGGCGCCAGGCCAGCGTCATCGGCAGCGAGTTCGAGGGTTCCTACGAACTGCAGGGTGAGCGCATCGTGCCGACCATTCGCGGGCGCGCGTTCATCAGTGCCGAGGCGAGCCTGATCATCGAACAGGACGACCCGTTCGCCTGGGGCATTCGTCCATGAACGAGGGCCAGGTGGCCGATGTGATCGTGATCGGCGCCGGCATTATCGGCGCCGCCTGTGCCCAGGCGCTGGCCCGTCGCGGCTTGCAGGTGCTGGTGCTGGACGCCGGCCTGCACGGCGCCACGGCCGCTGGCATGGGCCACTTGCTGGTACTCGACGACAACCCCGCCGAACTGGCCCTGAGCCAATATTCGTTGCAGCGCTGGCGCGAACTGGGCACGGACCTGCCCGACAGCTGTGCCTACCGCTGCAACGGCACGCTGTGGCTGGCGGCGAATGCCGAAGAAATGGCAGTGGCCCACAGCAAGTTCCTGAATCTGCAAGCCCAGGGCGTGGCTTGCGAACTGATCGGCGCCAGTGCCCTGCGCCAGCGCGAACCGGAACTGAGCGAAGGACTGGAAGGCGGCTTGTTGATCAATGGCGACGGCATTCTATACGCCCCGGCAACGGCCGGATGGATGCTCGAAACACCGAACATCCGCCAGCGCCGGGCACGGGTCAGTGCGGTCGATGGCAATCGCGTCTGCCTCGATGACGGTCACTGGTTGAGTGCCGAAGCCGTGGTGCTGGCCAACGGTATTCAAGCCAACGAGCTGTGCCCGGAATTACCCATCGAGCCGAAAAAAGGCCACTTGCTGATCACTGACCGCTACCCCGGCAGCGTCACCCATACGCTGGTGGAACTGGGTTACGTCACCAGTGCCCACAACGCCACAGGGCCGTCGACCGCCTGCAATATCCAGCCGCGCCCCACCGGGCAACTGTTCATCGGCGCCTCGCGGCAATTCGGCACCACCGACCCACAGGTCGAAGGCTGGATGCTCGCGAAAATGCTCAAGCGTGCCGCCGAGTACATGCCGGGGCTGGCCCGGCTCAATGGCATCCGTGCCTGGACCGGTTTTCGCGCCGCCAGCCCCGACGGCTTGCCGCTGGTGGGCCAACATCCACAACGTCAAGGCTTGTGGCTGGCAGTCGGTCACGAAGGACTGGGCGTAACCACCGCCCCCGGCACCGCCGATTTACTGGTGGCGCAACTGTTCAACGAAACCCCGCCACTGGCCGCACAACCCTATCTGCCCCAGCGTTTTCTCGGAGAACCGGTCTATGCCTGAATTGTTGCTGGACGGCCACGCCCTGAAAGTCGCCGAAGGCACCAGCGTCGCCGCGGCCCTGGCGTTTGCCAGTGACGGCTGCACGCGCACCTCGGTCAGCGGTCAGCGCCGTGCGCCGCTGTGTGGCATGGGCATTTGTCAGGAATGCCGGGTGACCATCGATGGCCGGCGTCGCCTGGCTTGCCAGACCCTGTGCCGTGACGGCATGCAGGTGGAGACTCGCCCATGAATGAATACGCTGATCTGTTGATCATTGGCGCTGGCCCTGCCGGGATGAGCGCCGCCCTTGCCGCCGCCCCCAGCGGCGCCCGCATTGTCATGCTCGACGACAACCCGTTGCCGGGCGGGCAAATCTGGCGCGACGGCCCTCAAGCCAACGTGCCCGGTCAGGCCCGGCGCCTGCGCGAGCGTCTGGCGTCGTGCAACAACATCCGCCATCACGCCGGTACTCGGGTGATCGCCGCCCTCGGCGCGAAACAACTGCTGGTGGAAGATGACGACCATGGCTGGTTGATCAGTTACGACAAGCTGATTCTGTGCACCGGCGCCCGTGAATTGCTGCTGCCCTTCCCCGGCTGGACCCTGCCGGGTGTCACCGGTGCGGGTGGTTTGCAGGCGCTGATCAAGGCCGGTTTGCCGGTGCAGAACGAGCGCGTGGTGATCGCCGGCAGCGGCCCGCTGTTACTGGCCAGTGCCGCCGCCGCCAAACGGCATGGCGCGCAAGTGCAACGCATCGCCGAACAAGCCAGCCGTAGCGCCGTCGCCGGTTTCGCCGCGCAACTGCCGCGCTGGCCCGGCAAATGGCTGCAATCGTTCAGTCTGTTCGACCACCATTACCGCACCGCCACCCACGTATTGGCCGCGCTCGGCACCGACCGAGTGGAAGGCGTGCGCCTGCAACAACAAGGCAACATCGTCGAACTGGAATGTGATCGGCTGGCCTGTGGTTTCGGGTTGATTCCGAATATCCAGTTGGCTCAGGCACTGGGTTGCGCCATCGAAGATCAAACCATCGCGGTGGATGCCTGGCAGGCCAGCAACCGCGCCGACCATTATGCGGCGGGCGAATGCACAGGGTTCGGCGGCAGTGAGCTGGCCTTGGTGGAAGGTGCGATTGCCGGCCACGCTGCAGTCGGCAATCTGCAAGCCGCCAGGCAATTGTGGCCGCGCCGGGCGCACTGGCAGGGTTTCGCCAAGGCGCTGAACAGCGCGTTCGCCCTCGACCCGCGACTCAAGTCCCTGGCCCGCCCCGACACCCTGGTTTGCCGTTGCGAAGACGTGCCCTACGCGGCATTGACCGGTCACTCTGACTGGCGCGAAGCCAAACTCGCCAGTCGCTGCGGCATGGGCGCCTGCCAGGGCCGGGTGTGTGGCGGTGCGGTGCATCACCTGTTTGGCTGGCAACCTTCGGCACCGCGTCCACCCTTCAGCCCGGCGCGGATCGAAACCTTGATGTCCCTGGACGATACCCCGCCAGCGTGATGACCACGCCGGGGGTTTCGGCCACGCTGCCGAGTCTCTATGATCCCGGGGGTCACCCTCAGACCCCCGGCGCCATGTATCCCTCGCTCACCACCTTTAAACCTTGCGATCTGCCGACGCTGCTGAACAGCCTTCAGCCCATCGCGCCGTTGCTCGATACCCTGTCGGACGTGGTGTTTTTCATCAAGGACGGCGAGGCCCGCTACGCCTTCGTCAACCAGACCCTGGCCCGGCGTTGTGGTTTCAAACACAGGGACGAGCTGCTGGGGCGCACCGCCGAAATGGTCTTTCCGGAACGCTTCGGTCCGCTGTACACCGAGCAGGATCGGCGAGTGCTGTCCAGCGGTCGCGAACTGGCCGATCAGCTGGAGCTGCATTTGTATTATGGCAATCAGCCGATCTGGTGCCTGACCCACAAACTCGCCTTGAAGGATGAACAGGGTCGAATCGTGGGTCTGGCCGGTATCTCCCGCGACCTGCAATCGCCACAGTCGAACCATCCGGCGTTCCAGAAACTCGCCGCCGTGGATGCCCATATCCGCCGCCACTTCGCCCGCGCCATCAGCCTCGCCGAACTGACCGCCATCGCTGGCTATTCCGTGGCGCAATTGGAGCGGCACTGCAAACGGGTGTTCCAGCTCACCCCACGGCAAATGATTCACAAGGCGCGCCTGGAAGAAGGTTCGCGGTTGTTACTGCACACCGAGTTGCCGATCACCGAAATTGCCTTGCGCTGTGGTTACACCGACCACAGTGCCTTCAGCCGGCAGTTTCGGGCGCTGACCAGTTTGTCGCCAAGTCAGTATCGCGATAATCAGCGTTAGGCGGGAGATGAAGAGTGATCTTCCGGGCCTCATCCACCACAAAACCCGCAATGAACCGATAAACCGGCACGCACCTCTGACCTGCCAGTGTTCCCTAAAGGTGCGCCCACACACCCATTGCTCCCATCTGTAACACTGCCATCGTTTGCCCAGGCTTCCACTCTCCCGCCCGTTGCTCCCCCGCAAGACCTCTACTGCAAGGCCTGACGATTTATTCACTGTTAAAACTGGAATCGGGCACGTTGATTGCTATTGTTAATATCGTATACGAAATCCTCAATACGATAATCAACAGCACTTCACATCAACGAGGCCTCTATGAAAAACCCCGCATTTGCCGTAGCCCTCAGCGCTGTTCTCAGTACCTCTTTCATCGCCACTGCCCAGGCCGACAAGCTCGACGACATCATCGGTTCGGGCAAGCTGCGCTGCGCCGTGACCCTGGACTTCCCGCCCATGGGTTTTCGCGATGCCAGCAACTCGCCGGCCGGCTTCGATGTGGACTATTGCCGCGACCTGGCGAAGATCCTCGGGGTCGAGGCCGAAGTGGTGGAAACGCCGTTCCCGGATCGCATTCCGGCACTGGTCTCCGGGCGGGCTGACGTGATCGTCGCATCCACCTCCGACACCCTCGAACGCGCCAAGACCGTTGGCCTCACCGTGCCCTACTTTGCCTTCCAGATGGTGGTGCTGACCCGCGACGACACCGGCATCAACGGCTTCGACGACCTCAAGGGCAAAGCGGTGGGCAACACCAGCGGCACCTACGAGGCCATCGCCCTGGAGAAAGACGTGAAGAACTGGGGCTCGGGCAGCTTCCGAGCCTACCAGTCGCAGAGCGATACCCTGCTAGCTGTCGCCCAAGGCCACATCGATGCCACTGTGGTCACCAACACCGTGGCCGCCGCCACCCTCAAGTCGGGCAAATACAAAAACCTGAAAGTCGCCGGTAACGCCCCGTACGTCATCGACTACGTGTCCCTGGGTGCCAAACGCAGCGAGTTCGGCCTGCTCAACTACCTCAACCTGTTCGTCAACCAACAGGTGCGCACCGGTCGCTACAAGGAGCTGTTCGTTAAATGGGTCGGCACCGAGATCCCGCCGACCAACCTGACCGTGCCTCAGGTCTACTACTGAGATGTCCGGCATGCCTGGGCCAATTTCTCTGACCGGGCGCAGCCTGGTAGCGGGTGCCGCGCAAGGCGCCCTGCTGTTCGCCGATGTCGGCTTGAGCTTCTGGGGCGGCGTCGATCCCTGCACGGGTGAAGTCATCGACCGCCATCACCCGCTCAGCGGCCAACACCTGGCCGGCCGCGTGCTGGCGATTCCCAGTGGTCGCGGCTCGTGCACCGGCAGCAGTGTGTTGATGGAACTGATCAGCAACGGCCATGCACCGGCGGCATTGGTGCTGGCCGAAGCCGACGAGATCCTGACCTTGGGCGTGCTGGTGGCGCAGACCATTTTTGCCCGTTCCCTGCCGGTGCTGTGCATCGGTGGGGAGGCCTTCGCCGCCTTGCGCGGCCAGGCCTTCGCCCGGGTCGAAAATATAACGCTGAGCCTGTTCGATCACCTGCCGGGCGACGCCTGGCAGGCGCTTGACAGCCCATTACCAAACACTGACAGCACTGTCTCGATCAGGCTCACCGAGCACGATCGGGCGCTGCTCGATGGCCGGCATGGCAAGGCCGCGCAAATGGCCATGCAGATCGTCCTGCGTATGGCCGAACTGCAGGGTGCCGACCACTTGGTGGATGTCACTCAAGCACACATCGATGGCTGCATTTACACGGGACCGGCGAGCCTGCGCTTTGCCGGGCAACTGGTGCAATGGGGAGCAAAAGTGCGAGTGCCCACCACCCTCAATTCAATTTCCGTCGACCAGCGCCGTTGGCGCGAACTGGGTATCGACCCGGCACTGGGTGAACCGGCCAGTGCCTTGGGCGATGCCTATATGGCGATGGGCGCACAGCTCAGTTTCACCTGCGCGCCGTACCTGCTCGACACTGCACCGAAGGCTGGCGAGCAAATCGTCTGGGCCGAATCCAACGCAGTGGTCTACGCCAACAGCGTGCTCGGTGCTCGCACCCTGAAATACCCGGATTACCTGGACATCTGCATCGCCCTCACCGGTCGCGCCCCGCTGATCGGCTGCCACCTTGACGCGCAACGCAAGGCCCGGTTGCTGATCGAGTTGCCTGCCCTCGGTGAACTGGACGATGCCTTCTACCCGCTGCTGGGTTACCACATGGGTGCCCTGGCCGGCAGTCGCGTGCCGCTGGTGCTGGGACTGGAAAAACGCAAACCGAGCCTGGACGACCTCAAAGCCTTTGGCGCGGCCTTCGCCACCACCTCTGCGGCGCCACTGTTCCACATCGCCGGGGTCACCCCGGAGGCCATTGACCCGGCGCAGGTGCTGGATGCGGACACTTGCATTGCCGTGGAAAAAATCCGCCTGGAGGACCTGCTGTCGAGTTGGCGCGAACTCAACAGTGCTCGCGATAACCGGGTGGATGTGGTGTCGCTGGGTAACCCGCACTTTTCCCTCAGCGAGTTCGCTCACCTGGCGCGTCTGTGCCGGGGACGACAAAGACACCCGGATGTGGTGCTTGCCATCACCTGCGGCCGTGCCGTGTTGGAGCAGGCCCGCGACGCCGGGCACATCGCCGTGATCCAAGCGTTTGGCGCGACCCTGATCACCGACACCTGCTGGTGCATGCTCGGCGAACCCGTCATCCCCCTGGCGGCTAAAACCCTGATGACCAACTCGGGCAAATACGCCCACTACGCACCGGGCCTGGTCGGCCGCCAGGTGCACTTCGCCAGCCTTGCCGAATGCGTTGACGCGGCCTGCACCGCAACGGCCAGCGGACGTTTGCCGGCCTGGTTACAACCTGCTGCCCTACTGGAGAGCCCTGCGCATGTTTGACTACAGCTTCCAATGGCGCTCCGCCCTGCGCGCCCTGCCGGACATGCTGGCCGGTGCCATCGTCACCTTCGAAACCGCCGCGCTGTCGATGATCTTCGGCGTACTGATCGCCCTGGCCCTGACGGTGATGCGCGAGGCCAAACACCCCTTACTGCGCGGGTTCGGCAACGGTTGGGTATCGATTGCCCGCAACACCCCGTCGCTGTTCCAGATCTACATCCTCTACTTCGGCCTCGGCTCGCTGAACCTGCACGTCAGTTCCTGGTTCGCCCTGCTGGCCGGGATCACCTTCAACAATGCCGGGTATCTGGCGGAGAACTTTCGCGGCGGTCTCAAGGCCGTGCCGAACACCCAGGTGCGTGCGGCGCGTTCCCTGGGCATGAGTGCCTTCCAGGCCTACCGCATGATCATCGTCCCGCAACTGCTGCGGATCGTGTTCTACCCGCTGACCAATCAGATGGTCTGGGCGGTGTTGATGACGTCGCTGGGGGTGATCGTCGGGCTGAACAATGACCTGACCGGTGTGACCCAGGAATACAACGTCAAAACCTTCCGCACCTTTGAGTATTTCGCCATCGCAGCGGTGCTGTATTACTTGATTGCCAAGGCGATCGTCGCGGCAGCCCGGCTGATGGCCTGGCGGTTGTTCCGTTACTGAGGAGCTGTGCATGTTTTCCACCGATTTTTCCTCGAATGACCTGATGTTCCTGCTCAACGGTGCGTGGGTCACGATGCAACTGACGTTCTGGTCGATCATTCTCGGCTCCTTGGCCGGGTTGTTGTTCGGCCTGCTGCGGGCCTTGTTGCCACGGGCCAGCCTGCCGTTGGCCTGGGTGCTGGACGTGTTTCGCAGCGTGCCGTTGCTGATCCAGTTCGTGCTGTTCAACTCACTCAAAAGCATCGTCGGCTTGAACATCAGCGCCTTCAGCGTCGGCTGCATTGTGTTGGGGGTTTACGCGGCGGCGTACTTCACCGAGATCGTGCGTGCCGGCGTGCTGGCGGTGCCGTTCACCGTGCGCCGGGCCAGCCGTTCGTTGGGGCTGAGCTTCCTGCAGGACTTGCGCTGGATCGTCCTGCCGATGGCCACCCGAGTGGCGTTCCCCGGCTGGCTGAACCTGGTGCTCGGTGTCATGAAAGACACCGCGCTGGTGATGTGGATCGGCATCGTCGAACTGCTGCGCGCCTCGCAAACCATCGTCACCCGCATCCAGGAACCGTTGCTGGTGCTGTGCATCGCGGGCCTTATCTACTACGTCATGAGCCTGGTGGTCGCACGCCTGGGCGCTCGTCTGGAAAGAAGGTGGCAAGAAAATGATTGAGATCGACAACGTACATAAATCCTTCGGCAACCTCGAAGTGGTCAAGGGCGTCAACCTGACGGTGAACAAGGGCGAAGTGGTGTCGATCATCGGCGGCTCCGGCTCCGGCAAATCGACCTTGCTGATGTGCATCAACGGCCTTGAACCGATCCAGAAAGGCAACATCCGCGTTGACGGCGTCGAGGTCCATCACAGCGCCACCGACCTCAATCGCCTGCGGCAGAAAATCGGCATTGTGTTCCAGCAATGGAATGCCTTCCCGCACCTGACGGTGCTGGAAAACGTCATGCTCGCGCCGCGCAAGGTGCTGGGCAAAAGCAAGGCCGAAGCTGAAGAACTAGCGGTGAAGCAACTGACCCACGTCGGTCTGGGCGACAAGCTCAAGACCTTCCCTGGCAAGCTGTCCGGTGGACAGCAACAACGCATGGCCATCGCCCGCGCCCTGGCCATGTCACCGGACTACATGCTGTTTGACGAAGCCACCTCGGCCCTCGACCCGCAGTTGGTCGGTGAAGTGCTGGACACCATGCGCATGCTCGCCGAAGACGGCATGACCATGGTGTTGGTGACCCACGAAATCCGCTTTGCCCGGGACGTGTCCGACCGTGTGGCGTTCTTCCGCAATGGCCTGGTGCATGAGATCGGGACGCCGGATCAGGTGATTGGCAATCCGGTGCATGCGGAAACGGCGGCGTTTCTTAAATCGGTGAAATAACTAACGGCCCGATCGCTAGCAGGCTCACTCCTACAGGGTTAGCGGTGCATATCGAACAGTGTAGGAGCGAGCCTGCTCGCGATGAGGCCCGCACAGACAAAACAAGGATCAGACCATGCGCTCATCAAAAGTTATCCACGTCGTCAGCTGCCACGCCGAAGGCGAAGTCGGCGATGTGATCGTCGGCGGTGTCGCCCCGCCGCCCGGCGCCACCGTGTGGGAACAGTCGCGCTGGATCGCCCGGGACGAAACCCTGCGCAATTTCGTCCTCAACGAACCCCGCGGCGGCGTGTTCCGCCACGTCAACCTGCTGGTCCCGGCCAAAGACCCACGGGCGCAGATGGCCTGGATCATCATGGAACCGGCGGACACCCCACCGATGTCCGGTTCCAACTCGTTGTGCGTCGCCACCGTGCTGCTCGACAGCGGCATCCTGCCCATGACCGAGCCGCAAACCCGCCTGGTGCTGGAAGCGCCCGGCGGCCTGATCGAAGCCGTGGCCGACTGCCGGGATGGCAAGGTGCAACGGGTGGAAGTGAAAAACGTGCCGTCCTTCGCTGACCGCCTGGATGCGTGGATTGAAGTCGAAGGCATCGGCTCGCTGAAGGTTGACACCGCTTATGGTGGCGACAGTTTCGTGATTGCCGATGCCAAAGGCCTGGGTTTCTCCATCCGTCCGGATGAAGCGGCCGACCTGGTGGCGGTCGGGCTGAAAATCACTCGAGCGGCCAACGACCAACTGGGCTTCGTGCATCCGCTGAACCCCGAGTGGTCGCACATTTCCTTCTGCCAGATCGCCGCGCCCATTGTCCATGAGAACGGCATCGCCACCGGCGCCAATGCGGTGGTGATTCAACCGGGCAAGATCGACCGCTCCCCCACCGGCACTGGTTGCTCGGCGCGCATGGCGGTGTTGCAGGCCAAAGGCTTGATGCAGGTTGGCGAGCGCTTTGTCGGCCGTTCCATTATCGGCTCCGAGTTTCACTGCCGCATTGATTCGCTGACCGAAGTCGCTGGCCGCGCCGCGATTTACCCGTGCATTTCCGGCCGGGCGTGGATCACCGGCACCCACCAATTGCTGCTCGACCCAAGCGATCCGTGGCCACAAGGCTATCGCCTGTCCGACACTTGGCCCGGCGCCTGATCACGCAATCCCTGAATCCCCAGACCAACGGCCAGTAAAACCCCCTGAAAACCCAAAAAAGCACTAGCCGAGCTTTGTCATTTTAAATATCGTATACGAAATACAATTAACAAACCGGAGGCAACAATGAGCAAGCGCATTAACTGGAGTGGCGTCTTCCCTGCAGTGACCACTCAATTCAACGATGACTACTCAATTAACCTGGAAAAAACCCATCAGGTGATTTCCAACGTAATCCGCGACGGCGTGTCGGGCCTGGTGGTCTGCGGTTCGGTGGGAGAGAACACCTCGCTGACCGCCGAAGAGAAAATCGCCGTGACTGAGGTCGCTGTCGATGCCGCCCGTGGTCGCGTACCGGTGATCTGCGGCGTGGCCGAGTTCACCAGCCTACAAGCGGCCAAGGTCGCCAATGCCGTGCGCCGGGTCGGCGTCGATGGCGTGATGCTGATGCCGGCGCTGGTCTACGGTTCCAAGCCGTTCGAGACCGCCGAGCATTACCGCTACGTGGCGAAAAACGCCGACGTGCCGCTGATGGTCTACAACAACCCGCCTATCTATAAGAACGACGTCACCCCGGACATCCTGATTTCCCTGGCCGACTGCGACAACGTGGTGTGCTTCAAGGATTCTTCCGGCGACACCCGCCGCTTCATCGACGTGCGCAACGAAGTCGGTGACCGTTTCGTGCTGTTCGCCGGCCTCGACGACGTGGTGCTGGAAAGCATCGCCGTGGGTGCCGAAGGTTGGGTCTCGGGCATGTCCAACGTGTTCCCGAAAGAAGGCGAAACCATCTTCCGCCTGGCCAAGGCCGGACGTTTCGCCGAAGCCATGCCGATCTACGAATGGCTGATGCCGATCCTGCACCTCGATGCCCGTGCCGACCTGGTGCAGTGCATCAAGCTGTGTGAAGCCATTGCCGGTCGCGGCAGCGCCTTGACCCGTCCGCCACGCCTGGCCCTGCCGGAAGCCGACCGAGTATTCGTCGAGCAGATCATGGCCAAGGCACTGGCCAACCGCCCGGAACTGCCGGACGTCGGTCTCTGAGTGATTGCCGGGCGGGCCTTTACCGGCCCGGCCCGGCTGCCCGTTTTTTGCGTCTCAACAAGGTACGTCAGCATGTCGAATCCTCAACACACGCAAAGCGCAACCACACCCTCGGGACTCAAACGCGTAGTGGCCGCCGCCATGGCCGGCACAGTCGCCGAATGGTATGAATTCTTTCTCTACGGCACCGCCTCGGCATTGGTTTTCGGCAAGCTGTTTTTCCGCCAGACCGACAGCCCCATCGACGGCATCATCGCCGCCTTCGCCTTGTACGCGGTCGGCTTTCTCGCCCGGCCGTTGGGCGGTTTGGTATTCGGTCACTACGGTGACAAATTCGGCCGCAAACGCCTGCTGCAACTGAGCCTGGTCGTGGTCGGCATCACCACCTTCCTGATGGGTTGCCTGCCTGGCTTCGACCAGATCGGTTACACCGCGCCGGTGTTGCTGGTGCTGTTGCGGTTGATCCAGGGCTTCGCTTTCGGTGGCGAATGGGGCGGCGCGATTCTGCTGGTGTCCGAACACTGCCCGGACAATCGTCGGGGCTTCTGGGCCAGTTGGCCGCAAGCCGGGGTGCCGGCCGGCAACCTGGTGGCCACGGTCGCCCTGCTGCTGTTGTCGTCGAACCTGTCGGAGCAACAGTTCCTTGCCTGGGGCTGGCGCGTGGCGTTCTGGTTCTCGGCGGTAGTGGTGTTGATCGGTTACTGGATTCGCACCAGCGTCGATGACGCGCCGATCTTCAAGGAAGCCCAGGCCCGTCAGGCACAGACCAAACAGCAACAGCTCGGTGTGGTGGAGGTGCTGCGTCATCACTGGCGTTCGGTGCTGGTGGGAATCGGCGCACGCTTTGCCGAGAACATCCTCTACTACACCGTGGTGACGTTCTCGATTACCTATCTGAAACTGGTGGTGCACAAGGACACTTCGCAAATTCTGCTGCTGATGTTCGGCGCGCACCTGGTGCACTTTTTCCTGGTCCCGCTGATGGGCTATCTGTCGGACATCGTCGGGCGCAAGCCGGTGTACCTGACCGGCGCGGTACTCACAGCGTTCTGGGGTTTCATCGGTTTCCCGATGATGGACACCGGCAACAACTGGCTGATCATGGCCGCCATCACCCTGGGCCTGGCCATCGAGTCGATGACTTATGCGCCTTACTCGGCACTGATGGCTGAAATGTTCCCGACCCACGTACGCTACACCGCTCTGTCCCTGTGCTACCAGGTGGCGCCGATCTTCGCCGGCTCCCTTGCACCACTGATCGCCATCACCTTGCTCAACAAGTACCACAGCTCGACTCCGATCGCCTGGTATCTGGTGGGTGCCGCGCTGATTTCCGTGGTGGCTGTCGGCCTGACCCGCGAGACCCGTGGCAAGTCATTGCGCCAGGTGGATGCCGAGTCGGCGGCGCGGCTTGCTGCGCTGGACCCAGCCCCGACTGGCCCACGCCGGGCCGATTCTCTGGCCTGAGTAAATCCCTGCAGGAGCGAGCTTGCTCGCGATGGACGTCAACGATAACGCGTGTTGTGTGAATGGAAGCGTTGTCCTTGCGTTTTTCGCGAGCAAGCTCGCTCCCACAGAGGTTTTGTGTTGCTACCCCACTTTTCGACAGGAGCTTTTTTGATGTCTGAGATCCTTGGCCACAACTACATCGGCGCAGCGCGCAGCGCCGTCGGCGGCATCATCCTGAACAGCCATGACGCCAGCACCGGCGAAGCACTGCCCTACTCTTTCGTGCAAGCCACTGCGCAAGAAGTCGACGCGGCCGCCCAGGCCGCTGCAGCCGCCTATCCAGCCTTTCGTAATTTGCCGGCGACGCGCCGGGCGGAGTTCCTTGAAGCCATCGCCGCGCAACTGGATGCCCTGGATGACGAGTTCGTTGCCCTGGTGACCCGTGAGACCGCCCTGCCCGGCGCCCGGATTCAGGGCGAGCGCGGGCGCACCAGCGGCCAGATGCGTCTGTTCGCTCAGGTCCTGCGTCGGGGCGATTTCTACGGCGCGCGCATCGACCGTGCCCTGCCGGAGCGTCAGCCGCTGCCACGGGTTGACCTGCGCCAGTACCGGATCGGCGTCGGCCCGGTGGCAGTGTTCGGCGCCAGCAATTTTCCGTTGGCCTTTTCGACTGCTGGCGGCGATACCGCAGCGGCCCTGGCCGCCGGTTGCCCGGTGGTGTTCAAAGCCCACAGCGGGCACATGGCAACCGCCGAATGCGTGGCCAATGCGATCCTGCGTGCCGCCGAGCAGACCGACATGCCCAAGGGTGTGTTCAACATGATCTACGGCGCTGGTGTCGGTGAAGCGCTGGTCAAGCACCCGGCGATTCAGGCTGTCGGTTTCACCGGCTCGCTCAAAGGTGGCCGTGCCCTTTGCGACATGGCCGCCGCACGGCAACAACCCATCCCGGTGTTCGCCGAGATGAGCAGCATCAATCCAGTGTTGGTATTGCCCGAAGCCTTGCGTGCGCGCGGCGAGAAAATCGCGGGTGAACTGGTGGCATCGGTGGTCCAGGGTTGCGGGCAGTTCTGCACCAATCCGGGGTTGGTCATTGGTATTCGCGCCCCTGAATGGACGGCGTTCACTGCGCGACTAAGCAACCTGATGGCCGAACAACCGGCGCAAACCATGCTCAATGCCGGCACCCTCGGCAGCTATGAAAAAGGGCTGCGGGCCTTGCTCGAGCATCCGGGCGTGACGCACCTGGCGGGCCACGACCAGCAGGGCAATAAGGCGCGGCCGCAACTGTTCAAGGCCGACGTCAGCCTGCTGCTCAATGGCGATCCGCTGCTTCAGGAAGAAGTGTTCGGGCCGACCACCATTGTCGTTGAAGTGGCGGACAAGGTTGAGCTGCGGCAGGCGTTGAACAGCTTGCACGGGCAACTGACTGCGACATTGATTGGCGAAGCATCGGATCTTCAGACCCACGCGGACCTGCTGATACTGCTGGAACAAAAAGTCGGCCGGGTACTGTTCAACGGTTACCCCACCGGGGTCGAAGTCTGCGATGCCATGGTCCATGGCGGGCCTTACCCTGCAACCTCCGACGCCCGTGGCACGTCGGTTGGCAGCCTGGCCATCGAGCGATTCCTGCGGCCGGTGTGCTACCAGAACTGCCCGGACGCCTTGCTGCCCGACGCCTTGAAAAACGCCAACCCGCTGGGGATTGCACGGCTGGTGGATGGCCGCAGCCAACGCGACCCGGTTTAACAACACGACCTTCTGTGGGAGCGAGCCTGTTCGCGATGGCGGTGTGTCAGGCGATGTGGATGCTGGATGTACCGGCCCCTTCGCGGGCAAGCCCGCTTCCACAGGTTCAGTGGCTGTATGCAAAATCTGCGAACTACTCAAATTACTGTGGGAGCGAGCCTGCTCGCGATAGCGGTATGTCAGTCGACGAAAATGTTGAATCTGATGCCCTCATCGCGGGCAGGCTCGCTCCCACAGGAGTGGGCACACCCATTCCATTCAAGCCAGCAGTGCTTTCAGGTCGTTGTACAGCGCCTCGGGAATTTGCACGCCTTCCACCAGGCTGCGTACCCGCGCCGCGTAACGTCGTTGCGACGGTAAGCGTGCGCCCTGCCCTTCAATGCCCTGGAACAACGTTTCGGCCCGGGCCAAATGTTCTTCAGTGGCGTCCCCCAGAAAGCGCCGAGGGTCCAGGGCGATGATCAACTCGCCATGGTACGGCGACGACTTGCTGCCCCCGTCGTAAGCCAACGACTCGGCACTGGTCAGGTCACCAATCAGCGGCCCGGCAATCAACTCCACCATCGCCGCCAGCGCCGAACCCTTGTGCCCGCCGAACGTCAGCATCGCACCGCTGTCGAGCACTACGTTGGCGTCGGTGCTCGGCTGGCCTTGGGCGTCGACGCCCCAACCTTCGGGAATCGCCTTGCCGGCACGCCGGTGCAGTTCGATATCACCACGGGCAATCGCGCTGGTGGCGAAGTCGAACACAAACGGATCTTGCCCCGCACGCGGCCAACCGAAGGCAATGGGATTGGTGCCGAACACCGGCAATCGTCCTCCAGCCGGCGCCACCCAGGCGTGGCTCGGATTACACGCCAGTGCCACCAGACCGGCAGCCGTCATCTGCTCGATCTCCACCCACAGCGCCGAGAAATGTACACAGCGGTTGATTGCCAACGCCGCAATGCCGTTGGCCCGGGTTTTCTGCGCCAGCAACGGCAACCCCGCCTGAAACGCCAACTGCGAAAACCCACCGCCAGCATCCACCCGCACAATCGACGGCGCCTGGTCGATCACCTGTGGCTCGGCATCGGCTGACACCTTGCCGGCCCGCAGGGAATTGACACACCCCAAAATCCGGTACAAACCGTGGGAGGCGCAGCCATCACGTTCGCCAGCAAGCACCGTCGCCGCCACCGCTTGTGCATGGGCCAGATTAAAACCGTTGTGCAACAAGATCGATTCGGCCAACTCACGGGCTTCGATCAGGGTCAGTCGGATCATGGTCATCTCCTTGGGCAGACCGGTCAGAGTGGTCTATCCGAGGCGTCGTGGCTTGATGGGTTTGGGCATTGGCGGTGACGAAATTGGCACAACGCAGGCAGTCGGACTCCGTTAAATCAATGGCTGATGAGATCCAGTGTAGGAGCGAGCCTGCTCGCGATAGCCGCAACACGGTCCCAAGTCTGACTATTGCATCCAATGCAACACACAATTGTCATCAATCCAGTTGATGAAGACCGAACGCAAGGCGCAGGCTAGAGGGCTGGCTTGGGTCTTATATCATTCCGAATGATAGTTACCTTCGCCCCATTCGATTCGTGAGATCCAAACCCGCCGCGCATCATTCGCCAATCTCAACACATTGGCGGATGCATCCATGGAACAGTCACTCAAACATTTGCGCTTCCCGTTGGCCCTGTTGGCCGTAATGGTGATCAGTGCGTGCGGCAAGGCCCCGGAATCCGCCGCCAGCATGCCAGCGGCCAAGGTCAGCGTGGCCAAGGTGCTGGAACAACCGGTCAACGAGTGGGACGAATTCACCGGCCGCCTCGAAGCGCCGGAAACCGTCGAGATTCGTCCACGGGTCTCCGGCCAGATCGATGAAGTGGCGTTCACTGAAGGCGCCCTGGTCAAGAAAGGCGACCTGCTGTTCCAGATCGACCCGCGTCCGTTCCAGGCTGAGGTCCGCCGCCTCGAAGCCCTGGTTGCACAATCGCGCGCCAATGCGACCCGTAGCGAAAACGAAGCCCAGCGCGGCGAGCGCCTGCGCACCAGCAACGCCATTTCCGCAGAACTTGCCGATTCGCGTACCAGTGCCGCTCAGGAAGCCCGCGCCGCCGTCGGTGCCCTGCAAGCGCAACTGGACCTGGCCAAGCTGAACCTGAGCTTCACCCGCGTGACAGCCCCAATCAGCGGCCGCGTCAGCCGTGCGGAAATCACCGCCGGCAACCTGGTGACCGCCGATACAACCCCGCTGACCAGCGTGGTCTCCACCGACAAGGTGTACGCCTACTTCGACGCCGACGAGCGTGTGTTCCTCAAGTACACCGAGCTCGCTCGCCAGGGCAAGCGCGGCGCCACCACCCCGGTCTACATGGGCCTGTCCAACGAGGACGGCAACCCGCACCAGGGCGTGATGAACTTCGTCGACAACCAGGTCAACCCCAAGACCGGCACCATCCGTGGTCGCGCCGTGTTCGACAACAGCGACGGCAGCTACACCCCGGGCCTGTATGCACGCCTGAAACTGGTGGGCAGCGGCACCTACAGCGCCATGCTGATCAACGATGAAGCGGTCGGCACCGACCTGGGCAAGAAGTTCGTGCTGGTGATGGATGCCGACAACAAGACCGCCTACCGCGCGGTGGAGCTCGGTCCGAAAATCGAAGGCCTGCGCATCGTGCGCAACGGCCTGAACAAGGACGACACCATCATCGTCAAGGGCCTGCAACGGGTACGCCCTGGTTCACCGGTCACCCCTGAAGTGATTCCGATGGCCAGCGAACAAACCCTCGCGGCACTCGCACAACAACGCCAAGCGCTGGAAGCCAGCAACCTGCCTCAAGTCGCGCCTGCCAGGGTTGCGCCGGGCACGGCTGTGAAACTGGCTGCCACGACCCCACGCGGTTAAGGGATTTTTACGATGAATTTTTCCCAATTCTTCATTTCGCGGCCGATCTTCGCAGCGGTGCTGTCGCTGCTGATCCTGATCGCCGGTGCGATCTCGCTGTTCCAGTTGCCGATCAGCGAATACCCGGAAGTGGTGCCGCCGACCGTGGTGGTCCGCGCCAACTTCCCGGGCGCCAACCCGAAAGTCATCGGTGAAACCGTGGCCGCTCCGCTGGAACAGGCCATCACCGGCGTCGAGAACATGTTGTACATGTCCTCGCAGTCGACTGCTGACGGCAAGATCACCCTGACCATCACCTTTGCCCTGGGTACCGACCTGGACAACGCCCAGGTGCAGGTGCAGAACCGCGTGACCCGGACCGAGCCGAAACTTCCCGAGGAAGTGACGCGCATCGGTATCACCGTGGACAAGGCGTCGCCCGACCTGACGATGGTGGTGCACTTGACCTCACCGGACAAACGCTACGACATGCTCTACCTGTCCAACTACGCGATCCTGAACATCAAGGATGAGTTGGCGCGGCTGGGCGGTGTCGGTGACGTGCAACTGTTCGGTATGGGCGACTACTCGCTGCGTGTCTGGCTCGATCCGAACAAGACCGCTTCGCGCAACCTGACCGCCACCGACGTGGTCACCGCGATTCGTGAACAGAACCGCCAGGTGGCGGCCGGTGCCTTGGGTGCACCCCCGGCCCCGAATGCCCAAAGCTTCCAGTTGTCGGTCAACACTCAGGGCCGTCTGGTGTCCGAGGAAGAGTTCGAGAACATCATCATTCGCTCGGGCGATAACGGTGAAATCACTCGCCTCAAGGACATCGCCCGCGTTGAACTGGGTTCCAGCCAGTACGCCCTGCGTTCCTTGCTGAACAACCAGCCGGCGGTGGCGATCCCGATCTTCCAGCGTCCGGGTTCCAACGCCATCGAAATTTCCAACGAAGTCCGGGCGAAAATGGCCGAGCTGAAGAAGACCTTCCCCGAAGGCATGGACTTCAGCATCGTCTATGACCCGACGATCTTCGTTCGCGGCTCCATCGAGGCGGTGGTTCACACTCTCTTCGAAGCGCTGATCCTCGTGGTGCTGGTGGTAATCCTGTTCCTGCAAACCTGGCGCGCCTCGATCATTCCGTTGGTGGCCGTGCCGGTTTCGCTGATCGGTACCTTTGCCGTGATGCACCTGTTCGGCTTCTCGCTCAACGCCCTGTCGCTGTTCGGCCTGGTGTTGGCCATCGGTATCGTGGTGGACGATGCGATCGTGGTAGTGGAGAACGTCGAGCGGAACATCGAACTCGGATTGACCCCGGTCGAAGCGACCAAAAAAGCCATGGGCGAGGTAACCGGCCCGATCATTGCCACGGCGCTGGTGCTGTGTGCGGTATTCGTTCCGGCGGCGTTCATTTCCGGTCTGACCGGCCAGTTCTACAAGCAGTTCGCCCTGACCATTGCGATTTCCACGGTGATCTCGGCCTTCAACTCCCTGACCCTGTCGCCGGCTCTGGCCGCGGTATTGCTCAAGGGTCACGACGCACCGAAAGACCGTTTCTCCAAGGTGCTGGACAAGATTTTCGGCGGCTGGTTGTTCCGTCCGTTCAACCGCTTCTTCGAGAAGGCCAGCCACGGATATGTCGGCACCGTTGCCCGCGTGATCCGCTCAAGCGGCATTGCCCTGCTGCTGTACGCCGGCCTGATGGTCCTGACTTTCTTCGGCTTCTCCAGCACCCCGACCGGTTTCGTCCCCGGCCAGGACAAGCAGTACCTGGTGGCCTTCGCGCAACTGCCGGATGCCTCGAGCCTGGACCGTACCGAAGACGTGATCAAGCGCATGTCCGAGCTGGCGCTGAAGCAGCCCGGCGTGGAAAGTGCCGTGGCCTTCCCTGGGCTGTCGATCAACGGTTTCACCAACAGCCCGAACGCCGGCATCGTGTTCGTGACCCTCAAACCGTTCGACGAGCGTAAAGACCCGAGCATGTCCGCAGGGGCCATTGCCGGCGCCTTGAACGGCCAGTACGCGAACATTCAGGAAGCCTACATGGCGATCTTCCCGCCGCCGCCGGTACAAGGCCTGGGCACCATCGGTGGTTTCCGCCTGCAGATCGAAGACCGGGGCAACCTGGGCTACGAAGAGCTGTACAAGGAAACCATGAACATCATCAACAAGAGCCACAACGTGCCGGAACTGGCCGGCCTGTTCACCAGCTATACGGTGAACGTGCCCCAGGTCGATGCCGCCATCGACCGCGAGAAAGCCAAGACCCACGGCGTGGCCGTCAGCGACATCTTCGACACCCTGCAGATCTACCTGGGTTCGCTGTATGCCAACGACTTCAACCGCTTCGGTCGCACCTATCAGGTCAACGTCCAGGCCGAGCAACAGTTCCGCCTCGAATCGGACCAGATCGGTCAGCTGAAAGTGCGCAACAGCAAGGGTGAGATGATTCCGCTGGCGACCTTCATCAAGGTCAGTGACACCTCGGGCCCCGATCGCGTGATGCACTACAACGGCTTCATCACCGCTGAAATCAACGGTGCGGCAGCCCCCGGCTACAGCTCCGGCCAGGCGGAAAAAGCCATCGAGAAACTGCTCAAGGAAGAACTGCCCAACGGCATGACCTACGAATGGACCGACCTGACCTACCAGCAGATCCTGTCCGGCAACACCGCGCTGTTCGTGTTCCCGCTCTGCGTGCTGCTGGCGTTCCTGGTACTGGCAGCTCAGTACGAAAGCTGGAGCCTGCCACTGGCGGTGATCCTGATCGTACCGATGACCCTGCTGTCGGCGATTACCGGGGTAATTGCTTCCGGTGGCGACAACAACATCTTTACCCAGATCGGTTTGATCGTACTGGTGGGGCTTGCCTGTAAGAACGCGATCCTGATCGTCGAGTTCGCCAAGGACAAACAGCTCGAAGGGATGAACCCGCTGGCGGCGGTCCTGGAAGCTTGCCGCCTGCGTCTGCGGCCGATTCTGATGACCTCCTTCGCGTTCATCATGGGTGTCGTGCCTCTGGTGTTCTCCAGCGGTGCCGGTGCCGAAATGCGCCACGCCATGGGTGTAGCGGTGTTCTCCGGGATGCTCGGGGTGACCTTCTTCGGTCTGTTGCTGACGCCGGTGTTCTACGTACTGATTCGTAACTTTGTCGAGCGCGGCGAGAAGCGCAAAGCAGCCAAGGCCACCCTGAAGCTGGAGTCGCACTGATGAGTTTGAAAGCCTTCCTGCCGAGCCTGCTGGTACTGGCGCTGAGCGCCTGTGCCGTGGGTCCGGACTACAAGACCGAAGCCCTTGAACCGGCCAACATCACGACCGCCACCGATGGCGCCGCCGGCCAGAAGAACTTTGACCGTTCGCGTTTCGAAGGCATCTGGTGGCAACAGTTCGAAGACCCGACCCTCAACCAGCTGGTGACGCAATCCCTGCAAGGCAACCGTGATCTGCGCGTCGCCTTCGCCCGCTGGAAAGCCGCACGGGCGATCCGCGATGACGTCAGCAACGACGCCATGCCGACCATCACCAGCCGCGTCAGCAGTGATCTGGGCAAAGGCCAGATTCCGGGGCAGACCACCGACCGGGTCAACAGCGAACGCTATGACCTGGGCCTGGACATGGCTTGGGAAATCGACTTGTTCGGTCGCATCCAGCGCAACCTCGAGTCGGCCAACGCCGAGCAACAGGCGTTCGAGGCCGACCTGTACCAACTGCAAGTCACCATGATTGCCGAACTGGTGGATTCCTACGGTCAACTGCGCGGCGCGCAGTTGCGGGAGAAAATCGCCCTGGCCAACCTGGAGAACCAGCAGGAGTCGCGCAAGATCACCATCAGCCTGCGTGATGCCGGCGTTGGCGATCAGCTCGATGTGGAACGGGCCGATGCGCGACTGGCGTCGGTCGAAGCCAGCGTGCCGCAACTGCAGGCCGAACAGGTCCGGCAAAAAAACCGTATTGCCACCCTGCTGGGTGAACGCCCGGACAAGCTGACCGTGGACCTGAGCCCGAAAGACCTGCCAGCGATCGCCAAGGCATTGCCGATCGGTGATCCGGGTGAACTGCTGCAACGCCGTCCGGACATTCGCAGTGCCGAGCGCCAATTGGCGTCGGCCACGGCACGTATCGGCGTGGCCAAGGCGGATCTGTTCCCACGGGTCAGCCTCAGCGGCTTCCTTGGCTTTACCGCCGGGCGCGGTTCGCAGATCGGCTCCTCGGCGGCCAACGCCTGGGCACTCGGTCCGAGTATCACCTGGGCGGCGTTTGACCTGGGCAGCGTCAAGGCCCGGTTGCGCGGTGCCGACGCCGATGCCGAAGGCGCCCTGGCGACCTACGAGCAGCAAGTGTTGCTGGCCCTGGAAGAATCGGAAAACGCCTTCAGCGACTACGGCAAACGCCAACAGCGCTTGATTTCGCTGATTCGCCAGAGCGAGTCCAGCCGCTCGGCCGCCGACCTGGCGGAAATTCGCTACCGCGAAGGCAACACCGATTTCCTCGTGCTGCTCGACGCCCAGCGTGAACGCCTGGCGGCCGAAGACACCCAGGCCCAGGCTGAAGTCGACCTGTATCGCGGCATCGTCGCGATCTACAAGGCCCTTGGTGGCGGCTGGCAGCCGGAGACGGTCGCGAGCAAGTAATACGGTTTTAAAGCGCTCCTTTGGTTGGCCGCAACCAACCAATTTCCTGGCCCTGCGTCTCATTCGGTCGCGGGGCTTTTTTTGCCCTCAAAAACACCGCCTGCCCCATGTGGGAGCGAGCCTGCTCGCGATGGACGTCAACGATGACGCGACAAACCTGATTCGCCTCGTCGTCATCGAGTTTTTCGCGAGCAGGCTCGCTCCTACAGGGTTAGCGGTGTTCTTCGACGGTCACAGTGGCGGTCGTCCCCGCCCTCAGATTGTTTTTACCGGCATAGTCGCCATCGATCTCGATCCGCACCGGTACCCGTTGCGCCAGTTTGATCCAGGTGTAACTGGGGTTGATACTGGCCAGCAGACGGCCGCCCGGCAGGTTTTCCCGGTCGGCAATGGCGAAGGCAATGCTCTGCACTTTGCCGCCGAATGTCTCGCCACTCATCAACTCGATCCGGACCCGGTCGCCCTCCCCGATCCGCGGCAACTTGGTTTCTTCGAAGTAACCGCTGACATAGAACGATTCGCTGTCCACCAGCGCCAGCAAGGGGCCGCCGGCCGAGGCATAGTCGCCCTCCCGGGTCAGCAGATTGGTGACATAGCCAGTCACCGGAGATACGACATGGGTACGCTGCAAGTCGAGTTCGGACTGGGTCAAGGCCGCAATAGCCAGTTGCACGTTGGCCTGGGCCAACACCAGATTGGCCTGATTACGCAGCAAGTCGGCCTGGGCCACCGACACATCGGTGGCGGCCTTTTCCCACTCTTCGCCGGAAATCGCCGAACGATCCTTGAGCGTGCGCCGGCGTTGCTCCTCGCTCTGACGTTGTTTGAGTAATGCTTCGCTGGCGATGATGGCCGCCTGGGCCTGACCGAGCGAGGCTTTCGCCACCTCCACCGCGCGCCTGGCATGCTCCACCGCCAGGGTGTAACGCGCCGGATCGATCTCCAGCAGCGCCTGGCCTTTGTTCACATGCTGGTTGTCCTGCACGGCCAGGCTGACGATTCGCCCCGAAACGTCGGCGGACAAGGTCACCACATCGGCACGCACCCGGGCATCCCGGGTCCAGGGCGCGCGGGTGTAATGCTCCCACGCGAACCAGCCCAGGACGAAGGCCAGCAGTACCACCGCCAGCGTCGTGAGTCGGGAAAGGATGTTCTTCATGACATCAGGCTCCCATGACCAGAATCAACGTGGCACAGACGCAGACGTACAGCGCGCCTTCGAACAACGCCTCGTGCCAGACGAACTGCAGCACGCCGAGGCGCCGCAACGTCCAGTCCAGCAGCAGGAAAATCGGCAGGCCCAGCAGCAGCGCCTGGGCAATCGGGGGCAGATAGGCGCCACCCACTTCCAGATCAATGGGCAAGGACGGGGACTCCTTCATCGCCTGAGGGTTGAAAGTAGCCGCGATAACGCTCGACGAACGACACAACGATCAACAGCGCCACACGCATGCGGAACACCGACCACAAGTGCTCATGGACATCGGTATGCAGAGCATCCAGATCGTCACCCAGAGTGTGCAGGCTATCAAGCACCTGCGCCACTTCGACCCCGGGCCGGCCGGCGACCAGCCTCCCCGTTTCCCGGACCGTCGAAAACAGGCGACTTTGCAGATCCGGGCTCAGCAGTGCGTTGTTCTGCCCCTGCTGCCTGAGCTGGTTCAAGGCAATACCCAGTGCCATGCAGGCCAGGCTGACTTGAAACAGCTCACGCGATTGTGGCTCCCGGGTCGCAGGCAGCAACCCCAGCATCATGGTCAGGCGATCAACCATGCGGCTCTCGAAGGCAAACTGCTGTTCATCGGTCGCCGAGGTTTTCAGCAAGGCGTACACCTGCTCGCCGTTCTCTTTGTGGAGCCGGCGCATGCGCAAGTCCGGCATGAACGGAAAGATCAGCGCGTAGACGCTCAACGCCAGCACGGTCGCGCAGGTATAGGCTCCGGCAAACTCGAACCACTGGATGGCAGTGTTTTGCCCAACCCCCACGTTCAACGGGCCAAGCAACAAAAACGTCGTGAGCCCCAGGCCAATGCCGGTACCCGTGGTGGGCGGGCTGGCCAGCCCCACCGCGACGGCGTAGAGCAAGGGCGCCAGCAGCAAGGCAAGCATCTCGAAATTGCTGATCATCGGCACAAACATGAACTGAAGGAGCGCCGAGGCCACCAGTGCCAGCCCGAATCCCCTGGCATAGCTTTGGACCGCAATCAGTGGCCGGGGAAACGTTGACATCAGCGAGCACAGGATGCCCAACAGCACCATCCCGCCTCGGGCACCGTCCCAACCGGTTTCGATCCAGATCAGGCCGGCGATCAACAGCGCGCAAAAGGCCCGGACAGCGTTCATGGTCGCCAGGGTGAAGTCCAGGTGCAGCGGGTTTTCCCGCCCGCGATACACGCTGCTGGCCGGCCGCCCGCTCTGGATGGCATCGCTCAATTCCAGAATCTGCTCAAGCTGCTGCAACAGGCGCGCCTGCTCCCAGCGCAGCGACCAGGCCAGGGAACGCAAGGTGGCCGGCAGCGGCTCGGTCAATTGTTCGGCCCTGTAGGCCAGCTCATCAAAGCGTTGTTGCAGCGACGTGAAATGGTGGCGCTTTTCACTGGACAGCGAACGCCCCTCCCGCGCCAGTTCATCGAGAAAGGCCAGCTCTTCGGCGCGCAGCCGTTGAATTTCTTCAGGCAATTCACCTTCCCAGCGCTCGGTCAACAGCAGCCGCTGGTGGCGCAAGGCGGTCAGCCGCGCGGTCAAGAGCACCAATTGGTTGCCCAGCAGTTGCACCAGACCGTTGGCGCTGCGTAACCGTGGTGCATCGAAGTACATGTGTCGGCGCACACCCTCCAGGCCGCTGATCTGACCCAACAGTTGCATTTGCCGCTGCTGGAAGTCGGCTTCGCTCTCTTCAGTGCGGATGACGGCGCTGGCGTGGGTGGCCAGCAACCGGGTGATTTGATCGATCCTGGCGAAGTAATCCCGGGCCACGGCCTCCGGCCTGGCGGTGAGCAGGCTGACCACGCACACGCAGGCAACCGCCAGCAAGGTTTCGGTGAGGCGGGTCACCGCCAGCAAAAAGGTGCCGTCCTGATCGGGAACTGCCAACAACGCGATGACCACGGCGGTGTAGCCACTGAGCACGAATGCCCCGGAACTGGTGTAGCGCAACAGCGTGCCACCAGCGGTGCACAGCGCCAGCCACAGGGCCAGGGTGGTGATGAACGGCAACGGTGCCTGGGGAAATATCGCCATGATTGCCACCGCTACGACCGCCCCCATGGTGGTGCCGATGACTTGACCAAAGCTACGGGCCAGCACCATGCCGCCCAGTGGCTGGCTGATGATGACCACGGCCATGATCGACCACTTGGGCTGGTCCAGATCGAACAAAAACGCCAGGTACAGGGTCAACAACCCGGCCGTGATGGTTCGCAGGGCAAACAGCAACACCCCGGGCCCGGGGTTGAGCATGGCCTTGAAGTACTGCAACAACCCTTGCATGGGAACACTCGTCGAAACACCTCCAGCAAGCGTAGTCACTGCCACGGTGCCTCGACAGGTTTTGCTGTCGGCGCAGCTTGCCGGTCCATTGATTGTCGACTGAAGGGCTGTTCAACGGTTTGAATCGCGCGAGAACGTCGTCAAGGTTTGACTCAAGGCCCGGCCTGACCGAAGCTGGCAGCTTTTGCAAAAGCTTGTCAGCTTCCGGATTCCTGCATGCCCAAGTCCCGCCGCATTCTGTTTATCAGCGCCTTCGCCCTGCTCGTCATCGGCCTTGCGTGGTTCTCCCTGCGCGATACCACCCCGGTGGTTCCCGAAGCCATCCAGCATGGCTACAGCGAAGCGCTGGCGGCTGCCCGGGCCGGTCAACCGGGTGCCGCGCGGGTGCTCTATCAGCAGCTGGCCCGTCCGGACCTGTCCCCCAAACGTCGTATCTGGTTGCATGCCGAGCTGCCCAACTATCCAAGCTCGGTGGCCCTGAAGCTGGCGGATGCCGACTTGCAGAACGAGTCGCCCGACGTGCGTATCGCAGCGATCAGGAGCATTAGCAGTCTGGTACCGAACGGCCAGCGCAGCCTGCTGCTGGGGCCACTGCTCGATGACAGCGAACAAAGCGTGCGGCTGGCGGCGATCAACGCGCTGCTGGGGTTGTCCCCGGATGACCTGGGTCTGTATTTCGGGCCGCTGGAGCAAGCCATCGATGCCTGGGAGCAAGTGCTCGAGAGCGAGCCGCAGAGCACTGAAAACCAATACCAACTGGCCCGGCTGCACCTGCACAACGCCGAGCTCAAGGAGGCGCAACAGGCGCTGGACAACACCCTGCGCCTGGCGCCGGACAACCTGCCGGCGCTGGTGCTGCAAATCGAGGTGCTGGATAAACAGGGCCAGAACGACGCTGCCCGGCAACTGTTGGCCAGGCAACTGCAGGCACAACCCAATTCGGCCTACCTGCAACACGCGCTGGGGCTCTGGCTACTGCATCACGAGCAAAGCGAATTCGCCCTGCTCGGCCTGTCCAAGGCCGTTGAACTTGAGCCAAACAACCGGGATTACCGCTACGACCTGGCCACCACGCTGCACGGTGAACATGAGCTCGAAGCGGCGCAGAAACAGTTGCAGGAAGTCGTTCAGCGCCATCCGAACGATCGCAAGGCACGGGTGCTGCTGATCAATTACTGGAAGGAAAGCGGGCAGCTGCAAAATGTGCAGATCCTGTTGGCCCAACTCGAACAGATGAACCCCGATGATCCGGCGTTGCAACAAGGGCTTTGACCCCCGACTGAAATCCGCGTCTGAATGCTTACGAAAGCATGTCCTGCATCAGTTCCTGCAATTTATCCAGATCGAAGGGTTTTTCCAGGATCGGCGCCGTACGGGTGATCGGGCTGTCGGTCTCACGGATTTCCTGGGCATAGCCGCTGATGAAAATCACCTTGAGTTCCGGTCGCAGCTTCACGGCGGGCTCGGCGATCTGCACGCCGGAGATTCCTCCGGGTAGGCGGAAGTCAGTGATCATCATGTCCAGGTGCGGTTTGCTCGCCAGGATTTCGAAAGCCTGTTCGCCGTTTTCGGCCTGCAACACGCGGTAACCCTCGCCCGACAGATAAGCGGACAGCACCATCAGAATCGAGGGATCGTCCTCGACGACGAGTACTACATCTTGTGCATCTTCGCTCATGGGAAGCCTTTGTTCGGTCAATTGCTGCTGATACGACCGTGGGGCCGATCAGAGGTTGCGTGTACCTGGCTGTTTTCCTACAGCGGCAGACAAACGCGAAACAAGGCGCCTTCGCCAATCCTGCTATGGACGGTAATAGTACCGCCATGGGCGGCCACAATCTGCTCTGAAATGAACAATCCCAGGCCCAGTCCGGCGACGGTGTGCTTGGCCGATACCCGCTCGAACTGCTGGAAAATGCGTTTCTGGTTTGCTTCGCTGATGCCGATCCCTTGATCCTGCACGTCCACCAGCGCTTGATCGCCTTCACTGTAGACCTTCACCGAGACAGGGCTCCTGGCTCCGTAGCGCAAGGCGTTGCTCAACAGGTTGGAAATGACCTGTTCAATACGAAACTCGTCCCAGTTTCCGATCACCGGTTGTGTGGCTTCGAGCGAAACCGACGCCTCGGCGGCATCGATTTGCCGGGAGAAGTTGTGCAACACATCGCGAAGCAGCGTTGAAAGGTCGACGCGCGTCGGTCGGATCGACAACTTGCCGGTGCGAATGCGCGAGACATCGAGCATGTCTTCGATCAACCGAATGAGGCTTTTGATCTGCCGCTCGTCGCGGTCAACCATCGCGTGCATCTTGTCCAGGGTGAAGGCGGCGGCGTTGTCCCGGGCCAAGTGCATCTTGCGCAGCTGGGTCTCAAGGATCAGGCCGTTGAGCGGCGTGCGCACTTCGTGGGCGACGATGGACATGAAGTCATCGCGCATGCGCACCGCCTGCTCGAGTTCCAGCTGGGTGTTTTGCAGTTGCTTGAGCAGCGCTTGTTGTTCGCGGCGGCTTTGCTCAAGGGCCAGCACTTGTTCCTTCATCGCCTTGCTTTGGCGATACAGGTCGACGAACACGTTGACCTTGCTCTTGACCGCCTGGATGTCCAGCGGCTTGTGCAGGAAATCCACGGCCCCGCTTTCATAACCCTTGAAGGCGTAGTTCAGTTCACGTCCGGCGGCGCTGACGAAAACGATCGGGATTTTCCGGGTCTTTTCCGTGCCACGCATCAACTCGGCCAGCTCGAAGCCGTTCATGCCGGGCATCTGCACATCGAGGATGGCCAAGGCAAATTCGTGTTGCAACAGCAGGGACAAGGCTTCGTCGGCGGTCAGCGCCTTGTAGACGATACGGTCCTCACGCTTGATCAGTGCTTCGAGCGCCAGCAGATTCTCCGGCAGATCGTCCACGATCAGCAGTTTGGACTTGAGATTACTCAGCATGCGATTCGTTCCAGCTCGACAGGCAAACGACCGAGGATGTTCAACAGCGCCTCGACGCCACCGGCGGAGGCACCGATCACGATCGCTTCGATTGCCGGCAAGTTCGTTGAACTGTTCATGACTTTCGATAAATCCGTTCTTGTTTGACCAACGGCTCGAACTGATCGCCGAAGGCTGAGAAATCCGGGGTTTCCTTACTGCCCAGCACCAGAAAACCGCGATGGCAGAGGGACTCATGAAACAGTCCGAATGCCCGATCCTGAAGCTTTTTATTAAAGTAAATCAATACGTTACGACATGAAATTAATTGAGTTTCAGAGAATACGCTGTCCGTCGCCAGGCTGTGATCGGCGAAGGTCACGTTCTCACGCAGTGCCTTGTCGAAAATCGCGTACCCATAGGCCGCCGTATAGTAATCGGCAAACGAACGCTGACCACCGGCCTGCTGGTAATTGGCAGTGTAGGCCCGGACGTTCTCCATCGAGAAAATCCCTTGCCTGGCCTTTTCCAGCGAGCGTGGATTGATATCGGTCGCATAGATGATTGTACGGTCCAGCAGGCCCTCTTCGCGCAGTAGAATGGCCATCGAATACACCTCTTCACCGGTGCTGCATCCGGCGATCCAGACCTTGATCGAGGGGTAGGTTCGCAGCAGCGGCACCACTTCCTTGCGGATGGCCAGGAAGTGCGAGGGGTCGCGAAACATCTCGCTGACCGGGATGGTCAGCAATTGCAGCAGTTGCATGAACGCTGTGGGATCGTGCAGGACCTTTTCCTGCAACGTCGAGATGGTGTTGCACTCGAACTGGCTCAACGCATGGTTGACCCGGCGCTTGATCGAAGCGCTGGAGTAATCGCGAAAATCGTAGCTGTACTTGAGGTAGATCGCCTCGATCAACAACCGCAACTCGATTTCGCTGTTTATCTCCACTGAAGAATTGCGCTCCACTAAATCCGTTCCATCTTCGGCAACCACACACGAATCAGCGAAAACAGGCGATCCAGGTCAATGGGCTTGGCCAGGTAATCGTTGACGCCGGCCTGCAGGCAGCGCTCCTGATCGTCCTTCATGGCCTTGGCCGTCACCGCGATGATCGGCAGCTTGCGCCAGCGCGGGTCCTTGCGGATTTCAACAGTGGCTTCAAAACCATCCATTTCCGGCATCATCACGTCCATCAACACCAGATCGATATCTTGTACCTCATTCAGTCGTTCAATCGCTTCGCGGCCGTTGCGGCCAATGACCACGACAGCGCCCTTATGCTCCAGCGCGCTGGTGAGGGCGAAAATGTTGCGCACATCGTCATCCACCAGCAGCACCTTGCGGCCTTCGAAGACCTTGTCGCGGCTGCGGGCGACCTTGAGCATCTTCTGCCGCTCATCGGACAGCCGTGATTCGATTTTGTGCAGAAAAAGCGTCACCTCATCCAGCAACCGCTCCGGCGAGCGTGCACCCTTGATGATGATCGAACGTGAATACTTGCGCAGTTCGGCCTCTTCATTGCGGGTCAGGTTGCGCCCGGTATAGACAATGACGGGGGGAAAGGAACAGATGTCTTCGGTGGACATGCGCTTGAGCAGGTCATTGCCGAGCATGTCCGGTAGCTTGAGGTCGATGATCATGCAATCGAAGACCGACGTGCGCAGCAGGTCCAGCGCCTCCTGCGCCAGGCCAACGGCGGTGATCTCGATGTCATCGTCGCCGATCAGGCGGGCAATACTGTCGCGCTGCAAGTCGTCGTCCTCGACCAGCAGCACGCGCTTGACCTTCTGGATCAGTTTGGCCTCCAGGCGTGCAAACACGTCCTTGAGTTCTTCGCGGGTGGTCGGTTTGAGCGCATAGCCAATGGCGCCCATCTGCATCGCCGCCTCGACCCGGTCCTCGACTGAAATCACATGCACCGGTATGTGTCGGGTTTCGGCGTGTTCCTTCAAACGTTGCAACACGGTCAGGCCGGAATGATCCGGCAGGCGCATGTCCAACAGGATCGCATCGGGGACGAACGCCTTGGCCAGCTCGTAGCCTTCGTCGGCGCCGTGGGCCACCAGGCATTGATAACCCAGTTCATGGGCCAGGTCGTAAAGGATGTGGGCAAAATTCGCCTCATCTTCCACCACCAGAATGCAGCGGGTGGTGAACGGCCCCTTGTTGCGATCATCGTCGAAACGCGGAATGTCGACTTCGGCCACCCGTGGCGACAACGTGGGCGGCGATACACTCGGCGCCACCCCTGGAGCGGCTCGCATCGGTTCGACAGGCACTTCGCCCGGTTCCACGTATTGCACTGGCAAGACCAGGGTAAACACACTGCCCTGCCCCGGCGTGCTGCTCACGCTGATAGAGCCGCCGAGCATGGTCGCCAGGTCACGGGAGATCGACAACCCCAACCCGGTGCCGCCGTAACGCCGATTGGTGGCGCCGTCGGCCTGACGGAAGGCTTCGAAGATGCTTTCGTGCTGATCGACCTCGATGCCGATCCCTGAATCGCGGATGCTGAACGCGATGCCGTCGCCCGGCGCAGCGGCGACGGACAGGCTGATGCTGCCGCTTTCCGTGAATTTCACGGCATTGGACAGCAGGTTCTTGAGCACTTGCTCCAGACGCTGGCGATCGGTGAACAGCATGAGCGGCGCACCGTCCTGCACATTCACCTGGAAATCCAGCTGCTTGTCCGTGGCCAATGGCTGGATCAGGCCGCGCAGGTCATCCACCAGGCGCGCCACGCTGGAGTTCTCCGGACGGATTTCCAGCTTGCCGGCCTCGACTTTGGAAATATCCAGAATGTCGTTGATCAGGTTGAGCAAGTCATTGCCAGCGGAGTAGATCGACTCGGCGAACTTGACTTGCTCGGCAGTGAGGTTTTCTTCCGGGTTTTCCGCGAGCAACTTGGCCAGGATCAACGAACTGTTGAGCGGCGTGCGCAGTTCATGGGACATGTTGGCGAGGAATTCGGACTTATACTTGCTCGAACGCTGCAATTCCAGTGCGCGTTCTTCGAGCTGGACCTGGGCCTGATTGAGTTCGGTATTCTTCAGGTCCATGGCGTCGCGTTGCTCGGCCAGTACTTCTGCCTGCTCGGCGAGCTGTTCGTTGGTCTGCTCCAGTTCCACCTGCTGGGTTTCCAGGTGCGCCTGGGACTCCTTGAGAATCCGCGACTGTTCTTCGAGCTCTTCGTTGGCGGTCTTGAGTTCTTCCTGCTGAACCTGCAATTCTTCGTTGAGCTGCTGGGTTTCGGCCAACACCTCCTGCAAACGCTGGCGATAGCGGGCCGCCTCGATCGAGGTGCCGATATTGCCGGCTATCAACTCGAGCAACTCAACGTCACGGTCCGTCAGTGGACGCAGAAAGCCCAATTCGATCACGCCGTTGACCCGCTCGTCGTTGCTGGTTGGCACCACCAGCACACTGCGGGGTAAACCGTCACCGAGGCCGGAGCTGACCTTGAAGTAATCTTGCGGCACCTCATCCAGGCGAATCAGCCGTGCCTGCTGCGCCACCTGGCCGACAATGCCTTCGTCGCGGTAGATCTGCTGTTCACGCTCCTCCTGTTCGCGAGAGAAGCCG
The DNA here is from genome assembly GCF_002303925.1 of Pseudomonas sp. ACN8. Taxonomy (GTDB): domain Bacteria; phylum Pseudomonadota; class Gammaproteobacteria; order Pseudomonadales; family Pseudomonadaceae; genus Aquipseudomonas. Next base: position 194,935 of record NZ_MRCS01000003.1, read on the forward strand.
TAGGTGGCAATGCGCTTGAGGCCGCCATGGTCTTCGCGCACGTAGATAGCCGCCACGGCGGTGCTCAGGTACTGCGCGCAGAATTGCAGGATGTTGCGGCCCAGCATGTTCAGGCTCAATTGCCCCAGCACCTGTTCGGCCAGCTCTGTCTGGCCATTGCGCAGCCAGGCCTGTTGCTCCAGACGATGGGCGCTGGCCTGTTGGGCGGCAAGGTTGACGCTGTACTTCTGCGACAGGGACATCAAGTCTCGGCGCCCGACATACGCCAGCAACCCGCTGACCCCGGCGATGAACAACAGGTAGAGGCTGATGCTCATGATCGTGGTACGGCGCACTTCATCATTACGCGATGCGCGCAACTGTTGCTCGGTGTCGATCACCGCCTCGAACTGCTTGCGAATTTCATCGGTCAGGCGTTTGCCGCGTCCGGCCTTGACCACGGCGCGATAATCGCCGCCGCTGCGCTGCAAATCGATCATCGATTGCGCGTAGCGGGTCCACTCCTGTTGCAAGGCCTGCAACCGTAGCAAGCGATCGGTCTGCACCGGGTTGTCGGCAGTCAGTTCGAGCAAGGAGTTGAGCTCCACGGCGATGCGCGGCTTGGCGGTTTCGTAGGGATCGAGGAAATGTTCATCGCCACTGAGCAGGAAACCGCGCATCCCGGTTTCCAGATCCACGGTCAGCTTGACCGCTTCATTGGCGTTATTGATCACCCGGTCGGTGTGCTCCACCCACTGGATCGTCGACAGTAGATAGGTGATCAGCGACACGAAGAAAACGGCGCTGATGAGACCCAGCCCCAAAGGCAGGCTGATGTTGCGGCTCAGCAGTTTACGAAATCGTTGCTCATCAACCGAGGACGCTGAGGTCATGGGGCAGGCCTTGTCGAACTGTCAGAATGCAAGGAGTTTGCCCCAAAACTGGCACATTGATCCAATTATCTGACATGTTTGCGCACCGGGTCCTAAATGCGCTGCGCCCGCGCTATCCTTGCCAGGCCTGCACCGACAATCCTTTTTCCATCGCGCAGGGAACTTGTCGGGATCCGCCACTTACTCATGCAAGAGACCGGTGATTTCCAGCGACCGGCAATGCCTATCTTTTTCGGGAATTCGACCATGTCATCCGCCAACGCCTCCACCATCCTCGTCGTCGAAGACGATGCCATCGTGCGCATGTTGATCGTCGACGTACTGGATGAACTGGACTTCAAGGTGCTGGAAGCCGATGGTAGTGAACAGGCGCTGGAGATGCTCAAGGACTTGAACCGACACATTGATCTGATGATGACCGATGTTGGCCTGCCGGTCATGGACGGTCGCGAACTGGCCAATGAAGCACGCTCTTTACGTCCTGCCTTGCCGATCCTGTTTGCCAGCGGCTATGCCGAAAGCATCGAAGTCCCTGTCGATATGCACGTGATTGGCAAGCCCTTCTCCATTGATCAGTTGCGCGACAAGGTCAAAAGCATTCTCGGGTGACCCTGGGCTGCGCTGTGGTTTAATGCGCGCCTTTTTCGTCCCTGCCCTGTCTTCGCTTCAAGGAACTCCCGTACATGATTGAGCCCCGCGCAACCAAAGTCCTGATCATTGGTTACGTCTGGCCCGAGCCCCGCTCTTCCGCGGCCAGCGGGCATGTCATGCAGATGCTCGAGGTTTTCCTGGAACAAGGCTGGGACATCACATTCAGCAGCCCGGCAGGCTTCGGCGAGCAACGCGCAGACCTGGCGGCGTTGGGTATACGTGAAGTCCCTATCGAATTGAACAACAGCAGTTTCGACGCATTCATCAGCGAACTGGCGCCGGACATCGTGTTGTTCGATCAATTCATGATGGAGGAACAGTTCGGCTGGCGGGTCGAAAAACATTGCCCCGATGCCTTGCGCGTGCTCGAAAGTTGCGACCTGCAAAGCCTCAGGCAAGGTCGGCATCAACGCCTCAAGGAGCGTTTAAAGGCCAGTGACGACAACAATGACTTCAACGACCTGTTCGCCCCGGCAGCGCGTGAAGAGTTCGAACACATGGCCGATACCGACCTGGCGAAGCGCGAGATCGCCTCATTCTATCGTTGTGATCTGACGCTGATGGTTTCCGAAGTGGAAATCGAATTGCTGGTCGAGCAGTTCAGGTTTCCCCGTAACCAATTGCACTGGTGCCCGTTGATGGTCGATGTTCCGACCCGTGCGCCGGTACCCTTTGAAGATCGCGCGCACTTTCTTCATATCGGTAACTTTCGCCATGCGCCCAACTGGGATGCGGTGCTCTGGTTGAAAACCGCTATCTGGCCGCTGATTCGCGAGCAGATACCCGGCGCTCAATTGCATATCTATGGTGCCTACACACCACCCAAGGCCACTGCGCTGCATAACCCGAGCCAGGGATTTCATGTAATGAACTGGGCCGAGGACGCTTTGCAAGTCATGTCATCGGCGCGGGTCTGTATGGCACCCCTGCGTTTTGGCGCGGGAATCAAGGGCAAGATTGTCGATGCCATGCTCTGTGGCACGCCGAATGTGACGACGCCAGTGGGTGCCGAGGCGATGCACGGCAACGAGGCGTGGCCCGGTGCAGTGACCCGTTCGGCACGGGAGTTCGCCGATCATGCCGTGCGACTGTACAACGACAAGACACGTTGGCTCCACGCCCAGGCGCACGCGCACACGCTGCTTGCCAGCCGCTACCGCAAATCCGTTCACGGCCCGGCCTTGATCCAGAAACTGGTCGAATGCCAACGGGATCTGGCAAACATCAGACGAGATAACTTCACCGGTAGCATGCTGCGTCATCATCAGCACAAGAGCACTCAATACATGGCGCAATGGATTGAGGCGAAAAACCGACTGAATCAGGAGTAGTCCACTCCCATTGTGCAATACATAGTTACCACCGTAGCTGTGCCCGACCGGTTAATCTGAGCGCTTCACACCCAATGGATGGGGGTGATTCGCACAAGGAATGGTCATGACCGGCTACACGCGTGGTTTGCTCGACAAGCAAACCTGGATGAGCAACACCCTCGAAATCGATCAACTCAAACTCACCGATATCGTCTGGCCTGGCGTGCATAACGCCGGCATGGACAAAAAAGCACCGAACTACGACGTCGTGACTGGCAACTGGACCGCTTGTCAGAACGACACGTTTTCCTGGCAGCTGGCCAACGGCGCCCGCGCCTTCGACATCCGCCTGGGCTACACGGCCAGTGCGGCTCGATCAGGTTTCTACTTTCACCACAACGGCTATCGCTCGCATCGCGTCCTGGACGATCTGATCGACGCGATACTGCTGTTCCTTGATCGAAACCCGGACGAATTCATCGTGCTGGACTTCCATCAACTGGCCGATGGCAATCAAGCTTTCGATCATAAAAGACTGAGTGACTGGCTCGTGCGCCGTGTCGGGCTGCGGGCCATCCTGCCTGGCGACGGACTCAAAACAGTGGGAGAACTGAAAACTGCGAGCAGGCATCGCCGGGTGATCATGGCGGCACCCGCCCAGCCGGAACTCGATGGCGAGTACTTCTGGCCACGCATCCCGCACAAATGGCGCGACAACACATTCTCCGACCCCGCCGAGCTGCAACGCTACATCGCGCAAACCCTGGAAGATGCACCTTACGAAACCTTCCTCTGGTCACTGTCGGCGACCACCTACTCGCTACTGGGCGGCCCCGGGAATATCAAGCGGCAAATCAACGACTGGTTCAACACCACGGGAAACTGGGTGACGCGTTGCAGCATCATCAGCAGCGATTTTTTCGACGAATCCGACATCGTCCGTTATTGCTGGAGCGCCACCAGCATGAAAGCGGTTTACGGCCGCGCCTTGCATCAACAGACGCACCGGCGGTAGTAGCGCTGGCCCCGCGGCAAGAGGCATGATCGGGGCGGGATAACAACACAAGCGCCCTGACATGACCCGCACCGCCAGAGTCACCGATCCTTCCTATGAGTTGATGGACGACCACAACGGCTTGTCCATCATCTATCGCCAGCATGGTTTCCCTTGCCCGTTGGTGCGCTGGCATTTCCACAAGGAATACGAGCTGCACCTGATCGTCGCCAGTTCCGGCAAGGTGTTCATCGGCGACTACATCGGCAACTTCTATCCCCAGACACTGTTTCTCACCGGCCCCAACCTGCCCCACAACTGGATCAGCCAGGTGGCCGAGGATGAAGTGGTGCCCAAGCGCGACATGCTGGTCAACTTCACCGACGAGTTATTCGACAGCGGCTATCAGGTGTTCGCCGAACTCAAGGCCCTGGCGCCGCTGCTCGAGCGTGCGCAGTACGGCATCGAGTTTCGCTGCAAGCACACCATCACCAAGGCGATGGATCTGATGCAGCGTATCGCCGACACCACCGGTGTGACCCGTCTCGGACACTTTTTCATTCTGCTGGAGTTGCTTGCGGCCACCGATGACTACCAATTGCTCTCTGGCGCCACGACCCCGCAACTGGCGGACGAGCACAACATCGATCGCACCAACCGCGCGGTGGACTACATTTTCGCCCACTACGCCCGGGATTTGACGCTGGAGGAAGTCGCCGAGCACCTGGGCATGAAACCGACTTATTTCAGCCGGGTTTTCAAGCAGGCCACCGGGCGCAATTTCGTCGAGTTCGTCAATCGCCTGCGCATCAGCAAATCCTGCGAGTTGCTGGCCGATGGCGACAAGCCGGTGACCGATGTTTGCTTCGAATCGGGCTTCAACAATATTTCCAACTTCAACCGGCGCTTCCAGCAGCTCAAGGGCATGACACCGTCGCATTACCGGCGCCTGGTGGTGCAGCGGTTGACCGAGCAAAATCTCGGCTGAAGGCACACCTAAAATCCCTGTGGGAGCGAGCAGGCTCGCTCCCACAGGTTACGACCTGTTTTCGAGCTTAAAACCTGTACGGATTCAATACCGCCTCATCGCTGAAAAGCCCTTCGCTGTGTCTACCAACCAAAACTTCAGTGCAAAAAAGTATCGATCAAGGTGCGACGGATGATTTGTATCGCCCTTCATTGAAGGATGTAATCAGCACAGATTCTTCCCTGCGCAGGAAGACACAAAAACAATAACTGTCCTTCTGTTTCCCGCCGGGTGCAGAAAAGGAGTGCACGATGCAACCTTCGGTAAAAGCTCTGCTTGCCCTCACCTGCATGACCCTCAGTAGCGTCAGCCTTGGCGCACAGACACTGACCATCGCCACCGTCAACAACAGCGACATGATCCGCATGCAAAAGCTCTCGAAAACCTTCGAGGCCGAGCATCCGCAGATCAAGCTCAATTGGGTGGTCCTCGAAGAAAACGTCCTGCGTCAGCGCCTGACCACCGACATCGCCACCCAGGGTGGGCAGTTCGACGTACTGACCATCGGCATGTACGAAGCCGCACTCTGGGGCGCCAAGGGCTGGCTGGAGCCGATGAAGGATTTGCCGGATGGTTATGCCCTCGACGACGTGTTTCCGTCGGTGCGCGAAGGCCTATCGGTCAAAGGCTCGCTGTACGCCCTGCCGTTCTACGCCGAAAGCTCGATCACTTACTATCGAACCGACCTGTTCAAGGACGCCGGCCTGACCATGCCCGAGCGCCCGACCTGGGAGCAGATCGGTGAATTCGCCGCCAAACTGAACAAACCCGAGCAGGAACAGTACGGCATCTGCCTGCGGGGCAAGGCCGGCTGGGGCGAGAACATGGCGCTGATCAGCACCGTGGCCAACGCCTATGGCGCGCGCTGGTTCGATGAAACGTGGCAGCCGGAATTCAACGGCCCCGAATGGAAAAACGCGCTGAACTTCTACGTCGACACCATGAAGAAATCCGGTCCGCCGGGGGCGTCGAGCAATGGTTTCAATGAAAACCTCGCGTTGTTCAACAGCGGTAAATGCGCGATCTGGGTCGATGCCAGCGTCGCCGGTTCGTTCGTCACCGACAAATCCCAGAGCAAGGTCACCGATCACGTCGGCTTCACCTATGCGCCACATCAGGTCACTGACAAAGGCTCGGCCTGGTTGTACTCCTGGGCGCTGGCCATTCCGACCAGTTCCAAGGCCAAGGACGCGGCGAAAGCCTTCAGTGCCTGGGCTACATCCAAAGAATACGGCGCACTGGTCGCGGAAAAAGACGGCACCGCCAACGTGCCGCCGGGCACCCGGGCCTCGACCTACAGCGAGGCGTACTTGAGCGCCGCGCCGTTCGCCAGGGTCACGCTGGAATCGCTCAAGGCCGCGGACCCGAGCAAGCCGGGCGCCAGGCCTGTGCCGTACATCGGCATCCAGCTGGTGACCATTCCCGAGTTCCAGGGCATTGGTACCCAGGTCGGCAAATCCTTCTCGGCGGCGTTGATCGGCCAGACCACGGTTGACCAGGCGCTGGCGGCGGCCCAGCAAACCACCGAACGCGAAATGAAGCGCGCGGGTTATCCCAAGTAAGCCCGTAGCCCGCTCCTACAGTGGATATCCATAAGTCTGTATGACTCGGTTCTGATCACCATGAATACATCAACTGCAAAAGCTCACATGGACATTGCCCACCCGCAGCGCAAAAGCCGCGTGACCAATCCCGGCTGGTTTCTGGTCAGCCCTTCGGTGGCCTTGCTGCTGTTGTGGATGATCGTGCCGCTGGGCATGACCGTCTACTTCTCGATGATTCGCTACAACCTGCTCAACCCGGGCGAAAACGAGTTCGTCGGGCTGGAGAACTTCACCTACTTCCTCACCGACTCGGGCTTCCTGCCCGGCGCCACCAATACGCTGCTGCTGGTGGGCAGTGTGCTGTTGATCAGTGTGGTGCTTGGCGTACTGATCAGTGCATTGCTGGAGGCCAGTGAGTTTTTCGGTCGCGGCATCGTGCGGGTGATGCTCATCTCGCCGTTTTTCATCATGCCCACGGTGGGCGCGCTGATCTGGAAGAACCTGATCTTCCATCCGGTGTCGGGGATTCTCGCCTACGTCTGGAAGCTGTTCGGCGCGCAACCGGTGGACTGGCTGGCGCACTATCCGCTGCTGTCGATCATCATCATTGTCTCGTGGCAATGGCTGCCCTTCGCGATCCTGATCCTGATGACCGCCATGCAGTCCCTCGACCAGGAACAGAAAGAAGCCGCACGCCTCGATGGTGCCGGGCCCGTCGCGATTTTCTGGCACCTGACCCTGCCGCACCTGGCGCGGCCGATTGCGGTGGTGGTGATGATCGAAACCATCTTCCTGCTCTCGGTGTTCGCCGAAATCTTCACCACCACCAACGGCGGCCCCGGCTACGCCTCGACCAACCTCGCCTACCTGATCTACAACCAGGCGCTGGTGCAGTTCGACGTCGGCATGGCCTCGGCGGGCGGCTTGATCGCCGTGGTCATCGCCAACATCGCCGCGATCATTCTGGTGCGAATGATCGGCAAAAACCTGACCGACAAAGCCTGAGGCCCGCCATGACTCTTCAACAATCCCGTCGCCTGCAAAGCCTGCTGCTCGGTACGCTGGCCTGGGCCATCGCGATCGTGATTTTCTTCCCGATCTTCTGGATGGTGCTGACCAGTTTCAAGAGCGAAATCGATGCCTTCGCCACGCCGCCGCAGTTCATTTTCATGCCGACGCTGGAGAACTACCTGCACATCAACGAACGCAGCGACTATTTCAGCTTTGCCTGGAACTCGGTGGTGATTTCCTTCAGCGCCACGGCCCTGTGCCTGCTGATCGCGGTGCCGGCGGCCTACTCCATGGCGTTCTACGAAACCCAACGCACCCGAGGCACGCTGCTGTGGATGCTTTCCACCAAGATGTTGCCGCCGGTGGGCGTGCTGATGCCGATCTACCTGCTGGCCAAGAGTTTCGGCCTGCTCGATACGCGCATTGCGCTGATCGTGATCTACACGCTGATCAACCTGCCGATCGTGGTCTGGATGGTTTACACCTACTTCAAGGACATCCCCAGGGACATCCTCGAAGCCGCACGGCTGGACGGCGCAACGCTGGCCCAGAACAGCCCTTCGGGGCTCGAGTACGAAGCGATCAATGCGGTCAGTGGCGCGGCTTTCGACGAGGTCAGGTTCAGCGACCAGAACGCCTCGTTCCAGCACAGGATCAGCGACAGCAGCACCGTGGATGCCAGGCCGCCCTTGGCGATGGGCAGCAACACCCGGAGCATTTCCTGGGCCAGCGTTGCGCCGTCCAGCCGTGCGGCTTCGAGGATGTCCCTGGGGATGTCCTTGAAGTAGGTGTAAACCATCCAGACCACGATCGGCAGGTTGATCAGCGTGTAGATCACGATCAGCGCA
>NZ_MRCS01000004.1 GCF_002303925.1 Pseudomonas sp. ACN8
GTCAATGGTGGGTTGGTTTAACTATGCTCAGACAAATACCGCAGTGACCCTATCGCGAGCAGGCTCGCTCCCACAATGATCTGGTGTACACAAATCTACTTTGTAGGAGCGAGCCTGCTCGCGATAGGGTCACTGCGGTATTTGTCTGAGCATAGTTAAACCAACCCACCATTGACCCGCAAAATCTGCCCATTGACCCAAGTCGAATCCGGCCCGGCGAGGAAGGACACGACTCGGGCAATGTCTTCTGGCTGACCCAGGCGTTCCAGCGGCGCCATCTTCGCGAAACTCTGAATCTGCTCCTCACTCTTGCCGTGCAAAAACAGCTCAGTCGCTACCGGCCCCGGGGCCACCGCATTGACGGTGATGTTGCGCCCGCGCATTTCTTTGGCGAACACCTGGGTCAGGGATTCCACCGCCGCTTTGCTGGCGATGTACACCGCATAGCCCGGCAGGTTCATGCCGACGGTGCTGCTGGAGAAGTTGATGATCCGGCCACCGCTGTTCAGGCGGGTCGCCGCTTCGCGCAGGGTATTGAAGGTGCCGCGGGCGTGGATGTTGAAGGTCTGCTCGAATAGTTCGTCGCTGTGTTGCGCCAGCGGCAGGACCTTGAGGATGCCGGCGTTGTTCACCAGCACATCGACCTTGCCGAACTGGGTTTCAACCTCGTCGAACATCCGGCGCACGTCATCGGCATTGGCCACGTCAGCCTTGATCGCTATGGCTTGGTGACCGGCCTGACGCAGCTCCACCACCAGTCTCGAGGCTTCGGTGGCGCTGCTGGCGTAGTTGATGGCAACGGCGAAACCTTCGCTGGCCAGTTGTTTGGCGATGACCGCGCCGATGCCGCGGGAGGCACCGGTCACGATGGCAACTTTCGGAGTTTGATGAGTCATGTTGGTGTTCCTGTTGACGGGGTATGAAGCCAATTTCACATGTTTACTCAGGTCGATAAATGCACGAGAGTTGCCTTGACTATTCAATAACCGCCAACAATCGAGCGCCTGGAGTGAGCTGTGGACCAAGTCAAAGCGATGAAGGTTTTTGTGCGGATCTACGAGCGCAGCAGCTTCACGCAGGCTGCCGATGACCTGAACCTGCCACGCGCGACACTGACCCACACCTTGAATCAGTTCGAGGCCTGGCTGGGTACGCGTTTGCTGGAGCGCAGCACGCGTAAAGTGCGCCCGACGCTGGATGGCGAGGCGTACTACCTGCGTTGCGTGCAACTGCTGGCAGAGCTGGAAGAGGCGGAGTTGGCGTTTCGCGGCGTGGCGCCTAAGGGGCGGCTGCGGGTGGACTTGCATGGGACATTGGCCAAGCACTTCGTGATCCCGGCATTGCCGCAATTCATGGCGCGTTATCCCGACATTGAGCTGTCCATCAGCGAGGCTGACCGCCAGGTCGACCTGATCACCGAAGGTATCGATTGCGTGTTGCGCGCAGGAACATTGGGTGACTCCACGCTGATCGGCAAACGTGTCGCCAACCTGCGTCAGATCACCTGCGCCAGCCCCGCCTATTTGCGCCAATACGGCGAACCGAAAAGCCTTGCCGACCTGAGCCGGCACCGTGCGGTGAACTACGTTTCACGCACGACGGCCAAGTTGTTCCCGTTTGAATTCATGGTGGACGGTGAACTCAAGGAAGTGGCCATCGACGGCGCGGTCTCGGTGTTCGGCGCAGAAATCTACGCTGCCTCGGCGATTGCCGGGCTGGGCCTGATCCAGTGCCCGCACTACCGAATGGAAACGCAGATCTCCCAAGGCCTGGTGCAGGAAGTCCTCGTCGACACCCCTCCGCCATCAATGCCGGTATCGGTGTTGTACCCGCACAACCGACACATGTCGCCCAGGGTCCGGGTGTTTGTGGACTGGTTGGGAGAGGTGTTTGCGGGGGCACGGTAGCTTGTTGGCGGGGAAATACGTGAAACGTTTCAGTCATTAGTCGAATCAGGGGTTTTCTGGTGTTTGTCCGGGCGTATGCTGGGCGACTGGCAAAGCAGTCGATACCAGATTCAAGACCGACAAGAGAGGATTCGATGACCTACACCGCTGCCGAAAACCGCTACGACTCCATCCCCTACCGCCGCGTGGGCCGCAGCGGGCTGGTGCTGCCGGCGTTGTCATTGGGCCTGTGGCACAACTTCGGCGACAGTACGCCGATCGATACTCAGCGCGCGTTGTTGCGCACGGCGTTCGACCTGGGCATCAACCATTTCGACCTGGCCAACAACTACGGCCCGCCGTATGGCAGCGCCGAGATCAACTTCGGCCGTTTACTGCGTGAAGACTTCAAGCAGTACCGCGACGAGCTGATCATTTCCAGCAAGGCCGGTTGGGACATGTGGCCTGGTCCATACGGTCAGGGCGGCGGTTCGCGCAAGTACGTGCTGGCCAGCCTCGACCAGAGCCTGCAACGCCTGGGCGTGGACTACGTCGACATCTTTTACTCCCACCGTTTTGACCCGGACACCCCGCTGGAAGAAACCGCCAGCGCACTCGCCACCGCAGTGCAGCAGGGCAAGGCGCTGTACATCGGCATCTCGTCCTATTCCGGGGTGAAAACCCGCGAAATGGCGGCGTTGCTCAAAGAATGGAAGGTGCCGCTGCTGATTCACCAGCCGGCCTACAACCTGCTCAATCGCTGGGTGGAAAAAGACCTGCTCGATACCACTGACGAACTCGGCACCGGTGTGATTGCCTTCACGCCACTGGCCCAAGGTTTGCTGACCGACAAATACCTCAACGGCGTGCCGACGGATGCGCGGGTCAACCGTCCGGGCGGTGGTTCGTTGCAGGCGTCGCACTTGTCCGAGGCCAACATTGCCCAGGTGCGGGCACTCAACGAAATCGCCAGGCGTCGTGGCCAGAGCCTGGCGCAACTGGCGCTGGCCTGGACCCTGCGCGATCCTCGGGTCACTTCGGCCTTGATTGGCGCGAGCCGGCCGGAGCAGATCGTCGAGAACGTCGGGGCGCTGAAGAACCTGAGCTTCAGTGCGCAGGAACTGGCGGAGATTGACCGGTTTGCCCAAGAGGGCGGGATCAATCTTTGGGAGAAGCCTTCGACGGCTGAGTAATTTGCCGGCGTCTGTTCCGCCCCCATCGCGAGCAGGCTCGCTCCCACATTGGATCTGCGTCAAGCACATACCCTGTGAGAGCGAGCCTGCTCGCGAAGGGGCCGGATCGGCCAACAAAAAAATCAGAGTTCAGCGAAAAAACGGCACATCCCCCAACACCGTCGCCCGCTGCATCACCCGCCGCGCCGGTCGGTAATCGTTCACCGCGTAATGCTGGGTCACGCGGTTGTCCCAGAATGCAATATCGTCCTGCTGCCAGCGCCAGCGAATGGTGAACTCCGGCCGCGTTGAATGGGCGAACAGGAACTTCAGAATCGCCTCGCCTTCGGTTTCCGACAGCTCGTTGATCTTCGAGGTGAAACCTTCGTTGACGAACAGCGAGCGGCGCCCGCTCACCGGGTGTGTGCGGATCACCGGGTGTGACAACGGTGGATTCTTGCGCCGTGCTTCTTCCCACTGGGCCAGCGCCTCGGGCGTGTTGCCGTAGCGCTCCAGCGGGAACGAACGGGTGAAATCGTGGGTGGCGGTCAGCCCTTCAAGCAAGGCTTTGAGCGGCGTCGACAGGGCTTCATACGCCGCAATCCCGCTGGCCCACAACGTGTCGCCGCCAAACTCCGGCAGCAGCTTGGCACTGAGCACCGCGCCCATGGCCGGGGTCGGCAGGAAGGTGACGTCGGTGTGCCAGATCGCGTTATCGCGCACGTCGGTGACGGCGGTGTCGAGGATCAGCACTTCGGGTTGCTCCGGCACATTCGGGTAGATCGGATGAATGTGCAGGTCGCCGAAATTGGCGGCGAATCGCGCCTGTTGCTGCGGCGTGATCGGCTGGTTGCGGAAGAACAGCACCTGATGCTTGAGCAGGGCCTGTTCGATAGCATCGCGCTGTTCAAGGTTCAGCGGCTGGCTGATGTCGACGCCGCTGATCTGTGCGCCGAGGGCGGAGCTTAGGGGGACGATGGTCAGGTGGCTCATGGTGGTTCTCTTAAATCCGGAGGTGCCAACTGTAGGAGCGAGCTTGCTCGCGATGGTCGTTAACGATAACGCGTGTTTACTGGCTAAACGCGGCGCTCTTGAGTCCATCGCGAGCAAGCTCGCTCCTACAGGGGTGTTCAATATTCAGTGGGTCTGGCCATGCCATGGCACCAGCTTGCGTTGCAATGTGCGCAGACTCATCTCCATCGCGAAGGCGATCAGTGCGATCACCAGAATCCCCAGCACCATCACATCGGTGACCAAAAACTGCGCGGCCGATTGCACCATGAAGCCCAAACCGCTGGTGGCCGCGATCAGTTCGGCGGCGACCAGTGTCGACCAACCCACGCCGAGGCCAATGCGCACACCGGTCAGAATGTCCGGTAAGGCACTCGGCAAAATGACGTGGCGAATCAACTGCACACGCGTTGCGCCCAGCGACTGCGCGGCACGCAATTTGGCCGGGTCGACCGTGCGCACGCCGGTGGCGGTGGCGATGGCAATCGGGGCGAAGATCGCCAGGTAGATCAGCAGCACTTTGGACAATTCACCGATGCCGCACCAGATCACGATCAGTGGCAGATAAGCCAGCGGCGGAATCGGTCGGTAGAACTCGATCAGCGGGTCGAGCACACCACGGGCGATACGGTTGGCACCGATGGCGATGCCCACCGGTACGGCGGTGAGAATCGCAAAGCCCAGGCCCAGGCCGATACGGCTCAGACTCGCGCCCAGGTGCTGCCACAGGGTTGAATCCATATAACCCGAGGTCGCCAGCAGCCAGCCTTTTTGCAGCACGGTGGAGGGCGGCGGCAGGAACAGCGGCTCGATCAAGCCGGTCGCCGTCACGGCCCACCAAATAGCAACGAGAACGACCAGCGTCAGCACACTGATCCAGCGAATGCTCAAACGCCGACTTGCCGGAATCACGGGTGAGCCTGGCGTTATCGCTGCGACGGGAATTTCGTAACTGCTCATGCGCGCTCCTGCCGCTGGGCGGCGCTGCGTTGGGAGAACACTTTGGCGAGTACGTGTTCGCGGGTTTCGATAAAACGCGGGTCCGACTTGATCGAGCGAGCCGATTCACCGGCGGCATAACGCTGACCGAAATCGAGGCTCAGGCGCTCAACGATTTGCCCAGGGTTGGGCGCCAACAGAATCAGGTCGGTGGCCAGGAACACGGCTTCTTCGATGTCGTGGGTAATCAGGAACACCGGTTTGGCGGTGCGTTGCCAGACCTGCAGCAACAGCTCCTGCATCTGCTCGCGGGTGAAGGCGTCGAGGGCACCGAAAGGTTCGTCCATCAGCAACACGCGCGGGTTGGCGGCGAGGGCGCGGGCCAGGCCGACACGCTGCTTCTGGCCGCCCGAAAGCTGCCAGATGCGGCGCTGTTCAAAACCGGAAAGATCAACCAGGGCGAGCATTTCCCTGGCGCGAGCTTCGCGTTTGTCCCGGGCGATACCGGCCAGCTCAAGGCCGAACCCGACGTTGGCCAGCACGTCTTGCCACGGCAGCAGCGCGTCGTCCTGGAACACCACGCCGCGCTCGGCGCTCGGGCCTTTGACGGGCACGCCGTCGAGGGTGATGCGCCCGGCGCTGGGTTCGACGAAACCGGCAATCAGGTTCAACAGCGAAGTCTTGCCACTGCCGGACGGGCCGAGGGCGACCAGCAATTGCCGGGGCCCCAGGTTCAGGGAGATATCCGCCAACACCGGTTCCGGGCTGCCGGGATACTGTGCGCTGATGCGCTCCAGCTGTAGCAAGGCCATCGCTTTGACTCCCGATCAGTGGGTGATGAATTTGGCGCTGACGTACGGCGCGTAGTCCGGCAGCACGGCTTCGACCTTGCCTTGTTCCTTGAGGAACGCCGCGGTGTCGGTGATGGCCTTGGTGGTCGGCGCGCCGAGGCTGAGCACTTGGTCAGCCGCCAGCGGGTAGACGTTGCCTTGTAGCAGCAGCGGAATGTCGCTGGCCTTGGCACCCGACAGTTTTACCAGCTTGTCGACGTTGCCCTGGTTGGCGAGCCAGGCTTGCGGGTCTTTGCGGTAATCGGCGTAGGCATCGAGGGTCACTTTGGCGAACGCGGTGACGATCTCCGGGTGCTTCTCGGCGAAATCCTTGCGCACGATCCAGGCGTCGAAGGTCGGTGCGCCGAACTTGGCCAGCTCGCCGGAGGTGATCAGTACCTTGCCATTTTCCTTGGCGACCCCGAGGGCCGGATCCCATACGTACGTGGCGTCGATGTCACCGCGCTTCCAGGCGGCAATGATCGCGGGTGGAGCCAGGTTGAGAACGGTGACTTTCGACGGGTCGATGTTCCAGTGTTTCAGCGCGGCGAGCAGGCTGTAGTGGCCGGTGGATACAAACGGCACGGCGATCTTCTTGCCGATCAGGTCTTGCGGGGTCTTGATCCCGGAACCGTCGCGGGCGACCAGGGCTTCGGCGGCGCCGATCTGGGTGGCGATGAGGAAAGTTTCCACTGGCACTTTACGGGTGATCGCAGCGGTCAGGGGGCTGGAGCCGAGATAGCCGATCTGCACGTCGCCCGAGGCGATGGCGGCGATGATGTCGGCACCGTTGTCGAATTTTCGCCAGCTGATATCGGCCTTGGTGGCCTTTTCGTAAGCGCCGTCAGCCTGGGCGACTTTCGCCGGGTCGACGGTGGTCTGGTAGGCGACGGTGAAGTCGGCCGCCTGGACAAAAAAGCTCGCGGTTGCCAAGGAAGCGGCCGCCAGCAAGCGAAGAGGGAAAGTCAGTTTCATCAGAAAGCTCCTTGTCAGGCGACCGAGCGTCGGCGTGAAAAAGAGACTAAATGATCTAAGAATTCGAAAATAAATAACTTTTTCGAATTAGCTTATGAGAGGAATATTCCAAGAGCGACTGCTTTGCGGTCAATCGCCAGCAGGCTGGCTCCCACAGGGTTCAAGGGTGTTCACACAATTGTGCGACACTGAAAATCCACTGTGGGCGCTAGCCTGCTAGCGATAAGGTCCGCAGGACCTTCGAGGATCAGTTGCTGATCGCCAGAATGCTCGCCTGGTACGCCCCGACAAACACATCGAAATCACCGACTTCGTTCTGCTCCAGTTCAGCCTGCTCAGCCAGCGACGAACGCGCCCGCTGTTCAAACTTCGCCTGTTCCTCAGCCGGCAACGGTTCGCTACGGAAGAACTCGGCGTGGACCTGGCTCTGGCGCAGGGAGAACTGGGCGAAGCTTTCATTGTGCTCGGCCATCGCCGCCAATACCTGGGCCGACGGTGTCAGGGACGGGTCCAGGACCTTGGCCATCTGGGTGTCCAGCGCCTTGCTGTGGGCATCACCGCCATGGCTCTGGTCGAGCATCGCCGCCAGAGGCGCGATTTTTTCCAGCAGCTCGCCGGCCCATTCCTTCAGGTCAACCGGCTGGCCGTCCCGTTGCAGTTGCAGGCCCGGGCGACGACCTTCCTTGACCACGCTAAGGAAGTTCGAGGTCGCATTGCCACAACTGGTGTTGGTCAGCAGCGGGCTGTCATTGAGCGCGCAGTACAGCAGGAACGCATCGAGGAAGCGCGACTCGGTAAGGTCGATGCCCATCGGCAGGAACGGGTTGATGTCCAGGCAACGCACTTCGACGTACTGGATGCCACGGGCCATCAGCGCCTGGATAGGGCGCTCGCCGGTGTAGGTCACGCGTTTCGGGCGGATGTTGGAGTAGTACTCGTTTTCGATCTGCAGGATGTTGGTGTTGAGCTGCACCCACTCGCCATCCTGGTGGGTGCCGACTTCGACGTACGGCGCATACGGCGTGGCCACCGCTTTGCGCAGGCTGTCGGTGTAGCTGTTCAGATCGTTGTAGCACGGCGTCAGGCCGGCCTGGGCGTTGCTCTGGTAACCCAGGTCGCTCATGCGCAGGCTGGTGGCGTACGGCAGGTACAAGGTCTGCGGGTCCAGTTGTTCCAACTGGTGTGAACGACCGCGCAGGAAGCCGGCGTCCAGTGCCGGTGAAGCACCGAACAGGTACATCAGCAGCCAGCTGTAGCGGCGGAAGTTGCGGATCAGCGCGATGTAGGACGACGACTGGAAATCGCGGTCGGTGCCGACAAAGCCTTCGGCCTGCTTGAGCAACGGCCAGAGTTTTTCCGGCAGGGAAAAGTTGTAGTGGATGCCGGCAATGCACTGCATGGTCTTGCCGTAACGCAGGGCCAGGCCCTTGCGGTACACGTACTTGAGCTGCCCGATATTGGACGTGCCGTAATAGGCGATCGGGATGTCTTCCTCGGCCGGCAACGGGCACGGCATCGATGGGCTCCACAGATACTCGTTGCCGAGCTTGCTGTAGGCAAAGCGGTGAATGCTGTCCAGGCTCGCCAACGTATCGGCAGGATCGGGCAGGGCCGGGGTGATGAACTCCAGCAGCGACTCGGAATAGTCGGTGGTGATCTGTTCATTGGTCAGCGCGGAACCCAATTCTTCCGGGTGCGGCGTTTGCGCCAGGCGACCTTCATCGGTCACGCGCAGGCATTCACGTTCGATGCCGTGAAGGCACTGTTCGAGCAGAGAGAGGTTAGCGCGCTCGCCGAGCAGAGCCAGGCGGCGGTTGAGAAGTTCGCTCAAGTTGGATTCCTTCACGCGTCAGTCGCCCCAATATGGGGGTGGGCAAGACGGTCTACAAGGGTGAAGTTAAAACTGGCGTTTTCGCCTGGTTTTGGCGCCGCACAGGCCTCATGCCGATCGGTCAGGAATTGCACAATCCCTGTGGGAGCGAGCCTGCTCGCGAAGAGGGAGTATCAGTCAGCATCGACCTCGACTGGCACATCGCCTTCGCGAGCAGGCTCGCTCCCACAGGAAACTCCGACGCTGCGGTCACAACGCCGAAATTAACTCAAAATGATGACGAGTAGCTACAGGACAGCGAACGTGCCTTGTGCTTTTGCGACCAGTTTGTCGCCCTGCACCACATCGGCCTCGACCACCAATGTGCGGCGACCCGGGTGGATCACCCGCGCCGTGCACATCACCTCGCCGTCTGAGACGGCGCGGATGTAGTTGATCTTGCACTCGATGGTTGCGCTCTGCTGGTCAAAGCCGTGGGTACTGGAGCAGGCCAGCCCCATGGCAATGTCCACCAGGCTGAACAAGGCCCCGCCGTGCAGCTTGCCGCCGCGATTGCGCAGTTCGGGCTCCAGCGCCAGGGCGACTTGCGCCACCCCGGTTTCCAGGCTGTGCAAGCGGCAGCCCAGCAGCTTGAAAAACGCGCTTTCGGTCAGCCCGGCGGGAATGTCCATCAGCGTTTCTTCAACTGCTTGGCGTTGGCGAAAAGCGAAGCCATGGCGTTGTTGCTCGGAGCCGCTGCGGTGGTTTCCTTGCGTGGTGCGGTGTTCTGGGACTGGCGCGGCGCCGACCCCGGACGCGCACCACGAGCGCCGTCGATTTTCTCGCCCGGTGTGTCGCTCATGCGCATCGACAGGCCCACGCGTTTACGCGGGATGTCGACTTCCATGACCTTCACTTTCACCACGTCACCGGCCTTCACCGCTTCGCGAGGATCCTTGATGAATTTCTCCGAAAGCGCGGAGATGTGCACCAAGCCGTCCTGATGCACGCCGATATCGACGAAGGCACCGAAGTTGGTCACGTTGGTCACCACGCCTTCGAGGATCATGCCCAGCTGCAGGTCCTTGAGGTCTTCGACGCCTTCCTGGAACTCGGCGGTCTTGAACTCGGGACGCGGGTCACGTCCAGGCTTTTCAAGCTCTTGCAGGATATCGGTGACCGTCGGCAGGCCGAAGGTTTCATCGGTGTACTTCTTCGGGTCGAGACGCTTGAGGAACGTGGCATCGCCAATCAGCGAGCGGATGTCACGGTCGGTTTCGGCGGCGATGCGCTGAACCAGCGGATAGGCTTCCGGGTGAACGGCCGACGAGTCCAGCGGGTTTTCGCCGTTCATGACGCGCAGGAATCCGGCGGCCTGTTCGAAGGTTTTCTCGCCCAGGCGCGCGACTTTCTTCAGCGCCGCGCGAGTCTTGAACGCACCGTGCTCGTCGCGGTGGCTGACGATGTTCTGCGCCAGGGTCGCGTTGAGGCCGGAGATCCGTGCCAGCAGCGCTACGGACGCGGTGTTCACATCCACGCCGACGGCGTTCACGCAGTCCTCGACCACCGCATCCAGGCCACGGGCCAGTTTCAGTTGCGACACGTCGTGCTGGTACTGGCCGACACCGATGGATTTCGGATCGATCTTCACAAGCTCAGCCAGCGGGTCTTGCAGGCGACGGGCAATCGACACGGCGCCACGGATCGACACGTCGAGGTCCGGGAATTCCTTGGAAGCCAGCTCCGATGCCGAGTAAACCGATGCACCGGCCTCGGAAACCATGACCTTGGTCATCTTCATGGCCGGGTATTTTTTGATCAGTTCAGCGGCCAGCTTGTCGGTCTCGCGGCTGGCAGTACCGTTGCCGATGGCGATCAGGTCCACCGAGTGCTTGGCGCACAGGGCGGCGAGCACGGCGAGGGTCTGGTCCCATTTGTTGTGCGGCACGTGCGGGTAAACCGTGGCGTGATCCAGCAGCTTGCCGGTGGAGTCGACCACGGCGACTTTGCAACCGGTACGCAGGCCCGGGTCGAGGCCCAGCGTGGCGCGCGGGCCGGCCGGGGCCGACAGCAGCAGGTCGTGCAGGTTGTGGGCGAATACGTTGATCGCTTCGGTTTCCGCGCCATCGCGCAGCTCGCCCAGCAGATCGGTCTCCAGGTGGGTGTAGAGCTTGACCTTCCAGGTCCAGCGCACCACTTCGCCCAGCCATTTGTCGGCGGCGCGGTTCTGGTTCTGGATGCCGAATTGCTGGCCGATCATGCCTTCGCACGGGTGCATGGTGCCCGGCAGTTCGTCGCCGACTTTCAGCGCGGAGCTGAGGATGCCTTCGTTACGGCCACGGAAAATCGCCAGCGCGCGGTGCGACGGCATGCTTTTGAGCGGTTCGTCGTGTTCGAAGTAATCGCGGAACTTGGCGCCTTCTTCTTCCTTGCCGGCGATCACGCGGGCACTGAGGGTGGCTTCCTGTTTGAGGTAGTTGCGCAGCTTGTCCAAGAGGCCTGCGTCTTCGGCGAAGCGTTCCATCAGGATGTACTTGGCGCCTTCGAGGGCGGCCTTCACATCGGCCACGCCTTTTTGCGCATCGATGAAGCGTGCGGCTTCGGTTTCCGGGCTCAGGGACGGGTCGTTGAACAGGCCGTCGGCCAGCTCGCCGAGGCCGGCTTCCAGGGCGATCTGGCCCTTGGTGCGGCGCTTCTGCTTGTACGGCAGGTACAAGTCTTCGAGACGGGTCTTGGTGTCGGCGAGTTTGATGTCGCGTTCAAGTGCAGGGGTCAGCTTGCCCTGCTCCTGGATGCTGGCGAGGATGCTGGTACGCCGTTCGTCGAGTTCTCGCAGATAGCGCAGGCGCTCTTCCAGATGACGCAACTGGATGTCATCGAGGCTGCCGGTCACTTCTTTCCGGTAACGGGCGATGAAGGGAACGGTAGAGCCTTCATCGAGTAGCGCGACGGCCGCTTCGACCTGTTGTGGGCGTACACCGAGTTCCTCGGCGATGCGGCTGTTGATGCTGTCCATAAAACCACCTGACAAATTGTGAAAGCAGGCTCGCAGGCGCAGAGATAGGGCCTTGACGAGTCTGGTTGAGCGGCCTGGCCTGCGCCGCTACCTGGATCAAAAGGTATCCCGTTGACCCGTGAAATCGAACAATTACTGCCGACGCCATGAAAATAAATGGTGTCCGTCTGTAGTACCTGTCTGATGTTGCCTGACACAAAAGGCGGCGCATTATAACCAGCGTTCCGGCATTCGGGGACATCGCGGGTTGCAGGTGCAATGGCCGGTTTTCTGGCGCTAGAGGAAAAATCTGCTAACAATGCACACGGTGCGTATAACGGCAGCTACGCCATAATGCGTGCCGAGATCAAAGGAGCATCCAATGAGCAGCACTGCACAAACTGCTGAAGGCGAAAAAATTCTTATCGTTGACGACGATCCGGGGCTCAGCAGCCTGCTGGAGCGTTTTTTCGTCAGCAAGGGCTACCGCGCCCGCGCCGTACCGAACACTGAGCAAATGGATCGCCTGCTGGCGCGCGAAGTGTTCAACCTGGTCGTCCTCGACCTGATGTTGCCCGGCGAAGACGGCCTGACTGCCTGCCGCCGCCTGCGTAGCGCGAACAACCAGATTCCGATCATCATGCTCACCGCCAAGGGCGACGAACTGAGCCGTATCAAGGGCCTGGAGCTGGGCGCCGACGATTACCTGGCCAAGCCGTTCAACCCCGATGAGCTGATGGCTCGCGTCAAGGCGGTATTGCGTCGCCAGTCGGCTCCGGTGCCTGGCGCCCCGGGCAGCGAAGACGAAAGCGTGACCTTCGGTGACTACGAGTTGTCCCTGGCCACCCGCGAGCTCAAGCGCGGCGAAGAAGTGCACATGCTCACTACCGGTGAATTCGCTGTGCTCAAGGCCCTGGTAATGAACGCGCGTCAACCGCTGACCCGCGACAAGTTGATGAACCTGGCCCGTGGCCGCGAGTGGGATGCCCTGGAGCGCTCCATCGATGTGCAGATTTCCCGTCTGCGCCGGATGATCGAACCCGATCCGTCCAAACCGCGTTACATCCAGACTGTCTGGGGCGTGGGTTATGTGTTTGTACCGGATGGTACCGCCACCAAGTGATTGGCGATTTGTAGGAGCGGGTCATGCGGACAACGGATCAATCGATCCTGTCCGCAGACTCGCGATCCGCAATATGCGAGCATCGCTCGCTCCTGCAAGTGTTTAACGGTTATCCATGAAAACCCCCGTTTGGTTCCCCCAGAGCTTCTTCTCCCGCACCCTTTGGCTGGTGCTCATCGTCGTACTCTTCTCCAAGGCACTGACCCTGGTTTATCTGCTGATGAACGAAGACGTGCTGGTGGACCGCCAGTACAGCCACGGTGTCGCCCTGACGCTGCGTGCCTATTGGGCTGCCGATGAAGAAAACCGCGGCAAGATCGCCGAGGCCGCGACCCTGATCCGGGTGGTGGGTGCCGGCGTGCCGGAAGGTGAACAGCACTGGCCTTACAGCGAGATCTATCAGCGGCAGATGCAGGCGGAACTGGGTGCCGATACTGAAGTGCGGCTGCGCATGCATTCGCCACCGGCGCTGTGGGTCCGGGCGCCAAGCCTGGGCGATGGATGGTTGAAAGTACCGCTTTATCCCCATCCGTTGCGCGGCCAGAAAATCTGGAACGTGCTGGGCTGGTTCCTCGCAATTGGCCTGCTGTCCACCGCTTCGGCCTGGATCTTCGTCAGCCAGCTCAATCAACCTTTGAAGCGTCTGGTGTATGCCGCGCGGCAACTCGGCCAGGGCCGCAGCGTGCGCCTGCCAATCAGCGATACGCCGAGTGAGATGACTGAGGTTTACCGCGCCTTCAACCAGATGGCCGAAGACGTCGAGCAGGCCGGTCGCGAGCGTGAACTGATGCTGGCGGGGGTTTCCCACGACTTGCGCACGCCGCTGACCCGTTTGCGCCTGTCCCTGGAACTGATGGGCGATCACACCGACCTGACCGATGACATGGTGCGTGACATTGAAGACATGGACGCGATTCTCGATCAGTTCCTGGCGTTCATTCGTGACGGGCGCGACGAGTCGGTGGAAGAGGTTGACCTGAGCGACCTGGTCCGTGAAGTTGCTGCACCGTATAACCAGACCGAAGAAAAAGTGCGATTGCGTCTGGAACCCATCCAGCCGTTCCCATTGCGTCGTGTGTCGATGAAGCGACTGCTGAACAACCTGATCGGCAATGCGTTGCATCATGCCGGTAGCGGTGTGGAGGTAGCAGCGTATGTATCCGGGGACACCAGCGCGCCGTATGTGGTGCTGAGCGTCATGGACCGTGGCGCCGGGATCGATCCTTCGGAGCTGGAGGCGATTTTCAACCCGTTCACCCGGGGTGATCGTGCCCGGGGTGGCAAGGGAACCGGGTTGGGATTGGCAATCGTGAAGCGGATTGCTTCGATGCATGGCGGCAACGTTGAGCTGCGTAACCGCTCGGGCGGAGGGCTGGAAGCGCGGGTGCGGTTGCCGTTGGGGTTGATGCTGCCGCGGGATGCTGTTTAAGGCCGTAGTTCTTCGGTGAGGCAAAGGGCCTCTTCGCGAGCAGGCTCGCTCCCACACTGGTTGGCGTTGGATGCTAAATTTGCATCCGCCAACGATCCACTGTGGGAGCGAGCCTGCTCGCGATGGCGGCATCCCCTGCCGCCACAAAGCTTGAGGCTTAACCCTTCCCTTTGGTCCGCGTCATATTCGGCCCGCCATTCTTCTCCAGATGCTCGATGATGATCCCTGCCACATTCTTCCCGGTGGTGGTCTCAATCCCCTCAAGCCCCGGTGACGAATTCACTTCCATCACCAACGGCCCGTGATTGGAACGCAGGATATCCACACCCGCCACCGCCAATCCCATGACCTTCGCCGCACGCAACGCCGTCATGCGCTCTTCCGGTGTGATCTTGATCAGGCTCGCGCTGCCACCTCGATGCAGGTTTGAGCGGAATTCGCCGGGCTTGGCCTGGCGCTTCATCGCTGCAATCACCTTGTCGCCGACGACGAAGCAGCGAATGTCCGCACCACCGGCTTCCTTGATGTACTCCTGAACCATGATGTTCTGCTTGAGGCCCATGAACGCCTCGATTACCGACTCTGCCGCCGTCGCGGTTTCGCACAGCACCACGCCGATGCCCTGGGTGCCTTCCAGCACCTTGATCACCAACGGCGCGCCGTTGACCATTTCGATCAGGTCGGGAATGTCATCGGGGGAGTGGGCAAACCCGGTAACCGGCAAGCCGATCCCGCGCCGGGACAGCAATTGCAGCGAGCGCAGCTTGTCCCGCGAACGGGCAATGGCCACCGATTCGTTAAGCGGGAACACCCCCATCATTTCGAACTGACGCAGCACGGCGCAGCCATAAAAGGTCACGGATGCACCGATCCGTGGGATCACCGCATCGAAACCCTCCAGCGGTTTGCCGCGGTAGTGGATCTGCGGCTTGTGGCTGGCGATGTTCATGTAGGCGCGCAAGGTGTCGACCACCACCATTTCATGGCCACGCTCGGTACCGGCTTCGACCAGACGACGGGTGGAATACAGACGCGGATTCCGCGACAGCACAGCGATCTTCATGCAACACCTGTGGAGGAGGTAGATACCGGGAACACCGGCTTGTCTTGTACATACTTGATGCCCGGATTGACCACCAACTGGCCGTGGATCAGGGCTTTGGAACCGAGCAACAGGCGAT
Source organism: Pseudomonas sp. ACN8 (assembly GCF_002303925.1). Taxonomy (GTDB): domain Bacteria; phylum Pseudomonadota; class Gammaproteobacteria; order Pseudomonadales; family Pseudomonadaceae; genus Aquipseudomonas. The sequence goes on from NZ_MRCS01000004.1 coordinate 15,352, forward strand.
AACGCATGGACTTGCGGCAGGCGAGCGTGAACTCGACCCGCCAGACCCGATCACCAAGGGCCAGGGTAGTGCTGATCACGTATCGCACCTGCGCGTGACCGTTTGAGCTTTTAATGGTTTTCATCGTCACCAACGGAGCTTCGCAGCGTCGGTGGCGCAGTTGTACGACGGAACCCAGGTGGGCGGTAAAGCGCACCCACTGCTCACCATCGCGCTCGAACGGCTCGATTTCGGTGGCGTGGAGGCTTGAGGTGCTGGCACCGGTGTCGATTTTTGCCCGAAGGCCGGCGACTCCCAAATCCGGGAGCGCCACCCACTCGCGCAGACCGACAACGGTCAAATGGTCAAATGTCTTCAATAGTGCTCAACCGGTAGAAACCGCTCGGGCCGCATGCGGCCGGATTCGCGGTATTCACGCAGAATAATGATTAAAAGGCGACAGATATCTACGGCCCGGATTTCCAGCCTCGCCAGGAGGTTATGGAATGTCAGCATTGTAATCCGAGCCGGTGAAATTCTTGGTACGTCAGAAACGGTAGTACAGTTCACCAATATTTCAGAATGAGGAAATTCCATGGCACAAAAAAACGAAGAGGACGACAAAGTCCGCCTCGATAAATGGTTGTGGGCTGCACGATTCTACAAAACCCGTGCCCTGGCCAAGGCGGCGATTGAAAGCGGCAAGGTGCATTGCCGGGGCGAACGCTGCAAGCCGGGTAAAGAGCCGCGTATTGGCGACGAATTTGTGATTCGCACCGGTTTCGAGGAGCGTACGGTGGTAGTCATGGCACTGTCGATCGTTCGTCGTGGCGCACCGCAGGCGCAAACCTTGTATGCCGAAACCCTGGCCAGCATCGCCAAGCGCGAAGAGGCCGCGGCGCAAAGAAAGGCCGGAGCCCTGGGCGTGAGCACCGACGGTAAGCCGAGCAAAAAACAGCGGCGGGATCTGTTCAAGTTTCGTGGCAGCAGTAACGACGACTGATACAGATATTTCTCGGGCGAGTGCCGCGCACTCGCCAGGTTTCACCGTGCCTTCAGGCCAAGACTTGCAATTGACCCGCTGCGCATCCATATCTGTGCCTGGCCAGCAGTGCATCGCATGGACGATATTGCCGCTCGTCGAAAATCACACACAGTCTCTGACCTGTAGGCCATAACCACATTGCCAGCAGTGCAGAGCGGGAAACGACCCGGAACCCATCAGCGCCTGTTCCACCTTGCTTGGATCAGGCCCGGATTGTTCATAAAATGCCTTTCATGGCTGAACGTTGCGCACCCGAGGGGTGGCGCAAGGTCAATTTCTTGTTTCCTGTAACCATTTTCACTACTTCAGATACCCAGACCTATGACCGATCACGCGGATAACGACTTCACCCAACGCTTCATCTTCGATGACAGCGACACCCGTGGCGAGCTGGTCTCGTTGGAGCTCAGCTACGCCGAAGTCCTGGCCAAACACGCCTACCCGCAGCCGGTCGCGCAACTGCTCGGCGAGCTGATGGCGGCCGCATCGTTGCTGGTCGGCACGTTGAAATTCGATGGCCTGCTGATTCTGCAGGCACGCTCCGAAGGCCCTATCCCGTTGCTGATGATCGAATGCTCCAGCGAGCGCGACATCCGTGGCCTGGCCCGTTACGAGGCCGACCGCATTGCCCCCGACGCTACCCTGGCTGACCTGATGCCGGACGGCTCGCTGACATTGACCGTCGACCCGAAACGGGGCCAACGCTACCAGGGCGTCGTCGACCTGGATGGCGAAACGTTGTCCGACTGCTTCACCAACTACTTCGTCATGTCCCAGCAGATTGGCACCCGCATCAAGCTCTGCGCCGATGGTCGTCGTGCCCGTGGCCTGTTGCTGCAGCAACTGCCGGCCGACCGTTTGAAAGACGAAGACGAACGCGCCGCCAGCTGGCAGCACATCACCACCCTGGGCGGTACGCTGACTGCCGACGAGCTGTTGAGCCTGGACAATGAAACCGTGCTGCATCGCCTGTACCACGACGAGCAGGTGCGTCTGTTCGATGTGCAGAAACTGCGCTTCCGTTGCAGCTGCTCGCGCGAACGTTCGGCCAATGCGCTGGTCAGTCTGGGTATGGAAGACGCGCAGCAATTGGTGGTCGAACACGGTGGCAACATCGAAATCGATTGCCAGTTCTGCAACCAGCGCTACCTGTTTGACGCGGCCGATGTCACTCAATTGTTCGCCGGCGCGGGTATCGAGACGCCGTCAGATACCCGTCACTAAAACGGTTCAGCGCAGGTAAATTCACTGCCTTGCGCCGGATTAACGCCGTTACGACAGGAGGGGCCTACTCTTTTTGGGCTTTTCTGGCATAATCCGGCCCACTTTTTTCGCGGTAGTAGTGCACGACTTTCTACTACAAAAACGTTTGGAGCACTCGGCCACTGGCCGACGGGGAACCTCATGACGCAAGCCAACAATGCCGTGTACACCGATCTGAGTGTTGATGATCTGGTTAAAGAAGCCCTCAACCGCGGTGAAGGCGAGCTTGCCGATACCGGCGCACTGGTTGTTCGTACCGGTCACCGTACCGGCCGTTCGCCAGTCGACCGTTTCATCGTTGAAGAGCCAAGCACCCAGGCCGCCATCGCCTGGGGCCCGATCAACCGCAAGTTCCCGGCCGACAAGTTCGACGCCCTGTGGGCTCGCGTTGAGGCATTCAACAACGCGCAAGAGCATTTCGTTTCCCACGTGCATGTAGGTGCGGCTTCCGAGCACTACCTGGCCGTGAAGATGACCACCCAGACTGCCTGGCAGAACCTGTTCGGCCGTTGCCTGTTCATCAACCCTGCTCAGTACAACCCGGCGGGTCGTGACGAGTGGCAGGTCCTCAACGTTGCCAACTTCGAGTGCGTGCCAGAGCGTGACGGCACCAACTCCGACGGCTGCGTGATCCTCAACTTCGCACAGAAGAAAGTGCTGATCGCCGGCATGCGTTACGCCGGTGAAATGAAGAAAGCCATGTTCTCGGTGCAGAACTTCCTGCTGCCGGCTGCCGACGTACTGCCAATGCACTGCGCCGCCAACATCGGCGAAGAAGGCGACGTGACCCTGTTCTTCGGTCTGTCCGGCACTGGTAAAACCACCCTGTCGGCCGACGAAAGCCGTTACCTGATCGGTGACGACGAACACGGCTGGGGCGAAGGCGTTGTGTTCAACATCGAAGGCGGTTGCTATGCCAAGTGCATCGACCTGTCCGAGAAGAACGAGCCGGTTATCTGGAAAGCCATCAAGCACGGCGCGGTATTGGAAAACGTCGTTATCGACGACGCCAAGCACGCCGACTACGCCGATGTCAGCCTGACCCAGAACAGCCGCGCCGCCTACCCGCTGGAGCACGTTGCCAAGCGTTCCGAGAAGAACCTCGGTGGCGAGCCGAACGCTGTGATCTTCCTGACCTGCGACCTGACCGGCGTGCTGCCGCCAGTGTCGATCCTCAACGAAGAACAAGCGGCCTACCACTTCCTGTCCGGTTACACCGCGCTGGTCGGTTCGACCGAAATGGGTTCGGGCAGCGGCATCAAGTCGACCTTCTCCACCTGCTTCGGCGCACCGTTCTTCCCGCGTCCGGCCGGCGAATACGCTGAGCTGCTGATCAAGCGCATCCGCGGCTTCGGCTCCAAGGTCTACCTGGTCAACACCGGCTGGACCGGCGGTGGCTACGGCGTCGGCAAACGCTTCAACATCCCGACCACCCGTGCGGTGATCGCAGCGATCCAGAGCGGCGCGCTGATCGGTGCCGAGACCGAGCACCTGGACACCATCAACCTCGACGTGCCAGTGGCCGTACCGGGCGTTGAGACTGGCCTGCTGAACCCACGCAACACCTGGGCCGACGTAGCCGCCTACGACGAAGCCGCCAAAGCACTGGCCGGCCTGTTCATCGAGAACTTCAAGAAGTTCGAAGTGAGCGACGCGATCAAGGCTGCGGGTCCAAAGTTGTAATTTGACTATAGTGCTACCTCGAATGAGGTAAATACTGAAAGTAATTAAGCGCCCAATGCTTGCATTGGGCGTTTTTTTTACTTGTATTTTTAACTTTCTCTGTGAGTTCCTGTTTTTTTTGATGTTTTTTTTGAACGAGGATTTCATCCGTCGTTATGCCAGAAGCTTATTACTTTTTGCACTTGTACTAATAGCAAAATGATCTTGTTTTTTGTTTTTTTACTGTAAGAACTGACAGTAGACGGTGTTCGGTAGTCCGCCTCTAATTCTATGGCGTCCCAATTTCGGGGCAATGTGAATTTGAGGTGATGGAAATGAGTGATTTAAAAGCTAATAGTTTTTTTAGATCTGGGGATATCGACAAGGATTATGGTGAGGATGGCATTTGTCGACTTCATACGGATGGTTTTTTTCAATCCATGGCAGAGGGCAAGAATGGCTATCAAAATTACTACTACGTTGCTGGTTTTACCGGGTATAGGCGGTACTTCTTAGCTCGGATTACAGCAGATGGCAAGGTTGATAGCACATTTGGCTCTGGCGGAATTATTGGTGAATTTACGCCGGGGTTGTCCGCGCAAGTTTTTAGCGTAGCGGTACAAAAAGATGGAAAAGTTCTTGTTTCGGGTACTGAAAATTCCACATCAGCAGCATTAGCAAGGTTCAATATGGATGGCACCCCTGATATTAGTTTCGGAGTAAACGGGGTGAAAGTATTGGATTATATTCAGGATCAACATGTTGACCAAAAACCATCCACTACCGAAAGCGAGGCCCGGTATGCTGGGGCGACTGGCCAATCGAATATGGTTTTGCTGCCGGATGGGAAAATACTGCTTGCTCATTCTAACAAGGTAGAAAAGCGTCACCAGCTCATTCGACTTGAAGCCAATGGAAATCTCGATCTCAGCTTTCAAGGTACAGGGTTCGCGGAAATTACTGTGCCGGAGCCTTGGAGAATGTTTCAAGTAACTGGTTTAGGTATACAAAAAACGGGGGAGTATGAAAGAGTGGTTGTTTGTGGGTGCTGCAATAGAACCAACGAGGAACAGACTGACCTGTTCAATGCGGGATTTTTTAAGCGCTTTTATTTGGATGGTAATGAGGATACGACATTTAATGGCAGTGGCCTTCTCTTGGCCGAGAAAAAAAATGTGGAAATCTGGGGGCTTACCATCCAGTCAGATGGAATGATTTTGGGGGTCGGCAGAACTCGACCCCCGGGTTTTCCTCCAGTTCCTAGTGATGCTCCGTCGGAAGGGGTAATTGTCAGGCTAAATGAAAATGGAGCTTTGGATATGGAGAAATATTATCCAAAGTCTTTTGAGTTAGAGTGGTATTCGGGGAGTGTACAAAAAGATGGAAAAATAGTTGTGGCTGGTATTTGGTATAGGGAACCAGGGGGGACCGACGGTGTTGTGGGACGCTTCCATGAAAACGGCGATGCAGATCCTGTGTTTGGCAGTGGTTTAGATGGGGTTGTGAGGTTCCCTTATCGTGGCCGAGGCGAGCGTCTTGCGATGCAAGATAAAGATTTTATTCTTGTTGGAGGGACAATTTATGACGGTACTGATAGTTATGCGGCTGTATTGCGATTTCGAACTTGAAACTCAGTGAATATAGAGGCTTATGCGTTTTACTCATTTAACTCTAGAAAGTCCGCGCCTTCAGAGCGCGGACTGCACTAATTTTCAGTTGATAATCTGCTGCGGGGCGCTGGCCTCGGTCCATTAAATACCGCAGGAAGCGAGTGGAGTTCCGTCTCAGGCCTTCAAGTGCAGCACAAACGCCCCGACCAACACCAGCACAACCCCCAGCACCTGCACCTTCGCCAACCGTTCCTTGAAAAACACATACCCCAGAATCGCCGCAATCCCGCCCGACAGTGTGTTGATCACCGTCACCGTCACCGTCACCGTCACCACCGACACCGAGCCGGCCACCGCACCCCAGGCAAACGATGAAACACCGCCGAGGTTCATCAGGCTCGTACCCGTCAACGTCAGGCAGTTTTTCAGCGGCGGAATTTTCAGGCCATCCTCGATCCTGAGGACGATCACCACCAACACCATCAAGCCGACTAGGTAAGCCAGCCAGAGCATCGTCACCGGCCCAAGCGCCGGCAGGACGAAGCGGCCCTGCAGCCAGAAACTGGCGCCGTAGAACAGCACTGCCAGCAAGGCGTAGGCAATGGAACTGCTCGCCTGCGTGGTGTGCAGGACTTTCGGGTCCGAGTGAATGCTCGACAGCACCACCCCAAGCACGCAGAGTGCGATACACAACAGCTGGATCAGGTTGATGTGCTCGCCACCGGCCCAAGACAGCAGCGTGGAGACCACGCCATAGGACGTCACCAAGGGAGCGACGATAGAAGCCTTGCCGAGGGCGAAAGCCTTGGACAACGCCAGGGCTCCGGATAACGGTCAACACAGCCGCGACAAGGCTGATCAACCAGACCTGAAGGGAGGTGGACATGGACCGCAGAATGAATGCAGGGACGGCGATCAGCAGCAGGCTCATGATGGCAAAGCCCAGCGCCTGACCGAAATAAACAGCGCGCTTGACCCCCACCGCTCGGGCATTGAGCCCCACCAGAAAATCCGTGCCCCTCCCACAGCAAGGCGGCCAACAACCCCATCAGTACGTCCACACGATGTCTTTATCGTTATGCGCCTTGGACGCTACAAGCCTTCCAGCTCCAGCGTGTCCCAGCGTTGGGCCTTGATGGCCTGGTAGAGCATACCAATGGTCAATGGCACCTTTTCGCCGCGACCCTTGGATTTTCGCTTTAGATTCACGTCAAAGCCGTCGGGCTGGAAATAGCGATAGCTGTCGAAATCCACGAAATCGATGGCGAAGTGGTCTTCCAGGGTTTCGATCAAATGCCGGGCGTCTGCACCGTTGCAGCCCAGGTCGAAATTGATCGAGGTGCTGAGGTTGATGGTTTTGCGTTCGGGGAAGCCGAGTTCTTCATGCAGCAATTGCATGAGTTGCTGCATCAAGTGGTCGTCGGGGAGGTTGGGGGCGAGGTTCATGACGTAGGCTCCGCTAATCGAAATGCAGGCGCCATATTATCCTGCTCACGTTTCGATAGCCCCAATGCCCCCGCTAGTGTTGGCCATTGGCTGACAACTTCTTTGAAGCTGTCGATGATGTTTTCTGCATCCGCACGACTGACCCGAAAATACTCTGCCACTTCCCGGGCCAGCTCCAGATCCAGTGCGTTATCGGTATCGGTGATGTTGAGCTTCAAGCCGTCGGCATAGGCCACCGGGTTCATGTCATAGGCGGCAGACAATCGCCATCCACGACCCGGATCAAGGATAAAGCCATGGTTACGCAGGTGATCGTCGCTGTTGGAGACCAGGATGTTGAACACAATCCGAGACCACAATTCCCGTAAGTCTGCTTTGGTTTCCGAGCCGTGCTCCATGAGCACTTCAGCCAACTCAAGGTAGCTCGCGCCGACTGAGGCATCGTCACCGTCAATGCGATCAGTCATGGTCATGCCTGAGGCAAAGTGCAGTCGGCCACCCCGTTCAGTGCGGTCGAAGCGCTTGACCATGAAGCAGTGATGATCACTGGCATAGCGTCGGGCGATACCGGTCGCGACTCGCAGACCACAATGATTGGCCAAGGCATTCACCACCAGTTCCCAAGCGCCAATGTCATAGTCATCGCGGGTGCTGGGGAACTTGGCAATCCACAAGTGACCCTGCTCGTCTGCAACGCTGGCCTTGGGGCGGGCGCCACCCAGTGAGCCTCCAGGTGCGATCAGCATTCTCAGCCACTCGCGGCCATCGAGTGAGGTGTTGTCCGGATCGTTTTCCAAAGCGCGGCTTGCTTGCTCCAATGCCCGCAACTCAATGAAGGGTGGGGCGGCCACGCCATCACGATCATCGAGAAAGTTGCCTTGGTCATTGAGTTTGTAGCGGATCGCACCGACCCGATAGAGATCATGTACGCCTAACAGGAAATCCGATTCGTGGAGCTTGCTGCCTTTGACAGCCAGTCCGTCGCGGATATCGCGCTCCAGCCGTCGCTTCATCAGCAATTGACCCCACCGATCCGGGCTTGAATCAGCGAACACGCCAAATCGGTTTTGATGTTGCCCCGGGAACTGACGACCTTCATAGAGCCCGATTCGAGGGTCCAGGGGTGTGAAGTTCAACTCGGGATCTGCCAGCGCAGCCTTGTCGTACTCAAATTCGAAGACTTCTGTGGAGCGGGCCTTTCGGGCATGCAGGAAGCCGAGACGTCTGGGTCCACTCAAGGACTCCCAATCGGCATACACCGCAATCTCAGTCATTTCTCACCTGTCGTGGACTTGGTTTTTTTCTTGGTCAATAGATTGGAAAGCGAGTGGGTGTTGAAGGGGTAGTCAGCGGATAGATCTGCTGTGGTGGCACTTTCAATCACTCCAGTGCCTTTTTCAGGTATTGGAGCATTTTTTTTCAATGCACTCGTTCTGCGTGCTCGCTGGCTTGAGCCTGTGGCGGAGGTGGTCCTGGATTTCAGTTGCGCGTCCTGCAGTTGACGGCCCACTTCATCGGATGCCGCGAGTTTGCTCAAGTCTTTTTCCAGACCCAGAACTTGCATGACAGACAGGTAGGCTCCGATGGTCACCCCTGACCCACCTGACTCCAGGGAGCGCAAAGTTGTCAGTGACATGCCCGCCCTCTCGGCGACTTGTTTAGCCGTGAGTTTGCGGCGCAGGCGAGCGAGTTTCAGTCGCTCGCCGAACTCGAAAAGTAGTCTGGAAGCGGCGGGCAAGAGCGGAGCTGTCTTCTTGGCCATATGCCAATATTCCTTCATTAAGGCGCTATAACTGCCAGAATAATAGCATTTAAAGGAAAAGGTGAGCTGCGGTTGGGACATTGAAAAAGACGCCATTTTCGTGACGCTGATTTCCTTAATAGAGGGATGCTAACTGCCATTATTCCAGCTGTTTTTGTGTTTAAACAGCCAGAATAATGCCACTTGGTACTCTGGTGAATGACGTCAGACTGGCGCTTTCCAGTTCAGCATGCGTTGCTGGGCAACCTTGAGCAGGTCGCAGCCGTCCTGGGTCAGCAGGTAGAGCGCATGGGTGATGTGCGGGATGTCTTCGAGGTCGCCGTGTTTGAAGCATTGGCAGTGCAGGGTTTGCAGCAATTCGCTGGAGGCCCGGATGCGCTGGAGGGCGGCTTCGAGGATGTCTTGGGGGTTGGCCTCTGTGTCGATGATCAGGGCCGGGGTGTCAGTGAGGTTGGTGTGGAGTGGGCGGTAGCGATTTGGAAACGGGTTCAGAGTTGACATGGCATGTACTCGGATTGTTGTTAATTAACCGCCAGCACCGTGACCAAACGATGGGAGGCGGACTGTGCGCAGGCTTGGTCAACCGAGAACAACAACCCGGCTCGCCCGAGGGCGTCCCGCACACAGCCGCCATAGCAATGCACTACGAGGACATAGATGTCCGCGGCGCGAATGATGGCACAACTATGTGCGTTGTTCTCAGGTGACCAAACCTGATCGCTGATTTTGCAGCGATGGGGAGACAGTAAATGTTCGTTGTTAGTCGCGATAGGCGACTGGGTGTCTTCTTTTGTAGGACCTTGCCGAAGCTTTGATAGGGCGTTGCTGACAGACTTATCCACAAGTGCACTGCGTTATCGTTCTTCGCGAGCAGGCTCGTTCCCACAGGCGGTTGTGGTGTTTTTCAGCCGGTGAGCTTCGGCAAGCGCTGTCGGGCGATGTCGAGCAGGTCGTTGCCGTCCTGGGTCAGCAGGTACAGGGCGCCGACGATCTTCGGGATGTCGCTCGCTTCGGCCTGTTTGAAACACGTGCAATAAAGTGTTTCTAGCAGGTCGCTGGCGGCGCGGATGCGTTGTCGGGCGGCGTCGAGGATCTCGAAGGGGTCGGCCTCGGTATCGATGACCAGCACAGGGGTTTCGCTGTAGCGGGTCTTGAGCGGGTGATAGCGGGCTGTCAGCGTGTCGGTTTTTTTCATCGAGTGGGTCCTGTGCGAAATCGGCAAGTGTTCCCGGCAGGCCGAGACACTGATTTCAGCCGCGCCGGAAACTATAGAAGGGCATGGCGTTGCGCGACAAGACGGCTGAAATGGACAGGCTTTGTAGGGGATTTATCGTGTTCCGAGGATAAGGCTTACACACTGTCGGAAGTTTGTGTGACGAAGCCGCTGGCGGTAAAAATGCCTACGGGGTTATCAGTGAATCATCCGCGGTATCATCCTGAATCGTTTTTGCCCCCGACCTTTTCTCGACTCGCTGTGATCGCCGGCTAGGCTTTTGACACCGCAGCGGTCAACGGAGTGACAGCTTATGCACAACACCCTGGAACAGGTTTTCGGTTATCCACAGTTTCGCCCCGGTCAAGAGGCGGCCGTCAGTGCCGTGCTGGCGGGGCGCTCGGCGGCGGCGATTTTCCCCACCGGTTCCGGCAAATCCCTTTGCTACCAATTGCCGGCGCTGTTGCTGCCGCACCTGACGCTGGTGGTCTCGCCATTGCTGGCGTTGATGCAGGATCAACTGGCGTTCCTGCAACGCCACGGCATCTCGGCGGGCAGTATCGATTCGGCCCAGAGCCGCGATGACGCCAGCGATGTCATGGCCCGGGCAAAATCCGGCGAACTGAAGATTTTGATGATCTCCGTGGAGCGCCTGAAGAACGAGCGCTTCCGGCATTTCTTGCAGCAAGTACCGATCTCGCTGCTGGTGGTGGACGAGGCGCACTGCATTTCCGAATGGGGGCATAACTTTCGCCCGGACTACCTCAAGCTTCCCGACTATCAACGCCAGTTCAACATCCCGCAGGTATTGCTGTTGACCGCAACGGCGACGCCGAAGGTCATCGACGATATGCAGGCGAAATTCGCCATTGCCGCCGACGATGTGGTGACCACCGGTTTCTATCGCCCGAACCTCAATTTGCTGGTGGAGCCGGTTCGCGGAGCGGACAAGCGTAGACGCCTGGTCGAGTGGATGAGCCAGCGTCCGGACCAGCCGAGCATTGTCTACGTCACTCTGCAGAAAACAGCGGAGCACATCGCCGAACACCTGAACCGTAATGGCATTCAGGCCGAGGCCTATCACGCCGGGTTGCCCCATGAGCAACGGGAAGCGATCCAGCGTCGCTTCATGGGCGGGCAGTCCAATTGCATCGTCGCCACCATCGCTTTCGGCATGGGCATCGACAAGAGTGACATCCGCAACGTGGTGCATTTCGACCTGCCCAAATCCATCGAAAACTACAGCCAGGAAATCGGCCGCGCCGGGCGTGACGGGCAGCCGTCGGACTGCCTGGTGTTGGCCAACCGCGACAGCCTCAACGTGCTGGAGAACTTCGTCTACGGCGATACGCCCGAGCTGGATGGCATCCGTTGCGTGCTTGACGAGATGCATGCCGCAGCCACTGAAGGGCAGTGGGAGTTTCTGCTGGGGCCGTTGGCCGATCAGAGCAACATTCGCCAGTTGCCGCTCAAGACCTTGTTGGTGCAACTCGAATTGCGCGGGTTGATCGCCCCGCGCTACGCCTACTACGCCGAGTACCGTTTCAAGTATGTGCAGGAGCCCGAGGCGCTATTGGCGCATTTTGAAGGCGAGCGCAGGGATTTTGTCGCGGCGATCATCGAGACTTCCAGCCGCGCCAGGACCTGGGCCACGGTGAATTTCGAGGCGTTGTACGAGCAGCATCAGGCCGAGCGCAGTCGGGTGGTCAAGGCACTGGATTATTTCCAGGAGAAGGGCTGGGTGGAGCTCGAAAGCAAGCAGATGACCGAGGTCTACAGCGTGCCGCAAAGCGGGATCGACAACGTCACGTTGAGCGAGGAACTGCACGGCTATTTCACTCGGCATGAGCGCACCGAGGTCGCGCGGATTCACGCGATGCTTGACCTGTTCGCCACCGACCGTTGCCTGGGTTATCGCCTGGCCGAGTATTTTGGCGACCACAATGCCCCGCAGCAATGCGGGCATTGTTCGGTGTGTCATGGGCAAGTGGCGCGGCTACCGGCACCACCGGAGTTGCCGGCGCTTGTGGATAAGAATTTCGAGTCGCTGTGTGGCGGTTTTATCCACAGGCACGAGCAGCACACGGGCAACGTCCCCTCGGCTGAACGCGTGACACGGTTCCTGTGCGGGATCAGCGTGCCGCTGTTCACCAAGCTCAAGGCGCGGTCGATTCCCGGGTTTGCGGCGCTGGAAGATTATCCGTATGCCGGGGTGCGGGAGTGGGCCGAGCAACATCTACCTGGTTGAAACACGGTCAGTGTAGGAGCGCGCCTGCTCGCGATGAAGCCGGCACATTCAACAGTGATGGCGACTGACACACCGCCATCGCGAGCAGGCTCGCTCCCACAGGGATTTGCGGTGCACTCAAAGGGGCACATCCATCCGCTGAATGTTGCTCATCACAGGAATAAATTTCAAAAAAACCCGGTGGCTGACTATGGTGGTGGCTGTCTTCGGATCGCCAACAAGAGAACAAAACATGAGCCAGACACCGTCGAATATTCAGCGCGCCGCCGTCATCGGCGCGGGCACCATGGGCCGTGGCATTGTCATGTGCCTGGCCAACGCCGGGGTGGCCGTGCAGTGGGTCGACAACAATCCGCAAATGCTGGAGCAAGCGCTGGCCACCGTAGCGGACACCTACGCCCACAACGTGCGTCAGGGGCGTATTGATCAGAGCGAAGCCGATGCCCGTGTCGCGCGCGTTACGGCGGCAGAGGGTTATACGGCCATCCGCGATGTCGACCTGGTCATTGAAGCGGTGTACGAAAACCTTGAGCTCAAGCAGAAGATCTTCCGTGAGCTTGATGGCCTGCTCAAGCCGGAAGCGATTCTGGCGAGCAATACTTCGGCGCTGGACATCGATGCCATCGCCGCGGCCACACGCCGGCCGCAGCAAGTGCTGGGCCTGCACTTCTTCAGCCCGGCGCACATCATGAAGCTGCTGGAAATCGTCCGTGGCGCGCAGACTGCACCGGCGGTGCTCGACGCGGCGCTGGCGCTCGGCCGGCGCATGGGCAAGGTCAGTGTGGTGGCGGGAAATTGCGACGGTTTCATCGGCAACCGCATGCTCAACACCTATGTGCTCGAAGCGCGAAAAATGCTGCTGGAGGGCGCTTATCCTTACCAGGTGGACGCAGCGCTGCAAGGCTTCGGTTTCGCCATGGGGCCGTTCCGTATGTTCGACGTGGTGGGTGTCGACCTGCAATGGCGCTCGCGCCAGTTATCCGGGATCGGGCAGGACGCACCGGAGGTTCAGGTGGATAACCGTTTGTGTGAGCAGGGACGTTTCGGCCAGAAGAGTGGCAACGGCTTTTATCACTATGAACCGGGCAGTCGTCAGGCCGAACACGATCCGCTGGTCGACGCACTGGTGCTTCAGGTCAGTGAGGAACTGGGGTTCCAGCGCCGCGAGATCGGCCCGGAAGAAATTCTCGAGCGCTGCTTGCTGGCACTGGTCAACGAAGGCGCGAAGATCCTGCAGGAAGGCATCGCCGGGTCGGCTCACGATATCGATCTGGTCTACCTCAACGGTTACGGTTTTCCGGCGGACAAGGGCGGGCCGATGGCCTGGGCGGATCAGCAAGGGCTGGCGGACATTCACCGGCGCTTGATGGACCTTGAGACGCGTCAGGGCGATCACTGGCAACCGGCGCGGTTGATTGGTGAGCTGGCGGCGGCTGGCAAGGGCTTTGCTGACAAGTGATTGAAGCGGCGCCTGTGAGGGCGCCTTCGCGAGCAGGCTCGCTCCCACAGGTGATCGGGTGAAGACAGCTAGTGCGCCTGGTCGAGATCCAATGTAGGAGCGAGCCTGCTCGCGATGAATACAACGCGGTTTCGCCTTAGACTGGCGAACCCACTCAGGAATCAACGCCAATGCCCCAACGCACCGACTACCCCCACTTCCAGCCCATCACCACCCGCTGGCACGACAACGACGCCTACGGTCACGTGAACAACGTTACCTACTACAGCTTCTTCGATACGGCGGTGAACACTTACCTGATCGAAGTCGGCGGCCTGGATATCCATGACGGTGAGGTGGTGGGGTTCGTGGTGAGCTCGGCTTGTGATTACTTTGCTTCCATTGCTTTCCCGGACCGCATCGAGATCGGCCTGCGGGTAGGCAAGTTGGGCAACAGTTCGGTGCAATACGAACTGGCCGTGTTCAAGCAAGGGGAGGACGAGGCCTGCGCAGCGGGGCGCTTCGTGCATGTGTTTGTCGATCGTGTGTCGAATCAGCCCGTGGCGATTCCTGCAGGATTGCGCGGGGCGCTGGAGCGTCTGGTGGTTCAGTAAGGCAAAAAAAATCGCAGCCCTTGGGCTGCGATTTTTTGTAGTACTTACCAGCGAGGCGCTCGAGGCCTTAGTCGCGGTAGTACTTGTGGTGCTTGCGATGGCCATAGGCATGGCCACGGCCCGGATGGCCGCCACGGTAGTAACGACGATCATCACGACCACCATAGTAACGACGATCACCGTCATCATCATGATCGTACTCTTTGCCCATGTAGTTACCCAGCGCGCCACCGGCACCGCCGCCTGCTGCGGCGCCGATCAGGCTACCGGTGGTGCCGCCCACGCTGCGGCCGACTACGTTACCGCCGGCTGCACCCAACGCACCGCCAAGGGCTGCTTCGCCACGGCTGTGCTTGTTTGCGCCGACGGCGCTACCACCCGCGCCACCCAGGGCCGCGCCGATGGTGGAACCTGTACTGCCGCCTAACGACTGACCGACGACCGAGCCTAAAACCCCGCCCAATGCGCCGCCTACACCGGCTTCGGTGGTGCCGCCAGCAGACGCGATACCGCTGACCAGGCCAAGGGACAACAAGAGAATCGAGGAGAACTTCATGGAGGAACCTCTAGGGGATGACGGCGCGATCCTGAGGCTCTGGAATGGGCGTGACAATCGAAATCCGACGAATAACACGACCTGTATACAATATTGCAAGTTACTGTTTTTTGGGCGGAACTTAACGTTTTTTTGCAGGTCTTTTACTACTTCGCAAAGGCCGTTTTCATAAGAAAGCGGCCTTTTTTGTGGGCGAAAGGAAAGTGCAGGGGCCGGAGTTTTTGGTGATTGGTCTGGCCCCATCGCGAGCAGGCTCGCTCCTACATTGGAATGCGGTCTCCTGTAGGAGCGAGCCTGCTCGCGATGAGGCCGACACAGACGAAGCGTTACGCAGACCTGGCCATGATCAACCCGGTCTCACTCGCCGCTTCCAACCGGATCGCCACAAACTTCGATGTCGGCGTATGGCTGCCATCACCGGTGCTTTCCAGCGGCACCAAGGGGTTCACTTCCGGATAGTAGGCCGCCGCCTGCCCGGCCGGGATATCAAACGCCAGCAGTGTGAAGCCTTTCACCCGACGTTCAACACCATCGTCCCAGAGCGAAACGATGTCGGCCTTTTGCCCCGGCTTGAAGCCCAGACGAATGATGTCGGCTTCGTTGACGAACAACACGTCCCGCTGTCCCTTCACGCCGCGATAACGGTCGTTGAGGCCATAGATGGTGGTGTTGTACTGATCGTGGGAACGCATCGATTGCATGATCAGGTCCGGCAGTACCCCGGTGGCGCGGGTGCGTTCGTGCACCAGGTCTTTGGGCAGTGCGTTCGAGCGGAAATTGGCCCGGCCCGAAGCGGTGCTCCACTTGCGTGCACCGGCACTGTTGCCCAGGTAGAAACCGCCCGGGTTTTTGATCTTCTCGTTGAAGTCCTTGAAGCCGGGAATGGTCTCGGCGATCAGGTCGCGGATGCGGCTGTAGTCGGCCACCAGCCAGCTCCAGTCCACCGGGTGGCTGCCCAGGGTCGCGGCGGCGATGCCGGCCAGGATCGCCGGCTCCGAGCGCATCTGGTTCGACAGCGCCTGCAGTTGGCCATTGGAGGCGTGGACCATGCTGAACGAGTCTTCGACGGTGATCGCTTGCGGGCCTTCGGCCTGGATATCGATGTCGGTGCGGCCCAGGCACGGCAGGATCAGCGCGTCCTTGCCGTGGGTCAAATGGCTGCGGTTGAGCTTGGTGCTGATCTGCACGGTCAGGTCGCAGTTTTGCAGAGCCTGGAACGTGCGCGGGCTGTCCGGCGTGGCCTGGGCGAAATTGCCGCCCAGACCGATGAAGACTTTCGCCCGCCCTTCAGCCATGGCGTGAATCGCCTCGACCACGTTGTGGCCGTTTTCGCGTGGCACCTTGAACTGGAAGCGCCGCTCCAGGGCATCGAGGAACGCGACAGGAGGGCGTTCGTTGATGCCCATGGTCCGGTCGCCCTGCACGTTGCTGTGACCACGGACCGGGCATAGGCCTGCACCCGGTCGGCCGATGTTGCCGCGCAGCAGCATCAGGTTGGCGATTTCCTGGATGGTCGCCACCGAATGGCGATGCTGGGTGATGCCCATGGCCCAACACATGATCACGTTCTTGCCCTTGGCGTACATGCGCGCCGCCTGCTCGATTTCTATCAGGCTCAGGCCGGACTGCTCGACGATCTGCTCCCACGGGGTGTCGTCGATGACGGCCAGGTAATCCAGCACGTTGACGCTGTGCTCATTGAGGAAGTCGTGGTCGAACACCGCCGGGGCACCGGTTTTCTGCGCATCGCGCTCCCACAGCAGGAGGAATTTCGCCATGCCGCGCATGATCGCCATGTCGCCGCCCAGTGCCGGGCGGAAGAACGCGGTGTTGGTCGGTTTGTCGCCGTTGGTGAGCATTTCGAACGCGTGCTGCGGGTGCTGGAAACGCTCCAGGCCACGCTCTTTCAGCGGGTTGATGCACACCACTTGCGCGCCGCGCTTCACCGCTTCGCGCAATGGTTCGAGCATCCGTGGGTGGTTGGTACCGGGGTTCTGGCCCCAGACGAAAATCGCATCGGCGTGTTCGAAGTCGTCGAAGGTCACGGTGCCTTTGCCGACCCCGACACTTTGCGACATCGCGACACCGCTGGCCTCGTGGCACATGTTCGAGCAGTCGGGGAAGTTGTTGGTGCCGTAGGCGCGCACGAACAGCTGATAGAGGTACGCCGCTTCATTGCTGGCCCGGCCCGAGGTGTAGAACTCGGCCTGATCCGGGCTCGACAGGCCGTTCAGGTGTTTGGCGATCAGCGCGAACGCGGCGTCCCAACTGATCGGCTTGTAGCGATCGGTCTCGGCGTCATAGCTCATCGGCTCGGTCAGGCGGCCCTGATATTCGAGCCAGTAGTCGCTTTGCTCCAGCAAGGACGTGACGCTGTGTTTGGCGAAAAATTTGGCATCGACACGGCGTTTGGTCGCTTCCCAGTTCACCGCCTTGGCGCCGTTCTCGCAGAACATCACCATGCCGCCTTCCCTGGAGTCACCCCAGGCGCAACCAGGGCAGTCGAAGCCGCCGTTCTTGTTGGTCTTGAGCATCATGCGCAGGTTTTTCAGCGCGTTGTCGCTGGTCAGCCAGGCCTGAGCGACGCTAATCAGTGCGCCCCATCCACCGGCCGGGCCTTTGTAGGGCTTATAGCGAGGGACAGGTGTCTGGTCGGCTTGACGGTGTTGACTCACGCTTGTTTCTCCAACGTTGGGCTATAGACCCGCGGTGCATTCTTCTGTGGCAGATGGATGAGATTGAGGTTGTGGCGACGGGCCCATTGCACGGCAAGGCCCGTGGGTGACGACAGGCTGACCAGGGTCTGGATGCCGGCGCGCAAGACTTTCTGGATCAATTCGAGGCTGCAGCGGCTGGTGACAATCGCCAGGCCGCCAGCGGTCGGGATTTTTTGCCGGATCAATCCGCCGATCAGTTTGTCGAGGGCGTTGTGCCGGCCGATGTCTTCGCGGCCGAGCAACAACTCACCTTTGTCGTTCATGAACACCGCGGCATGCACCGCACCGCAATGTTGGCCCAAGGGCTGAAAGGCGCCGATGCGCTCGCGCAGGCCATCAAGCCATTCGACCGGTGGCAACGGGGCGCCGGGCAATACCTGAAGGTCTGGCAACGCCTGCTCGACCGCTTCCACACCGCACAACCCGCAACCGCTGGTGCCGGCCAGTTGCCGACGCTGCTGCTTGAGGTTCCAGAAGGCGCGGTTGGCGATGGTCACTTGCGCGTATTGCGCCGACCCCGAGCCGCTCAGTTGCAGGTCGTAGATGTCCGTGGCGTCCTGGATGATGCCGCTGCCCAGGCTGAAGCCGACGATGAAATCTTCCAGGTCCGTGGGCGTCACCAGCATGACCGCCTGGCTGATGCCGTTGAAGGCAATCGCCAGCGCGACTTCCTCGGCCAGCGCGGTGCTGGCCGATTCGGAGTATTCGAGATTGCTATAGCTGTACGTCTGGCTGGCGGCGGGCG
Organism: Pseudomonas sp. ACN8; assembly: GCF_002303925.1. Lineage (GTDB taxonomy): Bacteria > Pseudomonadota > Gammaproteobacteria > Pseudomonadales > Pseudomonadaceae > Aquipseudomonas. Next base: position 33,650 of record NZ_MRCS01000004.1, read on the forward strand.
CGGGCGTTTCTAGGGCAGGCGCCGCGCATGCAGGGCGCTTGGTGTTCATGGCATCACCGACGGTTTGATCAGCTTTAAGACTAGGCGCGGCAAGTTGTCACGTCTAATCGCTAATACTGATCTACCGATAGATGCTGTCGATCAAGTACCGATCAGCGATTGCTGATAGAGGGCAAAACAGGCTTCTGCCAACGCCGAGCGTGGCGCGCTGCGACGCATGATCAGCCCCAGGCGGCCAAGGGTCTGGGCGTTCTCGATCGGTTGCAGGCGCAAGTGTTCGGTCAGGCCTTCGAGGCCGCCGTCCAATGGCATCACGGCGCAACACAAGCCGCCGTGCACGGCTTGTAACAGTTGATGCACGGCATCGGTCTGCAACAACGGCTGCGGGGTCAGGCCACGGCTGTGGAAGTTGTGGTCGATGGACTGGCGAAAGTGCATGCCGCTGGTGAGCATGCCCAGCGGCAGTTCGATCAAGGATTCCCAGCTCAGCGGCACCTCGCCAAAGGTGAAGAAGCGTTGGTCGTAGAGCAGACCCATGTGGGTTTCGCTGAAGGCCAGAGAATCGAAGTGTTCGGCATCCAGGCGTTCCAGGTATGACACGCCGAGATCCAGGCGATTGTTCGCCAATTGCTCAAGGATCTGCTCCGAACTCAGGGCCGAGAGTTCGAAGCGCAGGTTCGGGTGTTCGGCGTGCAAGCGTTGCAGCAGTGGCAGCGGATCGAAGCTCGACAACGGCACTACGCCCAGACGCAAGGTGCCGACCAGATTGCCGCGACAGGCGGCCGCCTCGGCGTACAAGCCATCATAGGCCGCCAGTACGGTGCGCGCCCAGGCCAGCACCCGCTCGCCCGGAGCGGTGAAGCTCTCGAAGCGCTGGCCGCGATTGACCAGCGGCAAGTCGAGTTCCTCTTCGAGGCTGCGCAGGCGCATGGACAGGGTCGGCTGAGTGATGTGGCAGCGTGCGGCGGCCTGGCCGAAATGACGGGTTTCGTCGAGCGCGATGAGGAATTTCAGCTGCTTGATGTCCATCTGCGCTCCTGGGGTTGGGAAGGTGCGGATTCTATCGCAAGCGGGGTCATTGGTCGGGTTGGATTCGCAGGTGACGACCGTGGTCTAGGCTTTGACGTCTGGAACCCGAAACCCAAGGAGAGTGCACTATGAGTCTTTTGAGCTTTGTGAAGGAAGCAGGCGAAAAATTGCTGGATTTGCTGACGCCAGGTAACGCCAACGCCAGTGAGCAATTGAAGGCGCACATCAGCAAGGTCGGCCTGGGCAACCCGAATGTGCAGGCCACGGTCGATGGCGACAAGGTCACGGTGACCGGTGAAGTGGCGAGTCAGGAAGAGAAGGAAAAGATCCTGCTGGCGGTGGGCAATATCGCCGGGGTTGGCAGTGTGGATGATCAGATTACTGTGACCGGGCCTGTCGTTGCTGCCGCAGTGTTTGTCACCGTCGTGAAGGGTGACACCCTCAGCGCGATTTCCAAGCGCGTGTACGGCGATGCCAACAAGTACAACAAAATCTTCGAGGCCAACAAACCAATGCTGTCGCACCCGGACAAGATCTATCCGGGGCAGTCGTTGCGGATTCCTGAGTAAGCCTCAAGACCGCTATCGCGAGCAGGCTCGCTCCCACAATGCATCTCCCGTGAACACGGGATTTGTATACGACCAAGATCAAATGTGGGAGCGAGCCTGCTCGCGATGCAGGCAACTCGGTCTAGAGTCCTGCAATCAAATCCCGATAATCCCCGACCGCTGCAAACTCTGCCGTGTCCTTCGGCCCCTTGCGGCTGTCCGGCTCACGCACGGCCAGCAAATGCGCCACGCCAAAGTCCCGTGCGCTGCGCAGGATCGGCAAGGTGTCGTCGATGAACAGGCTGCGCGCAGGATCGAAATCGATATCGGCTTGCAGCGCATCCCAGAATTGCGGGTTTTCCTTGGGGAAGCCGTAGTCATGGGAACTGATCAAACGCTCGAAGTAGGGCGCCAGTTCGATTTTTTCCAGCTTCAACGACAGCGCATCCCGATGGGCATTGGTGATCAGCACCACACGCTTGCCGGCCTGTTTGATCGCCGCCAGAAAGGTGTCGGCATCCGGGCGCAGGGCGATCAGGTGCGCGGTTTCCAGTTTCAGCTCGCGCACTGACAGGTTCAGTTCGGCGCTCCAGAAGTCCAGGCAGTACCACTGCAACTGGCCGGCATTGCGCTCGAACAACGGCTGCAGTTCCATCTCGGCCATGGCCCGACTGACCCCGTGCAGTTCGGCGTAACGCTGGGGCAGGTGCTCCATCCAGAAGTGGTTGTCGAAATGCAGGTCCAGCAGCGTGCCGTCCATGTCCAGCAGAACGGTATCGATGTCGGACCAGGGTAATGAAGGCATGGCAACGTCTCGGGCAGTAGAAAGATTTCTGGCGTAAACAATCGGGAAAGCCGCGTTATAGTAGCGCGTTCACGCCAAGGAGCTTTGCATGCGCCAGAAACCCACCATACTCGCCCGCGAAATTGTCGCCACCAGTCGATTGTTCTGCGTGGAAGAGATGAAGTTGCGCTTTTCCAACGGCGTGGAGCGCACGTATGAACGCCTGGTCGGCAAGGGTGCCGGGTACGGCGCGGTGATGATCGTGGCGATGCTCGATGCCGAGCATGCGGTGCTGGTCGAGGAGTATTGCGGCGGCACGGATGCATATGAAATGTCATTGCCCAAGGGTTTGATCGAGCCGGGCGAAGACGTGCTGGCGGCGGCCGAGCGCGAGCTCAAGGAAGAGGCCGGTTTTGGCGCGCGGCAACTGGAACACCTGACCGAGTTATCGCTGTCCCCTGGCTACATGAGCCAGAAGATTCAAGTAGTGCTGGCTACCGACCTCTACGAAGAGCGTCTGGAAGGCGACGAGCCAGAGCCGATGCGGGTGGACAAGGTCAATCTGCGTGAGCTCTCGGCGCTTGCACAAAACCCACAATTTACCGAAGGCCGTGCCTTGGCGGCGCTGTACCTGGCCCGAGACCTTTTGACTCAGCGCGGAGCGTTCCAGCAATGAATTTCCCACATCCGATGATGGCATCGGTGATTGAACTGGCCTTGCAGGCCGGTGATGCGATCCTGCCGTTCTGGCGCACAGGCACCGCCGTCACGGCAAAGGCTGATGATTCGCCGGTGACCGCTGCCGACCTGGCCGCTCACCACGTGATTCTGGCCGGGCTGACGGCGCTCGATCCGAGCATCCCGGTGCTCTCCGAGGAAGACGCCAACATTCCCCAGGACGTGCGTGCCGGATGGCAGCGCTGGTGGCTGGTCGATCCGCTGGATGGCACCAAGGAATTCATCAGCGGCAGCGAGGAGTTCACCGTCAACATCGCTCTGATCGAAAACGGTCAGGTGGTGTTCGGTGTGGTGTCGATGCCGACCAACGGGCGTTTTTACGTCGGTGGTACGGGGCTCGGCGCATGGCGTGGTGATAAAGGTGGCTCGCCCGTGGCGATCAAGGTGCGTGAGGCGTTAGCGCCCGGCGAGTCGTTCACCGTGGTGGCCAGCCGTCGCCATTCGAGCCCTGAGCAAGAGCGATTGCTGGCCGGGTTGAGCGCCAGCCTTGGCGAGCTGCAACTGACCAGTATTGGCAGTTCGTTGAAGTTTTGCCTGGTGGCCGAAGGGGCGGCGGATTGCTATCCGCGCCTGGCACTGACTTCCCAGTGGGACACGGCGGCAGCGCAAGGTGTGCTGGAAGGCGCGGGCGGTGAGGTGCTGGAGTTGAGCGGCGAGCCGTTCAGCTATCCGGCGCGGGAGTCGTTGTTGAATACGTTCTTCCTGGCGTTGCCGGCGAAGGCGGCCTGGCGGGAGAAGCTGCTGGAACTGGCACGCGCATAAGATCGTTCCCGCGCGCTGATGCAAATCCTTGTGGGAGCGAGCTTGCTCCCACAGGTTTTGCGGTCGTCCTGGTTCAGCGGTGCAACACGTACTGCCCGACAAACCTCACCGCATCCTCGTCACGGCCTTCATTGACGACCCGTGTATGCAGCGTCAACCGCGCTCGGCTGTAGCGCTGGAAGGTGGTCAGGAATTTCTTCCAGATCACCGGGTCCGGCGCCTGGCAAATGGCGTTGGCATCCCCCGTCACCGGCAGTGGATAGCTGATCTGCCCTTCCTGAATCACGATGTGCCCGTCGGTAATGCCTTCTTCCTTGAGGCGCAGATGCAGCCAGCCCCAACCGGCCAGGACTGCGCCGCAATACAGGCTGCCGCCGAACATGGTGCTCTTGTGGTTGACGTTGGCTTCCAGCGGCAAGTGCAGGCGCAGTTGCTGGTCATGCCAGTCGAGCACTTTGAGGCCCATGTCCCGGGTGAGGGGAATGTCGTGATGGAGAACGGATTCCAGTTGTCGACTGTCGCGGCTCATTCAGGGGCCTCTGGCGTGAAGTGGATGATTGGACGGTAACTCAGTCGAGATCGTCAGGGTGGGCCGGGGCACCACTGTCGGCGAAACTCAGACCGTGCTTGCGTAGTTTGTCGTGCAGGGTCTTGCGCGGAATGCCGAGGGCTTCGGCGACGCTGCGCACGGAGCTGTGCGAGCGTGCCAGTTCGGCGGCGATAAGTGTTTTTTCGAAGTTCTCCACTTGTTCACTCAAACCGCCGCTGACGACCTCGACCCTGTTGCCGGCGTCGCCTTCCGTTGTGCTGTTATCGAGGGCCAGTTCGAGCCCGAGGGCAAAACGCTCGGCGGCATTTTGCAGCTCGCGCACGTTGCCGGGCCAGGCGTGGCGCAGCAGCAAGGCACGTTGCCCCGGTTGCAGCTCATGGGGCGGCAAGCCATGGCGAGCACTGGCTTCATCGGCAAAATGCTGGAACAGCATCAGCGCATCTTCGCCCCGTTCGCGCAGCGGTGGAATCCGTAGCGGCGCGACGTTCAGGCGGTAATACAGGTCGGCACGGAAGCGCCCTTGATCCGCCGCCTGGCGCAGGTCTTCCTTGGTGGCGGCGATGATGCGGATGTCCAGCGGGATCAGTTGATTGCCGCCCAGGCGTTCGACCACCCGCTCTTGCAGCAAACGCAGCAATTTGACCTGCACATCCAGGCTCATGCTTTCGATTTCATCGAGGAACAGCGTGCCGCCATTGGCGAATTCGAATTTGCCGATGCGGCGTTTCTGCGCGCCGGTGAAGGCGCCGGGCTCGTGTCCGAACAACTCGCTTTCGACCACTGATTCGGCCAGGGCGCCAGCGTTGATGGCTACGAACGGTCCATTACGGCGACTCGATAAATCGTGCAGCGCCCGAGCCACGACTTCTTTGCCCGCGCCGGTTTCGCCGAGGATCAGCACATCGGCCTTGGTCGCCGCCAGGGCACCGATCTGCTCGCGCAGGCGCAGCATCGAAGGTGAGTGGCCAACCAGGCGGGTGCTTAATTCATTGCGGTCGCTCAAGGCCAGCCGCAGGCTGCGGTTGTCCAGTACCAGCCGACGCAGGGCCAGCGCTCGGCGCACACTGTCGAGCAGGGCGTCGCTGGCGAAGGGCTTTTCCAGAAAATCATAGGCCCCGGCGCGCATGGCCTGCACCGCCAGCGGCACATCTCCGTGGCCGGTGATCAGCAGCACCGGCAGCTCAGGGTCCTGGGCATGCAGTTCGCTCAACAGTTCGAGACCGTCCATGCCGGGCATGCGGATGTCGCTGACCACCACCCCCGGCCAATCACGTTCAAGTTGCGCGGCCAGGCCCTTGGCTTCAGCCAGCGGCAGGATTTTCAGGCCCGCCAGATCCAGCGTCTGGCTCAAGGCCTGGCGCAAGTGGGGATCGTCGTCGATCAACACGACCTGAATGCGGTTGTCGATGGTCATGCACTTCGGTCCTCGGACGGTTGCAGGCTCACGCCCGGTGCGCCTGCGCGCAGCTTCAGGGTAATCAGGGCGCCGCCCTCCTTGTGGTTGGCGAACGACAGTTCACCGCCGAAGGCGCGCATCAGGGTTTCGCAAATTGCCAGCCCCAAGCCAAGGCCCTGGGTACGGGTCTTGGTGGTGTAGAACGGCTCGCTGGCGCGCCCAAGGGCTTCCATGCAAAAGCCGGGACCGTTGTCGCGAATGTACAGGTTGACGCCATCGGCCGTGGATTGGGCACTGAGCCAGAGTTTACGTGGCGGGCCTTTTTCGGTCAGGGCATCCAGGGCGTTTGCCAGCAGATTGCCGAGAACCTGGCGCAGGCGGGTTTCCCCGGCCTCGACCCACAGGGTGGCGGCGGGCAAGTCGCGGATCAGCTCGACTTCCATGCTGCGTCGACGTTTGGCCAGCAAGGCCAGGGCATCGTCCAGCGCCGGTTGCAGGGCGACGCTTTCCGGGGCATGCCGGTCGCGGCGGGCAAAGGCGCGCAGGTGGGCGATGATCGAGGCCATGCGCCCGGTCAATTCGCTGATCAGCTTGAGGTTGCCGCGGGCATCGTCGGTGCGCTGGTGGTCGAGCAACACTTCGGCGTTTTCCGCGTAGCTGCGAATCGCTGCCAGCGGTTGATTGAGTTCGTGGCTGATGCTCGCCGACATGGTGCCCAGTGCCGACAATTTGCCGGCCTGCACCAGATCATCCTGGGCGCGGACCAGCTCTTGTTGGGCCTGTTCGCGTTCCAGCACTTCCTGTTTCAGGCGCCGGTTCAGGCCTTCGAGATCGCTGGTGCGCTCGGCGACCCGGCCTTCCAGCTCGCGGCGGGCCTTGGCTTCGAAAGCAATGCGCTCGAGATAATGGCGGCGGCGCTGCATCATCAGGCCAAGCAGCAGCATCAACACCAGCAACGCTGCACCACCGATGGCCACCACCGTGCGCACCGGGCGGTCGATCAAGGTGCGCGGGGCGAGGATGCTGACGTCCCAGCCGGTTTCGGCGATCTGTTGGGTTTGGGTCAGCCAGGCATTGGGATTGAGCTTCAGCGGTTTTGGATCGCGGGTTGGATAGGGCTGGATCGCCGTGATGGCTTTGCTTTCGTCCTCGCTCAACGGGCGGGTCGAGCGGAATCGCCACTCCGGTCGCGAGGTGAGAATGACCACGCCGTTGTGGTCGGTCAGCAGCAGTTGTTCCGGGGTTTTGCCCCACAGGCTTTCGGTGTGGTCGAGGTCGACCTTGACCACCAGCACACCGACGATTTTTTCGCCGTTACGCACGCCGGCGGCGAAGAAGTAACCGCGCTTGGCGGAGGTCGTGCCCAGGCCGAAAAAGCGCCCGAGCCGCCCGGCCATGGCTTCGCTGAAATACGGCCGGAAGGAAAAATTGCGCCCGACGAAACTGTCGTGTTTGTCCCAGTTGGAGGCGGCCAGGGTCTTGCCCGTGGCGTCCATCAGGTACATGACTTCGGCACCGGTCTGGGTGGCGATGTTTTTCAGCAGGCGGTTGGCGTTGCCTTGGGTGACGCCATCGTCCGGTGCGCCGAGCACGGCGCGCAGGGCCGGCAGGTCGCCGAGGATCTGCGGCAACACTTCATAGCGGTGCAGGGTACCCAGCAGGTTGGCGACGTAGAGGTCGAGGGTCTGACGATTCTGACTGGCCAGCTCGCTGCGGTAGTAACGCTCGGCGAGATGCTCCAGCGGCCACAGCAACGGCGCCAGGCACAGTGCCAGCAGGGCCAGGCTGCGCCAACGGGGTCTGGGAGGGAGAGTCGGTTTCATGAGCAGCATGCGCCTGTGGGTACAGGCGCATTATGCCTAGGCTTGCGGGCGCAGTCTGCGGACTGTGGGCCAGGCGTGTTTTTGCGCTGAAACGTGCGCCGGGTTTTCAGGCGAAGACTTCGGCGTCCTTGAGGAATGCAGCGGCCTGGTCCTTTGCCGACAGCTGCGGCGGGCCTTCCAGTTGCCAATCGATAGCCAGGTCCGGGTCGTCCCAGCGAATGCTGCGCTCGGCGGACGGGGTGTAGTAATCGGTGGTTTTGTAGAGGAACTCGGCAAAATCGCTCAGCACCACGAAACCGTGGGCAAAGCCTTCCGGAATCCAGATCTGGCGGTGGTTCTCGGCGGACAGGACCACCGCCACCGATTTGCCGAAATGTGGCGAACTGCGGCGGATGTCCACGGCAACGTCGAGTACTTCACCGGCCGTGACGCGAACCAGTTTGCCTTGAGTGTTCGTCAGTTGGTAATGCAAGCCACGCAACACGCCTTTTTGCGAGCGGGAATGGTTGTCCTGAACGAACTGAGTGTCCAGGCCGGTGGCTTCTTCGAAAGCCCTGGCGTTGAAGCTCTCATAAAAGAAACCACGTTCGTCGCCAAAGACCTTGGGTTCAAGGATCAGAACACCGGGCAGGTCGGTGGTCACTACATTCATGGTGGCTCTCCAGAGTGTGCGTTTGATGGTCGCCATTCTTGCGCAAAGCGCTGGTCGGGGCGAGTACCAAAACAAAACCTGTGGGAGCAAGCCCGCCCCCACAAATGCCTTCATACCGGCCCGGGGGGTTGCGTATCGCCCGAACCAGTGGCGATATAGGCGCCTAATAAAATTTCAGGGGTCGTTGTATGCCGCTCGCCACGTTGATTCATCGCGCCAGTTTGCCCAGCCCGCAGGTGTCTGCGGAGCAAGCGCTAGAGCTGCTGGAAGAACATTACGGGTTCAGCGGAAAACTGCACGCCCTTGGCAGCCAGCAAGACCTGAACTACCGCGTCGACAGCGAACGCGGACGTTTCGTCCTGAAAATCTGCCGTGGCGACTACTCGGTACTGGAACTTCAGGCACAACATGCCGGGCTCAAGCATCTGGGAGAGCACCCGGATGTTCAGGTGCCGCGTGTTATCGCGGCGAAAAACGGTGCAGACCTGCTGTCTCTGGACCTGGGGGGCCAGGCAGTGCACGTTCGCCTGCTCGACTACATCGAAGGCCAGCCCCTGACGAGCCTCGGTCATTTCAACCCGACGGTGGTGTCCGGTTTCGGTCGCCTGTGCGGTGAAATGGACCTGGCCCTGGCGGATTTCGACCATCCGGGTCTGGTGCGAACCCTGCAGTGGGATGCCCGTCATGCTCACGCCCTGATCGCGCACTTGCTGCCGGTGATCAAGGATGAGGCCCGGCGCAAACTGATCATTGACGCGTCCGGGCAAGCCGAGCGGCATTTGCAGCCACTGCGGGACAAACTGCCGGTGCAGGCCATTCACATGGACATCACCGACGACAACGTGGTGTGGCAGCGCGACGCGCAGCGCCATTGGCAGCTGCAAGGCGTGATCGATTTCGGCGACCTGGTGCGCACCTGGCGCATTACCGATCTGTCGGTGACCTGCGCCGCGCTGCTGCATCATGGCGAGGGCGATCCGTTCTGCATTTTGCCGGCCATCCAGGCGTATCACGCAGTCAATCCGTTGCAGCACGAAGAACTGCTGGCGCTGTGGCCGCTGATCGTCGCCCGCGCGGCGGTGTTGGTGCTCAGCGGCGAACAGCAGGTCAGCATCGATCCGGGCAATGCCTACAGCCGCGACAACCTGGTCCATGAATGGGAAATCTTCCGTGTGGCCACGTCGGTGCCGTTGGCGCTGATGGAAGCGGCGATCCTCACCGCCGTCGGCCAGAACCTGCCCACCATCGGCAGTGAAGGGTTCGCGCCGCTGTTGCCGAGCCTGGTAGGGCGTGAGTTCGCGCTGATCGACCTGGGCGTGCTTAGTCCGCATTTCGAGGCCGGTAACTGGGAGCAGGAAGGCGTCGATCAACGCCTGCTGGATGAAGCGGCCGCGGCACATGGCTTGGCGGCCAGTCGTTACGGGCAATACCGGCTGTCCCACACCCGCCCGGACAGCGCCGCCGAACCGGACACTTGCCCGTTGCATGTCGAGTTGCGTGTGCCTCAGGGCACGGCGGTCGAAGCGCCGTTTGCCGGAGTGGTGCATCACCCATCGGCGGACGTGCTGCAACTGGACGGCCCGCAACTGAGTGTGCGGCTTTGGGGCGTCACGCCGTCGCTGCACAGCGGCGCGGCACTGGTCAAAGGCCAGGTACTGGGATCGGTCAGCGGGCCATTGATCGTGCAGTTGTGCCGTGGCGCGTCGATCAATGCGCCGTTGTTCTGCACGCCTTCGCGCGCGGCGGCCTGGCAAGCGCTGTGCCCATCGCCGGCAGCGTTGCTGGGGCTGGCCTGTGACGCCGAAGCCGAGCTCGACGGACCGACCTTGCTGGCTCGGCGCGATGCCAGCTTCGCCCGCACGCAAAAACACTATTACGTTGATCCGCCGCGCATCGAGCGCGGCTGGCGCAACCATTTGATCGACATGCAGGGCCGCTCTTACCTCGACATGCTCAACAACGTCGCGGTGCTGGGTCACGGCCATCCGCGCATGGCCGCCGTCGCCAGTCGTCAGTGGTCGTTGCTAAACACCAACTCGCGTTTCAACTACGCGGCCGTGGCCGAGTTTTCCGAACGGTTGCTGAAGCTGTCACCGGATGGCATGGACCGGGTGTTCCTGGTCAACAGCGGCAGCGAGGCCAACGACCTGGCGATTCGCCTGGCGTGGGCCTACAGCGGCGGCCGCGACATGCTCAGTGTGCTGGAGGCCTATCACGGCTGGACGGTGGGCGCGGACTCGGTGTCGACCTCGATCGCCGACAACCCCAAGGCGCTGAGCAGCCGCCCGGACTGGGTGCACCCGGTGACCGCGCCAAACACCTATCGCGGTGAATTCCGTGGCCCCGACAGTGCGCCGGATTATGTGCGCAGCGTCGAGCACAACCTGGCGAAAATCGCCGAGCAGAAACGCCAACTGGCCGGTTTCATCTGCGAGCCGGTGTATGGCAATGCCGGTGGAATCTCGCTGCCCCCAGGTTATTTGAAACAAGTCTATGCCATGGTCCGGGCCAGAGGCGGCGTGTGCATCGCCGATGAAGTGCAGGTGGGCTACGGGCGCATGGGCGATTTCTTCTGGGGCTTCGAAGAGCAGGGCGTGGTGCCGGATATCATCACCATGGCCAAGGGCATGGGCAACGGCCAGCCACTGGGCGCGGTCATCACCCGTCGGGAAATCGCCGAGGCGCTGGAGGCCGAGGGCTACTTCTTCTCCTCCGCCGGCGGTAGCCCCGTCAGCTGCCAGGTCGGCATGGCCGTGCTGGATGTGATGCAAGAGGAAAAACTCTGGGAGAACGCCCAGATCGTAGGCGGGCACTTCAAGACGCGCCTCGAAGCGTTGATCGATATTCATCCGTTAGTGGGCGCGGTGCACGGTTCCGGTTTCTACCTGGGCGTCGAGTTGATTCGCAACCGCGAAACCCTGGAGCCGGCCACCGAAGAAACCACCGCTCTGTGCGATCGCTTGCGTGAGTTGGGGATTTTCATGCAGCCGACCGGCGATTACCTGAACATCCTCAAGATCAAGCCGCCGATGGTCACTTCGCGCCAGAGCGTGGATTTCTTCGTGGACATGCTGTCGAAGGTGCTCGCGGAAGGGTTGTAAACACATCCCCTGCAGGAGCGAGCCTGCTCGCGATAGCGGTCTTTCAGTCGAAAAAACTGTGACTGACATGGCCCCATCGCGAGCAGGCTCGCTCCCACATGGATCGCGGTATTAGTTCGATTGATATCGGCTTTTTATCGATTGTTTTTGTAACGCTGGATGTAAGGTGCTTTAAAAGCCGATATTTATCGGATATAAAGTGGCCAGTCCACGGCGTGTACCAATGCGCTTCCATTTCTGTCAGGCATCAATGCCACTCCGGAGTCCTGAGCCATGACCACGTTGAACAGCACCCCTCGCGCCGACGGCTTCTACATGCCAGCCGAATGGGCACCGCAAACCCAGACCTGGATGATCTGGCCCGAGCGCCCGGACAACTGGCGCCTGGGGGGCAAACCGGCACAAGCCGCCCACGTGGCAGTGGCCAAGGCCATCGCCCGTTTCGAGCCAGTGACCGTGGCGGTTTCCGCCGGTCAGTACGAAAACGCCCGTGCCCGTCTGGACGTGCCGAATATTCGCGTGGTTGAAATGTCCAGTGACGACGCCTGGGTTCGCGACACCGGCCCGACTTTCGTCATCAACAACAGTGGCGAAGTTCGTGGCGTGAACTGGGACTTCAACGCCTGGGGCGGTTTTGACGGCGGTTTATATTCGCCATGGAACCGCGACTCGCAGGTCGGCGGCAAGATCCTCGAGATCGAGCGCAGCCCACGCTACCGCACCGAAGGCTTTGTGCTGGAAGGCGGTTCGATCCACGTCGACGGCGAAGGCACCCTGATCACCACCGAAGAATGCCTGCTCAACCGCAATCGCAACCCGCACATGAACCGCGCAGAAATCGAAGCGCTGCTGAGCGCGAACCTGGCTGTGGATAAAATCATCTGGTTGCCGGATGGCTTGTTCAACGATGAAACCGATGGCCATGTGGATAACTTCTGCTGCTACGTGCGCCCGGGCGAAGTGCTGCTGGCCTGGACCGATGATCCACAGGACCCGAACTACCCGCGCTGCCAGGCGGCGATGAAAGTGCTGCAAAGCAGCACCGACGCCAAGGGCCGCCCGTTCACGGTGCACAAGATGCCGATCCCGGGTCCGCTGTTTGCGACCGAGGAAGAATGCGCCGGTGTCGATCCGGTGGATGGTACGCAGGAGCGTAATCCGACTGTTCGTCTGGCCGGTTCCTACGTGAACTTCCTGATCGTCAACGGCGGCATCATCGCACCGTGCTTTGACGACCCGCAGGATGGCCCGGCGAAAGAGATCTTGCAGAACCTGTTTCCACAGCATGAAGTGGTGATGGTGCCTGGTCGTGAACTGTTACTGGGGGGCGGCAATATTCACTGCCTTACCCAGCAACAACCCGCGCCGCACAAGGAGTGAGTTAGGTCGTAACAGCTTGAGTTGATTGCGAAATCCCTCGGGCTGTCAATCTGCCTCCAGGATTGCACGGAGCCCGCGGCCCTACAGGCCTGCGGGCTTTTTTGTAACTATAAGGACACACTTCAGACACCTTGGCACAGCTCTTGTATCTCTGCTGGTGTAACTCGGGGGAGGGAGGACTTCTATGTTCTGTCATAAACCTTGGATAAGTTAGCCGCTCACAAACCGGGAGAGAGCGCTGAAATGAACGCCGAAGTGAACGTAGTGAGCGACAAGGCGTTGCATCCCCTGGCAGTAAATAGCGAATCGCTCCAGATCCTGGCGCACTGGTTCAAGTCCAATGGAATGCGTCAGATCAGCGATACTGATCCGCGCCGGACGATGATCGAGCGTTACCCTGCTGGTTTATTCAGCGAAGCGGAACTGGATGCGTTGTGGGATGTAATGGAAGGATAAGAAGAACTACAACGGATTGAACAAAAAAGAGCGCTGCCGGGATGGCAGCGCTTTTTTTTGCGCAGATTCATGTAATCACCGCGATCCCTTGTGGGAGCGAGCCTGCTCGCGAAGACGTCCGACCAGTCAGCATCTATATCGACTGACCCACCCCTATTGCAGGGTTTTGTGGCACAACCATTCGACCGATTCAAGCAACAGACTGAAAGCCAATCCGGCGTTTTTCCGGGGCCGCCGCCGCACTAACCTGCCGACATCGAATTTTCCTGAATTTCTGTCGGAGCTTTCCCATGATCCTGCATTACATCTACGACCCCTTGTGCGGTTGGTGCTACGGCGCCAAGCCGCTGGTGCAGGCCGCCCAAGCTGTGCTGCCCGTGATTGCCCACGGCGGCGGCATGATGACCGGGGCCAATCGGCAAAAGGTTTCACCACAACTGCGCAGTTACCTCATGCCCCACGATCGGCGCATTGCGGAATACAGCGGGCAGCCGTTCGGCGAAGCCTATTTCGAAGGTTTGCTGCGTGATCACAGCGCCGTGTTCGACTCGGCGCCACCTATCGCTGCGGTGCTGGCTGGCGAGCAAATGGCCGGTCGCGGGCTGGAGTTGTTGGGGCGATTGCAAAGTGCTCACTACGTGGAGGGGCGCCGTATTGCCGATGAGTCGGTATTGTTTGAACTTGCCCACGGCATGGGGCTGGACCGCGAAGCCTTCGAAAGGGCCTTCAGGGCGGCCGACACCGAAGGCCATGTCAGGAACAGTCGGGCTCTTCTGGCCAAGGTCGGCGGGCAGGGCTTTCCGACCCTGGCGCTTGAGCACGATGACCAGTTCACCCTGATCGACATCGGGCCATGGCTGGGTAAACCCCAGGCATTTGCGCAGTGGCTGGGTCAGTCGCTGCCCGATCACGGATCATCCGAATCCGTTGCAGCCTGTGGCCTCGATGGTTGCGCAGATTGAATATTCCTGCCGCGTAAAGCAATTTCTTAGACGATTTTCGCCTGTTTTTAGACGATTCATGAAATTGACACATCGTTAAGGGCGCGGCTACGATTCGGCCCAACGCCTGTGGCCGACCGCCACGATCAAAAATTATAAAAAGGCCCGCCGCGAGAAATCGTGGGCGGGCCTTTTTGTTTTCGCATTGAAATAAGAGCGCGATAGCGCCGTTTCGGCCGTTCGACACAGCGCGTATCAACCGCAAATAAGGAAAAGAACAAAATGTTGAACAAGCGAATCAGCCTGATCGCTCTGGGGATGTTGAGTGCGACACAGGCCATGGCGAACGACCAGGCCGAATCCAAGGGTTTTGTTGAAGACAGCAGCCTCAAAGTGCTGCTGCGCAACGCCTACATCAATCGTGACTTCAAAGACGGCAACCCGGATAAATCCGAGTGGGGCCAGGCGGCCATCGGCACGTTCTCGTCCGGCTTCACCCAGGGTACCGTCGGTGTGGGTGTGGATGCTTTCGGGTTGTACGCACTGAACCTGGAGCGCAGCGAAGACCGCAGCGGCGCGCAAGGCATCGATTTCTTCAAGAAGGGCGACAGCGGCCAGCCGGCGGACGACCTGTCCAAGGGCGGCGCGGCGATCAAGTTCCGCCTGTCCAGCACCACCCTGACCTACGGCGACCAGATGCCGGCCCTGCCGGTGCTGAGCTACGACAACTCGCGCCTGCTGCCGGAAAGCTACACCGGCACCCTGATCACCTCCAAAGAGATCAAAGGCCTGCAACTGGACGCCGGCCGCTTCACCGCCGAATCGCGCAAAAGCGCCGAAGGCCGTGACAGCGGTGGCTTGAAGTCGATCAACGTATTGGGCGGTAGCTACCAGTTCACCGAGCAATTCAAGGCCGCGCTGTACGCTTCCGACGTCGAAGACGTGCTGAAGAAGCAATACGTGAACGCCAACTACGTGTTCCCGATCGACAAGGATCAGTCCCTGACCCTGGACTTCAACGGCTACCGCACCAAGCTGGACGATTCCTACGTCCGCGAAAACGGTATCACCGGCGACGACAACAAGATCTGGAGCCTGGCCGCCACCTTCATCACCGGCCCGCACTCGTTCACCCTCGCGCACCAGCGCAGCACCGGCGACAGCAACCTGGGCTACGCCTACGGCGGCTACCAGAAAGACCAGGGCCGCATCGGCGACGGCGGCAACACCATCTACCTGGCGAACTCCTACTGGTCCGACTTCAACGCCGAAGACGAACGCAGCTGGCAACTGGGCTACGGCCTGGACTTCAGCACCTTCGGTGTACCGGGCCTGAGCTACAACGTGGCCTACGTGCGCGGCGACAACATCACCACGTCCACCAGCGAAGGCGGCACCGAGCGCGAGATCTTCAACCAGATCAAATACGTCGTCCAAAGCGGCCCGGCCAAAGACCTCAGCGTGAAACTGCGCAGCTCGGTCCTGCGCGTGTCGCAGAAGTCGAGCGAGTACAACGTCAGCGGCAACGAAGTGCGTGTGTTTGTGGATTACCCGGTCAATATTTTCTGATGACGGGTTGTGGTATCGAGGCCTGATCAAAGGCTGAGAATGAAGGAAGAAGCCCCGACTGGATCGGGGTTTTTTTTGAATAAAAACGCTGAAACGAAAGACTAATTGCCCCTTATCTATCCTGGCACCTAAAATTCATGCTATACGCCATTGACGCATAGCAGGGATTGCATGATCTTCATCGAGACGCCGATTTTTACCGCTGACCTACCAAGTCATCTGGGCGATCACGAATATGGAGAATTCCAGCAGCATCTCGCCGAACATCCCGAGGCTGGCGCTTTGATCGAGGGTACTGGCGGGCTTAGAAAAATCCGCTGGGCCGCGCATGGCAGGGGCAAAAGCGGTGGCGTAAGGGTGATCTACTATCACGTAACCTCTGCTTTTCAGATACGTTTGCTACTGATTTACCGGAAAGGGATTCAAGACACCCTTTCGGATAGAGAAAAAGCAGTTCTTTGTGCCATCAATAAAGGATGGAAATAATGGAAAAAAATCTCTTCGATCGTCTTGTTGAAAGCATGACGCAGATGGATGAGATCGACCGTGGTGAGCGGCAGCCATCGCGTGAATTCCATGTCGATGCTGCACAGGTCAAAAAAATTCGTCTCGCCACCGGACTTTCACAGGCCGCGTTTGCCAAGCGAATTGATGTTCCCGTGGGAACGTTACGCAATTGGGAGCAAGGACGTCGTGATCCTGAGGGACCGGCCCGTGCACTGTTACGAGCGATTCATAACGACCCGAAGCATGTACTTGCAGCGTTGGGTTACTGATCAGTCGATTTCAGCTTAATGATTGCGGCGTTTTCAGCCCCGATCACAAAAAAGCGCGGCCTCCCAAGGCTGCGTTTTTTTGTTGGACGCGGATTGCATTGATCCGGATGAGTCTTGCAGTCTTGCCTTCCTAGGTATGCCCTACTCATTACGCCGCGTAATGAATGAAGTTCCCGCCCCCACCTTTATCCCCTCCCGCCAACCCCATACATTCATCTCCAACGCCTCTCCCATCATCCCGACGGGAAGGTCACTGGAGTTCCCCTCATGCCTTTCGTAACCGTACGCATCACCCGCGATGGCGTTACCACTGAGCAGAAAGCTCAGGTGATTGCCGAGATCACTGAAACACTGGAGCGCGTGCTCAATAAACGCCCTGACCTGACCCACATCGTGATCGAAGAAGTCGACACTGATAACTGGGGTTACGCCGGCATCACCACCACCCAGTACCGCAAGCAGCTGGCCGAGGCGGAGGGGAAGTCATGACGTCCTCCGTCACCATCGATTTCATTTCCGATGTGGTGTGCCCCTGGTGCGCACTGGGGGCTACGGCGCTGGAGCAGGCGATCGAGAACGTGGCCGGGGAAGTCTCGGTCGAGCTGACCTACAAGCCGTTCGAGTTGAACCCGAACATGCCGGCCGAAGGTGAGCAAGCGGTCGAGCACTTGATGCGCAAGTACGGGAGAACGGCCGACGACGTCGCCGCCGGCAAGGCCATGCAGATCGCACGCGGCGAGGCCATCGGCTTCACGTTCGATCTGGAGAAGCGCACGCACTTCTACAACACCTTCGATGCGCACCGTTTATTGCTGTGGGCGTTGCAGGAAGGGCGGCAGGTCGAGCTGAAGAAGGTGCTGCTACAGGCCTACTTCAGCGAAGGCCAGAACCCGAGTGATCAATCGACGCTGGTGCGTCTGGCGACTGAAGCGGGGCTGGATGGGGCAAGTGCACAAGAGGTGCTGGCGTCCGGTGCATTCGCCGATGAGGTGCGGGAGCTTGAAACGTACTACCAGCAGCGCGGCATCAATTCGGTCCCTGCCATGGTGCTCAACGGTCACCACCTGGTGTCCGGTTCGCAATCGGTCGAGTACTACGAGCAGATGTTGCGACAAATGGCGAACGCCTGATTACAGATTTTCTACCCCATTCTTTATTGTCAGAGGTCTTCATCATGAGCATTTCGAAAAAAGTCATCGTCATCACCGGCGCGTCCCAGGGTCTCGGCGACGGTATTGTCAAAGCCTTCCGTGAACTCGGTTACCGGATCGTCGCCACTTCGCGCTCGATCAAGCCGTCCAGCGATCCAGACATCCTCACCGTGGCCGGTGACATCGGCGAGCCGGAAACCGCCCAGCGCGTCATCCGTGAAGCGATGTCCCGTTTCGGTCGCATCGACACCCTGGTCAACAACGCCGGGATCTTCATCGCCAAACCGTTCACCGCGTACACCGCAGAAGACTACGCCAATGTGCTGTCGGTGAACGTCAATGGCTTCTTCTACATCACCCAACTCGCCATCGCCGAGATGGAAAAGCAAGGCAGCGGCCACGTCGTCAACATCACCACCAGCTTGGTGGACCACGCCATCGACGGCGTGCCTTCGGTACTGGCTTCGCTGACCAAGGGCGGCCTCAACGCGGCAACCAAATCCCTGGCCATCGAATACGCCAAGCGCGGGATCCGGGTTAACGCAGTCAGCCCGGGCATCATCAAGACCCCGATGCACGGCGAAGAAACCCACGCTGCGCTGGGCAATCTGCACCCGGTCGGGCACATGGGCGAGATCGATGATATTGCGCAAGCGGTCGTGTATCTGGATGGTGCCAAGTTCGTCACTGGCGAAATCCTGCATGTGGATGGTGGGCAGAGCGCGGGGCACTGAAAGCGGTTTTTCAAAGCTCGGAAACGAGAAAGCCCCTGCATTTCTGCAGGGGCTTTGTTTTGTATGGTGCGGCACCAGACGAACGGTATGTTTCTGCGGGGCTAGGTTTTTCGGGCGTCTGGAGTTCGCTGGAAAATTCGGCGTACCCCAACTAGTAACTATAAATAAATCAGCTAGTTATGGCGCTAGGTGGAATCGAATTCGGGATTTTTTAGATGTGAGCACATTGTCGGTCTGTAAGTAATTCAGAGCCGCATACGAATGGTAAACCCCCCTGAATTTGAACGTTGTCAATCATCTCTTTCGTAGAGAATAGGCAGAAATCCGCCAAAAGCTGCCGTGGCGACAGGCAGCAGACGGCCAATAACGGACGTTCACCGATGTTCCGTTTGGGTTGATCGCCGCCCTTCATTTTAGGCGGTAATCATGGCTCTCGGAATTCACTAACATGTTGAATCCCTTCCCGCTCGGGCCTAAGTCCAGGCTCAGGCCCGAAGATGACCTACTTTCACAAAAACCGAATTTCAACATTGATGGAACTGAATAATGACAAGGATTAAATTTTCCACCCTCGCACTGACGTTGCTCTTCGCACTTTCAAACGGAGTGTCCGCTGAAACGCGCTCACATCGGGACGCCCAGATTTTCGTCAACCAGGCACAGATTGGTCGAAACCTTCCCGGAATAGCACTATCGGTCGCGAAGCAGTCGGTGACCTTTACGACGATCGCCGCCAAGCTGGGACGTGTAGATGCGTCTACAGCGGTATCGAAAGAGATCAACGCATTGCTGCCGAAGTATCAATCCAAGTGGGATGAAAACATCGCGCAAGCATTTGA
Organism: Pseudomonas sp. ACN8; assembly: GCF_002303925.1. Classification (GTDB taxonomy): domain Bacteria; phylum Pseudomonadota; class Gammaproteobacteria; order Pseudomonadales; family Pseudomonadaceae; genus Aquipseudomonas. The sequence goes on from NZ_MRCS01000004.1 coordinate 52,879, forward strand.
AAAATTGTTCTCTCAAGAGGAATTGTCTTCGCTCGCATCGGAAGGTCGAGCATCAAAGTACGCGGCGAAAGTCAGAGAGCAACAAGACAAAATTGGTTTGGAGATGGAGTCGAGTTCCAAACCAATCCTGAACGACCTGGTCTCCGAAGCCCTCAACGCTGTGTTGTCCAAGCCCCCCTTGGAATAAGCGTTCTGTAATTGAAACTATCGACTGGCCTTTCAAACGACGGGCAGCTTTGGGTCGGTATCTGCCCTTCGCGACAGACAGCAACCGGCCAGGAGCAGACTGCCTGCTCTATAAATAAATGCGTCCCCTTTTCGGTCCAAGGATTGGGCGAATGGAGTGGAGGTCGATGACGCAGCTGGTGAGCGCAGCAGTGATAATTTCAGATAGCCATTATTGATAGGTATCGCTACGCTCAACCTATCTTACGGACTCACAACCAACCTAGACAACAGCTGATAGCCCCCCACAAAAACCCACGCATGGAAAACCATATGTCAGAACTTTCAGGAAACCCATCATCCAGAGCTATTGGAAGCGTTTACAAAGAGAATAAAAGATTTGTTGTAATTGGTTTGACGGGAAGAACTGGTTCAGGCTGCTCTACATCAGCAGAAATTCTTTGTAGTGCCTCCATTGAGCTCCCAGAGAATGCCTATTCCGGAATCACAAATAATGAGCTCAGAAAACATCGAATAATCAAAAAATTTATTGAGCACCGATGGCAGCCGTTTAAGTGTCTTCAAGTTAGAACGGTCATAACCAGATACATTCTTGCACTAAATTTTCCAGAATTTTGCCGCTTTATTTCTGACGTAATGTCTAGAGATATACATAAAACTTCCGAAATCATGAGAGAAATAAAAGAAGAATACGACGATCTTCATATCGAAATATCGGAGTATCTTAGGAGCCCTGAAAACACACTTGACGAAATAGAAGCTAAGCAAGAATTTGCTTTCGATCTTTACTTCAAAAGATTACCAATTTTCTCAAACAAAATACGAGAAGCCCTAAAAAATATCTCGATAGATGCATACACAAAAATATACCAGAGTGCAGGCGACAACATTCGAGCATCAGGGCAGGTAAACAGCTCTAAATTTGACGACTCAAAAGTATTTCATTTTCCAAGAACTATAAACAAAATAATAAAATCCGCACACCATGTAGCCCGAAAAAATAATGAGTCCTGCTTCATTGTGATTGACGCCATTAGAAATCCATACGAAGCAATATTTTTCAAAGAGCGTTACGCTGGTTTTTATCTAGTATCAATAAACACAGAAAATGACAACAGACTAGCCCACCTCCGCAGCACACACAAATTTTCTGAATCCCAAATAAAAGAGCTTGATGAAAAAGAGTACCCAAGCAAACTTGCCGGGTATAGCAAATTTATCTCACAAAACATACAAAAATGCATAGAAATATCCGACATACACATACACAATCCTAGAAAAGAACAGTTCAATAACGTTGAGCTTAAATGCCAGCTTGCCTGGTATATTTCTTTAATACAGCACCCAGGCTTGGTGATGCCAACATCTTTAGAAAGCTGCATGCAAATTGCTTACACGGTGAAGCAAAGTTCTGGCTGCATATCAAGACAGGTGGGGGCAGCTGTAACTGACGAGGAATTCTCTGTCAAGTCAGTTGGATGGAACAACACGCCACAAGGGCAAGTACCATGCCTTCTCAGAAATGCCGAAGACTTACTGCTTGGCCAGGACACTTATGCATACAGCGAGTATGAAAGAAATGATAGTAAATTCAGGGAGGTTTTACATGGGAAATTTGACAAGCTAAGAAAATCACCCCTATTGGAAGGTCGCAATTTATCTTTTTGCTTTAAAGACATGCAAAATGAAATAGACGGGGAAAAAAACCAAGTTCACACACGCTCACTACACGCGGAAGAGAATGCATTCCTTCAGATTTCAAAACATGGCGGAATGAAGCTTAGGAACGGGATACTATTTACTACAGCCAGCCCATGCGAACTCTGCTCCAAGAAAGCCTACCAACTTGGAATCAGCAAAATTGTATTCATTGATCCATACCCTGGAATTGCCACCCGACATACTCTATTAGTAGGGGACAACAGTCCAGAATTACAACTTTACAGGGGCGCAGTTGGCAGAGCATACCACCAGCTTTACCAGCCAATAATGCCCTACAAGGATGAGCTTGAAACGCTGTTGTCAATTCCCGGCAACGCAAACAAAAAAGCTATTCGGACAAAGATGCTAGAAAAAGAAAACCTAGAATTACGAGAGGAGCTTGAGCGACTAAAAATCCAACTAGATAGCCTTAGTAAATAAAAATAATCCCCATATAACCATGAGTGAGGTGGGGAAAACGAGCCGGTAAAGAGCGGTAAAGACCGAAAGGGGACGGATTTATTAATAGGGCAGGCAGTCCGCTTTTGGCCGAATAGCTGCCTGTCATCATGGCAGCCTTTGGACTAATCAGCGCCAGGCGCTCGGCGTTGGAGTCTGTCCTGGCAGCGCTTCACCGCGCTTTTACTATACGGCTCGCGCGGTGCCCGACAGACGTAGATCTAGAAGCTTGTTGATATCTCTATATTGTGAATTCCAATATATTCAATGAGCTTGCGGTAAGACTTCAGGAGGGTAGCCCTGTTGGACCAGTTATTTTCCTCATCCCGCACTTTCGGATTAATAAAGGTTCCATTGCCATTGATGAGGTGCTCGCTATTTTCCAAGCATAATTTGGTATGATCCCAATCATCTTCAAATACTGCGTTGAAGGAGGATAGAAAATCAGATATTAATTGATTTAGTTCTGTATGTGTTTTAAATCCACCAGATTTTTGGATCGCTAGCGCTCGTGATAAATTCAATATTTCTTCGAGCACTTCACGCTCGGTGCGAACATCGGATTTGTTTTCACTGGCTGATGATTCCTGCTTGATTATCTCTCTAACCTGCTCTTCTAGTGCGGGCCAGAATGTTTCAAATACGGTATGCAGAACTGTCTCTTCTAGTTTGTTTTCCTTGTTTGCCTTATTGAGATCAGAAACAAGCCGCTTAAAGTCTGATTTGTTGAAGAGTGTGGTCTGAAACTGCGTCAAGGGACCATTGATGTCAGAATTATCGAGCCCAATCAAAATAGGGCATACCAATGACTGTTCAACCTTCTTTGAAATCGCTCCCGCTTCAAACATAAGCCATTGGCTGAATAAATTCTCTCTGGTTACGCAAAAAATCCCAGCCATAGAATCGTCTAGCTCCCTAGCTATGTCCGATGACCACCGCGTACCTTTTTCAATGTCGCTCGGTGTGAAATATGGCTTTACCGTTTGCAACACTGTCGGTAGCCAATTCCTAATGGCTTCTGCTACTTTTTTACTCGTGTCACCCGACCAACTTATAAATACTTTCATAGCGACTCATCTTCGAAGTAAAAAATCTAAAAATAGTTGTAATAGCAACATGTGAAAACTCACGGCTGCTCAGCCGAGCTGGATTTTGCGTGGAAATGGGACTTTCAGTCCAGCACTTGGCTCCAATCGCGCTTAAAAACGTTTGCAAAGCTTTGGCCGGAAGCCGCCGGAGGCACAAAACTGTGCCGAGGTGGCGCGCTACAATTGCCGCGTGAGCAATGCAAGTTTGTCCTTTACTGGCCGACGAGCCGAGAAGCTGATTCTAACCGCGGCTTTTTTGGCCGATTTCTGTCAGTCGCGATGGGCAGCAACTAGCCGATTGCTGCCTGCTATGAAAGTCCCAAAAAGATTCATAACTGCCAGTCAGTTGCGTTTGCAGAGCCAGAGGCGATTCTAGGCCTGCCGTAGTCGCATAATTGCGTCTGTAATCGCTTTTGCATTTGTGTCCAGGGTTTCCATGGCCGCGACCGCGTTATCTGCAACACTCTCTACGCCATTCTCTGAAAGCCACTTAGTGATCTCTTCTATCGCCGCATTGCATCCTGACCCATCGCCCTACGTGAGGGGGATCAAAGCTTCTTGGCTGCCATCATGATCTTGTAATTGTGCTTCCATTCTTTTTCGATCATGAGGTTTTCAAAACCGCCGGTACGGAATAGGTCGAGTGATGCGTCATCCAGGCAGGCGGGCCAGTTTTCGAAGGTTACCTGTTTTGCCTCACCCTCTGTCCAGATATCGACCAGTACGATGGCGTACCGGTGTTCAATTTTCAACTTGCCTAATCCTAGCTCCAGTGTGGCGTGATGGGCCTGATATGACATCCGCTGGATATCATGTATGGTTTCAGCGATTTTTTTGTTGAGGTTGGAAAATCTCTTGGCTTCAATTAGAAAGCAGCTTTTCGTGGTGGGGTCAAAAACGATTGCATCAAGGTGCAGTTTTTCCTCGGAGCACAATGGAGCCTCAAACCACGCAAATGCGTCCTTGCCTAATACGTTCTCCAATGCCCTTACGAAATTATTGGTCAGGTTTCTCTCGGTGAAACCGGTGCTTTTATGCGCAGGGTAATAGTTGTTCAGGATTTGGCGATATTTGCACATGGTTTGATCGAATGCCGCCATCAGCGAATTTTCAATTTCGCGAATCATATTTTTTCTACTCAACGCATTGTGGGATTGCTGCAAAGCAAGTCTGAGAGCGGAATCATCATGTGTCCGCCGCTCGATTCCCATGATGCACCTCTGACTGCTAGGAAAGGAGTACTTGATGTTCATTGGTCCGGAGCAGTACCCAAAGGCTCTTCGCGCGATCGTCGCCCAAGAAGCTTCGTTGGATGTGGCTGTAGCATTCTGGGGCGATGGCGCAGATGCAACCATCCATCCTGACGACGGAAAGCCGTTGAGAGTCATTTGCAATCTCAGAAGCGGGGGGACGAACCCTTCGGTGATCAAACTGCTAGTTGATCGAGCAAAGGCAATGGCTCATGTCCAGATCCGCCAGTGCGACCGGCTACACGCGAAACTGGTGGTAGGACCCACCTCAGCAATCATCGGCTCAGCAAACGTATCCGCGAATGGGTTGGGATTTGAAGGGGTTGAAGTTGCGCACTGGCTCGAAGCGGCAATTCAAACCGTCGACAGAGATGAAGTCGAGTCAGCACAGGAGTGGTTTAATCGGCTGTGGTTGTCGACCGACAGCAGGCCAATCACAGACCAAGACCTAGCCGACGCAACCGAGGCTTATGAGAAGAATCGGGATGGCCGCCCTGATTACAGCCGGAAGGGGCCGTTCGCTTTCGACAACTATTCAGTGGCCGATCTAGAAGGTCGGAACGCCTACGCCCTTCTATACACTTCAAGGCCTGGACCTGAGGCCGAAGCCCGGGCCAAGCAGCACGAAGACGAAGAGCTCATTGAGCATGGAAGCAACGGGCAGGGCGGTGAGGGCGTAGAGCGCTGGTCGTTTGAGACTTGGCCAGACTCTCTCGATACTACAGAGAAGAATGAATACCTCTGCATTATCTGGAACGAGAACGGTGGGGTCGCCGTTGACGGTGCATGTCGTATGACAGGTACAAAACTAAATTTCATTTATGAGGACAGCAATAAGGATGGTTGGGTGGATCTCGCCAAACCATTAACTACGCTGCTTGGTCGGCGGCTTCTCCAGGTGGATCGTCAGCGGATCGCGAAGTCAGTGAGGCCAAAGATCGAAGCGATTTGGAACGCTGCTGATGAACTTGATCCCGATGCCAGGCGCATCCACCTTTCCGAGCTTAGACGAATCCTTCAAGCGCCATAAACATTAGTTAAGCGGCGAGGCGGGCGGAGGCTGGATCCGATCATCGCCTTGCTTATTTAGGCAGGCAACGTCCTCCATGACTCCATTGAGGTCTCGCTGCATCTGGCCGATGGCTGCCCTCAGCGAGAGGCTACTTTTGGCCGTTTTCTGACCTTCGTCTAGCGGTTGAACTGCCAGGGTTTTCCTAAGCGATGAGTGAGTAATTGCATGGTCAGCAAATAGTAATAGCGCGTCGATTCAGTGTGCTGGTTTAGGTGGTGATTCAAAAACCACGCAAGGTGTTTTCTCTGCCAAGTCCATGGATTGTCGCGTTGCCAGCGCTCAGCGATTGCTGTTTGGATAGCCTTCGCCTGACGCAGGTGGCGTTGACGCGTGGTGTACGACCCGGTCAGGACGCTCACCAGGAACAGCTCCATATCGAATGGCTTGCTCATGCTCGGCCACCGATGTACGCCGATACCACGTCGATACGGCCGTGTCCGAGCTCATAGCTGATTTGTAAGCGTGCTTCTCGATCAAGGCGTGGATTGAGGCGCCAGCACCTGCCACCGTTGATGGGGGCGAGATGATGGGTGATTTGCTCATAGCGTTCGCAAGCATAGGCTGCCCGCAATTCGTGGAAGCCTTTGAGGTCGTGCTTATGGATGATGTCCCGTGCGGGGCTGACGATTCCCTGCAAGAAATCGAGGTAGCGTTCGTTCGGTGCAAGTAGGTTGCGGCTACCGTCGGGCGAGACCTGTTCGGCAAACCTCAGTGCGTCACGAATATGATCATTTACCGTAATCCAACGAGGTGCTGATGCGCCTGAACGGCCACCTTTGGTGCCGTCCTGGATGTTGATCTTTCCGAATTGCTTGGCTTCACGTTTTAGACGGGGAAGGTCGGCCAAAATCGCCTCGCGCAAGCGCATACCGGTGGCTCGCGCTAACTGAGCGATGGCCGCGGCGCGCGGCTGCTGGTTTTCGCAAAGCACCTCTACGATCCGCTTCACCTGTTCGCGGTCCTGGCCTTGCGGCACTGAACGACGAACACTGGTGCGCTGCATTCCCAGCGCCTTACTCGGGCTCGGCACTTTCACATACGGATCACCGCGAAGCGCGGCCATGGTCCGATTCACACTGCACAACCGGTTTTGCGCAGTCGCGATGGCCAGCTCATCTCGTTCAACTTGTTGGCGCAGATGTCCGGCGTAGTCCAGCAAGGTCTGCCAATTAATCTGCCGCGCATCGTTAAATCCTGGTCCATCCTCCGACCGACACCACCGAACAAACGCCTGCCAGCGATCACTGTGCGCTTTGACCGTCCCGTAATGCCCACCGCCAAACAGATCTTTCAGCGCTTGCGGCCCCGCATAGCTCAATTGCCGGCCATAGCCAAAATTGCGCCCATCCCGTCTACCGACCAATGCCATGATCGAACTCCTCTCGAAGCCAAAACTTTTAAAACCTTCCTCACGTCATCCCGCCAAGAATGTTGAGTGTTATCAGGGATCAAGGCCCCTGCGACCTGTGAGGGTTGTCCACTAACGCGGGACTGGCGGCTCTTTACGACCGGGAGCATGGGCATCTCATGATCTGGCCTCCTGAGCACTTCCGAGGAAGTGGGCGGGTGGAGACTGCGCTGGCTGACGAGACCGACGCCGCGAGATCCTGAGTCAGGTGAAGGCAGTGAGGCGATGACCGGGGCATACCTGACTGTCAGTCAGGTGCAGTCCATTCCGTGGGCTGCGGCACCATCATCTGCATCGCTGTTGCTGGTGACTTCGGTGTTTGTCACGCCGATTGTCACGAGGGGGAATGCCGCAAAGCCTTGTACGAGGTGGGCTGCAGCAGTGGTAGGAGCGCCCGTCTCTTTCCGGGAGAAAGAGACGGGCGCAGGTTGGCGCAAGGAAATAGCCAAGCGGATAGGTTGCTGCAGGGCAGCTATGAAAGGGTATGAGTTGCCGCAGTGGGCACACTGATAAAAGTAGGCATCCATCACATCGCGGTGACCGTGCGAGCCGCCGGATGCTAATCGCACTTTGGGAGAACCACCACGGTGTGGCGTAGCCTTAAAGGTTCTGGCTACCTGGGGTTGCTGTCAACGACAGCGCTTTGCCCGATCTTTTCTACGCCTGTGGATAATTCGGGTCAAGGCTCGAATTTTTGGGAGTTCTACGGCTGTGGATGAAATTATCCACCGGTGGAAATCAGTGGTTTTCCACAGACAGTTGCGTGGGCTTTAGATTTTTTAAATGAGGTCCATCCAAGCAGGGCGGCTTTGCAGCCCCGCTTGGATGGACCCGCATGGAAGGGCGGACTGCGGTGATTTCACACGTTTACCCACGTTTGAATGCGCCACGGCTTTTTTGCAGGGCAGTGATGTTGTCGCCGACCGGGTGAGCGAATTCGTGGGGCGTCACATGCCCATGGCGGTTAGCGTCGATGTAGTTGCTCCACCACGCCATGATCAGCCTGCGCTGTTCGAGGAATTCAGCCTTGTGGATATACGCGGCGCGCACGCGGTTGCGTTCCTTGTGGCTCATTTGTCTTTCGATGGCTGCGTCGGTCCATAACCCGGACTCCAGCAGAGCGCTACAGGCCATGGTCCTGAAGCCGTGGCCGCACACGTCCTTGCTGGTGTCATAGCCGACGTTGCGGAGCATGGTGTTCACCGTATTCTCGGACATGGGCTTCCAGTACTTGTGGTCGCCCGGTAGCACTAACTCTGAAAAGCGACTGAGGCTGCGCAGGCGCTCCAGTATTTCGATGACCTGCGGCGATAGCGGAACCATTTGAATGTCGCCGTTCATCTTGGTCCCGCGTGTGGAGTTGCGTACCCCTTCAATCGGTGCGCGCGTATCGGGGATTTCCCACATGGCGCGTTGGAAGTCGAACTCACTCCATCGAGCGAAGCGCAACTCGCTGGAGCGGACGAACACATGCAGAGTCAGCAGCACGGCAAGGCGCGTCAGCTCGCGGCCGTTGTAGTTGTCGATACGGTGTAGCAGTTCGGGTAGGCGGTTGAGGGAGAGGGCCGGGCGATGGACTGTGCGCGGCGCGTGAATCGAGCCTGCCAGATCCAGTGCAGGATTCATGGTGATCTGCCGAGCCCTTTTGGCCCCGCGCATGATGGTGGATAAGTAGTTCTGTACCCTTAACGCCACATCCATGGTGCCGCGTTCCTTGATGCGCTGGGTGATCTCTAGCAGGTCGTGGGTATCGAGTTCTGCGATAGGGCGTTGGCCGATCAGCGGGAAGACGTGGGTGCGCAGTCGGCTCATTACGGTTTTTGCGTGGCCTTCGGTCCAGCGGCGAGACATATCAGCGTGCCACTCCAGAGCAACGGTTTCGAAAAGCAGTGCCGCCCGCTGGGCTACGATCTTGGCCTTCTTCTTTTCTTCCATTGGGTCGAGGTTGTCGAGCAGCAACGCTTTGGCTTCGTCTCGCTTACGTCGTGCGACGGAAAGGGTAACGATGGGGTAATTGCCGATGATGAGCGTACCTTCCTTGCCGTTGGGCTTGGTGTACTTCAAGCGCCAGGTCTTCACGCCATTGGGTTTGACGAAAAGGTACATGCCGCCACCGTCGAACAGTTTGTAGGCGCGCTCGCGGGTTTTGGCCGTGCGGCATTGCAGGTCGCTGAGGGGGATCGCTAGACGTGGCATAGGGGTACGCGCTCCTGACCGGGAAATCGCAGTACCCCTAACATACCCTCGGGGAAGGGGGATTTTGTTGGATCCCGACGGAGGGTCCTGGAACGAAAAAACCCGCCAAATGGCGGGTTTTCGGGGCTTCCAGGGCATTCGGTGGAATGCAATGGAGCCTAATGTGGTGCCGGCACCAGGAATCGAACCCGGGACCTACTGATTACAAGTCAGTTGCTCTACCATCTGAGCTATACCGGCGTGTCAGGGCGACGATTATAGCGATTGGCTGGCTTCTGTAAACCCCTGAATTCTGACTATTTTTGCGCGGGCTTCAGGTCAGGCGCGCAGCAGGGTTTTCTTGAGTTTCTGAATGGCTTGCCAGGTTCGGCTGTTTTGCATTGCGCGCAGCTGTGCTTCGGCCTGTTCGGCGCGTTGCAGGGCGGCGGCGAGTTGGTTTTCGGCGTCGCTGACGGGGTGGCTGAAGTTGTGGCCTTTGCAGAACTGGAACTCGTCCAGGTTGCACGGCGGGATGTCGAAGGCGGGTTTGAGGTTCAGGTGTTCTTCGGCGAGGTAGTAGGTGTTGATGCCATCGAACAGGATGGATTGGTAGCCGGCGTCGGTGACGAGGCTTTCCCAGGTCTGGTCGCGGGCCCAGGGGGTTTCGATGAGGATCACCCAGGGCCGCCATTGGCTGAAGTCCATGCCGCGCAGGACGGTTTCTTCGTGGCCTTCGACATCGATTTTCAGGAAGTGAATGGCGCGGCCCTGGGCGTGTTCTTCGCAGATGGAGGTCAGGGTGCGGGACTGGATCGTTTGGCTGCGCACGTCCATGCCGGCGTCTATGTGCATTTGGGCCATGGCCGGGTCGAGGGTCGAGAGGCCGGTGCCGGCGATGCCGTAGAAGGTCAGGTCGTCAGCGCTTTCCCCGGCCGCGCATTGCAGGTTGGTGTCTTTGGGGCGTTGCTGGCACAAGGCTTCATAGTAGTTGGGCATCGGTTCGACGTTGATGCCGGTCCAGCCGTTGTCGTAGAACGCCTTGGTGACCGAATCATGGGTGGGATGGTTTGCCCCGACGTCGATGTAGAAGCCGTTCTCGACGGTTTTGAGGGCGCGCCACAGGCGTATGTCTTCGAAATTCTGTGCGTAGGAAATGAACGTCACTGGCGCATCCTGTCGGAGAAATGTTCTTGTTTGTGGCCGCGCTGCCGGCGCCCTTGCGTGTGTGTATATCAAGAGTAATGAAAGGGTGCAATTTCCCCTGTCTGCGATCCGGGATTAGGCATTTATGTCGTTTTGATTAAATGCTTATGCACAATGCCGTTGGCAACGCACTGGGTTTAGGCCGAATTTGTGGATCTGTTCTCATTTGTCCGCAAATACCTGTTTTTTCGATTTTTTATGCGGGTGTATAAAAAATGAACAGTATGGATTTTGCCCTGAAACCGGCGTGGATATTGGATCCACGATAATTCCATCAACAGAGTTATCCACAGGTCGGGTGTGTTTAAGCGCGTTCGGCCAGGAGCAGGAAATTGCGTGGCGTGAGCGGGGTTTCGCAGAAGGTGCCGACGCGGACACTGTAGCCCTGCTCGGCGAGGAAAAGTGCCCGGTCAAGAACTAGCCAAAGTTCTAGCGGGCGTCGGAAAAGTCCACGTAGTAGTTCAAGGTTGCGCACTTCGGCCAGTCGCTGCCAGCCGGCGGCTTCGAGGGCTCGCCAATCTTGCGGGCCGATTGTGGATAACTCTTTGAGTGCGGCCAGGTGTTGGCAGTAATCGGCGAAGGGTTTGTCCAGCCAGGCGCTGGGCAGGGAAGGGGTTGGCAGGTACTCGTCCAGGCCGCGCAGTTGCCGTTGCAGCAAGTCGAAGCCCAGGCGCCGGGCCATGGAGGTGTCGCGTTGACGTCGCACGCGGGCGCCGGCAGTAACGGTTTCACTCATGGGCAATGCGAGGTCGTCGAGGGAAAGCTGTAAGTCGGAGCCTTTGGCCGCCGAGGAAATCGGCGAGTATTGGGCAAGACTGATCCGGTTGTAGCAGCACGGCGCAATGGCGAGTTGTTTACAGCCTGTGGCGCTGGCGAGTTGAATCAGCCGCACATGCAAATCACCGCAGGCGTGAAGCGCGACAGGTGTGTGATGCGCGCTCAATAAACTAGCTGCGTCTGCCGCAAGCACATCCTGTTCGATATGCAGCGCATGCAGGTGATGGCGCTGGCTGAGCGCCTGGCCGCTGGATACCAGTGCCGGGTCGTATTCCAGGCATGTCAGTTGTTGGCCTGGTTGCAACAGGCGGCGGCCCAAATGCCCTTTGCCTGAGCACCAGTCCAGCCAATGCTGCGGTGCCTCGGAAAACTGCAATCGGCTGGCGAACGCTTCGATCTGCTGCCATTTACGCCCCGGTACATCGACGTTCAGTCGATGGCCGGCCGCTTCGAGCGTGTGTGCGGGCAATTCATCCACGGCACTCAAGGCCACGGACATTGTTGCCAAGGAAGCAAAGGGTTCCGGTGCATTCAGGAGGGCGGGTTGGTTGTGAGTGTTTTCCGCGTCTTCCAGCGTTCGCTCACGTAGCCATGTGGCCAGCTCCGGGTAGGACGCTTCCCAGGGTAGCTGTAGGTGAGTGAACGGCCGGGGTTTCCACAGTGCTTGATGCGCTGTCAGAAAAGCATCCAGCGCGGTGAAACGGGCGAGCAGGGCCTCGCCCGTCAATACGCAATCCTCAACGCCCTTGGCAGGCATCGACGCGCAACCAGCGCTCCAGCAGCTTGAAACCGCGCACCAGCACGTAAGCCATTACCAGGTAGAACATGCCCGCGGCGAAGAAGATCTCCACTGGCAGGTAGGTCCGGGCAATGATGGTGCGGGCCATGCCGGTCAGTTCCAGCAGGGTCACGGTGCTGGCCAGGGCGCTGGCCTTGAGCATCAGGATCACTTCGTTGCTGTAGGCCGGCAGGCCGATGCGCGCGGCGCGCGGCAGGATGATGTAGAACAGGGCTTTGGGTCTGGACATGCCCAGCGCCCGTGCCGCCTCGATCTCGCCCGGTGGAATCGCCTGAATGGCGCCCCGCAGGATTTCCGCAATGTAGGCCGCGGTGTGCAGGGTCATGGTCGCCGTGGCGCACCAGAACGGATCGCGCAGGTACGGCCACATCGAACTGTTACGAACCGCGTCGAACTGCGCTAGGCCGTAGTAGACCAGGAACAGTTGAACCAGCAACGGCGTACCACGGAAAAAGAAGATGTAGCCGTAGGGAAATGCCCGTACCCACCACAGGCGCGACGAGCGGGCGATGCCCAGTGGAATGGCCAGTAGCAAACCGGCGATCACGGCGATGGCCACCAGTTCCAGGGTCAGGGTTGCGCCCTGGGCCAGTTTCGGCAGCCACTTGATGATGACTTCCCAGTTCATTGGGTGCTCCTCGCGAAGCCGCGAGCGGCGCGTTTTTCCAGGAAATGCATGCCGGTCATCGCCAGTACCGTCAGGCTCAGGTACATGAACGCGGCCACCATATAGAAGGTGAACGGTTGCTTGGAGACGGTCACGCCGATTTGCGCATGACGCATGATTTCTTCCAGGCCGATCACCGACACCAGCGCGGTGTCTTTCATCAGGATCATGAACAGGTTGCCAAGGCCGGGCAGGGCGATGCGCCACATCTGCGGCATGATCAGCTTGGTGAAAATCCGCCATTTCGACAGGCCCAGGGCCACGCCGGCTTCGCGATGGCCTTTGGGAATGGCGAGGATCGCGCCGCGAAACACTTCCGTGGCGTAGGCGCCGAAACACAGGCCCAGTGCAATCACACCGGCGGCGAAGGCGTTGAGTTCAAGGTCGGGGTTGCCGAAGAACTCGCCCAGGGCGCGCATCAGGTTGACCGTGCCGAAGTAGATCAACAACACCCAGAGCAATTCCGGGATGCCGCGAACCAGGGTCGAATAAGTACCGCCAAGCCATTGCAGCGGCTTGTACGGGGAAGTCTTGGCCAAGGCGCCGAGCAGACCGAGCACCAGCCCCAGGCACAGGGCCGAGAGTGCCAGTTTCACAGTCATCAGCGCGCCAGCGGCGAGCGCCGGGCCGAATCCGTAGAGGTCGATAATCATGGATTTCTTTTCAAATCGCGGCAGGCAAGGCCGAGAACCGGCGCCATCAGGCGCCGGTCAGGCAGGTCAGTATCAATAGATGCTGAACGGGAAGTACTTGTCGTTGATCTTTTTATAGGTGCCGTCAGCGACGATTTCTTTCAGGGCGGTGTTCAGCTTCACGCGGATCGGGTCGTTCTTGCGAACGGCGATACCGATCTTGTCGCTTTCTTCCACCGGGTCGCCCTTAAAGTCGTACGCACGGCCGGCGTCGCTTTTCAGCCACTCGTAGTTGACGTACTTGTCGGCCAGGATGCCATCCAGGCGACCCGAAATCAGGTCCAGGTAAGCGTTTTCCTGGGTGTCATAGAGTTTGACTTCGACGCCGTCCATGTTGTCTTCCAGCCATGTGCCGGCCAGGGTCGCGCGTTGGGCGCCGATCACCTTGCCTTGCAACGAAGCCTTGTCGGTTTTGAAGTCGACGTTTTTCGGCGCGATGAACTGCAGCTTGTTGGAGTAGTACGGGTCGGTGAAGTCCACCGCTTGTTTGCGCTCGTCGGTGATCGACATCGAGGAGATCAGGAAGTCGAACTTCTTGGCGTTCAGGGCCGGGATGATGCCGTCCCAGTCGGAGGTCACGACGGTGCACTCGACTTTCATCTTGGCGCACAGGGCGTCGCCGATCTCTTTGTCGAAGCCGACGACATTGCCACTGGCATCTTTATTGTTGAACGGTGGGTAAGCCGCTTCGATGCCCATCTTCAGGGTTTCTGCCATGGCACCGGCGCTGAACGCCAGGGTGACGGCGGCAGCCAGGAAGACCTTTTTGTAGTTCTGCATGTGGATAGCTCCGTTAGCGGTTGCTGGACATGAATTGTTTGCAGCGCGCCGAAAGCGGGTTTTCGAACACCTGCTGTGGCGATCCTTGCTCTTCTACCAGGCCCTGGTGGAGGAACACCACTTCGCTGGAGACCTGACGGGCGAAGCCCATTTCGTGGGTCACGAGCAGCATGGTGCGGCCTTCTTCGGCCAGCGCGCGGATGACATTAAGTACTTCCTGGACCATTTCCGGGTCAAGCGCCGAGGTGGGCTCGTCGAACAGGATGACCTTGGGCTGCATGGCCAGGGTGCGGGCAATGGCCGCGCGTTGTTGCTGGCCGCCGGACAACTGTGCCGGGTAGGCATGGCGCTTGTCGGCGATGCCGACCTTGGCCAGCAGGGCTTCGGCCACTTCGATGGCTTCGGCCTTGCTCTGGCCGAGCACGCGGCGCGGGGCTTCGATGATGTTGTCGAGCACGCTCATGTGCGGCCACAGATTAAAGTTTTGAAACACAAAACCGATTTCGCTGCGCAGGCGGTTGATCTGCTTGCCGTCGGCGGCCACCAGTTCACCGTTCTTCGCGGCCTTGAGCTTGAGTTCTTCGCCGGCGACCAGGATCTGGCCCTGGTGCGGGTTTTCCAGCAGGTTGATGCACCGCAGGAACGTGGACTTGCCGGAGCCGGAGGAACCCAGGATCGAGATCACATCGCCGTCGCGGGCGGTCAGCGAGATGCCTTTGAGCACCTCCAGCGAACCGTAGCGTTTGTGCAAGTTGCGGATTTCAAGCGCGGGCGTGGCCTCAGCCATGTGCGTTCCTCATAAATGTTGCGCTCCTGCTGTTGGCGGCCTTCCTGGCGAGGCGGCCAACCTAGCATAGCGTTTCAATGGCAGCCAACAGCGCTACGGACAGTAAACGGCTGGTGTGTGGCAGGTTGTCGCATCGGCGCAGCAGACTGTCGCCCCATCAACAACCGAACAGCCGTTTGAACCTTGCCTGTCGATGAAAAGCGCGGTGGCTGCCGCAAAAAAAGGCGCGATGTTGCCAGCTTTGACAGGGTGTTGGAAGCGCTATCCGGCCAAATGCACCGCTTGTGCACTTTTAATGTGCGCGGAGCCATTTTCAGGTGTGTTTCCAGTGCGCGGATTCACCCCGAAAAGTGGGTGGCAGGGTAACGTTCTGGCGAAGTGCCATTAAATTCAATGGGTTGCGATGACTGTCCGGTCTGTTGGAATCGCCGGGATAGAAGGATTTGAAATATTTTGGCGCAATTATTGCGTGCAGAATCCAGAACGCCCTGTTGGCTTCTTTTTACGAGAAGGTTCGCCGAACGGGATGCACGCATTCGCTTCTCCTTACAAAGGTAGTTTTAATGAGCAGTACCCAAAGCTCTAATGGCCTCGAACAGGGGCTCAAACCGCGCCACGTGACCATGCTGTCGATTGCCGGGGTTATCGGCGCCGGCTTGTTCGTTGGCTCGGGTCACGCCATCGCCGCTGCAGGTCCGGCTGTTCTGTTGGCTTACGCCGCCGCCGGCATGTTGGTGGTGCTGGTGATGCGCATGCTCGGCGAAATGGCCGTTGCCTCGCCGGACACCGGTTCATTTTCGACTTACGCCGACCGCGCAATCGGTCACTGGGCCGGTTTCACCATCGGCTGGCTCTACTGGTGGTTCTGGGTGCTGGTGATTCCGCTGGAAGCCAACGCCGCCGCGACCATCCTGCATGCCTGGTTCCCTGGCGTGGACATCTGGGCTTTCGCCCTGGTCATCACGATGCTGTTGACCGTAACCAACCTGTTCAGCGTAAAGAACTACGGTGAGTTCGAGTTCTGGTTCGCCCTGATCAAAGTGCTGGCCATCATCGGTTTCATCGTGCTGGGTCTCATGGCGATCTTCGGCTTCCTGCCGGGCAGCCAGGTCAGCGGCGTTTCCCATCTGTTCGACACCCAGGGCTTCCTGCCAAACGGTATGGGCGCGGTGTTGGGCGCGATTCTGACCACCATGTTCTCCTTCATGGGCACCGAGATCGTGACCATCGCGGCCGCGGAATCGAAGAACCCTGGCAAGCAAATATCCAAGGCCACCAATTCGGTCATCTGGCGGATCGGCTTGTTCTACCTCGTGTCGATCTTCATCGTTGTGGCCCTGGTGCCCTGGAACGATCCGGTACTGGCAAGCCTCGGTTCCTACCAGACTGTGCTTGAGCGCATGGGCATCCCGAATGCCAAGATGATCGTCGACATCGTGGTACTGGTTGCTGTGACCAGCTGCCTGAACTCGGCGCTCTACACGTCGTCGCGGATGTTGTTCTCCCTGGGCAAGCGCGGCGATGCGCCGGCGATGTCCACGCGCACCAACAAAAGTGGCACGCCTTACTGGGCTGTGATGTTGTCCACTGGCGCCGCGTTCCTGGCAACCTTCGCCAACTACGTAGCCCCGGCTGCGGTGTTCGAATTCCTGCTGGCCAGCTCCGGCGCGATCGCGCTGCTGGTGTACCTGGTGATTGCGATTTCGCAACTGCGCATGCGTAAGCAGCGTATAGCGCGCGGCGAGAAAATCGCCTTCAGCATGTGGCTGTTCCCGGGCCTGACCTACGCGGTGATCGTCTTCATCGTCGCGGCCCTGACCATCATGCTGTTCCAGGAAGCCCATCGCGTGGAAATTCTTGCGACCGGCTTGCTCAGTGCTCTGGTGGTAGCGGCCGGTTTGCTGGTGGCTCGCCGTCGCAAACTGGAAAAGCGTGGCGCGGTGGTGCTGAACTGATTCACACCGCGTAATGCAAAACGGCCGCTGTCAGTGATGACAAGCGGCCGTTTTTGTTTCTGTCGATTGCTCGGTGTTCATTCGACATGAACCCAGTCTTCTACGCGTAACCCCGGAACGTGCTCGAATTCCCGCAGGTTGTTGGTGACCACGATAAACCCGCGTGAGCGTGCGTGCCCGGCAATCATCTGGTCGTACGGGCCTATGGGTGTGCCTGCCTTTGCCAGTTCGGATCGGATCATGCCGGTGTGTGCTGCTGCTTCGTTGTCGAAAGGCAGGACTTCAAGTCGGGCGGCGAAACCCTCGATGACCTCCAGGTTTTTTTCGGGGGCTGCTGATTTTTCCGCGCCGTAAATCAGTTCCATCAGCGTGACCGCACTGATGCACAGTTGACCGTGATGACGGTTGAATGCCTCCCGTACCATCTGTGGTTTGTTCTTGATGGTGAAGATGCAGATGTTGGTATCGAGCATGTACTTGATCATCAGAACGACTCACGCTCCTGATCGGCAGGTTGCTCGCGATCGGTCATGAAGTCTGCCGTGATGCTTGCGCCATCGAACCAGCTGTCCCAGGTTTCACCGGCGGGCGTGATGATTCGGCTTCGACCGACGGCGACGACGTCGACTCGTTTCACGTCGCTTGGCATGGCTACAGCTTTCGGCAGGCGAACGGCCTGGCTTCGATTGCTCATGAAAAGGGTTGTCTGTTCCATTTGGACCTCCTGCGCTTTTACTGGCGCGATGAGTCCAAAGGATAGGTTTTGTGTTGGATATGTCAATGGGATATACGTGGTGCCTGACGGAAGGAAAGTGCTCGATTCAGATCCAAAAAAAGGCCGCTGTCAGTGATAACAAGCGACCGTTTTTGTTTGCGTCGTAACCCTTACTCGGCTTTTTCTTCCGATACTTCCAGCGACTCGCGGTAGACATCCAGTGCAGCGCTGAAATCGGCAATGAACTGCGGCTCGCTCAGCCATGCCTGGGCGGCGTCGCGGTCCATGCCGTCGGCCCACATGCGGTAGTCGATCAGCATGTCCGCGGCCAGGTGGGTGGCGGCCATGCCTTCGTCGTCGGCGTTTTCCATGTCCAGCAGTTCTGGATGGTCGATGATGATAAAGGCCAGGTTCGTCAGCAGTACCGAGAGCATTTCGCTGCGGCTGACAGCTTCCGCATCGCGCATTTTACTGAACATCGCCAGGGTGTATTCCGGGATCGGCTCGTCGAGGTGGCCAAGGTCATCGTCCAGCGCGGCGGGTTTGCGACCGTGGATATTGATCTGCTTGGCTTTTGCTTTTGCGCGCTTGGCGCGTTTCTGTTGCTTGTTCAGGGAGGCCATGGGAGCTCAGTTCGGTTTCTGTTGGGTTTGCGCGGCAATGGCGTCGGACGCCGCCACGTAGTCGGCCTGAAAGGCCGGTGATTCGATCCACGCCAGGGCGCCGGCTTCGTCGGTTTCGGTCGACCATTGGCGATATTCGATCAGGGCAGCGATGATGAAGTCTGTCGCTGTTTCCTCACCTTCCTGCTCCAGTACCAGTGCGATGAGCGGATGTTCCAGAAAGGCCGCGCACATGGCCTGCTGGCTGATCTTTTGTGCGTCGATCATCTCTTTGAACATGTCGGTCAGGTCCACCGACTCGAAGTCGATGCGATCGTCGTTCGGGTCCAGTTCCACCGGCGCGGCAGCCCGCTGGGTGCGGTTCTGCTTGGCCTTGGCCTTGGCACGGGAGGCGCGTTTTTGCTGCTTGTTGGCGGAGGCCATGGGCGTCGTTCCGTATTCGTTGAAAGGGCAATTGACTTAGCTGCGTGGTACTCGCCGCCCGGGGGTATCAGGGGGCAGTTCGCCGTTTTGCAGCCAGGCCAATGCAATGGGCCATAGTGTGGCTTGGTATGCGCTGCGAAAAAAGGCGAAATGTCCGACTTCTTCTTCGCCGATGTCTTCGGGATGGATACGCAGGTGTGAATTTGTGCTGCCGGTGAAGTAGCCGAGCAGGCGTTCGATGGCCGGAATTGTGCCGTAGGGATCGTCGCTGATGCTGATGGCCAGGGTTTGCGCGGTGACACCGGCAAAGGGCAGTTGCCCGGCGGTTTTGCTGATTGTGCGGCTGCTGGAGCGCTTCTCGAAGCGGGCAGTGGAGAAGCTCCAGTCACGGACCACGCCGGCGGGTGTGTCTTCCAGCCAGCCAAGGCGTTTGCCCGGGAAGTAGCCGTAGATCATCGTCACCAGTGGCATCAGCACATGCCACTTGGCGAACATGCGCCAGCGATGGGCCGGCGCATAGTCGCGCCAGTAGGCGAATTGCGCACCCACCGTCACCAGGCGCCGGATCAGGTGCCCGGACGCTCCCAGGCCCGCGGCACAGCCGCCAAAGCTGTGGCCGACCACATCGACAGGCTGCCCGGGGAACTCACGCTGGGCGCGCTTGAGCATCGCCTCGAAATCCAGCGTTCCCCAATCGGTCCACGAGGCTCGAAGCCCCTTGAGCGATGCCGGCCGCGATTCGCCGATGCCGCGGTAGTCATAGGTGATGACGTCGAAGCCGTGGGCGAACAGGTAGTCGGCGAAGCGCGAGTAATGGCGGCAACGGACCGAGGTGGCGGCATTGATGATCACCACCGGACGAGTGGCGTCCTGAGAGGCGTGTCGCCAGGTGAAGCCACCGAGGATGAAACCGTCCGAGGCGGTTTCCTTGAACGATTTGCCGGGGGTGGTATCCGGCAGCGGCGACTCGATGCGAGTGGGGGCCAGTGGAGGCGTGTCCTGCAAATTCATCAGCGTCAGTCCTTTGCGGGTAGCTGCCAACGATAGTCCTGATGCCGTTGATGAACAATCCGTTCGCCTCAACGCGGTTGTTGATCGAGCAGTCGTTCTTCAAGTGCCGCACGCTCCCGATCCAGCTCATTGCGGAGTTCCTCCTCACTCGGCAGGACAAGCCTGTACTTGCTGGCGAACAGTTGCTCGTTTCCTTCGAGCACCGAGTAACGCACCACGGATTCATCCTTTTGCGCACAGAGTATGATGCCGACAGTGGGGCCGTCTTCCACGCCGCGTTTCAGGTCGTCGTACATGCGCACGTACATGTCCATCTGCCCCACATCCTGATGGGTCAGTTCACCGCGCTTGATATCGAAGATGACGAAGCACTTGAGCAAGTAGTTGTAGAACACCAGGTCGATGTAGAAGTCTTTGCTGTCGGTACTGATGCGTTGCTGGCGGGCAATGAATGCGAAGCCCTTTCCCAGCTCCAGCAAGAAGCCCTGCAATTGTTCGATCAGCGCTTGTTCGATCTCGCTTTCCTGAAGCTTGCCGGCATTGGGTAAGCCAAGAAACTCCAGTACCACCGGATCACGGATGAAATCCCGAGGGCTGGCCTTGATGTTCTGAATGTGGGTGGCAGCCTCCTGTTTGACGGCGCCACGATCGCGGCTCGCCAGCAGGCGTTCGTAGTACAGCGTATTGATCTGGCGTTCCAGGGCGCGGCTTGACCAGTTTTGGGTGGCTGATTCGTTCATGTACCAGAGACGAGCGCTGTCGTTGTCGACCCGAAGCAGGCGGCGGTAGTGTGTCCAGCTCAATTCGTGACGCAGTGCGTCACGAATTGGAAAGGCTTGATAGAACAGACGCATATACCGAAGGTTGGAAGCGTCAAATCCCTTTCCGAACTCCGCAGTTAGCACTTTGGCCAAGGTCGACAGTAACTCTTTGCCATACCTGGCCCGCCGAGCCCCTTCCTGCTCGAACTCGACAATATGTCGTCCGATCTGCCAACAGGTCTGCACTTGAACGGTATCGACCGCCCGAAGCACCTTCTGACGTGCCTGATGGATCAATTTGCCAAGGTTGCCAAGCAGTGATGCCAGATGTGGGGGGTGAGGGTTGTCATGAAGTCTTCCGCAGCAGGTTGAACAGCGAAAGAGAATGACAAGTGAGCCCCCTTCGAAGATGCCGGGTGTTACTGAGAAACAGGCAGGAAATACCGGGTTCTCAGGCAGGACGGGTCTAAATCCGGGCGAGGGCTGAGGAACAAATGGCGTAGTACGTTTCGTACTCAGGCCAAATCAATCTAAACCCCTCCCTCCGGCTGGAAATCCAAAGAGTGTAACGATTGGGTTCTGCAGAACCCGGGAGTCGTCATCATGAAATACCTCCATACACTCCTGTTGCCCCTCACCGCTGTAGGCGTGCTGATGTTTTCTGCGATGTCACCTGCCGCCAGCCTTGAGCCCATCGACGGCCAGGGGGTGCAGGTGCAAAGCCAGGAACAAAACGGCATCACCTACCTGTCGGGCGGTATCGGCGAGGATGAGTCCAAGGCCATCCAGCAGACCACCGGCTATAACCTGCACATGACGTTCTCTGTCGGGACGGGAAATGAATACACCTCTGACGTGAATGTAGTTATTCAGAAGGCCCCGGGGCAGACCGTGCTGACGCTCGATGACGCCGGTCCGCTGGTTTACGTGAAACTGCCTGCCGGTAAATACACGGTCATTGCCACGCGTAACGGCGAAACGCGGAAGGATGTTGCCGATATTGGCAGTGGCGCAGCCCGTAATCTGGTATTCCACTGGAATGATGCGAGCTAGCGAAAGGCTGCATTCAGTCAGTCGTCAAGTCCGCAAGCAGCCGTTTTTCAATGGCTGCTTGTGGAACGCACTGCGCTAGGTATTTCGGTTTGCCAAAGCGCGGTGGATGGTTTGCTGAACAATCACCTGGGGGGGAGGAGTTAGCGGATGCTACGGATGTTGCCTTTGTTACCTTTTACCGTGACGGAAACTTTTTTGAAGATGAAGTAGTTTTCTTCGTTCACTTCGTAGCGAGGGGCGACGATCAGGTCGGCGCCGGAAGACTTGACCGCTTTATAGGCTGCTGCCGACTTGACTGCGCTGACGGGATCCAGGCCCAGGCTGCCCAGGCCGCCACTCTGACCACCGTAGCTGACGCCGTCCGCAAACTGGGAGTCGCCACCAAACTTGAAGACGCCGAACAGGACGTTGACCGAAGACTGGCCGGAGATGGTGTCACCGACAGCGATGTCCGCTTTCAGGTCGGCTTTGACGGTGCTGTCGATCGGCGAAGAAGGCTGGCTGTTGTTGTAGCTGACGCAGCCGCTTGCTGTGGCGATGATTGTCGACAGGGCGAGAAACTTCAAAAGCGTATTCAAGAAATGCTTCCTTACTTTGAAACGTTGAATGCAGGCAGATTTGCTGCTGCATAAGTTTCACCTTGTAAGGGAGGGCACTCGATCAGGCGTGTCCCAAAGTGACGTAAGAAGAGGGGGGGACGATTGGTAGGACCCTGGCGTAGCGTATGTAGGAATTTTCAGTGGCGATAGGCTTGGACAAATCGCGGGCATAAAAAAACCCTGAATCTTGCGATTCAGGGTTTTCGGTATTTGGTGCCCAGAGACGGAATCGAACCGCCGACACGGGGATTTTCAATCCCCTGCTCTACCGACTGAGCTATCTGGGCAACGGGGCGCATTAAACGGGTTTTTCAGGGGGTCGTCAAGCAAGTTTTCAAAAAAAATTTAATTATTACCGTCGCTTACGTTCCGACCCCCGATAAATCGGGGTTATTCCGACGGCGGCACGTAGCCTTCGGCCTTGGCGTAATCCTCGCCGGAGAAGTACTTGTCCATCTCGCCCTGAAGATATTTGCGATCTTCGGCGTTCATCATGTTCAGGCGTTTTTCGTTGATCAGCAGGGTCTGGTGCTTCTGCCAGTCGGCCCAGGCCTTTTGCGAGACGTGGTCAAAAATGTCCTGGCCTTTGGCGCCCGGGAAGGGAGCGCGCTCCAGGCCTGGCAATTCTTCTTTGTACTTGCGGCACATGATGGTGCGGGTCATGACGACTCTCCTGCGTTCAATACGGCGGCCGCGCGTTCGAGCAAGGTTTTGACCGGGGCGGCAAGGCCCAGGCGCGGCGGGGTGGCGAGGTTATACCAGAGCCAGTCGGCCTCGGCCACGTGATGGCCGGACTCCTGGACCTGAACCAGCCAGGGTTCGATGGATAACTGAAAATGGCTGAAGGTGTGCACCAGGCTTGGCAATGCCTGTTGAGTGCCCAGTTCCAGCGAGTGCTGCGATGCCAGGTGCGGCAGGTCGTCGAGGTCGTCGAGTTCCGGCAGGCTCCACAAACCGCCCCACAGGCCCGTGGACGGGCGACGGTAAAGCAGGATCGCGCCGTCGTTGTTGGCGAGCATCGGCATCAACGTGCGTTTCTGCGGGATGGCCTTGCGTGGCTTGGGGATCGGATAGCGGGTTTCCAGGCCGAGCATGTGCGCTTCACAGCCCTTTTCCAGCGGGCACAGCAGGCAACTCGGCTTGCTGCGGGTGCAGAGCGTGGCGCCCAGGTCCATCATTGCCTGGGTGTAGGCGTTGACCCGATCGTGCGGCGTAAAACGCTCAGCGTTCGCCCAGAGCTGTTTGGCGACCTTGGGCTCGCCGGGGTAGCCCTCTTGTGCGGTAAATCGCGCCAGCACCCGTTTGACGTTGCCGTCGAGGATCGGCGCGCGCAGGCCCATGCTGATGCTGGCAATGGCGCCGGCGGTGGACAGGCCGATCCCCGGCAGATCAGTGAGTTTTTCCACGTCTCGGGGGAATTGGCCGCCGTACTGCTCGACGACGATCTTCGCGGTCTTCTGCAAATTGCGTGCGCGGGTGTAGTAACCCAGGCCCGTCCACAGGTGCAGCACTTCGTCTTCCGGTGCCGCCGCCAGGGCTTCGACCGTCGGCAACGAGGCCATGAAACGGTCGAAGTAATTCAGCACGGTGCTGACCTGGGTCTGCTGCAGCATGATTTCCGAGACCCACACCCGATACGGGTTGATGTCTTGCTGCCAGGGTAAATCGTGTCGGCCGTGGCGGTCGAACCAGTCCAGCACCGCCATTGAAAACTGCTCGGCTCTCATCGCTTGAACAGCTCCTTGAGCGCGTCTTTCAGTTTCGGGTCGACCTTGTCGCCCCATTTCTCGTCGATTTTTTCGCTGATCCTGTCGCCAGCCAGTTTGGACGCGACCTGGCTCATGCGGTCGTTATCCAAACGGCAAGCCTTGGCGCCCAGCTCCAAAGGGCCGCGGCAGCGCAGTGGCCACTCGATGCCGACAAACTTGTCGCCGACCTGACAGGCCGGGTCCGGCATGGCGCTGGTGTCGCCTTCGACGATGATGCCGACGCGGTAGTCCATGCCCAGCACTCGCAGATCGATGTCACCGTCACCGTTGACGGTCATGCCCGGGATGCGCGCTTTCAGGTCCGGATTGCTGGCCACGCCGTTACGCAAGGTCAGGTTGCCCTTGAGCTCCTGGAACGGTGTGTCCTTGCCCCGCGGCTCACCGTTGAGGGTTTTTCGGTTGAGCGTGGCGATGCCTTTGCACAGCTGTTGCTCGAGGTTGGCGTTGAGCAGCACGCCATTGTTGATGACGAAACTGGCGTTGCCGTTGAGGGTTTCGATCAACGCTTTCTGGCTGTTGCCGTTGCCGGTCAGGCTGCTGTTGAGCGTGACCAGACCTTTGACTGGCGGGTTCTTGCCCTGGCTTTCGAGAATTTTTTCTGCCGGTACACCGCTGATCTTCGTCTGCAGATTCAGTGCCGGCACGGGTTGGCGCACATCGAGCGTGCCGGTAGTCTCGAAGTTGCCCTCGTACAGGTCGCCACGCAGGTTGGCCAGCGTCAGCAGGCCGCCCTGGCCGGTGGCCTTGAGCGCCGCGTTATGGATCGGCAATTTTTTCAGGGTCAACTGGCCGAAGGTCAGGTCGGCGTCCACATCGAGCTTGCTCAAGCGTTCCACGGGCAACAGGCGCTCGCTGCTCCAGGCGTCCTTGGTCGGCGCGGGTGGCAACGGAGTGCTGCCGGCGCCAGCCATGGCATCGGCTTCGGTGCTGGCGACTTCGGCCTGACGCACTTGTGTTGCGCTATTGGCTTCGGCGGACTTCGGCGGCAGGTAACGGTCGACGTTGAAGGTGTCGGCCTTGAGCGCTGCACGTAGCGATTGTTTTGCGAAGTCTTCGACGGCAATGCGGCCGCTGAAGGTGCTGTCGTCGACTTTCAGGTTGATGTCGTCGAGCGTCAGGCTGGTGGGTGTTGCCGCCAGACGGCTGACAAGCTCGACCTTGCTCAGGCTGCCTTCGGCCATGGCCGGGAGTTTCTGGCCGATACTGTCGACGAATTTCGCCAGGTCGAACTGGGCGATCGAGATGCCGCCGCTGACTTGCGGGGTCTTGTCGAGGTCGTTGACCTTCAGTTCACCCAGTGCCCGCAACTGGTTGGCGGAGATCTTGATGCCGGTCCATTCGGCGACATTGGCGGCCTTGTCCAGCACCAACTGGCCCTGGGCGGAGAAGGTCATGGTCTTGCCTTGCAACGGGTCGCCGGTCACTTCACCGGACAGCTTCATGTCTTCTAGCTGATAGCGCTGCAGTGCGCGTGCGATGCGCACCTCACCGTTGAGCTCGGTACGCACTCGCAGTGCCGGCTGGTTGGCTGACAGGAATGCCGTGAGCTTGAGTGGAATGTTGACGGAGTCGTGAACCGCACCGGTGCTCAACTGGATGCTTTCGGCGCTGAAGCTCTTGCCGGTTTTTTCGTCGCTGTATTCGACCCGTGCGTTGTTCACGGTCAGGCTGTCGATGTCCAGGCGGATCGGCTGCGGCGGTTTTTCGGCCGCGACGCTGGTCGCGGGTGCAGGTTCACTCTCCGCGGGCGCAGTACTTGTCGTGTCGGTGCTGGCCGCTGCCGGCACCTTGCCGACGTCTTGCCAATTGCCGTGGCCGTCCTTGTCGCGGTTCAGGCGCAGGTTCAGGCCTTCGACGCGCACATCGCTCATTTGCACTTCACGGCGCAGCAGCGGCAGTACGCGCACCGACAGACCCAGCATTTGCAGGTCGGCGAACGGTTCGGCCGGCTTGACCAGGGTCGCCACACTGGCGTCGTGCAGCTCCAGGCCCAGCCACGGGAACAGGCTCCAGCCGATATCGCCATTGAGCGTCAGCTCGATGTGGGCCTTGTCGCGGGCAATCTGGCGAATCTCGTCTTTGTAGTCGTTGGGATCGAAGAGGTGGGTCAGGGCAAAGCCCAGCGCCACAATGATCAGCAACAGCCCGAGAAGTACCAGACCCAGGATTTTGCCGAACGCTTTCATGGGCGAGTCCTTGTAGTTAATCGAATTCAAAATTTAGCCGAGGAGTATAGCGCCCCCGAACAGACGACCGGTCAGTGATCACGCCGGCAATACGTCCAGCGGCAGTTTCAGCTTCGCGGCCAGCGCCTGAGCCTCCAGATGCCCGGCGGGCGCCAGCAGGCGCAGGGGCATGCCCGATTGCGCGGCCATTTTCCGGGCTTCGGCGACCAGTCGCTCGGCAACACCACGGCGGCGGGTAATTTTTCGCACACATATTTGGGACAAGTGCCAGGCGTCTTGGTGCCTTTGCAAGCGGGCCGCGCCCAGCAGGCGATCATTGAAGCGTCCGGCGATCAGTGTGCCGTCGCGCAAACAGTCTTCGATCAACTGCGCGGCCCCGGAAAAAGGGGCGAACAGCCAGTCCGGGGCGTCGCAGTAGATCTTCTGCAGATCCTGCCGATCCTGGGCAGTGGCTTGGTTCAACGGCTCGACAATGATCGGCATGGTGATTCCTGTGGGGTCATGAGGCGATAGAGATCAGTTGACGTACAAAAGGTGATGTCAGTTTGGTTTTTCTGTCACTTGCAAATGGTAACCTTTGCCCGTTCGTCCGTCCTTCTGCGACCTGTTGTCGCACAACAAGGTGCTCCACCGATAAAACGGTCATGTCTGCGTGCATAGAGGCCGGGAGTGGGCTGTGGCTGGCGAACCATACTGACAATTGGGGGATACACAATGACCACGAGCATCACGGCGGACGGCTTCAGCGCCGACCAGCCTGCGTTCCTGTCCAAGGAGCGGATCATCGCCAAGCCCGGTTTCAACCGTTGGCTGGTGCCACCGGCCGCGCTGGCCATCCACCTGTGCATCGGCATGGCCTATGGCTTTTCGGTGTTCTGGTTGCCGCTGTCCAAGGCGCTGGGCATCACCGCTCCAGTGGCCTGCGCACCGGACATGGGTTTTATCGCACAAGTCTTTTCGTCCCAGTGTGACTGGCCGATCTCGATGCTCGGCTGGATCTACACCCTGTTCTTCATCTTCCTCGGTTGCTCGGCCGCCATCTGGGGTGGCTGGCTGGAACATGCCGGACCGCGCAAGGCCGGGGTCGTATCGGCGCTGTGCTGGTGCGGCGGCCTGCTGATTTCGGCGCTGGGGGTGTATACCCACCAGATCTGGCTGATGTGGATCGGCTCCGGGGTCATTGGCGGTATCGGCCTGGGCCTGGGCTACATTTCGCCGGTGTCGACCCTGATCAAATGGTTCCCGGACAAGCGCGGCATGGCGACCGGCATGGCAATCATGGGCTTCGGCGGCGGCGCAATGGTCGGCGCTCCACTGGCGGCGGCGCTGATGGGGCATTTCGCTTCGCCAACCAGCGTCGGCGTGTGGCAGAGCTTCCTGGTGATGGCCGCGATCTACTTCGTGTTCATGATCGGTGGCGCGCTGTCCTACCGCGTTCCGCCAACCGGCTGGAAGCCTGAAGGCTGGACGGCCCCGGCGAAAAAAGCCTCGAACGCGATGATCACTCATCGCCATGTTCACGTGAATGTGGCCTGGAAGACGCCGCAGTTCCGTCTGGTATGGCTGGTGCTGTGCCTGAACGTATCGGCCGGTATCGGCATCCTCGGCATGGCGTCGCCGCTGTTGCAGGAAGTGTTCGCTGGCAAGTTGCTGGGCAATGACCTGGCCTTCGGTCAACTGGACGCCTCGCAACTGGCTTCGATCGCCGCCATTGCTGCCGGTTTCACCGGTTTGCTCAGTCTGTTCAACATCGGCGGGCGCTTCTTCTGGGCTTCGTTCTCGGACTACCTGGGCCGCAAAAACACTTACTTCGTGTTCTTCGCCCTGGGCTTTGCCCTGTACGGACTGATTCCGAACCTGGGTCACCTGGGCAGCATCGCGCTGTTCGTGGCGGCGTTCTGCATCATCCTGTCGATGTATGGCGGTGGTTTCGCGACTGTTCCGGCGTATCTGGCGGACCTGTTCGGTACGCAAATGGTCGGTGCGATTCACGGTCGTCTGCTGACGGCGTGGGCTGCTGCCGGTGTGCTCGGTCCGGTGCTGGTGAACTACCTGCGTGAGTATCAGTTGAGCATCGGCGTCGAGCGTGCGGCGGCTTACGACATCACCCTGTACATCCTCGCCGGCCTGCTGGTGCTGGGCTTCCTGTGCAACCTGCTGGTGCGTCCGGTGGCGGACAAGTACTTCATGACCGACGCCGAACTGGCCGCCGAACAGGCGCTGGGCCATGACAAAGGCGCTGACAGCAGCACCGTGCTGGAGTGGAAAGCCGCGCCGGGCACCAAGCCGCTGGCGATTGCGGCGTGGCTGGTGGTGGGTATTCCGCTGGCGTGGGGTGTGTGGGTGACCCTGCAGAAGACGGCGGTGCTGTTTCACTAAGTAAAACGCACTATCCCTGTAGGAGCGAGCCTGCTCGCGATAGCGGTCTGACAGTCGACAGAAATGTTGAATGAACGACCCTCATCGCGAGCAGGCTCGCTCCTACAGTTGTTTTGGGGTGTCTGAAATGGCTTGTATGGACATGTCTATCGCCGACACCTCCGAATTCACTCCGTCAGGGATATCACCTCGCGTGTTTCTGTTTGGCGCCCGCACGCCTATAATGGCTGCCTTTTTCGCCCAATGATTTTGCGGAGCTGGTGATGGCCGAACGTAAGGCGTCTGTCGAGCGCGACACTCTGGAAACCCAGATCAAAGCCTCGATCAACCTCGATGGCACCGGAAAGGCCCGATTCGATATCGGTGTTCCTTTTCTTGAGCACATGCTGGACCAGATCGCCCGTCACGGGTTGATCGACCTGGATATTGTCAGCAAGGGCGACCTGCATATCGATGACCACCACACGGTGGAAGACGTCGGTATCACCCTCGGCCAGGCGTTTGCCAAAGCCATCGGCGACAAGAAAGGCATCCGTCGCTACGGCCACGCCTACGTGCCGCTCGATGAAGCGCTGTCGCGCGTGGTGATCGACTTCTCCGGCCGTCCAGGCCTGCAGATGCACGTGCCGTACACCCGCGCCACCGTTGGCGGCTTCGACGTTGACCTGTTCCAGGAATTCTTCCAGGGCTTCGTCAACCATGCATTGGTCAGCCTGCACATCGACAACCTGCGTGGCACCAACACCCACCACCAGATCGAAACCGTGTTCAAGGCTTTCGGCCGCGCCCTGCGCATGGCCGTGGAGCTCGATGACCGCATGGCCGGGCAAATGCCTTCGACCAAGGGCGTCCTGTAATGCAGACAGTCGCGGTTATCGATTACGGCATGGGCAACCTGCACTCGGTGGCCAAAGCCCTCGAACACGTGGGTGCAGGCAAGGTGCTGATCACCAGCGATGCCAACGTGATTCGCGAAGCCGACCGGGTGGTTTTCCCCGGCGTCGGCGCGATTCGCGATTGCATGGCGGAGATCCGTCGCCTCGGTTTCGATTCGCTGGTGCGTGAAGTCAGCCAGGACCGTCCGTTCCTTGGCATCTGCGTGGGCATGCAAGCCTTGCTCGATACCAGCGAAGAGAACGACGGTGTCGACTGCATCGGCCTGTTCCCGGGCGCGGTGAAGTTCTTCGGCAAGGATCTGGTCGAAGACGGCGAACACCTGAAAGTCCCGCACATGGGCTGGAACGAAGTGAAGCAGAAGGTCAGTCACCCGCTGTGGCACGACATTCCGGACATGGCGCGGTTCTACTTCGTGCACAGCTACTACATCGCTGCCGCCAACGCGCGGCAAGTGGTGGGTGGCGGTCACTACGGTGTCGATTTCGCCGCTGCGCTGGCCGAAGGCTCGCGTTTCGCCGTGCAGTTCCACCCGGAGAAAAGCCATACCCATGGCCTGCAATTGCTGCAGAACTTCGCTGCGTGGGACGGTCGCTGGTAAATGGCAACCAAGAAATCCAAGCCGCCGATTCTGACCCTCACTCCCGAGCAGGAGAGCGAGGCCAATCGCAAGATCAAGCGTTTCATGGAAGACCGCTTCGAACTCGACCTCGGCTCGTTCGAGGCGGCGGAGATTCTTGAGCTGTTTACCCGTGAAATTGCTCCGCACTATTACAACAGGGCGATTTTCGATGTGCAGGCGCATCTCAAAGAGAGGTTCGAAAGCATCGAAAGCGACCTGTGGGCGCTCGAGAAAAACTGATTTCCGAGCCAAGCTGATCATTCAAATTTGAAGGTTTGCCAGATGCTGATTATTCCCGCTATCGATCTTAAAGACGGTGCCTGTGTTCGTCTGCGCCAGGGCCGTATGGAAGATTCCACGGTGTTCTCCGATGACCCGGTGAGCATGGCTGCCAAGTGGGTGGAGGGCGGTTGCCGCCGTCTGCATCTGGTCGACCTGAACGGCGCCTTCGAAGGCCAGCCAGTCAACGGCGAGGTGGTCACCGCCATCGCCAAGCGTTATCCGAACCTGCCGATCCAGATCGGCGGCGGTATCCGCTCCCTGGAAACCATCGAGCACTACGTGAAAGCGGGCGTGAGCTACGTGATCATCGGCACCAAGGCTGTGAAAGATCCGGCCTTCGTCGCCGAGGCCTGCCGCGCGTTCCCGGGCAAAATCATCGTGGGTCTGGATGCCAAGGACGGTTTTGTCGCCACTGACGGCTGGGCTGAAATCAGCACTATCCAGGTGATCGACCTGGCCAAGCAGTTTGAAGCCGACGGCGTGTCTTCGATCGTTTATACCGATATCGCCAAAGACGGCATGATGCAGGGCTGCAACGTACCGTTCACCGCCGCACTGGCTGCTGCCACGAAGATCCCGGTGATCGCTTCCGGCGGTATCCACAACCTGGGTGACATCAAGACCCTGCTCGACGCCAAGGCGCCAGGCATCATCGGTGCGATCACGGGCCGAGCGATCTACGAAGGCACTCTCGACGTCGCTCAAGCGCAAGCTTTCTGCGATTCGTACAAAGGCTGAGGACTGATCATGGCGCTGGCCAAACGCATCATCCCTTGCCTGGACGTGGACAACGGCCGGGTGGTCAAGGGTGTGAAATTCGAAAACATCCGCGACGCCGGTGACCCGGTGGAAATCGCCCGTCGCTACGACGAGCAGGGTGCCGACGAGATTACCTTTCTCGACATCACCGCCAGCGTCGACGGCCGCGACACCACGTTGCACACCGTCGAGCGCATGGCCAGCCAGGTGTTCATCCCGCTGACCGTGGGCGGTGGCGTGCGTACCGTGCAGGACATCCGCAACCTGCTCAATGCCGGTGCGGACAAGGTTTCGATCAACACCGCAGCAGTGTTCAACCCGGAGTTTGTCGGTGAAGCCGCGCAGCATTTCGGTTCGCAATGCATCGTGGTGGCCATCGACGCGAAGAAGGTTTCCGGGCCGGGCGAAACCCCGCGCTGGGAAATTTTCACCCATGGCGGTCGCAAGCCAACCGGCCTCGACGCCGTTGAGTGGGCGAAGAAAATGGAAGGCCTGGGTGCCGGCGAAATCCTGCTGACCAGCATGGACCAGGACGGCATGAAAAACGGTTTCGACCTGGGTGTCACCCGCGCGATCAGCGATGCGCTGGGCATTCCGGTGATCGCCTCCGGCGGTGTCGGCAACCTGCAACACCTGGCCGACGGCATTATCGAAGGCCACGCCAGCGCGGTACTGGCGGCGAGTATTTTCCACTTCGGCGAATACACGGTGCAGGAAGCCAAGGCCTATATGGCCCATCGCGGAATCGTGATGCGTTAAACAACAGGCCAGTGGACACCATGGCGTACCCAAGGCACTCTTGGGTACGCCATGGATTTCGGTAGCCAGACATGCTTAAACGCTTTCTTCTCGTCCTCGCCAGCGCATCTCTGTTGTTGATCAACGGAGCAAACGCTAAAGACAGCCCCGATACCGACCTGGTGTTGCTGACGGAGAACTTCCCGCCGTACAACATGGCGAAGAACGGCAAGAACTTCGCTCAGGACGAGAACATCAATGGCATTGCCGTGGACATCGTCCGCGAGATGTTCAAGCGCGCCGACATTACCTACAGCCTGACGCTGCGTTTCCCTTGGGAGCGGGTGTACAAACTGGCTCTGGAAAACCCCGGTTACGGTGCCTTTGTGATGGCGCGTCTGCCCGATCGTGAAAAACTCTTCAAATGGGTCGGCCCGATTGGCCCGGACGACTGGATCATGTTGGCCAGGGCCGATAGCAAGATCACTCTCGAAACTCTCAATGACGCGCGCAAATACAAGATCGGCGCCTACAAGGGCGATGCGATTGCCGAGACGCTGGCCAAGCAGGGGCTCAATCCTATTGTTGTGCTGCGTGATCAAGACAACGCGAAAAAACTGGTCAACGGCCAGATCGACCTGTGGGCCACCGGTGATCCGGCCGGGCGCTATCTGGCGCGCCAGGACGGGGTCAGCGGGTTGAAAACCGTATTGCGTTTCAACAGTGCTGAACTGTACCTGGCGCTGAACAAGGATGTGCCGGACGAGACGGTGGCCAAGCTCCAGGCGGCGCTGGACCAGATGCGCAAGGAAGGCCGGGTGGACGAGATCATGGCGCAGTATCTGTAGAGCCCTGCACATATCAATGTGGGAGCGAGCCTGCTCGCGAAAGCGGTTTTACAGTCGACATTTGCAATGACTGTCATGACCCCATCGCGAGCAGGCTCGCACACAGTTGTTTGGTGGTGCCCGCGGATTAGCGGTACACCCCATCCTTCCCATGCGCAGCCGTCGCCCGGTTACCGCGCACACTGATCATTTGCTTGATATCGATCCACTCGATTCCCTGGGCTTTCAGCTTGGGCAGTTCGCGCTCCAGCACCGCAAGTGTCTGCGGATACGGATGCCCGATCATCACCGCCGAACCCTGCTTGTGCGCGAGGCTGATCGCGGTCTGCAACTGGGTCAGGATCGCCGCTTCAGTACGCTCATCGTCGAGAAACACATCCCGCGAAACGCTCGCCAAACCGATCTTCTGCGCTTGGGCAGCGGCCACGGTCTGGGCGCTGGTGCGGCTGTCGACGAAGAGTTTATGCCGGCGCTGCAAATCCGCCATCAACCACGCCATGGCGGCTGGCTGTGCGGTCATGCGGCTGCCCATGTGGTTGTTGATGCCGCTGGTGTACGGGACCCTTTTGAACGCGGCATCCAGGCGTTTTTCCAGCTCTTCGATGGGCAGCTCGGGGTGCCAGGCAAACGGTCCGGTGGCCGGGTCCATGGGCATGTGCAGGATGACGATCTTACCGGCGCGATGGGCTTCGCGGGCGAATTCGGTGGCGTGGGGCGTGTCGGGCATGATCGCTGTGGCCACAGGGCCAGGCAGGGCGAGCACGCGGCGATCCCGGGGCAGGTTCTGCCCCAGGTCATCGATGATCAGGCTCAGGTAGGCTTTGTGGGGCGTCGATCCGACGGGTTCTGCGTGAGCAACACCCGCCAGACAAAACAATAGACCGATCAGTAACCGTAGAAGCATCTCAACGGCCGGACGTGATGCTCAGCCCTTTGAGCAGGCTCAGGGCCTGGGCCAATTGGTAATCATCGTCCTGCGGCATCGGCTTGGCTTTGCCGCTGGAACCGGTCGGTTTGTCGGCGCCGCCATTGCCATTGCCCAGGTGACCCTGCAAGTCAGCTTCCTTGAAGTAATCGCTGTCTTGCTCGCTGGTGATCTTGGCCTTGCGTACTTCGATGTCCGGCACGATGCCCTGGGCCTGGATGGAGCGACCGTTCGGCGTGTAATACAGCGCCGTGGTGATCTTCAATGCGCGCTCGTTGTTCAGCGGCAGCACGGTTTGTACCGAGCCTTTGCCGAAGCTGGTGGTGCCCATGACGACTGCGCGTTTCTGGTCCTGCAGGGCACCGGCGACGATTTCCGAAGCCGAGGCACTGCCACCGTTGATCAATACGACCATCGGCACGGCTTCGCTTTCGTCCTTGCCGGTGGCAGAGAAACGCAGCTCGGAGTTGGCGATGCGGCCCTTGGTGTAAACGATCAGGCCCTTGGTGATGAAGTGGTCGACCACTTCCACCGCCGCCTGCAACACGCCGCCCGGGTTGTTGCGCAAGTCGAGAATGATGCCCTTGAGCTTCTTGCCGTTTTCCTTGCGCATTTTGGCCAGGGCCTTGGAGACTTCTTCGCCGGTCTTGACCTGGAACTGGGTGATGCGGATGTAGCCGTAGCCCGATTCCAGCAACTGGCTCTTCACGCTCTTCACTTGAATGACGGCGCGGGTCAGGGTCACGTCGAACGGCGTGCCACCGTCGCGGACCAGGGTCAGGGTGATTTTCTGGCCGATCTTGCCGCGCATCTTGTCCACGGCTTCGGTCATGCTCTGGCCGCGGGTCGGCTGGCCGTTGATCTTGACGATGAAGTCGCCGGCCTGAATGCCGGCCTTGGAGGCCGGAGTGTCGTCAATGGGCGACACCACCTTGATGAAGCCGTCTTCGGCACCGACTTCAATGCCCAGGCCGCCGAATTCACCGCTGGTGCTTTCCTGCAACTCGGCGAAATCTTCAGGGCCCAGGTAGGCCGAATGCGGATCGAGGTTGCTGAGCATGCCCTTGATGGCGTTTTCCAGCAGGGTCTTGTCGTCCACCGGTTCGACATAAGCGGCCTTGATCCGGTCCATCACCTCGGCAAAGGTGCGCAACTCATCCAGCGGCAATGGCGCCTTGGTGGTCGCGGCAGTGCCCGCAGGCGCAACCGCCGGCGCTGGTTGAGCGGCAAACGCCAGAGGCGCGCCGATCACCAGGGCGATCGTCAGGGCCAGCGAGGTAAGGCGGGACAAATGCAGCATGTCTAACAAACTCCTGAATTAGGTAACGCACTTATCCTTGCGCGCGGCACCATTGCGCCGGATCACTCGGGTGACCCTGCTGACGAATAGCAAAATACAGCGCTGGCGTGTCTTGCCCGCCACTGCTGCCGACAGTGGAGATGGACTCACCGGCTTTAACCACATCACCCGCAGACTTGAGCAGCGTCTGGTTGTGACCATAAAGACTCAAGAAACCGTTGCCGTGGTCGAGGATCACCAGCAACCCGGCGCCTCGCAGCCAGTCGGCAAACACTACGCGACCACCATGCACCGCATGCACGGTGCTGCCGGCAGACGCGCTGATCATCACGCCATCCCACTTGGTCCGGGCATCGTCGCCACGGCTTTCACCGTAGCGCGCCAGCAGTCGACCATCGACAGGCCAGGGAAGTTTGCCGCGGGTTGACGCAAACGGACCGCCAAAGGTCTCGCCGGAACTGGAAACCAGTGCGCCGGGTGACGATCTGACTGGCTTGCGTGGGGCGTCATCGCTGGCATCTGCCTGCGCCTGGGCCTCACGTAAACGCTTTTTTTCGGCTTCCTGCTGGGCAATCAGCGCTTTTTGCCGCGCTTCTTCTGCCTCACGAGCCTGGCGTGCCAGGGTTTCTTCAATGGTTTTAAGGACTTTAGACAGGTCTGCCTGATCCTGCTCGCGCGCCGCCAGTTTCTGATCGCGAGCCTTTACGTCGTCATTGAGCTTGGCCAGGACTTGCTGGCGCTCCTTGCGGACTTTCTCGAGCTCGTCACGCTGGGTGTCGAGGCTGCTTTGCTGCACCAGCAATTGCGCCTGCTGCATGGCGATGTCTTTCTCGACATTGGACAGTTGGCGCAGGGTTTCGTTGAAATTCTTCAACTGTTCCAGGCGAGCCTGGCTCAGGTAGTCGTAATAGGTGAGGGTACGGGCGAATCTTTCCGGATTCTGCTGGTTGAGCAGCAGCTTGAGGTATTCCTGGCGACCGTTCTGGTAGGCCGCCCGGGCCTGAATGGCGATCAGTCGTTGCTGTTCAATGCGCGCGCTCTGGAGTTTTTTTTTCTCCGCATCGAGTCGCTGCAGCTCGGCTTCGCTTTTCTTCAGCTCTTTTTGCAGGGCGTCGACCTGCTTTTCGAGCTTGCCCATTTCGGTTTCGGTGCCCTTGAGCTCTTTCTGTACACCGGACTTTTCTTCCTGCAACTTGCCCAGCAGCTTCTTCAGCTCGGCAATGTCCTGACGCGTGGCGTCCAACTGTTGTTGGGTATCTGCGCGCTCGTCAGCGAAAGCCGGTTGGAGCAGGCATGTCAGGGCTAGGGCAGTCAGGATGCGGAGCATAGGGGCGGGCGGCACCAGGGAAAGGGACGGCCTAGTATGCCCGCCATGGGCGGCAAAAAAAATGCCCATTTCTGACTGTGTGATAACTGGATCGAAAAACACCGCAAACCCACTGTAGGAGCGAGCCTGCTCGCGATGGCGTCCTAACATTCAATATCGATATTGACTGTCAGATTGCTATCGCGAGCAGGCTCGCTCCTACAGGGTTTTGTGGCGTTTTGGAGAACCAATCAGACCAGAATCGAAGTCCCGGTCATTTCCGCCGGTTGCTCAAGGCCCAGCAACTTGAGCATGGTTGGCGCCACGTCTGCCAGCACTCCGCCCTCGCGAACCTTCAGGTCGCGCTTGCCGACATAGATGAACGGTACCGGCTCGGTGGTGTGGGCGGTGTGTGCCTGGCCGGTGGTTTCATCGGACATTTGCTCGACGTTGCCATGGTCGGCGGTGATCAAGGCTTCGCCGCCGACCTTTTCCAGGGCATCGACGATGCGGCCCACGCACAGGTCCAGGCATTCGACGGCCTTGACCGCTGCTTCGAACACGCCGCTGTGACCGACCATGTCGCCGTTGGCGTAGTTGACCACGATCACGTCGTAACGCTGGTTTTCGATGGCGTCGACGATGCGGTCGGTGACTTCAGGTGCGCTCATTTCCGGCTGCAAGTCATAGGTGGCGACTTTCGGCGACGGAATCAGGATGCGTTCTTCGCCCGGGAACGGTTCTTCGCGGCCGCCGGAGAAGAAGAAGGTCACGTGGGCATATTTTTCGGTTTCGGCGATGCGCAGCTGAGTCTTGCCGTTTTTCGCCAGATAGTCGCCCAGCACGTTTTCCAGGCTGCCGGCCGCGAAAGCCGACGGCGCAGGGATGCTGGCGGCGTATTGGGTCAGCATGACGAAACCGGCCAGTTTCGGCTGGCGGGCACGCTCGAACTCACTGAAATTGTCTTCGACGAACACGCGGGTCAGCTCGCGGGCACGGTCGGCGCGGAAGTTCATGAACACCACGGCATCGCCGTCTTCGACTTTTACCGGCTCGCCGATGGAGGTGGCTTTGACGAATTCGTCGCTCTCGCCACGTTCGTAGGCCGCTTGCAGGCCTTCCTGAGCGGTGGTGGCGTTGAATTCGCCCTGGCCATCGACAATCAGGTTGTAGGCCTGGGACACGCGGTCCCAGCGGTTGTCGCGGTCCATGGCGTAGTAGCGGCCAATGATGCTGGCGATCCGGCCTTTGCCCAGGGCCTGGAAGGTCGCGTCGAGCAGTTCGATCGACGACTGCGCGCTTTTCGGCGGAGTGTCGCGACCGTCGAGGAAGGCGTGCAGGTAGATGTTTTGTGCGCCGCGCTTGAAGGCCAGTTCGGCCATGGCGACCAGGTGATCCTGGTGGCTATGCACGCCGCCATCGGACAGCAGGCCCATGAAGTGCACGGCTTTGCCGGCGGCGACGGCCTTGTCCACGGCGGCGCAGATGGTCGGGTTCTCGAAGAACTCGCCGTCGCGGATCGATTTGGTCACGCGAGTGAAGTCCTGATACACCACGCGGCCGGCGCCCAGGTTCATGTGGCCGACTTCGGAGTTGCCCATCTGGCCATCCGGCAGGCCGACGTCCATGCCGCTGCCCGAGATCAGGCCGTTCGGCACGGTGGCCCACAGACGATCCAGTACAGGCTTGTTCGCCGCGAAAATGGCGTTGGATTCGGGATTGTCGCTGTGACCGAAGCCGTCGAGAATCATCAGGACCAAAGGTTTAGGCGTGGTAGTCATGGAATCCGCTCTGGCTTAAGTAAAAAGGGGCGATGGAAAAGGGAGTCGCAGTTTAAAGCGAAGTTCCGGCCGCGTCACCGCCGGACGGGGTTTGGCCCACCATAGTGGCTGTGTATACTGGCCGACATTTTAACGCCCTGGAACCTCCTTCGATGGTTGCTAACCTGATTCAATTTGCCACTAACCACTACATTCTCGTCGGTATCTTCGTCGTACTGCTGGCGTTGCTGATTGCCTATCAAATGCAGGGCGGCGGCCGTAGCCTGAGCACCGGCGAACTGACCGGGCTGGTCAACAAGGACGCAGGCGTGGTGATCGACATTCGTCCAGCCAAGGATTTCGCCGCCGGTCACATTGTCGGTGCGTTGAACATTCCCCAGGACAAACTGACCGCCCGCGTTGGCGAGCTGGAAAAGCACAAGGCCAAGACCATCATCCTGGTCGACGCCATGGGCCAGACCGCTGGCACCCACGCCCGCGAATTGATGAAGTCCGGCTTCACCGCCGCCAAGCTGTCCGGCGGTATCTCCAGCTGGAAAGCCGACAATCTGCCGCTGGTGAAGTGATATGAGTAGCGTCGTCGTCTATTCCAGCGATTACTGCCCTTACTGCTCGCGAGCCAAGTACCTGCTCGAGAACAAAGGCGTGGCCTTCGAAGAGATCAAGGTCGATGGCAAGCCGCAGGTGCGCGCTGCGATGGCCCAGAAAGCCGGGCGTACGTCCGTGCCGCAAATCTGGATCGGCAGCACCCACGTGGGCGGTTGTGATGATCTGTTCGCCCTGGAGCGCGCCGGCAAGCTCGACGCGTTGCTCAGGGCCTGACGGCAATACCCGAAACAAGCAAACCTAAAAGAACCCTGGATCAAGAAGGATCTGCGATGACTGACCAACAGAACACTGCTGCGAACGAAGAAGAAACTGCACCGCAATTCTCCTTGCAGCGCATTTATGTGCGTGACCTGTCCTTCGAAGCTCCAAAAAGCCCGGCGATCTTCCGCCAGCAGTGGGAGCCGAGCGTCGGTCTGGATCTGAACACCCGTCAGAAGACGCTGGAAGCCGACTTCCACGAAGTCGTGCTGACCCTGTCGGTTACCGTGAAAAACGGTGACGAAGTGGCGTTCATCGCTGAAGTGCAACAGGCCGGGATCTTCCTGATCAAGAATCTGGATGACGCTTCGATGAGCCACACCCTGGGTGCGTTCTGCCCGAACATCCTGTTCCCGTACGCTCGCGAAACCCTGGACAGCCTGGTGACCCGCGGTTCGTTCCCGGCACTGATGCTGGCTCCGGTGAACTTCGATGCACTGTACGCTCAAGAGCTGCAACGCATGCAGGCTGCTGGCGAGACTCCGACCGTTCAGTAAACGGTTTCAATCGCCACAGTAATTCAATGTGGGAGCGAGCCTGCTCGCGAAGAGGGCGTATCAGATGACATCAATGTCGCCTGGCACACCGCTTTCGCGAGCAGGCTCGCTCCCACATTTGCTTTGCGGTGTTACTTGAAGTCGTTCTGACGCCAGGCTTCGTAAACGGCCACCGCCACGGTATTGGACAGGTTCAGGCTGCGGCAGCCCTCGCGCATCGGCAGACGCAGGCGTTGTTCGCTGGGCAGGGCGTCCAGTACGTCGGCGGGCAAACCACGGCTTTCCGGGCCGAACAGGAATGCGTCGCCCGGGACGAAGCTGGCATCGTGGAACGGCCGCGAGCCCTTGGTGGTGAAGGCGAACAGTCGTGGATGGCCGAGGCTCTCCAGGCAGCTGGCGAGGTCCGCGTGGCGTTGCAGGGTGGCATACTCATGGTAATCGAGGCCGGCCCGGCGCAGGCGCTTGTCGTCCATCTCGAAGCCCAGCGGTTCGATCAAATGCAGGTGGCAGCCACTGTTGGCGCACAGCCTGATAACGTTGCCGGTATTCGGCGGAATTTCTGGTTGGAAAAGGATGACGTGAAACATGCACGGCTCCGAAGGCAAAGATGACGCGCATTCTACGCCGCCAGAAGGCGTGCGTTCGAAACTATTCCTGCGGGTAATGGGCTCGCTGGCGATTGTCGGGGTGATGGTCGGGATGATGATCGGTCGCCTGACCACGCCGGACCCCAGTCAGTTGCAGCAGGTGGAAGTGACGAATGACGGGCTGGTGGTGTGGTTCAACAATGAGCCCAAGACCCACGGCGAGATGGTTGATGGCACTGTCGCGCTGCTGTTTGACGCCGAGGGCAAGGCGCAGAAAGGCCAACTCAAGTTCGGCGGCAGGGACGTGAACTGGCGGGTACGTTTGAGCGATGGGGGGGTGTTGCTGACGCTGGTGGCGGCCAGACCCCTGCAGGGTGAATGGTCCGGTAGCGAGGTCGAAGACCGCTGGCGGCTGGAGATCCATCTCCGGGAGCAATAAAAGAGGGGAATCCCCGGCCTGCCTGTACCAAGGTCCCCAAAACGGGAGGCTCGTCGCGAATGCGGTTTGAGCCTGGTGTAAAGAAGGAACCCCTGACCTGCCTGTATCAAGGGCCCCAAAACGGCTGGGCTCGTCGCGGTTGCGGTGTGAGCCCGATGTAAAGAGGGGAATCCCCGGCCTGCCTGTACCAAGGTCCCCGAAAGGGTTGGTGAATCGAATCACCTGTAAGAGGTACTGCAGGGGGCGTGCCAGGTTTTCATCTGTTGAAACAAAAAAGCGGATCAGAAACGCGAAAGCCCCGTAAACCGGGGCTTTCGTGTTTTTAAAGACTTGGATTTTTGACGTTTTCAGGCGGAATTTTGAAAGGCGGGATGTGCCCGATCACGGGTCATCGTGCATTGATGCGGTGCATGCTGGCCCTAAAAGCATCGCGAGCAGGCTCACTCCTACAGTTGGAATGCGTTCCCCTGTAGGAGTGAGCCTGCTCGCGATTGGATGTAACTGTCAGCGAAGATCGGAAGACCGATTAACCCTCATCCCCCTCATCATCATCCCCGCCATCAACCTTCATGCCCAATTCCTTGATCTTGCGGGTCAGGGTATTACGCCCCCAGCCCAGCAAGACGGCGGCATCGCGGCGGCGACCGGCGGTGTGCTTGAGGGCAGTCTCGATCATGATTCGCTCGAAGGCCGGCACGGCGCTGTCGAGCAGGCTCGATTGACCACGGGCCAGGGCCTGGTCAGCCCACTGGCGCAGGGCCTGTTCCCAGTTGGTGACCGGTGCCGAGTCCTGCGGCAGGCTCAACAACTCCGGCGGCAGGTCGCCGATGTGCACTTCGCGACCCGAAGCCATCACCGTGATCCAGCGGCAGGTGTTCTCCAGCTGACGCACGTTGCCCGGCCACGGCAGGTTCTTCAGGTATTCCTCGGTTTCGCTTTTCAGCAGCTTCGGCTCGACTGCCAGCTCCTGGGCGGCGCGGCCGAGGAAGTGCTTGGCCAGGGTCGGGATGTCTTCGCGGCGATCCGACAGACGCGGGATATGGATGCGGATCACGTTGAGGCGATGGAACAAGTCCTCTCGGAATTTCCCGGCGTGCACCAGGGTTTCCAGATTCTGGTGAGTCGCGGCGATGATGCGCACATCGACCTTCACCGGCACATGACCGCCGACGCGGTAGAACTCGCCATCGGCCAGTACCCGTAGCAGGCGAGTCTGGGTGTCGGCGGGCATGTCACCGATTTCGTCGAGGAACAGCGTACCGCCATCAGCTTGCTCGAAACGCCCGCGACGCAGGTTGGCGGCGCCCGTGAACGCGCCTTTCTCGTGGCCGAACAGTTCGGATTCCATCAGGTCTTTGGGGATCGCCGCCATGTTCAGCGCAATGAACGGCGAAGCGGCACGCGGGCTGTGACGATGCAACGCATGGGCCACCAGTTCTTTACCGGTACCCGATTCACCGTTGATCAGCACAGTGATGTTGGAATGGCTCAAGCGCCCGATGGCGCGAAACACTTCCTGCATCGCCGGCGCTTCGCCGATGATTTCCGGGGTGCGGGTCAGGGTCGGGGCAACTTCCAGGCCCTGTTGTTCCTGGGCGTGCTGGTTGGCGCGCTTGACCAGGGAAACCGCCTCGTCGACATCGAACGGCTTGGGCAAGTATTCGAAAGCGCCGCCCTGATAGGACGCGACAGCGCTGTCCAGATCGGAGTGCGCGGTCATGATGATCACTGGCAGCCGTGGGTGCTGTTCGCGAATCCGCGCCAGAAGCTCCAGGCCACTGGCACCCGGCATGCGGATGTCGGAGATGATCACGTCCGGCTGCTGGCGCGCCAGACGGCTCATCACGCCATCGGCGCTGTCGAAGCTTTGCGTGGTCATGCCTTCCTGTTGCAAGGCTTTTTCCAGGACCCAACGGATAGAACGGTCGTCATCGACGATCCACACGGTTTCACTACGGCTCATGTCGATGTGGCTCCTTGTTCCAGTGGCAGAAAGATCGAGAAGGTGGTGTGGCCGGGGTGGCTGTCACATTCGATCAGGCCCTGGTGCTGGCTGATGATGTTCTGGGTAATGGCCAGGCCCAGCCCGGTACCGTCCGGACGACCGCTGACCATGGGGAAGAAAATGGTTTCCTGAAGCTCTGCCGGGATGCCCGGACCGTTATCGATGATCTCGATCTTGGTCACCAGGCGATGGCGCACATGACCGATGGTGAACTGGCGCATGGCGCGGGTGCGCAGGCTGATGCGGCCCAGGCGCAGTTCATTCTGGCTGCTGATGGCCTGCATGGCGTTGCGCACGATGTTCAGCACGGCCTGAATCATTTGTTCGCGATCGATCAGGACGTCGGGGATGCTTGGATCGTAGTCGCGCACCAAGGTGATGCAGCCCTGGCTTTCGGCCTCCACCAGATGGCAGACACGCTCCAGCACTTCGTGGATGTTGCACATGGCCAGCGACGGCAGCTTGTTGGAGCCGAGCATGCGGTCCACCAGATTACGCAGGCGGTCGGCTTCTTCGATGATGACGTTGGTGTAGTCGCGCAGGCTTTCTTCCGGCAGTTCCCGGGCCAGCAATTGTGCCGCGCCGCGAATCCCGCCCAAGGGGTTCTTGATTTCATGGGCAAGGCCGCGCACCAGCATCTTGCTGGTTTCCTGTTTCGACAGCTGTGCT
This sequence comes from Pseudomonas sp. ACN8, assembly GCF_002303925.1. Classification (GTDB taxonomy): domain Bacteria; phylum Pseudomonadota; class Gammaproteobacteria; order Pseudomonadales; family Pseudomonadaceae; genus Aquipseudomonas. The sequence goes on from NZ_MRCS01000004.1 coordinate 95,916, forward strand.
TCTTCCTTGGTGATCCGCAGCAGGCGGTCACGGGGGTGGACTTCGAGCAGCAGCATCGTATCGCCATTGCTCAGAATCGGCGTTACCGCGTAGTCGACGGTCAGGGTCTGGCCGGTGAGGGCGGTGAGCATGGCTTCGCGCTTGGTGAACGGATGCGCCTGTTCGACGGCCTGGCGCAACGAGTTCAGCGCCTCGGTCGATTCGGTGAACAACTCACTGATGAACTGCCCATGGCTGCGCTGACCGCTGATTGCCAGCAGCATCTCCGCCGCCGGGTTCATGTACTCGAGGCGCAGTTCGGCGTCGAGCAGGATCGTGGCAGTGGTGAGGTTGTCGAGTAGCAAACGGTGGAGCGCGTCGCTAATGGTCATCGGGACCTCTTTTAGGGCAGAGCATGCGCAAAAAAAGCGCTGGTACGGGCAAAATGCAAAAACCAAACCAAGGCTCCGAAAAGAAGCGCTCGAGGCCTGAAACAGGCGTTTGACGCTCGTTTGCGTGGCGTTCTGCCAGCTTTCGCGGGTACTTTCGAACCAAAATGGGTTGGAATGTGAGTACGGTGCAAGCAATCGCACCAATATAGTGCGCAAACCTGAACAAGGTTAAAAAGTCTTGGGCATGCCGGCAGGCACTCGGCAGTCAGGTCTTCAGCGCGTGTGCACTCGTTGCACGGTGAGGGTCGTGGTGGGGCTCTGCTGGACAACGTTTTCGCCATCGACTACTTGCACGGCGAGGCTGTGTTCGCCGCGATCGATGTTCACCAGTTGCAGGGTCGGCACGTTGCCTGGCTCGCCGTACGGCTGACCGTCCAGCAGCAGGCGCAGCAGGTGAGGGGCTTGCAGGCGCGGCTTGATCAGTACGGTTACGGTGAACGTGCCGTTGTTGGCGCGCAGGGCTTCGTTGGCAGGCAGGCCGGTCAGCTCCAGCACTTCATAGGTCTTGAGGGGTTGTTCACTATGGGCGGCCCGCGCAGCAGGCGCGGGTTCGCCCGGAGGCTGGCGCTCGATGCTGTTGAGGGGCGGCAAGTGGACCGGTTGGGCGCTGACACCGTCAGGCGGTTGATTGCTGTACGCGGTGGCGCCGTTGGCGTCCGTGTACTTGTAGATCTGCGCCAGGGCGGGCAGAGCGATCAGCAGCAGGATGAAAAGAAAACCACGACCCATAAAAACAACCGGAAACGAAAGCGTAGGGTTGCAGCATAGGTCAGGGTTGGTGGTTATCCCAAGTCGCTGAACATCCTGACAATAAAAAAGGCCTCCCGAAGGAGGCCTCTTTTTGTCACGCCGCGTGTCGCGACGCTACCGGATCAGCAGCTGTAGTACAGCTCGTATTCCAGTGGGTGTACGAAGGTACGTACCTTGATTTCTTCTTCGCTTTTAAGGGCGATGTAAGCGTCGATGAAGTCGTCGCTGAAAACGCCGCCTTTGGTCAGGAACGCACGACCTTTGTCCAGCTCTTCCAGGGCTTCTTTCAGGCTGCCGCAAACTTGTGGGATCTCTTTGGCCTCTTCAGGCGGCAGGTCGTACAGGTTTTTGTCAGCGGCATCGCCAGGGTGGATCTTGTTCTGGATGCCGTCCAGGCCGGCCATCAGCAGTGCGGCGAAGCACAGGTACGGGTTGGCAGCCGGATCCGGGAAACGTGCTTCAATACGGCGGGCTTTCGGGCTCGACACGTAAGGAATACGGATCGAAGCGGAGCGGTTGCGAGCCGAGTAGGCCAGCATCACTGGGGCTTCGAAGCCTGGAACCAGACGCTTGTAGGAGTTGGTCGCCGGGTTGGTGAAGCCGTTCAGGGCCTTACCGTGCTTGATGATGCCGCCGATGAAGTACAGGGCAGTGTCGGACAGGCCGGCATAGCCTTCGCCAGCGAAGGTGTTCTTGCCATCTTTCCAGATGGACATGTGTACGTGCATACCCGAGCCATTGTCGCCGTACAGAGGCTTAGGCATGAAGGTCGCGGTGCGACCGTAGGCATCGGCTACGTTGTGCACGACGTACTTCAGGGTTTGGGTTTCGTCGGCTTTTTTCACCAGGGTGTTGAACTTGACGCCGATTTCGTTCTGGCCGGCAGTTGCCACTTCGTGGTGGTGAACTTCGACGGTCAGGCCCATTTCTTCCAGTGCGTTGCACATGGAGGTACGGATTTCGTGGTCGTGGTCGAACGGCGGAACCGGGAAGTAGCCGCCTTTGACGCCTGGACGGTGGCCTTTGTTGCCGCCTTCGATGTCCTGGTCGGACATCCACGAACCCTGTTCAGAGTAGATCTTGAACATGGAACCGGAAATGTCGGACTTGAACTTCACCTGGTCGAAGATGAAGAACTCTGGCTCTGGACCGGCGTATACGGTGTCGCCGATAGCGGTGGCTTTCAGGTGCTCTTCGGCGCGCTTGGCGATCGCACGTGGGTCGCGGTCGTAGCCTTGCATGCTCGAAGGTTCGATGATGTCGCAGACCAGAATCAGGGTCGGCTCTTCGGTGAACGGATCCAGGACGGCGGTGGAGTCGTCCGGCATCAGGATCATGTCGGAGGCTTCGATGCCTTTCCAGCCAGCGATGGAGGAACCGTCGAACATTTTGCCGACTTCGAAGAAGTCGTCATCCAGCGCATCGCGAGCCGGCATGGTCACGTGGTGCTGAGTGCCTTTGGTGTCCGTGAAGCGCAGATCAATCCACTTGACGTCATGATCTTTGATGAGTTGAACCGACTTCGACATAGTGTCCTCCGGGTGGCTTCGGGCTAGTAATGGATGCCCTTAAATGTGGGTGATGCCGGCGCGAATACTCTGCCAAGGCAACCTGCCTCACAAGGGAGCAAATTGCATGCCAGTGCCCCAGCATGGGTTTTTTGCCCCAAAAACACGCTTGCGAAGGCATATTGCGCTTTAAAGCAGAAAATCTCGCCCTGTAATGTGGCGTCAGATTCAATAAATGACCTGTTTTGGTGCGCGCAAAACCTTCTGCACATTAACTGGTTAAACCTTGAGCAATTTCCGCTATAATCCGCGCCCCCCTTTTTCGGCAGGCCATGCGCGCGCTGTTTCCATGAAATTAATCGTAAAAGTCTTCCCCGAGATCACCATCAAGAGTCGACCTGTCCGGACGAAATTTATCCGCCAGTTGGCCAAAAACATCCGCGCCGTGCTCCGCGATCTGGACCCGGCCGTGGTGGTGAACGGCGTGTGGGACAATCTCGAGCTGGAAACCCGCGTTACCGACCCGAAAGCCTTGAAAGAGATGGGTGAGCGTCTGACCTGCATGCCGGGCATCGCGCACTTTCTGCAGATCGACGAGTACCCGCTGGGCGACTTCGACGACATCACCGAAAAGTGCAGGCAGCACTACGGCGATGCGCTGGCCGGCAAGATCTTTTCGGTGCGTTGCAAACGCGCCGGCAAGCACCCGTTCAGCTCGATCGATATCGAAAAATATGTCGGCAGCAAGCTGCGACGTGAGTGCGGCGCCGCCGGGATCGACCTGAAAAAGCCTGAAGTCGAAGTCCGGATCGAAGTTCGCGACCAACGGTTGTTCGTGATCCACAGCCAGCACAACGGCATCGGCGGATATCCGCTGGGTGCCCTGGAGCAGACTCTGGTGCTGATGTCCGGTGGCTTCGACTCCACCGTGGCGGCCTACCAGATCATGCGCCGCGGGCTGATGGCGCATTTCTGCTTCTTCAATCTGGGCGGACGTGCCCACGAGCTGGGCGTCATGGAAGTCGCGCATTTCATCTGGAAGAAGTACGGCAGCTCCCAACGCGTGCTATTTGTCAGTGTGCCGTTCGAAGAAGTGCTGGGCGAAATCCTCGGCAAAGTCGATAACAGTCATATGGGCGTAGTATTGAAGCGTATGATGTTGCGCGCTTCGTCCCAAATTGCCGATCGACTGCACATCGACGCACTGGTCACCGGTGAGGCGATCTCCCAGGTGTCGAGCCAGACGCTGCCGAACCTGTCAGTGATCGACTGTGTGACCGACAAGCTTGTCCTGCGCCCACTGATCGTCGCGCACAAGCAGGACATCATCGACACGGCCAACGAAATCGGCACCGCCGATTTTGCCCGGCACATGCCGGAATACTGCGGCGTCATCTCGGTCAATCCGAAGACCGCGGCCAAGCGCCATCGCGTCGAGCATGAAGAGAAAGAATTCGATATGGCGGTACTCGAGCGTGCGCTCGAAAACGCCAAGCTGGTGCCGATCGATCGCGTGATCGATGAACTGGGCCAGGATTTGCAGATTGAAGAAGTCAGCGAAGCGCTGGCCGGTCAGATCGTCATCGACATCCGCCACCCGGATGCCGCTGAAGACGACCCGCTGGAACTCGCTGGCATCGAGGTACAAACGATGCCGTTTTATGCAGTGAACGCTCGTTTCAAGGAACTGGACCCTACTCGCCAGTACCTGCTGTATTGCGACAAAGGCGTGATGAGTCGCCTGCATGCCCACCATTTGCTCAGTGAGGGGCATGCCAATGTGCGCGTTTATCGACCGAGCTAAGTGCCCGGGGCTGTTTGCCTGTGGCCTGCGTCACCGGCCCCCCGATGCCACCGTCAAGCTGTAACGGCTTTCACGGACGCTACTGTTAATCGCTGCCAAGACTTGTCAGCACACCGAATCCTCTGATCGAGATACACAAGTGATCGAAAATCTACGCAACATCGCCATCATTGCCCACGTTGACCATGGTAAGACCACCCTGGTAGACAAACTCCTGCGTCAATCCGGCACCCTGGAGCGCAACGAGCTCAACGACGAGCGCGTGATGGACTCCAACGACCAGGAAAAAGAGCGCGGTATTACCATTCTGGCGAAAAACACCGCCATCAACTGGAACGGCTACCACATCAACATCGTGGACACCCCGGGCCACGCCGACTTCGGCGGCGAAGTTGAACGCGTAATGTCGATGGTCGACTCCGTTCTGCTGCTGGTTGACGCTCAAGACGGCCCTATGCCGCAAACCCGTTTCGTGACCAAGAAGGCTTTCGAAGCCGGCCTGCGTCCGATCGTGTGCATCAACAAGGTTGACCGTCCAGGCGCGCGTCCGGACTGGGTTCTGGACCAGATCTTCGACCTGTTCGACAACCTGGGTGCCACCGAAGAACAGCTGGACTTCAAAGTCGTCTACGCCTCGGCCCTGAACGGTATTGCCGGTCTGGACCACAACGAAATGGCTGAAGACATGACCCCGCTGTACCAGTCGATCGTCGACAACGTACCGGCGCCGGCTGTTGACCGTGAAGGTCCGTTCCAGATGCAGATCTCCGCACTGGACTACAACAGCTTCCTGGGTGTTATCGGTGTTGGCCGTATCGCTCGTGGTCGCGTCAAGCCGAACACCCCGGTTGTGGCTATCGGCGCCGACGGCAAGAAGCGTAACGGTCGTATCCTGAAGCTGATGGGTCACCACGGTCTGCACCGTGTAGACGTTGAAGAAGCTGCCGCAGGCGACATCGTGTGCATCAGCGGTATGGACTCGCTGTTCATCTCCGACACCCTGTGCCACCCGGACACCGTTGAAGCGATGAAGCCGTTGACCGTCGACGAGCCAACCGTTTCCATGACCTTCCAGGTAAACGACTCGCCATTCTGCGGTAAAGAAGGCAAGTTCGTGACTTCCCGTAACATCAAGGAACGTCTGGACAAAGAGCTGCTGTACAACGTTGCACTGCGCGTTGAAGAAGGCGACTCGGCTGACAAGTTCAAGGTTTCCGGCCGTGGCGAACTGCACCTCTCGGTACTGATCGAAACCATGCGTCGCGAAGGCTTCGAAATGGCTGTAGGCCGTCCGGAAGTGATCATCCGTCTGGTTGACGGCGTGAAGCACGAACCATTCGAAAACGTCACCATCGACACCCCTGAAGAATCCCAGGGCAAGGTGATGGAAGAGATGGGCCTGCGTAAGGGCGACCTGACCAACATGGTGCCGGATGGCAAGGGCCGTGTACGTCTGGAATACAACATCCCTGCTCGTGGTCTGATCGGTTTCCGTAACCAGTTCCTGACCCTGACCAACGGTGCTGGCATCCTGACCTCGATCTTCGACCGTTACGACGTGATGAAGTCCGGCGACATGTCCGGCCGTCAGAACGGCGTTCTGGTTTCGGTTGAAACCGGCAAGGCACTGACCTACTCCCTGGAAACCCTGCAGGCGCGTGGCAAGCTGTTCGTAGAACACGGTCAGGAAATCTACAACGGTCAGATCGTGGGTCTGAACAGCCGTGACAACGACCTGGGCGTCAACCCTACCAAGGGCAAGAAGCTCGACAACATGCGTGCTTCGGGTAAAGACGAAACCATCGCCCTGGTTCCACCTGTTCGCTTCACCCTGGAACAGGCTCTGGAATTCATCCAGGACGACGAGCTGTGTGAAGTGACTCCTAAGTCCATCCGTCTTCGCAAGAAGATCCTGGACGAAAGCGAGCGTACCCGCGCTGCCAAGAAAGCCAAGGCATAAGATTTAGCCCGGCTTAACGAAAACGCCCCCGGTCGAAAGGCCGGGGGCGTTTTTGTTTGTCTGGGGTTTGTGCAGTGTTTGTTCGGGCCCCATCGCTAGCAGGCTAGCTCCCACACTTGACCTGTGATCGACACAAATCCCCTGTGGGAGCTAGCCTGCTAGCGATGGCGGCCAATCAGCCACAGAAGATTTCAGGATGGATCAGAACCGCTCAATCGCCCGTGAACTCCGCTCGCGCTCCACTTCCTTGGGCTTGTATGCGCAATACCCCGGCCGCGGGCCGATTTTCGGGTGATTGCGGCAGGTATCCGGGCGCTTTTCATAAATAGTGCACAGACGGCTCTTACGATCCAGGTAGTAGCAATCGTTGTTGCTCATGCGCTGGAGGGTGAAGATTCCTGACTTCTGGTTGAAGCGTTCAACCAAGCCTTCTTTTTGCAAGCGCTTGGCGATGTTCTTCGGCGGATCACCCAGCTCGAATTCATCGACCACGCCGATGCGGACCAGATCCTTGATCTTGACCTCGACGGGCAGGGTGCAGCAGCTGGACATGCATGAGCCGCACATCGGGGCAGAGTACTTGGCCCAGGTATCGAGGCGGTCGATCTCTGCGGCAGCGATCAGGTTCGGCTTCATCATCGGTTGTTACCAGCGTGTGCATCAGGGCGCGCGATCATACCGGGACTGGTGGATTTTTGAACAACCTTTCGCCAGTTTTTTTCACAGACAGCGCAAACAACCGGAAAATAGGCACGAGCCCTGCATTGATTCAGGCACAAGACAACGCAATGTCGATCCAGCTTGCATTCAAAGGAAAAACTGCCGAACCAGAGCCTCTACCGCCTGTCAGACCGACTAGGCTCAGACAACTCCAAGCTCGCTCGAGGTCCTATCGATGACTCAAGAACCACTTGTTCGCGAAGCAGAGGTGGCCGCATTCCGCGACGCCGTCTTGACCAAACTCACTTATGCAGTGGGTAAAGACCCGGATCACGCCTTCGACCATGACTGGTTCGAAGCCATTGCCCTGGCCGCGCGGGATCACATGGTCGAGCACTGGATGGACCACACGCGGCAGATCTACCGCAAAGGTCAGAAGCGCGTCTATTACCTCTCCCTTGAATTCCTCATCGGCCGGCTGCTCTACGACAGCCTGAGCAACCTCGGCCTGCTCGACGTGGCCCGCGAAGCCCTGACCGAACTCGGCGTCGACCTTGAGCGCATCCGCCTGCTGGAACCCGATGCCGCGCTGGGCAACGGCGGCCTCGGACGTCTGGCGGCGTGTTTCATGGAAAGCATGTCGACCCTCGGCATCGCCGGTCATGGCTACGGTATTCGTTACGAACACGGCTTGTTCCGCCAGGCCATCGTCGACGGCTGGCAACAGGAGCAGACCGAACACTGGCTGGATTTCGGCAACCCCTGGGAGTTCGAACGCCCGGAGGTGGTTTACCCGATCGGTTTCGGCGGCAGTGTCGAGACAGTGACCGATGAAAACGGCAAGTCCAGGCAGGTCTGGCACCCGGTGGAAACCGTACGGGCCATTGCGTATGACACGCCGGTGGTCGGTTGGCGCGGGGCAAGCGTCAACACGCTGCGTTTGTGGCGCGCCCGGGCCATGGAAGAACTGCATCTGGAGCGTTTCAACGCTGGCGACCATCTGGGCGCCGTGGCCGAAGTGGCCCGGGCCGAAAGTATCTCCAGAGTGTTGTACCCGGCGGACAGCACCGAGGCCGGCCAGGAATTGCGCCTGCGCCAGGAGTATTTCTTCGTCGCCGCCTCGTTGCAGGATCTGCTGCGCCGCCATCGCAACATGCACACCTCGGTACTGACCCTGGGCGACCACGCGGCGATTCAGCTCAACGACACCCACCCTTCGATTGCCGTGGCTGAACTGATGCGGCAACTGGTCGACGTGTACGACGTGGCATGGGACGCTGCGTGGCAGGTCACCGTCGATACGTTGTCTTACACCAACCATACGTTGCTGCCGGAAGCGCTGGAAACCTGGCCGGTGGGCCTGATGGAGCGCATGCTGCCACGGCACATGCAGATCATTTACCTGATCAACGCCCAGCACATCGACTCCCTGCGGGCCAAAGGCATTCACGACTTCGACGTGCTGCGCGCGGTGTCGCTGATCGAGGAAGACAACGGACGCCGGGTGCGCATGGGCAACCTGGCGTTTCTCGGTTCCCACAGCATCAACGGTGTGTCCGGGCTGCACACGCAACTGATGCGTCAAACGGTGTTCTCCGAACTGCACAAGCTCTACCCGGAGCGGATCAACAACAAAACCAACGGCATCACCTTCCGCCGCTGGCTGTATCAGGCCAACCCCGAGCTGACCTCGATGCTGGTCGATGCCCTCGGGCCCGAAGTGCTGGATAACCCGGAACAGCGTTTGCTCGCCCTCGAGCCGTTCGCCGAGAAAAGTGCATTCCGCAAGGCGTTTGCCGAGCAACGCCTGCACAGCAAGAAAGCCCTGGCGTACCTGATTCATGAGCGGCTGGGCGTGGCGGTCAACCCGGCGGCGATGTTCGATGTGCAGGTCAAGCGGATCCACGAATACAAACGCCAGTTGCTCAACCTGATGCACACCGTGGCGTTGTACCAGGCGATTCGCGCGGAACCTGAAATCGATTGGGTGCCACGGGTGAAAATCTTCGCCGGCAAGGCGGCCGCGAGTTATCACCAGGCCAAACTGATCATTAAGCTGACCAACGACATCGCCCGGGTGGTGAATAACGACCCGACCGTGCGCGGCTTGCTCAAAGTGGTGTTCCTGCCCAATTACAACGTCAGCCTGGCGGAGAGCATCATTCCGGCGGCGGATTTGTCCGAGCAGATCTCCACCGCCGGGTTCGAAGCGTCAGGCACCAGCAATATGAAATTCGGCCTGAACGGCGCGCTGACCATCGGCACCCTGGACGGGGCCAACGTGGAAATGTGCGACCTCATCGGTGCCGAGCACATGTTCATCTTCGGCCTCAGCGCGCAGCAGGTGGAAGCGCGCAAGCAGAACCATGAGTTCAGCGCGGTGCCGGATATTGCCGCGTCCCATCGTCTGAACGATGTGCTGCAAGCGATTCGTGGCGGGGTGTTCTCACCGGATGATCCGTCCCGTTACACCGGGTTGATCGATTCGCTGGTGGACTACGACCGCTTCCTGGTCTGCGCCGACTTCGATTCCTACTGGCACGCCCAGATGCGCGTCGAAGCCCATTGGCACGATTCTAAGGAGTGGTGGCGTTCAGCGGTGTTGAGCACGGCACGGATGGGCTGGTTCTCGTCGGATCGGACCATTCGCGAGTACGCAACGGAAATCTGGAAGGCACTGGAGTAGTTTTCAGCCAGAACTGCGAGCAAGGCCCGGTTGTTGCCGGGCCGGATCGATATACTAGGCGCCGGATTGCCGAGCGGCAGGGTTTGTGGTGTTTTCACACTAGACTGATCAGACACTGTACCGCTTGGACTTGCCCCACGATGGGGCCGCTTAGGGATATCGACCATGCAATGGATGTTCATGCTGATAGGGCTGGTGCTCGGCTGGATACTCGACGAGTCATTCAGTGATGCACTGTTGGGCGCATTACTCGGATTGGGTATCGGCCAGGCCCTTCGCCTGACTCGCATGGACTCGCAGGCCGTCGAACAGCAGCGCTTGCTGGAACAGGCGCAGGTAGCGCTGCACGCGGTCGAGCAACGGCTGGCGCTGCTCGAAGCATCGGGCGTCAAGGCGCCGGAAACCCGCGAACCACTGGTCTCACCTGAAACCATCCTTGATGAAGCGCCTGCAGCGGCCCCGGATTTGCTCTGGGAGCTGCCGCCCGAACTCGAACCGATAGCCGTCGCGGCCACCGAAACCAACCGTTCGCAGCCTGCCGATGCCTGGAAGGCCGAGACGATCGCTCGCCAGGCACAACCACCTGCCCCCCCGCGTGGTCCGAACCTCATCGACCGCGCCATCAGTCGCGCCCGGGCCTGGTTGTTCGGCGGCAATACCGTGTTGCGGGTCGGCGTGGTGCTGCTGTTCCTCGGTCTGGCCTTCCTGCTGCGCTATGCCACCGAAGGCGTGGTGGTGCCGGTTGAATTGCGTTATGCAGGCGTTGCGGCGGCAGCCTTGGGGTTGCTCGGGCTGGGGTGGTGGTTGCGAGCGCGCAACAGCAGTTATGCGTTGATCCTGCAAGGCGCCGGGATCGCCGTGTTGTATCTGACAGTGTTTGCCGCGATGCGCCTGCATCCACTGCTCGATCCCTCGGCGGGGTTCGGCCTGCTGGTGGCGGTGACTGTCTGTTCGGCGATTCTCGCCATCACCCAGGACTCCCTGGGGCTGGCCGCCGCAGCCGCACTGGGCGGGTTCGCCGCGCCGCTACTGGCCTCCACCGGCGCCGGCAACCACGTCGCGCTGTTCAGCTACTTCGCCCTGCTCAACGCCGGCATCTTCGTCATTGCCTGGTTCAAGGCCTGGCGGCTGTTGAATGTCATCGGGTTCACCGGCACCTTCGGCATCGGTTTCGCCTGGGGCCTGCGCTCCTACTCGCCGGAACTACTGTGGAGTACCGAGCCGTTTCTGATTTTGTTTTTCCTGATGTACCTGGCCATTGGTCTGCTGTTCGCCCGACGCAAGCTGCTGGAGATGAGCGATGCACCGGCAGAGGGCAGTCGCGAATCGCTGTTGCAGTGGTCGGCGCGCAAGGGCAACTACGTCGACGGCACTCTGTTGTTCGGCCCGCCGCTGGCGGGTTTCGGTTTGCAGTTCGCACTGGTACAGCATCTGGAGTTCGCGGCGGCGTTCAGTGCCTTGGCGCTGGGCATTATTTATATGGGGCTTGCCCGTTGGCTGATGGCCGGGCGCACGCTGTTGCTGGGGGAAACCTGTCTGGCTTTGGGCGTGATCTTCACCAGCCTGGCGATTCCGCTGGGGCTCGATGCACGCTGGACGACAGCGGCGTGGGCGGTGGAGGGCGCGGGGATCTTCTGGCTCGGCCTGCGCCAGCAAAGGCCCTTGGGTCGGGCGTTTGCCTTGCTCCTGCAACTGGGTTCGGCGCTGGCGTTTCTCAGCGAGCTGCACGACAGCGAGGGCAGCCTGCTCGGCGGCGAGCCGCTAGGCGCGTTGTTACTGGGCATCGCGTTGCTGTTCAGCTTCCACCAGTTGCGTAAAGCCTTGCCGGAACAGATCAGGCCTTGGGAACTGAAAGGCCTGCCAGTCCTGGCATGCCTCGGGCTGGCGTTTCTCTATTTGCTGGCGCCGTTGTTTTTCTTCAGCCACGGCACGGTGATCAGTTGGGCCCTGGCCGGGGCGCTGACGTTGTTGGTTGGCGTGCACCTGCCATCGCGCACCTTCGTGTTCACCGCGCTCGCTGTGCAACTGTTGGGTGGCGCGCTGTTCCTGGCGATGGGGCCGCTGTTCAGTGAAGGGCTGAATCCCTTGGCTCATGCCGGATTCTGGGCGCCGCTGGTGTTGGGGCTGGCGGCGATGGTCGGGGCCTGGCGTTTGCAGATTGGTCATTCGCTTGGAACATTCGAAGGGCTGAGCCTGTTGCGATTGTCCCAAGCGTTGCTGGTGTGGGGCGCAGGTTGGTGGGCGTTGGCCTGGATCATCGAAGTGCTGCATTTTGCGCCGTTGCCGGTGCGGGCGACTTTGTTGTTGAGCATCGCTGCCGTGAGTGTGGCGCTGTGGACGGTGTTGGCGCTGCGCCTGAAATGGCCGTCACTGGGTGTGCTCTGCACGGCGTTGATTCCCGCGGCGGCACTGGTGCTGCTCGCGGCCTGGCACTCGCGTTATCACCCGGCGTCCAACGTCGGCTGGCTGGCGTGGGCCGCGGTGTTCGTCGTGCATTTCATGTCCCTGAGGCGCCTGGCGCTCATGCTGGCGGCGCGCGTGACGAGCGTGGCCCATGTGCTCGGCTGTTGGCTATTGATGGGTGTATTGGCTCTGGAGCTGCGTTACGGCTTGCTGGTGTTGTCCGAGCAATACAACGCCTGGCGCTGGTTGGGTTGGGCGATTCTGCCCAGTCTGTATCTGGTGCTGATGGCGGCACCTCGCGCGTGGCCTTGGCCAGTGTCGGCGTATCCACGCGAATACCGCGTATACGCCGCCGCGCCGCTGGCGTTGTTGATGCTCGGCTGGTTCTGGCTGGCGAATGTCGCCAGCGACGGCAACGCCGAGCCACTGCCCTACGTGCCATTGATCAACCCGCTGGAGCTGGGCTTGCTGTTCGCGTTGTTCGGCGTCTATGCCTGGTCCCGCAGCGCCATGACACAACTGGCAGTCCGCGAGGATTACGCCGCCATCGCCACGCAAGGGGTCGCGGGTGCCTCGCTGTTCGTGTTCTTTACGGCATTGGTGATGCGTACGGCGCACCATTGGAGCGGGGTGCCGTTCGAGCTGGACCTGTTGCTGGCGTCGATGCAGGTGCAAGCCGGGTTGTCCATCGTCTGGACCTTGATGGCCCTGAGCCTGATGATCGGCGGCCATTTGCGTCGTCGCCGGGAAGTCTGGTTGATCGGCGCCGCCTTGATCGGCGTGGTCGTGACCAAACTGTTTTTTGTCGAATTGAGTAACCGCGGCGGGCTGGCGCGGATCGTGTCGTTTATCGGTGTCGGCGTGTTGCTGCTGGTGGTGGGTTATTTCGCCCCACTGCCGCCCAAGCGTGCCGAAGCTGTGCCGGATATCGAGAAACCGGTCCCGGAATCCGAAGGAGTGTCGTCTTGAGTCAGAAGCTGAACCTGGGTTGGTTGGGCGCGGTTGCCATGGGCGTGGTGTTGTCGGCGGTTGCCCAGGAAAAACCGGCGGACTTCACTACCCAAGTGCCCCTGTCGGTGACGGGCGAAGGCCCCTGGTATCGCATTGAACTGCCCCTGAGCGTACAACTGAATGCACGGCAGGCCGACCTGAGCGACGTGCGTGTGTTCAACGCGGTGGGCGATGTTCAGGCTTACGCCTTGGCTCGGGAATCGGCGCGCAGCAATGAAACGCGGACTTTGAACGAGGTGAAATGGTTTGCGCTGTACAGCTCGGTGGACGCCACTGAAACCGCGCCGAGCGTGCGGGTGCAATCGAGTACCAACGGCACATTGGTCGAGGTGCAGCCCTCCAGTCAGTTGGAGGCGGGTGAGGAGGAGTTGCGCGGCTGGTTGCTCGACGCTTCGGCGATCAAGGCGCCGTTGCAGCAGTTGATTCTCGACTGGACCAGCGAGCGCGACGGCTTCCAGCGTTTCACCGTCGAAGCCAGCGATGATTTGCAGCATTGGCAGTCCTGGGGTGAAGGGCAGGTGGCGCGCCTGACCTTTTCCGACGAGCGGGTCGAGCAGCATGAAGTCAACCTGCCGGGCCAGCCGGCGCGCTACCTGCGGTTGCTGTGGATCACCCCGCATTCGGCGCCGACACTGACGTCGGCGCAACTGCAGAGCGCCAATATCCGCAGCCTGCCGCTGCCGTTGGTCTGGTCCCAGGCATTGGCCGGCAGCAGCGTGAAGGCGGGTGAATACACCTGGCAGTTGCCGATGGGGCTGAATGTCGAGCGGGTGCAGGTCGAGTTGAGCCAGCCCAACAGCCTGGCGCCAGTGAGCCTGGCCGGGCGGCGTGACAGCAGCCTGCCATGGCAGTCGTTGGGCAACGGTTTGCTCTATCGCCTGACCCAGAACGGTCAGGACGTGGTCCAAAACGAATTGCAGCTGTCAGGACAAATCGTGCAGCAATTGAAACTGACCGTGGACGAACGCGGCGGCGGCCTGGGTGATCAGGCACCGACGTTGAAGTTTGCCGTGCGTGCCACGCAACTGGTGTTCCTGGCGCGCGGGCCTGGGCCTTACACGCTGGCCGTGGGGAGTTCGACGGCGAAGGCGGCGAACTTGTCGCTGTCGACGCTGATTCCGGATTACAGCCCGACGAAGCTCGCGACCCTGGGCCGGGCCATGGTGGATGTCGGGGCGGTGGTCTCGAATGCATCGACAGAGAAAACGCCGGCGACGACGGACACTCAGTGGAAGAGGTTCGGCTTGTGGGCGGTGTTGTTGCTCAGTGTCTTGTTCCTGGCGGCGATGGCGTTCAGTTTGTTGCGCAAGCCCTCTGTCAAATCCTGACAGTGGGTGCTGCGCCCCCAATCGCGAGCAGGCTCGCTCCACAGTTGGAATGCGTACCCCTGTGGGAGCGAGCCTGCTCGCGAAAGCGTTAGTTCATTCAACAAAAATACCGGATTTGCCTCTTTCCCCGAGCTCACACCCAGCCCTTTTCCAACTACGCTCATCCCCGCGCATGAACTCTCTTCGGCCGATCACGTCTGATAGGAGGAAATGCGCCCCGACTCGCGTTAAACTGCGCGGGTTTTTAGCCCCCCATTCCTCCGGAGCCTTCCATGTCCCGCGTTACCTTGAGTCGCTATTTGATTGAGCAGACCCGCAGCAACAACACTCCTGCCGATCTGCGCTTCCTGATCGAAGTGGTGGCGCGTGCCTGCAAGGAGATCAACCACGCCGTGTCCAAAGGCGCCCTCGGTGGCGTTCTGGGCAGCATGGGCACTGAAAACGTCCAGGGCGAAGTGCAGAAGAAGCTCGACGTGATCTCCAACGAGATTCTGCTCGAAGCCAACGAATGGGGCGGTCACCTGGCCGGCATGGCGTCCGAAGAAATGGACAATGCCTACCAGATCCCGGGCAAATACCCGAAAGGCGCGTACCTGCTGGTATTCGACCCGCTGGACGGTTCGTCGAACATCGACATCAACGCCCCGGTCGGTACCATCTTCTCGGTACTGCGTTGCCCGAACGAATACCTGAGCCAGAACGAGCCCTTGAATGAAAAGGCCTTCCTGCAGCCAGGTACCCAGCAAGTGGCCGCCGGTTACGCGATCTACGGTCCGCAGACCATGCTGATCCTGACCCTGGGCGACGGCGTGAAAGGCTTCACCCTGGACCGTGAAATGGGCAGCTTCGTGTTGACCCACGAAAACATCACCATTCCTGAAGCCACCCAGGAATTTGCCATCAACGCGTCCAACCAGCGTCACTGGGAAGCACCGGTACAGCGCTACGTCGGCGAATTGCTGGCAGGCGATGAAGGCCCGCTGAAAAAGAACTACAACATGCGTTGGGTTGCCGCGATGGTCGCGGACGTGCATCGCATCCTGACCCGTGGTGGCCTGTTCATGTACCCACGCGACAGCCGCGAGCCGTCGAAGCCGGGCAAACTGCGCCTGATGTACGAAGCCAACCCGATGTCGTTCCTGGTGGAACAGGCGGGCGGCGCGTCCACCAACGGCCACCAGCGCATCCTCGACATCCAGCCGGAAGGCCTGCACCAGCGTGTTGCGGTGTTCCTCGGCTCGAAAGAAGAAGTTGCCCGTGTCACGGCTTACCACAAGGAATAAACCATGACCGCGCCCTGGCAGCCGTTGCTTGATTGGTGGTTCGGAAGTTCCGGATCAGCGAGGGAAGTGGCGGCGCAGAAGGGCAGGTTATGGTTTGGCAAGCGCGACAGCCAGGACCTCGAAGCGCGTGAGCGTTTCGGGGACTTGGCCGAGCAGGCACTGGCCGGCGGATTGACCGAGTGGATGCAATGTCCCGAAGGTTGGCTGGCCCTGGTGCTGTTGCTCGATCAAATCCCGCGAATGATTTTTCGCGATACTCCCAAAGCCTTTGCAGGCGATCTGCGGGCGCAAAAGCTGGTGGCCCAAGGCATTGCCGCGGATTTCGATCGGCAGTTGCAGCCGATTCAGCGGGTGTTCATCTACCTGGTGTTCGAGCACAGCGAAAACCTCGCGGTGCAGAACGAAGGCGTCTCGCGTTATATCGGATTGGTGGCGCAGCAGCCTGAAGGTGATCAAGCGCTGTTTGCTGATTACCTGGATTACGCCGAGCGGCATCAGAGGGTGATTGCGCAGTTTGGGCGCTTTCCGCATCGCAATGCGGTGTTGGGACGGGAGTCTACGGCTGAGGAACTCGAGTTTCTGTCGAAACCGGGCTCTCGGTTTTAGTTTTGCGGTGTTGCTGATGCTGCTATCGCCAGCAGGCTGGCTCCCACATTGATCTATGTTGCACTGGAGATCTACTGTGGGAGCCAGCCTGCTGGCGATTGTGCCGGTAGCAGCGCCTCAGATCCTGAAGCTACCCACCAACTGCTTCAACCGCGCCGCCTGTTGCTCTAGATCGGCACACGCACGCAAGGTCGACTGCAGGTTCTCCACGCCTTCCTGGTTCAGCGTGTTGATCTCGGTGATGTCGACGTTGATCGACTCCACTACGGCCGTCTGCTCTTCCGTGGCGGTGGCGACCGACTGGTTCATGCCATCGATCTCTCCGATGCGCTGGGTCACGCTGCCCAGGCGTTCCCCCGCCTGATTGGCGATGCCGACGCTGCTTTCGCTCTGGCGCTGGCTGTCGGTCATGATGCCCACCGCTGCCCGGGCGCCGACTTGCAGCTCTTCGATCATCGTCTGCACTTGCTGCGCCGAGTCCTGGGTGCGGTGAGCGAGGTTGCGCACTTCGTCGGCAACCACCGCGAAACCACGACCGGCCTCACCGGCGCGCGCCGCTTCAATGGCGGCGTTAAGCGCCAACAGGTTGGTCTGCTGGGAGATGCTGGTAATCACTTCCAGGATCTGCCCGATGTTGACCGTGTTGTTGTTGAGGTTTTCGATGTTGCCGCACGAATCGCTGATCTTGGCCGACAGTTGCTGCATCGCCGCGATGGTTTTATCCACCACCTGTTGGCCGTCTTCGGCCAGGCTGCGGGCATCGCTGGAATGTTGCGAGGCGAGGGCGGCATTCTGGGCGATTTCCTGGGCGGCGGCACCGAGCTGGTTGATCGCCGCGGCCACGCTGCTGGTGCGCGAGGCTTGCTGGTCTGAGTTGAACATCGACGAGTTCGAGGCGGCGACTACCCGCAGTGCCACCTCGTTGACCTGGCCGGTGGCCGAGGAGACTTCGATGATCGAGGTGTGAATGCGCTCGACGAAGCGGTTGAACGACAGCCCCAGCGCGCCGAATTCGTCGTGGCCGTGAATGGTCAGGCGTTTGGTCAGGTCACCTTCGCCTTCGGCGATGTCGTGCATGGCGCGGCCCATGGTCAGCAGCGGCTGCATCAGCAGCCTGATCAGCATGCCCAGCAGCACAATGATGATCACCACGGCAATCACCATGGCGATGATCGCCGAGGTGCGGAATTCACTGAGCATCGAGAACGCCGTTTCCTGGTCGAGCACCAGCGCCACGTACCAGTCCGCCGATGGCACGCCGTTGACGTGGGTGAAGGAGATGAACTGGCGCTTGCCGTCGATCTCGACTTCTTTCATGCCCGGGCTGACTTTCGGCGCACCGTTGGGGTAGGCCTCGGTCAGGTTCTTGAGTACCAGCTTGCTGTCCGGGTGAATCAGGATCTTGCCGTCGGCACCGACGATGAACGCATGGCCGTGACCGCCGAAGTTCAGCGAATTGATGATCGCGCTGACGCTGGACAGATCGATGTCGGCACCGGCGACGCCGATCATCTGGCCCTGATGCTGCACGGGAGTGGCGACGGTGATCACCAGCTTGCCGGAGGAGGCGGCAATGTACGGCTCGGTGACGATGGTCTGTTGTGCGCTATTGGCCGCCTTGTACCAGCCACGGGCGCGCGGGTCGTAGTCCGCCGCGCGGTTGCCCGCCGGGACCGAGAACATCACGCCGTCGGCGCCACCGAAGTAACTCAGCTGGAAGTTGCCGGTGTAGGCGGGCAGGTCGATGATCCGTTTCAGGCCAGCGGGAGCATTGCCGTCGGCGTTGATCTGTTGGGCCATCGACTGCAGCAATTGCATGCGGCTTTCCAGCCAGGTCTGGATGTTGCTGGTGGTCAGGCTGCCGAGTTCCTGCATCGAGGCTTCGGTACTGGTGCGCAAGGTTTCGCGTTGGCGATAGTCGTTGAACAGGATGAAACAAGCGAATGCGACGGCCACTACGAGGGCGGCAGCCAGCAATATCTTGTGGCTGAACTTCATGTTTCTGGTCATGGATGAGCTACCGCAGAGGGGCTGTTCTACAAAATGGGAGGGCAAATGCCACCGACGTGGCTTTGCGTTGCATTTATGTCGACTGAACAGCGCCAAAGATTAGGCGCAATCTCTGAAAAACGACGAAATGCCCGGTAAACAGGCAAAGTGGCTGATTTTCGGCAAAAGGTAGACGAGTGGCCCGATAAATAGCCTGCCGGGCAGGGAACCTGACAGGGGTTTTCTCTTCTAAGCTTCAGCTTGGCAGCCATGCCAATCCCCTACGCCCCCGGAGTTTCACCATGTCGTTGCGTTCCATCGCCCTGCTTTCGTTCTGCGTATTGCTCGCTGCCTGCAGCAAGGTCAATCAGGAAAACTACTCGAAGCTCTCCGCCGGCATGGCCAAGGCCGATGTGGAGACCCTGTTGGGCAAACCCGCCGATTGTTCAGGCGCGCTCGGCATGTCCAGCTGCACCTGGGGCGACAAGAACAGCTTTATCAGCGTGCAGTTCGCCGGTGACAAAGTGCTGATGTTTTCCGGCCAAGGCCTGAAGTAAACCGGGGCGATCGCCCACGGGAGAAAAATAATGAAGCGGTTATTGATCATCCTTTTTGCCGGCCTGGTGTTGGCTGGCTGTGCCACATCTGGCCAGGACCCATTGGCCCCCAAGACGGTCAATAGCGTCAACCTCAAGCGCTACCAGGGCACCTGGTACGAGCTGGCTCGTATGCCGATGTACTTCCAGCGCGACTGCGCGCAATCCGAAGCCCATTACACGCTCAAGCCTGACGGCAATGTCGCGGTGTTGAACCGCTGCCTGACGGCACAGTGGCAATGGGAAGAGGTCAAGGGCACGGCCTATCCACAGGTGCCGGGCAAGAGCGACAAGTTGTGGGTCGAATTCGACACCTGGTTCTCCAGGCTGATCCCGGGTACGGCGAAGGGTGAATACTGGGTGCTGTATGTCAGCGATGACTACAAGACCGCCATTGTCGGTGATCCGAGCCGGAAGTATTTGTGGCTGTTGTCGCGCACACCAACCGTGAACGGTGTCGTGCGTGAGGAACTGCTGAGCAAGGCACGTCAGCAGGGTTATGACACCACGCGGCTGATCTGGCGGGCGTCGGAACAGCAGATGGCCGAGACGTCCAACTAACAACGCATGACCCTGTAGGAGCGAGCCTGCTCGCGATGGAGTGTCAGACACAGCGATGTCGACTGATACACCATCGCGAGCAGGCTCGCTCCTACAGGGTTTTTGCGTTAGTTCAGAAGATCGCGCAGGACCTGAGTGAAGGCGCGGCTGCTTTCTTCCTCATCAGCATGCCGCCCGTCACGCACCACCCACTGGCCATTGACCAACACATCCCGCACCTGGCGATCGCCACCGGCAAACAACCAGCGGTTTAGAATCCCGTCGCCGCTGGCCGTTGCCAGGTACGGGTCGTTGCCATCGAGCACCAGCCAGTCAGCGCGCTTGCCGACTGCCAGGGTGCCAATCGGCTGGCCCAATGCCTGGGCGCCGCCATCCAGCGCGGCATCAAACAGTGTGCGGCCGACCATCGGCTGATCCGCGCCATACAAACGATTACGCCGCTGGTCACGCAGACGCTGGCCGTATTCCAGCCAACGCAATTCTTCCACCACGCTCAACGACACATGGCTGTCGGAACCAATACCCATGCGACCGCCCTGGGCGAGGAAATCCACCGCCGGGAAAATCCCGTCGCCCAGGTTGGCTTCGGTGGTCAGGCACAGGCCGGCAATGGCGCGGCTCCTGGCCATCGACGTGACTTCTTCCGGGTTGGCATGAGTCGCGTGGACCAGGCACCAGCGCTGATCGACGTCGACGTTTTCGTACAGCCATTGCAGCGGACGACGACCGCTCCAGGTCAGGCAGTCGTCGACTTCTTTCTGTTGCTCGGCGATATGGATGTGCACCGGGCATTGCTTGTCGCTGGCCGCCAGCACTTCGCTGATCTGTTGCGGCGTGACCGCGCGCAGCGAGTGAAAACACAGGCCCAGGGCTTGCGCCGGTTGCTGCGCCAGCACCGGTTGCAGGCGCGATTGCAGCTTGAGGTAGTTTTCGGTGCTGTTGATAAAACGACGCTGACCGTCGTTCGGCGCTTGGCCGCCGAAACCGGAGTGGCTGTAGAGCACCGGCAGCAGGGTCAGGCCGATACCGGCGGAACCTGCGGCCTGGCTGATACGCAGGGCCAGTTCGGCCGGGTCCGCGTAAGGCTGGCCATTGGTGTCATGGTGTACGTAATGAAATTCCGCCACCGATGTGTAACCGGCCTTGAGCATTTCGATGTACAGCTGACGAGCGATGACGCCGAGTTGTTCCGGGCTGATTTTTCCGACGAGGCGATACATCAGGTCGCGCCAGGTCCAGAAACTGTCGTTCGGATTGCCCGCCACTTCCGCCAGCCCGGCCATGGCCCGCTGGAAGGCGTGGGAGTGCAGGTTCGGCATGCCAGGCAGCAGCGGACCGCTTAACCGTTCGGCGTCATCTGCGTTGGAATCGGCCTGGATATGGGTCAATACGCCGTCGGCGTTGACCTCAAGACGTACATTGTTGGCCCATCCACTAGGCAGCAGCGCGCGTTCGGCAAAGAAGGCGGACATGGTTCAGCACCCCATCGTGTGTTATTTGTATATACATATACAGACGTTTGCCTGCCCGGTAAACTCCGGCAAGCTAGCAACCCTATCCAAACGACCAAGGATTAACCGTGCCGACTCCGCCTCCAGTCTCTCCGTTGGCCGCGAACATGGGCGACAGTCCGGCGCCCCTGTACGCCCGCGTCAAACAAATGATCACCCAGCAAATCGACAGTGGAAACTGGCCGCCGCACTACCGCGTTCCGTCGGAAAGCGAGCTGGTCAGCCAGTTGGGCTTCAGCCGCATGACCATCAACCGCGCCCTGCGCGAGATGACCGCCGATGGCCTGTTGGTGCGCATGCAAGGCGTCGGTACGTTCGTCGCCGAGCCGAAAAGCCAGTCAGCCCTGTTTGAAGTGCACAACATCGCCGACGAAATCGCCTCTCGCGGTCATCGCCATACCTGCAAGGTCATCACCCTTGAAGAAGAGGCCGCCGGCTCCGAGCGCGCCCTGGCCCTGGACATGCGCGAAGGGCAGAAGGTGTTCCATTCGCTGATCGTGCATTTCGAAAACGATATTCCGGTGCAAATCGAAGACCGTTTCGTCAACGCGCTGGTGGCACCGGACTACCTCAAACAGGACTTCACCCTGCAAACGCCATACGCCTATCTGAACCAGGTCGCGCCGCTGACCGAAGGCGAGCACGTGGTCGAGGCGATCCTGGCCGAGGCGTCCGAATGCAAATTGCTGCAGATTGAAAAAGGCGAACCGTGCCTGCTGATCCGTCGCCGCACCTGGTCCGGTCGTCAGCCGGTGACCGCCGCCCGCTTGATCCACCCCGGTTCCCGTCATCGTCTGGAAGGTCGGTTCCATAAATGAGCAGTCTGAAAGTTCTACGCGCCAAAGATTACCCGCGCATGCCCTGGAAAAACGGCGGCGGCAGCACCGAAGAAATCACCCGCGATGCCGGCACCGGCCTGGATGGCTTTGGCTGGCGCCTGTCGATTGCCGACATAGGCGAGTCGGGCGGGTTTTCCACCTTCGCCGGTTACGAGCGGGTGATCACCGTGTTGCAGGGCGACGGCATGTCGCTGTCGGTTGACGGCCAGGTTACGCGGCCACTGTTACCGCTGGACCCGTTTGCCTTCAGCGGTGAAAGCAAGGTTTCCTGCACATTGCTCGGCGGTCCGATTCGCGATTTCAACCTGATTTACGCGCCGCAGCGTTACGCTGCGCGGTTGCAGTGGTTGAGCGGCGAGCAGCGGTTCTTCAGCTCGGCGGATACGGTGCTGGTATTCAGTATTAGTGAAGCGCTGGAAGTGAAGGTCGGTGACAACGCTTCGCAACTGGGTCGGCATGATTGCCTGCAACTGGACGGTAACACCGGGCTGCTGGAAGTCTCCAGCAATGGCGCCTGCTGCGTGATCGAACTGACAACGCGCTGATCTCCTGTAGGAGCGAGCTTGCTCGCGATGGTCGTGAACGATAACGCGTAAAACCAGATGCCCTGCGGCGCCCATGTGTTTTTCGCGAGCAAGCTCGCTCCTACAGGGTTGGGTTTGCTCGCGATGTCGTTTCCCTTCCAAATTACGTTTCCCACAGCGCACCACGTTGTTACCGAACGCCCCAGCGTGGCGCAAAACCACGCTCAAGTAACAAAATCTCCTCGCCACAAAAATCCCCCTCAAAAAATTTCATCTTCGCCACAACCCTTGTTTCAGGCGCTCTCCAGCCATTTCCGAATTTTTCTTGAATGCTCATCCAACAAGTTGGCCGCTTGATTGCATATGCTTGTATGTACAAGTAAAGACGTATGCGTATGAGTCACGAAGACTCAACCATCGTCCACTGATTCGCCGGTGTGCACTGATGCCCATTGGCTTGCTCGCCCACTGCCTGGGTTGGTTTGGATTGATTGCTGAGGAGTCTTTTTCGTGACTGACATTAAACGTACCAAGTTTCGTGACGTTGAAATCCGTGCCGCACGCGGTAACAAGCTGACCGCCAAGAGCTGGCTGACCGAAGCGCCGCTGCGCATGCTGATGAACAACCTCGACCCGGAAGTCGCCGAGAACCCTAAAGAACTGGTGGTTTACGGTGGTATCGGTCGCGCTGCACGTAACTGGGAATGCTACGACAAGATCGTCGAAAGCCTGACCAACCTGAACGACGACGAGACCTTGCTGGTGCAGTCCGGCAAGCCGGTCGGCGTGTTCAAGACCCACAGCAATGCCCCGCGCGTACTGATCGCCAACTCCAACCTGGTTCCACACTGGGCGAGCTGGGAACACTTCAACGAACTGGACGCCAAAGGCCTGGCCATGTACGGCCAGATGACCGCCGGCAGCTGGATCTACATCGGTAGCCAGGGCATCGTCCAAGGCACCTACGAAACCTTCGTCGAAGCCGGTCGCCAACACTACAACGATGACCTCAAGGGCAAGTGGGTACTGACCGCTGGCCTTGGCGGCATGGGTGGCGCCCAGCCTCTGGCTGCAACCCTGGCCGGCGCTTGCTCGCTGAACATCGAATGCCAGCAGATCAGCATCGATTTCCGTCTGAAAAGCCGCTACGTCGATGAGCAGGCTACCGACCTCGACGACGCTCTGGCCCGCATCGCCAAGTACACCAAAGAAGGCAAGGCGATTTCCATCGCACTGCTGGGCAACGCCGCTGAAATCCTGCCGGAACTGGTCAAGCGTGGCGTACGCCCGGACATGGTTACCGACCAGACCAGCGCCCACGACCCGCTCAACGGGTACCTGCCGGCCGGCTGGACCTGGGACGAATACCGCGCTCGCGCCAAGACCGAGCCAGCCGCTGTGGTAAAGGCCGCCAAGCAATCGATGGCCGTGCACGTCAAAGCGATGCTCGAGTTCCAGAAAATGGGCGTACCGACCTTCGACTACGGCAACAATATCCGTCAGATGGCGCAGGAAGAAGGCGTGGAAAACGCATTCGACTTCCCGGGTTTCGTACCGGCCTACATCCGTCCGCTGTTCTGCCGTGGCATCGGCCCGTTCCGTTGGGCTGCACTGTCGGGCAACGCTGAAGACATCTACAAGACCGACGCCAAGGTCAAGGAACTGATCCCGGACGACGCCCACCTGCACAACTGGTTGGACATGGCCCGCGAGCGCATCAGCTTCCAGGGTCTGCCGGCACGAATCTGCTGGGTTGGCCTGGGCCTGCGCGCCAAGCTGGGCCTGGCGTTCAACGAAATGGTACGCAGCGGCGAGTTGTCCGCGCCCATCGTGATCGGCCGCGACCACCTGGACTCCGGTTCGGTATCGAGCCCGAACCGCGAAACCGAATCGATGCAAGACGGTTCCGACGCCGTTTCCGACTGGCCACTGCTCAACGCCTTGCTCAACACCGCGAGCGGCGCGACCTGGGTTTCCCTGCACCACGGCGGCGGCGTCGGCATGGGCTTCTCCCAGCACTCGGGCATGGTGATCGTCTGCGACGGTACTGACGAAGCGGCCGAGCGTATCGCTCGCGTGCTGCACAACGACCCGGCCACTGGCGTTATGCGTCACGCCGATGCCGGTTACCAGATCGCCATCGACTGCGCCAAGGAACAAGGGCTGAACCTGCCGATGATTACCGGCAAGTAACACCTGATCTGTGGGAGCTGCTTTTATGTGAGAGCGAGTTCGCTCGCTCTCACTGGCCACGCAGCGGCATTACGCAATACCAGACCGTTTGATCCTGCCGTTTCGAGCAGGACGCTGTCACCGAACAAAAGCTGAATGTCGGTCGCGCTGCGGCGCAGGCCTGATTGGACGTGGACAGGGCTGGATGCCTCTTGACTGCCGTAAGCCAATTCATGATTAGGAGCGTCACAACAATGAAATCGAACAAGACCCTGCTGACCACATTGCTTTCCATGGGCCTGCTGGCCAGCGCTGGCGCCACTCAGGCGGCGGGTTGGTGCGAGTCGGGCAAACCGGTGAAGTTCGCCGGTTTGAACTGGGAAAGCGCCATGCTGCTGACCGATGTGATGCAAGTCGTGTTGGAGAAAGGCTACGACTGCAAGACTGACAGCCTGCCGGGCAACTCCATCACCATGGAAAACGCCTTGGGCAGCAACGATATTCAAGTGTTTGCCGAAGAATGGGTCGGCCGCAGCGAAGTCTGGAACAAGGCCGAGAAGGCCGGCAAGGTCGTCGGTGTCGGCGCGCCGGTGGTTGGCGCGATCGAAGGCTGGTACGTGCCGCGCTACGTGATCGAAGGCGACGCCAAGCGCAAGCTGGAAGCCAAGGCCCCGGACCTGAAAAACATTGCTGACCTGGGCAAATACTCGGCGATCTTCAAGGACGCCGAAGAGCCGTCCAAGGGCCGTTTCTACAACTGCCCGGCCGGTTGGACCTGTGAGCTGGACAACAGCGAAATGCTGAAAAGCTACGGCCTGGAAAGCACCTACACCAACTTCCGCCCAGGCACCGGCCCGGCACTGGATGCCGCCGTGCTGTCGAGCTACAAGCGTGGCGAGCCGATCCTGTTCTACTACTGGTCGCCAACCCCGCTGATGGGCCAGATCGACGTGGTCAAACTCGAAGAGAAACCAGGCGTGAACAAGACCGTGACCATCAAGGTCGGCCTGTCCAAGACCTTCCACGACGAAGCACCGGAACTGGTGGCCGTGCTGGAAAAGGTCAACGTGCCAATCGACCTGCTGAACCAGAACCTTGGGCGCATGACCAAAGAGCGGATCGAGTCGCCAAAACTGGCCAAGATCTTCCTGAAGGAACATCCTGAAGTCTGGCACGCATGGGTGAGCGAAGACGCAGCCAAGAAAATCGACGCGGCCTTGTAGGTTGGGCTTTTCCGGCTGTCGGCAACGGCAGTCGGACGCTTGATCGCAACCCCTTGATTGAGAGTCTCTTATGTTTCCCGAAAGCTTTACCTTTTCCATCGCCGACTGGGTCAACGGTTGGGTCGATTCGCTGGTCACCAACTACGGCGACGTTTTTCGCAGCATCTCCGACACCCTGTTGTGGGCCATCGTCAATCTCGAAAGCCTGCTGCGCGCTGCACCCTGGTGGCTGATGCTGGCGATCGTGGCCGGTGTGGCCTGGCATGCGACCCGCAAGGTCGTGACCACTGGCGTCATCGTCGGTCTGCTGTTTCTGGTGGGTGCGGTCGGCCTCTGGGACAAGCTGATGCAGACCCTGGCGCTGATGATGGTGGCGACGATCATTTCGGTGTTGATCGGCATTCCGCTGGGCATTCTCTCGGCGCGCAGCAATCGCCTGCGTTCGATATTGATGCCGTTGCTGGACATCATGCAGACCATGCCGAGCTTCGTGTACCTGATCCCGGTGCTGATGCTGTTTGGCCTGGGCAAGGTCCCGGCGATTTTCGCCACGGTGATCTACGCCGCGCCGCCACTGATCCGCTTGACCGATCTGGGCATTCGCCAGGTTGACGGCGAAGTGATGGAAGCGATCAACGCCTTCGGTGCCAACCGCTGGCAGCAACTGTTCGGCGTGCAACTGCCTCTGGCCCTGCCGAGCATCATGGCCGGGATCAACCAGACCACCATGATGGCCCTGTCGATGGTGGTGATTGCCTCGATGATCGGTGCCCGTGGCCTGGGTGAAGACGTGCTGGTGGGGATTCAGACCCTCAACGTCGGACGTGGCCTTGAAGCCGGTCTGGCGATCGTGATTCTGGCCGTGGTGATCGACCGCATTACACAAGCGTACGGTCGCGCACGGCATGAGGTGAGCAAATGAACAACGCAACCGTGAGCAAGATCGAAGTCAAGAACGTCTTCAAGATTTTCGGCAACCGTTCCAAGGATGCGCTGGCCATGATCGGCCAGGGCAAGACCAAGGATCAGGTGCTGGCCGAGACCGGCTGCGTGGTCGGCGTGAACGACCTGTCCCTGAGCATCGGCAGCGGCGAGATCTTCGTGATCATGGGCCTGTCGGGTTCCGGCAAGTCGACCCTGGTCCGCCACTTCAACCGCCTGATCGACCCGACCAGCGGCGCGATCCTGGTGGACGGCGTGGACATCCTGCAATACGACATGGAAGCCCTGCGCGAATTTCGTCGGCGCAAGATCAGCATGGTGTTCCAGAGCTTCGGCCTGTTGCCGCACAAGAGCGTGCTGGACAACGTCGCCTACGGCCTGAAAATCCGTGGCGAAACCAAAGCCATGTGCGCCGAGCGTGCGCTGCACTGGATCAACACCGTGGGCCTCAAGGGCTACGAAAACAAATACCCGCACCAGCTCTCCGGCGGCATGCGTCAACGTGTGGGCCTGGCCCGCGCCCTGGCGGCGGACACCGACATCATCCTGATGGACGAGGCCTTCAGCGCCCTCGACCCGCTGATCCGCGCCGAAATGCAGGACCAGTTGCTGGAACTGCAAAAGACCCTGCACAAGACCATCGTTTTCATCACCCACGACCTCGACGAAGCCGTGCGCATCGGCAACCGCATTGCGATCCTCAAGGATGGCCGCCTGATCCAGGTCGGCACGCCGAAAGAGATCCTGCATTCGCCGGCGGATGAATATGTCGACCGCTTTGTGCAGCGTCGGGCGGCGGTGGTTTGAGAGATTTGCAGTGAGTGAGCTGGCCCCTTCGCGAGCAGGCTCGCTCCCACAGGGAAATGCATTCCAATGTGGGAGCGAGCCTGCTCGCGAAGGCGGCGGTGAAGCTGCATCAATATTTGGATGAGGTTGAAGATGTCCCAGGCTGAAAAAATCGTTATCACCGAAGCGCAGGTCACTTGGCAGGACGTGGTCGCCGTGGCCCGCGATGGCGCACAGCTTGAGCTGTCGGCACCGATCTGGGCGCGCATCGAAAACGCGCAGGCCATCGTCCAGCGCATCGTCACCAGCGGCGAACGTGCCTACGGCATCAACACCGGCCTGGGTGCGCTGTGCAACGTCTCGCTGCAGGACGAACAACTCAGCCAGTTGTCACGCAACACCTTGCTCAGCCACGCCTGTGGCGTTGGCGCGCCACTGACCAACGAGCAGACCCGCTCGATCATGTGCGCCGCCGTGGTCAACTACAGCCACGGCAAATCCGGCCTGCACCGTCAGGTCGTCGAAGCCCTGCTGGCGCTGCTCAACCGTGGCATCACCCCGCAAGTGCCGTCCCAGGGTTCCGTGGGCTACCTGACCCACATGGCACACATCGGCATCGCGCTGCTGGGTGTCGGCAATGTCAGCTATCGCGGCCAGATCGTTTCTGCGCAGCAAGCGTTGGCCGAAGAAGGCCTGCAACCGGTCAGGCTCGGGGCCAAGGACGGTTTGTGCCTGGTCAACGGTACGCCGTGCATGACCGGCCTGAGCTGCCTGGCGATTGCCGATGCCGCGCGCCTGCTGGAGTGGGCCGACGTGATCGGTGCCATGAGCTTCGAAGCCCAGCGCGGGCAGATCGACGCGTTCGATGCCGAGATCATCGCGCTCAAGCCGCACCCTGGCATGCAGCAGGTCGGGATCAACCTGCGGGCCTTGCTCGACGGCAGCGAAGTGATCGCCAAGAGCAAAGGCATTCGTACGCAAGACGCCCTGAGCATTCGCTCGATTCCGCAGGTGCACGGCGCCGCTCGCGACCAATTGGTACACGCGACCCAACAGATCGAAACCGAACTCAACGGCGCCACCGACAACCCGTTGGTGCTGGGCACCGCGGACAATTACCGCGTGGTGTCCCAGGCCAACCCCCACGGCCAGTCCGTGGCAATGGCGGCGGACCTGCTGGCGATTGCCATGGCGGAAATCGGCTCCATCGCCGAGCGTCGCCTGGACCGCTTGATCAATCCGCACGTCAGCGGCCTGCCGGCCTTCCTGGTGGCCAACCCGGGTGTCAACTCCGGGATGATGATCGTGCAATACGTGGCCGCTTCGCTGTGCGCGGAGAATCGTCAACTGGCGCAACCGGCGGTGCTGGATAACTACGTGACGTCGGGTTTGCAGGAAGACCACCTGAGCCTGGGCACCAACGCCGCGCTGAAGCTGCACCGCGCGCTGGAAAACTGCACGCAGATCCTCGCCATCGAGTACCTGTTGGCGGCCCAGGCGTTCGAGTTCCTCAAAGAACAACGCTTCGGCGCGGGCACCGATACTGCCTGGCGTCTGCTGCGCGAGCATGTTGCCCCCTACGACCAGGATCGCTGGTTGGCACCGGACATTGCCGCCGCTGCTGCGGTATTGAAAGACCCGATTTTGCTGCACAACGCTTTTCCAGAACTGAACTGACTTCCACAACACCAGCGTGCCAAGGCGCGTCTCCCCAAAAGGCAGACGCGACGGACAACGGACATCTCCGGAGCGTCTGGTGAGTTAATAACAACTCTCAAAAGGAGCACAAAATGACTGCGCTAAACCTGATTCCCGGCCAACTGACCCTCGCCCAACTGCGTGACGTCTACCAGCAGCCGGTGAAACTGACCCTCGACCACAGCGCCTCGGCCCAGATCGAAGCCAGTGTTGCCTGCGTGGAACAGATCCTCGCCGAGAACCGCACCGCCTACGGCATCAATACCGGTTTCGGCCTGCTGGCCTCGACCCGCATCGCCAGCGAAGACCTGGAAAACCTGCAGCGCTCGCTGGTGCTGTCCCACGCCGCCGGTGTCGGCCAGCCGATCAGCGATGACCTGGTGCGTTTGATCATGGTGCTCAAGGTCAACAGCCTGAGCCGTGGTTTCTCCGGCATCCGCCGAGTGGTGATCGACGCGCTGATCGCCCTGATCAACGCTGAGGTGTACCCGCACATTCCATTGAAAGGTTCGGTCGGTGCTTCCGGTGACCTGGCGCCTCTGGCCCACATGTCGCTGGTGCTGCTGGGCGAAGGCAAGGCGCGTTACAAAGGCGAGTGGATGGAAGCCACCGAAGCGCTGAAAGTTGCGGGTCTGACCCCGCTGACCCTGGCTGCGAAAGAAGGCCTGGCGCTGCTCAACGGCACTCAGGTGTCCACTGCTTTTGCCCTGCGTGGCCTGTTCGAAGGCGAAGACCTGTTCGCCGGTGCCTTGGCACTGGGCGGCCTGACCGTTGAAGCGGTCCTGGGCTCGCGCTCGCCGTTCGACGCACGCATCCACGCTGCCCGTGGCCAGAAAGGCCAGATCGACGCCGCCGCCGCTTACCGCGACCTGCTGGGCGAGCGCAGCGAAGTCTCCGACTCCCACGAAAACTGCGAGAAGGTCCAGGACCCGTACTCTCTGCGCTGCCAGCCACAAGTCATGGGCGCCTGCCTGACTCAGTTCCGTCAGGCGGCCGAAGTGCTGGCGATCGAAGCCAACGCCGTTTCCGACAACCCGTTGGTGTTCGCCGCTGAAGGCGACGTGATCTCCGGTGGCAACTTCCACGCCGAGCCGGTGGCCATGGCCGCTGACAACATGGCGCTGGCCATCGCTGAAATCGGTTCCCTGAGCGAGCGCCGTATCTCGCTGATGATGGACAAGCACATGTCGCAACTGCCGCCGTTCCTGGTGGCCAACGGTGGCGTGAACTCCGGCTTCATGATCGCCCAGGTGACCGCGGCGGCACTGGCCAGCGAGAACAAGGCCCTGTCCCATCCGCATTCGGTGGACAGCCTGCCGACTTCCGCCAACCAGGAAGACCACGTATCGATGGCGCCAGCGGCTGGCAAGCGTCTGTGGGAAATGGCCGAGAACACCCGTGGGATTCTCGCCGTGGAATGGCTGGCGGCCGTTCAGGGCCTGGACCTGCGCAATGGCTTGAAGACCTCGCCGAAACTGGAAAAGGCCCGTGCCATCTTGCGTGCTGACGTGCCGTTCTACGAGAAAGACCGCTTCTTCGCGCCGGACATCAATGCGGCGTCTGAATTGTTGGCCTCGCGTTGCCTGAACGAGCTGGTGACGGCGAAGTTGTTGCCTAGCCTGTAATGACCCCTTCGCGAGCAAGCCCGCTCCCACATGGATCGTACTGAACCTGTAGGAGCTGGCTTGCCAGCGATTCGATTTTGCGTCGAATAACAATAATTAGGGACGAGAAATGCAACAGGCAGAAAAAGGTTTGAAACGCGGGCTCTCTGCCCGACATATTCGCTTCATGGCGCTGGGGTCGGCGATCGGCACCGGGCTGTTTTATGGTTCCGCCTCGGCCATTCAAATGGCCGGGCCCGCGGTATTGCTCGCTTACCTGATCGGTGGCGCGGCGGTGTTCATGGTCATGCGCGCCCTCGGTGAGATGGCGGTGCATAACCCGGTGACCGGCTCGTTCGGCCAGTACGCCAGCACTTACCTGGGGCCGATGGCGGGCTTTGTCCTCGGTTGGACCTACGCATTTGAAATGGTCATCGTCGGCATGGCCGACGTCACGGCGTTCGGTATCTACATGGGCTTCTGGTTCCCGGAAGTCTCCCGCTGGATCTGGGTGCTGGGTGTCGTTTCCATCGTCGGCGGCCTGAACCTGTGCAACGTCAAAGTCTTCGGTGAAATGGAGTTCTGGCTGTCGCTGCTCAAGGTCGCGGCTATCATCGCGATGATCCTGGGTGGTTTCGGCATCATGTGGTTCGGCATCAGCTCGGCCCCCGGCCAAGCGACCGACATCAGCAACCTCTGGAGCCATGGCGGCTTCATGCCCAATGGCATGAGCGGTCTGATTGCTTCGTTCGCGGTGGTGATGTTTGCGTTTGGCGGTATTGAAATCATCGGCGTAACGGCAGGTGAAGCCAAGGACCCGCAGCACGTGCTGCCCCGGGCGATCAATGCTGTTCCGTTGCGGATCCTGCTGTTCTACGTGCTGACGATGCTGGTGTTGATGTCGATCTTTCCATGGCAGCAGATCGGCAGCCAGGGCAGCCCGTTCGTGCAGATTTTCGACAAGCTGGGGATCAGCTCGGCGGCCACCATCCTCAATATCGTGGTGATCACGGCGGCGATTTCGGCGATCAACAGTGACATCTTCGGCGCTGGCCGCATGATGTTCGGTCTGGCCCAGCAAGGGCATGCACCCAAGGGCTTCGCCCGCCTGTCGCGCAATGGCGTGCCATGGATGACGGTCGTGGTGATGAGTGCCGCACTGTTGCTGGGCGTTTTGCTGAACTACCTGATCCCGGAAAACGTGTTCCTGTTGATCGCTTCCATCGCGACCTTTGCCACTGTGTGGGTCTGGCTGATGATTCTGGTGACCCAAGTGGCGATGCGCCGGTCCATGAGCGCCGAGCAGGTTGCACAACTGAAATTCCCGGTACCGTTCTGGCCCTATGCGCCGGCGGCGGCGATTGCCTTCATGCTGTTCATTTTCGGCGTGCTGGGCTATTTCCCGGACACCCAGGCGGCGCTGATCGTCGGCGTGGTCTGGATCGTGTTGCTGGTGCTGGCTTACCTGACATGGGTGAAACCGGCGGCGGGCCAGGCTGCCCTGGTGACACAGGACCCTGTTTTTTCTCATCGATAACCTAATGGAGGCCAAGGATGAAAACGCTCTGGCAACACTGTCACGTCGCAACCATGGCACAAGGCGTCTACTCGATCATCGAGGACGCGGCCATCGTGACGTCAGGAGCGCACATTGAGTGGATCGGCCCGCGCGGTGAGTTGCCGGCGGGCGAGTACCCGGCCGTCAATGATTTGAACGGGGCCTGGGTCACACCGGGCCTGATCGACTGCCACACCCACACGGTGTTCGGCGGAAACCGCAGCGGTGAATTCGAGCAGCGCCTGCAAGGCGTCAGCTATGCGGAAATCGCCGCCAGCGGTGGCGGCATCGCCAGCACCGTGCGCGCCACCCGCGCGGCCAGCGAAGATGAATTGTTCGCCAGTGCCGCCAAACGCCTGAAAAGCCTGATGCGTGATGGCGTCACCAGCATCGAAATCAAGTCAGGCTACGGCCTGGACCTGGCCAACGAACGCAAGATGCTGCGCGTGGCCCGTCGCCTCGGCGCCGAATTGCCGGTCAGCGTGCGCAGCACCTGCCTGGCGGCTCACGCTTTGCCGCCGGAGTACAAGGATCGCGCTGACGACTACATCGATCACATCTGCGCCGAGATGCTCCCGGCTCTGGCCGCCGAAGGGCTGGTGGATGCGGTGGACGCATTTTGTGAATACCTGGCGTTCTCGCCTGCACAGGTCGAGCGCGTCTTCATCACAGCCCAGGAACTGGGGTTGCCGGTGAAACTGCACGCGGAGCAATTGTCGTCGCTGCATGGTTCGAGCCTGGCGGCGCGTTATCACGCGCTGTCTGCCGATCACCTGGAATTCATGACCGAGGATGACGCCATTGCCATGGCTGAATCCGGCACGGTCGCGGTGCTGTTGCCCGGTGCCTTTTACTTCCTGCGTGAAACCCAGTTGCCACCGATGGACGCCCTGCGCAAGCACGGCGTGAAAATCGCCATCGCCAGCGACCTCAACCCGGGCACCTCGCCGGCGCTGTCGTTGCGCTTGATGCTGAACATGGCCTGCACCTGTTTCCGCATGACCCCGGAAGAAGCCTTGGCTGGCGCGACGATTCACGCCGCCACCGCGCTGGGCATGGCCGACACCCATGGTTCGCTGGAAGTCGGCAAGGTCGCGGATTTCGTCGCCTGGCAAATCGATCGTCCGGCCGACCTGTGTTACTGGCTGGGCGGCGACCTGGAAAAACGCGTCGTGCGCCACGGCGTCGAATCAAGTCTGTAGGAGATCTGTTGTGGATAAGGTTCTGAACTTCAAACAAGGCCGCGTACCGCTGCTGATCAGCATGCCCCACGCCGGCGTGCGCCTGACTCCGGCGGTCGAAGCCGGATTGATCCCTGACGCGAAAAGCCTGCCGGACACCGACTGGCACATCCCGCAGTTGTACGATTTCGCCGCCGAGCTGGGCGCCAGCACCCTGGCCGCCGAGTATTCGCGGTTCGTCATCGATCTGAACCGGCCATCCGACGACAAGCCGCTGTACGTGGGCGCGACCACTGGCCTGTACCCGGCCACGCTGTTCGACGGTATACCGTTGTTCCGTGAAGGGTTGGAGCCTTCTGCCGATGAGCGTGCGACTTATCTGGAGCAGATCTGGACGCCGTATCACAGCACCTTGCAGCAGGAACTGGCGCGGATGAAGGCCGAGTTCGGCTACGCGTTGCTGTTCGACGCGCATTCGATCCGCTCGATCATCCCGCACCTGTTCGACGGCAAACTGCCGGACTTCAACCTCGGCACCTTCAATGGCGCCAGTTGCGATCCACAGCTTGCGACGCGACTGGAAGCGATCTGTGCGCTTCACGACAACTACACTCACGTACTCAACGGGCGCTTCAAGGGCGGCCACATCACCCGCCATTACGGCAACCCGGCCGAGAACATCCATGCGGTGCAACTGGAGCTGGGGCAGTGCACCTACATGGAAGAGTTCGAGCCGTTCCGTTATCGCCCGGATCTGGCGGAGCCGACGCGGGTGGTGTTGAAGGAGTTGCTGCAAGGGTTGTTGGCCTGGGGCGAGAAGCACTACGGGCATTAAGGCTTGGTGCGGTCTCTGTAGGAGCGAGCTTGCTCGCGAAAAACGTCAGGTCAACGTATGCATTCAGGCAGCCCGCGTCATCGTTGTCCTCCATCGCGAGCAAGCTCGCTCCTACAAGTCGCCACCGTGCAAAACACGGTCGCCACAGTTCGCTTCTACCACTCGTCTGCTGCGTAATGTTCTGGCCACGGTGCACAAAGACACCGCCCCGACAATAATCCGCTGCCGCACGAGAATGCTATCCATGACAAGCCCCAAAGGTCTGTTCACCCGCTGTCTCTCAATCTTCTGCGGTACCGCGCTGTTGAGCGCCGGCGCCATGGCCGCGGACGATGCCTCCTGCAAAACCGTGCGTATGGGCGTGGTCAACTGGACCGACGTGATCGCCACCAGTGGCATGGCCGATGTGCTGCTCAACGGTCTGGGCTACGAAAGCAAGCAGACCAGCGCCGTGCAGCAAATCATCTTCGCCGGCATCCGCGACAAGCGCCTGGACATCTTCCTCGGTTACTGGAAACCGGCGATGGATAAAAACATCGCCCCCTTCGTGGCTGCCAATCAGGTCAAGGTCATGGACAAACCGAGCCTGGCCGACGCCCAGGCCACCCTCGCGGTCCCTGACTATGTGGCAGCGGCGGGCTTGAAAACCTTTGCCGACATCGCCAGGTTCAAGGATCAACTCGGCGGCAAGATCTACGGCATCGAGCCGGGCAGCGGCGCCAACACCACGATCAAGACCATGATCGAAACCAATCACTTCGGCCTGAAGGATTTCAAACTGATCGAGTCCGGTGAGGCCGGGATGCTGGCGGCCGTGCAGCGGGCGGTGAATCGCAAGGAGTTCGTGGTGTTCGTCGGCTGGACCCCGCACCCGATGAACATCAACATGAAGATCGACTATCTGACCGGCAGTGAAGACGTGTACGGGCCGAATGAAGGCGCGGCGACCGTTTCCACCGTGACTGCGCCGGATTACGCCCAGCGCTGCCCGAACGTCAATCGCCTGCTGGAAAACCTGACCTTCACCGCCGCCCAGGAAAGCCAGTTGATGGTGCCGATCATGGAGCGCCAGACGGCTCAGGATGTCGCGAAGAAATGGCTGCGTGACCATCCGGAAGACTTGCAGCGCTGGCTGGCGGGTGTCAGCAGTTTCGATGGCAAGGATGGCATGGCGACGGTTCAGGCCAGCCTGAAGAACTGACCCTCGTCTGATCTGTGCAAGACCTGTGGGAGCGAGCCTGCTCGCGAAGGCGGTTTGACAGTCAACATTGATGTTGGATGTGCCGGCCTCTTCGCGAGCAGGCTCGCTCCCACAGGGTGGGGTCCCACACATTTCCCTGAACGAGCACCAGGCTCATGGCTCCTTACCCGCTTTCCAGGCAAATGACAGCATTCGTCGACAAAACCCTGAGTTTCAACAGCACCGACAGCAGCATCACCGGGTTGCGCCAGGCCTACAGCGAGATGTGCCGGGCGTTTACCCCGGCACGCCCCGCCGGGTTGCATGTGGCCGATTTCGAGTTGGCTGGTGTCGCTGTTCGTTCCTATCAACCACCAGCCAGCGGTGCGTCGTGCATCGTTTACCTGCATGGCGGCGGCTGGGTGGTGGGGGACCTCGATTCCCACGATTTCATCTGCGCCGAATGGGCATCGGCACTCGGTGTGCGGGTGATCGCCGTCGATTACCGCCGGGCACCGGAGCATCCGTTTCCCGCCGCGTTCGATGATTGCCTGAAGGTCTGGCGAGCACTGCGCACCGGGCCGTTTCAACTCGATCCTGCGCGTACGCTGGTGGCCGGCGACAGTGCCGGTGGCAACCTCGCGGCGGCGTTGTGCCTGGCGCTACGCGATGCCGGTGAGCCGGTGCCGTGCGCGCAGGTGTTGATCTATCCGGGGTTGGGCGGCGATCACCGCCTGCCGTCGCGCAGTGAGTGCATCGACGCGCCATTACTCGGCAGCAGTGACGTCGATTGCTATCACGCGCTTTACCTGCAAGGCACCCGCCATCCGGACGCCTACGCCATGCCATTGCTCGCCACGGACTTCAGCGGATTGCCACCTGCATTGATCGCCGTGGCGCAATTCGACCCGTTGCGTGACGACGGCGTGCTGTATGCCGAGCGACTGAATGCCGCGGGCGTTGCTGCCACGCTGTATGTCGGCGCGGGTTTGGTCCATGGCTGTTTGCGGGCCCGCGGGCAGGCGGCCGAGGTCGATGCACTGTACGAAACCCTGTTTGGTTATCTTGCGGAAAAACTCTGACTCCGCACGGGCATGCTCATTGACGTAAATCGGGTTTATGATGCCGGACGGCAGAATAATAGAAAGTCCCCCCAGGGATGACCTCGACCCCTTACGGAGTGCGCAATGCAGACTTTGTACCCGCAGATCAAACCCTACGCCCGGCACGATCTGGCCGTCGATGCGACCCACACCCTGTACGTCGACGAAAGCGGTTCACCGGAAGGTTTGCCGGTGGTGTTCATCCACGGCGGCCCCGGTGCCGGATGTGATGCCCAGAGTCGTTGCTTCTTCGATCCCAACCTCTATCGCATTGTCACCTTCGATCAGCGTGGCTGTGGTCGCTCCACCCCCCACGCGAGCCTGGAAAACAACACCACCTGGGATCTGGTCGCCGACCTCGAGAGGATTCGCCAGCACCTGGGCATCGACAAATGGGTGCTGTTTGGCGGCTCCTGGGGGTCGACCCTGGCACTGGCCTACGCGCAAACCCATCCTGAGCGGGTACATGGTCTGATCCTGCGTGGGATCTTTCTCTGCCGTCCGCAGGAAATCGAATGGTTCTACCAGGCCGGCGCCAGCCGTCTGTTCCCCGATTACTGGCAGGACTACATCGCGCCGATCCCGCTGGACGAGCGCGGTGACTTGCTCACCGCGTTTCACAAACGCCTGGTCGGCAACGACCAGATCGCCCAGATGCACGCGGCCAAGGCTTGGTCCACCTGGGAGGGCCGCACCGCGACCCTGCGTCCCAACCCGCTGGTAGTCGACCGTTTCTCCGAGCCGCAACGTGCGCTGTCGATTGCCCGCATCGAATGCCACTACTTCACCAATCACGCCTTCCTGGAGCAGAACCAGTTGATCCGCGACATGGGCAAGATCGCCCATTTGCCTGGTGTGATCATCCATGGTCGATATGACGTGATCTGCCCGCTGGATAACGCCTGGGAATTGCATCAGGCCTGGCCGAACAGCGAACTGCAGGTCATCCGCGATGCCGGTCATGCCGCTTCCGAGCCTGGCATCACCGACGCGCTGGTACGCGCCGCCGATCAGATGGCCCGGCGTCTGCTCGATCTGCCGCCTGAAGAAGCATGAAGGGCCTGCTGCAGCGTGTGCGCGGCGCGCGAGTCGAGGTCGGGGGCGAGATTGTGGGTGCCGTCGATCAGGGATTGCTGGTCCTGGTAGCCGTCGAGCCCGACGATACGCGGGCCAGCGCCGACAAACTTCTTAATAAACTGCTTAACTATCGGGTATTCAGTGACGCCGAGGGCAAGATGAATCTGTCCCTGGCGGATGTGGGCGGCGGGCTGCTGCTGGTCTCTCAGTTCACCCTGGCTGCCGATACCAAAAGCGGGCTGCGTCCGGGTTTCTCGACTGCGGCCCCTCCAGCGCTGGGCGAGGAGCTGTTCGACTATCTATTAAGCAAAGCGAAACAGGTGCATGGCACTGTGGCATCAGGTAGATTCGGCGCGGATATGCAGGTGCACCTGGTCAATGATGGCCCGGTAACCTTCCTGTTACAGACCTGAAAGCGTTTGAAACAAGTTTTTACGCTCATTTCGACTGAAAACAGGGTTTTTTCGCGATAAATACTTTGTTACCCCTGATGCGTTGTAACGCGGCCTACTAGATAATCCCGCGCTACGGGGATCAGCGTTCGTTGGTCCATTTTGACTTAGGTAGAGACTTGACCGTATCCGATTGGGGAATCATTTCGCCCCAGCGGAGTCGGAACAATGCTCGCCAACTTGGCAAGAGTGGTTTGCAAGGGCGGTTTTTTCATACCGTAGACCGTGCAGACCCTTTAACTGGCCGTTGGTTTTTTGATCTGTTTTCGGCGAGGGTTGCTCGTGATTGTTAGTCCCTGTAACGCACCAAAATTGTCTGCCAAACGGTTACGCAGCGCCCTGGTAGCGGGCTCTGCACTGCTCTGCCTGCTCAGCGCCGGTCAGCTTTGGGCATTCAGTCTGGATGATGTATCGGTCAAGGCAAAAGAGCTGGCCGCGCAGAAATACGAAGCGCCGCGCAGTAACCTGCCGAACGAGTTCCGCGACATGAAATTCGCGGACTATCAGAAAATTCGTTTTCTGACGGAAAAAGCCGAGTGGGCTGATCAGAAGACGCCGTTCAAGCTGTCCTTCTATCACCAGGGCATGCATTTCGATACGCCGGTGAAAATCAACGAAATCACCGCGAACACCGTCGAAGAGATCAAATACGATCCGAGTCGTTTCGATTTCGGCGACATGCAGTTCGATCCCAAGGCCACTGAACAACTGGGTTATGCCGGTTTCCGTGTGCTGTACCCGATCAACAAGGCCGACAAGCAAGACGAAATCATGACCATGCTTGGCGCGAGCTACTTCCGCGTCGTCGGCAAGGGGCACGTCTATGGTTTGTCCGCTCGCGGCATGGCGCTGGATACCGCCTTGCCGTCCGGCGAAGAATTCCCGCGTTTTCGCGAATTCTGGATTCAGCAGCCCAAGCCAGGCGACAAGCACCTGGTGATCTTCGCCCTGCTGGACTCTCCTCGTGCCACCGGCGCCTACCGCCTGACCCTGCGTCCGGGCAGCGACACCATCGTCGACGTCAAGGCGCAGATGTTCCTGCGTGACAAGGTCGGCAAACTGGGTATCGCCCCGTTGACCAGCATGTACCTGTTCGGCGCCAACCAGCCGTCGAAAGTACTGAACTATCGTCGCGAGCTGCACGACTCCAGCGGCCTGGCGATCCATGCCGGCAACGGCGAGTGGATCTGGCGTCCGCTGAACAATCCGAAACACCTGGCCGTGAGCAACTTCAGCGTGGAAAACCCGCGCGGCTTCGGTCTGCTGCAACGTGGCCGCGACTTCAGCCACTACGAAGACCTCGACGACCGGTACGACAAGCGCCCAAGCGCCTGGATCGAGCCGAAGGGTGACTGGGGCAAGGGCACTGTTGACCTGGTCGAGATTCCGACCGCTGACGAAACCAACGACAACATCGTTGCCTTCTGGAACCCGGAAAAACTGCCGGAACCTGGCCAGCCGCTCGATGTCGCTTATCGTATGCACTGGACCATGGATGAAACCTCGATTCACGCGCCGGACAGCGCCTGGGTCAAACAGACCCTGCGTTCCACCGGTGACGTCAAGCAATCCAACCTGATTCGTCAACCGGACGGCAGCGTTGCCTACCTGGTGGATTTCGAAGGCCCGTCCCTGGCGGCATTGCCGGCCGATACGGAAGTTCGCAGCCAGGTCAGCGTGGGCGACAACGCCGAGCTGGTGGAAAACAGCGTGCGTTACAACCCTGAAACCAAGGGCTGGCGCCTGACCCTGCGGATGAAGATCAAGGATCCGAGCAAGTCCACCGAGATGCGTGCCGCTCTGGTGCAGAACATCGTGCCGGCGGACCTGGCCAAGACTTCGATTCCGTCGTCGAACTCGTCGGTTGCCAAGGCCGACAAGGTTGCCGCCAAGCAACAAGAGAAAGCGGACAAGGAAGCCAGGCAAGCGGAGGCCAAGCAGGCCGAAGCCAAGCCTGTTGCAGATGCCAAGGACCAGGCCAATAAAGACGCCAAGCAGCCTGTCGCTGCCGACGCGGCCCCAGCCACACCGGAATCGGCGCCGACTGAAGAAGTCCTGACCGAGACCTGGAGCTATCAGTTGCCTGCCGATGAGTAACTCTCAAGTACGGCCAGAAACTCTTTCCGAGTATCTGGCGCATCTGCCGATGACCGACCAGCAGCGCGCGGAACTCGCGGGCTGCCAGTCTTTCAGCGAATTGCATGAACGCCTTTCATCGTCGACGTTCGACGCCCCGACCGAAGCCGCCCAGGCTTCGGTGGGCAAACGCCTGACCCTGAGCACTGCCGAAGAGCTACAGGACGCGGAAATGCTGGTGCTCGACGCCAACGGCCGGGTCTGCCTCAAGGCGACCCCGCCGATCCGGCGGACCAAGGTCGTGCCGGAGCCGTGGCGCACCAACATTCTGGTGCGTGGCTGGCGCCGGATGACCGGTCGTACCAACCCGCCGAAGCCGCCGAAGGACGAGCGTGTATTGCCGGCCGCGCGCTGGCGTACCGTGGGTTCGATCCGTCGCTACATTCTGTTGCTGCTGATGCTCGGCCAGACCATCGTTGCCGGCTGGTACATGAAAGGCATCATGCCGTACCAGGGCTGGTCGTTCGTCGACCTCAACGAAGTGCTGCACCAACCGCTGCTGCAAACCGCCACGCAAGTGCTGCCGTATGCGTTGCAGACCAGCATCCTGATCCTGTTCGGGATTCTGTTCTGCTGGGTATCGGCCGGTTTCTGGACCGCGCTGATGGGCTTCCTGGAGTTGCTGACCGGCCACGATAAATACCGTATCTCCGGCAAAAGTGCCGGCAACGAGCCGATTCCGAAGGATGCGCGCACCGCTCTTGTGATGCCGATCTGCAACGAAGACGTGCCACGGGTATTCGCCGGCCTGCGGGCGACCTTCGAGTCGGTGGCGGCCACGGGTGACCTGGACCGCTTCGACTTCTTCGTCCTCAGCGACAGTAACGACGCCGATATTTGCGTCGCCGAGCAACAGGCCTGGCTGGACGTCTGCCGTGAAGCCGGGGGCTTCGGCAAGATTTTCTATCGCCGCCGTCGTCGTCGCGTAAAACGTAAAAGCGGCAACCTCGACGACTTCTGCCGTCGCTGGGGCGGTGACTACAAATACATGGTCGTACTCGACGCCGACTCCGTGATGAGTGGCGAGTGCCTGACCAGTCTGGTGCGTCTGATGGAAGCCACGCCGGACGCCGGGATCATCCAGACCGCGCCACGGGCGTCGGGCATGGATACCCTGTATGCGCGCATGCAGCAGTTCGCCACTCGCGTGTATGGCCCGCTGTTCACTGCCGGCCTGCACTTCTGGCAACTGGGCGAATCGCACTACTGGGGCCACAACGCGATCATCCGCATGAAGCCGTTCATCGACCA
Source organism: Pseudomonas sp. ACN8 (assembly GCF_002303925.1). Taxonomy (GTDB): domain Bacteria; phylum Pseudomonadota; class Gammaproteobacteria; order Pseudomonadales; family Pseudomonadaceae; genus Aquipseudomonas. The sequence goes on from NZ_MRCS01000004.1 coordinate 137,564, forward strand.
CTGCGCCCTGGCGCCGTTGCCGGGTAAAGGCGCGTTCTCCGGCTCGATCCTGTCCCACGACTTCGTAGAGGCTGCGTTGATGCGCCGTGCTGGCTGGGGCGTGTGGATTGCCTACGACTTGCCGGGCAGCTATGAAGAACTGCCGCCAAACCTGCTGGACGAACTCAAGCGTGACCGTCGCTGGTGCCACGGTAACCTGATGAACTTCCGCCTGTTCCTGGTCAAGGGCATGCACCCGGTGCACCGCGCGGTGTTCCTGACCGGCGTGATGTCCTACCTGTCGGCACCGTTGTGGTTCTTCTTCCTGGTGCTGTCGACCGCGCTGCTGGCGGTCAACACGCTGATGGAGCCACAGTACTTCCTCGAACCGCGCCAGCTCTATCCGCTGTGGCCTCAATGGCATCCGGACAAGGCGATTGCGCTGTTCTCGACCACCATCGTGCTGCTGTTCCTGCCGAAGCTGTTGAGCATCATCCTGATCTGGGCCAAGGGCGCGAAAGAGTTCGGCGGCAAGTTCAAGGTGACCCTGTCGATGCTGCTGGAGATGTTGTTCTCCATGCTGCTGGCGCCGGTGCGGATGATCTTCCACACCCGTTTCGTGCTTGCCGCGTTCCTCGGCTGGGCCGCGACCTGGAACTCGCCGCAACGTGACGACGACTCCACGCCGTGGAGCGAAGCGGTCAAGCGCCACGGCCCGCAAACCCTGCTGGGCTTCTTCTGGGCCTTGCTGGTGATCTGGCTGAACCCGAGCTTCCTGTGGTGGCTGGTGCCGATTGTCGGCTCGTTGATTCTGTCGATTCCGGTGTCGGTGATCTCCAGCCGTGTCGGCCTTGGCCTGAAGTCCCGCGACGAGAGCCTGTTCCTGATCCCGGAGGAATACAATCCGCCGCAAGCCTTGCTGGCCACCGACCAATACACCCACGAAAACCGTTACCACGCATTGAACGACGGCTTCGTCCGTTCGGTGGTCGACCCACAGCAGAACGCCCTGGCATGCTCGCTGGCGACCTCCCGGCACAATCAGGCTGAGCCGATTGAGTGGCTGCGGATCGAGCGGGTGCGGCACGCGATGAAGGTTGGACCTGAGGGCCTGACCAACAACGAGCGCGTGCAACTGTTGAGCGACCCGGTGGCACTGGCGCGACTGCATGAGCAAGTCTGGAGCGAGGGTCACCCTGAGTGGCTGGGCGCCTGGCGCAAGTCGGTCAAGGCCGACCCCCATGCGCCACTGTTGCCGCTCAAACCGTTGAGCGTGCAGCCTCAGTTGGCGTAATGAAAAAACCCGCGAAAGCGGGTTTTTTTATGGCTTCAAAGTTATACCGCGCCGTTCCAATCGCGAGCAAGCTCGCTCCCACGGAGCCTGTGCCTGGCACAGGTGTTGTGTTCGAGCAGGTCAGTGTGTGAGCGAGCCTGCTCGCGATGAGGTGCCACTCAAACCCTGAACTTGCCCACCAGCATCTGCAAATGCGTTCCCAACCGTGCCAACTCAACGCTGGAAGCCGCGGTCTCTTCACTCGCCGCCGACGTCTGATCCGACACATCCCGCACATTCAGCACGCTGCGGTTGATCTCTTCAGCCACGGCGCTCTGTTGCTCGGCAGCCGCGGCGATCTGCTGGTTCATCGCCTGGATCGCCGACACCGTGCGGGTGATGCTTTCCAGTGAGCCACCGGCGCGGCGGGTCAACTCTACGCTGCTGTCGGTCAGGCTACGGCTGTTGTCCATGATGGTCGCCACTTGCTGGGTGCCGTTTTGCAGGCCGACGATCAGCTCTTCGATCTCTTCGGTGGACTTCTGGGTGCGCTGGGCCAGGCTGCGGACTTCGTCGGCGACCACGGCAAAACCACGTCCGGCTTCACCGGCGCGGGCTGCTTCGATGGCGGCGTTGAGCGCCAACAGGTTGGTTTGCTGGGCCACGGACTTGATGACGTCGAGCACGCTGCCGATCTTGTCGCTTTCGCGCTGGAGTTCGCCCATGGCTTCGGTGGAGTGGCCGACTTCCTTGGCCAGGCGTTCGATCTGGGCGATGGCTTCACCGACCACTTTGTCACCCTCACGGGCCTGCTGGTCGGCGGCGACGGCGGCTTCGGAAGCTTCTTCGGCGTTGCGCGCAACTTCCTGCACGGTAGCGGCCATTTCGTTCATGGCGGTGGCGACCTGATCGGTCTCGACCTTCTGGCTGTTGACTCCGGCGCTGGTCTGCTCGGTGACGGCAGACAACTCTTCGGCGGCGCTGGCGATCTGCGTGACGCCATCGCTGATGCCGCCGATCAGTTCGCGCAAGCCTTGGGTCATGCTCTGCATGGCACGCTGCAACTGGCCGAGTTCGTCGCGGCGCTGCGACGTCAGGTTGTGGGTCAGGTCGCCACTGGCGACGCGCTGGGCCACGACCAGGGTCTGGTTCAATGGAATGATGATCTGCCGGGTGATCGCCCAGGCGGCCAGCAAGCCGAAGGCGATGGCCAGAGCGGTGGCGAGGGTCAGCATGTTCTTGGCGTGGGCGGCGTCGGTGTCGCGCACGACGGTTTGCGAGACGGTGAGTTTCTGGCTCATGTCCACCAGGATGTCGCCTTGGGCAGACATGCGTGCCAGGGCCTTGGCGCTGGCCACCTGGGAGTCGCGGAACTGGCTGACGGCGGCACGGTAGGCCTTCAGTGAATCAGTCGCCTGTTGCAGGTTGGCGATGTGTTCTTCGGGCAGTCTGGCCGGTAGGCTCTCGAGGTTCTTCAGGGCGTTGTCGATCGCGTCGAGGGCCGGCTGTTCGGCCTCGCTCTTGCCGCTGTAGGTGTAGCCGCGCACCTGGAAGCGCGCTTGCTGGATCAGTTTGCTCAGGTCGATCACGCTGTTGAACGCCGCCACGCTGTCGCCTTGCAGCATGGATTTTTCCACCTCGGCGACACGGGCCACGGCATTGTCGGCGGTGGCGCCGAGTTTGCTGCGGGCGTCTTCACGCTGGGCGCCGGCCTGGGTCATGTCGCTGAAGGCACGACGGTATTCGGCGACAGCGGCCAGTTGTTGATCGACCATGGTCGTATCGGCCGGTTGCTCGATCAGGCCGCGGGCGGTCTGCAGGCCGCTTTCGAGCTTGCCCAACAGATCGTTGACGGCGCCGGGGCCTTGTTCACCGCGACGCATCTCATAATCCAGGCGTGCAATGCGCAGGTCCTTGGTCAGGTCGTTGAGACTGGCGATGAACCCCAGTTTATCGCCACGGCTGGTCACGCCGCTCAGGCCGTTCCAACCGGTGAAGGTGATCAGCAGGGTGAGTAACAGCACCAGGCCGAAGCCAATTCCCAGTTTGCGTTTGACGCTGACGTTTCCCAGATTCTCGGCTAGCCATTGGTACATGCTGAAACTCCCTGGACCACAATTTGGTTTTATGGGGGATGTATCGGCAGGGGTGCGAGGTTCTGTAGGCGCTGCCCGATATATGGGCGGATGATGAAGTGTAGGAGCGAGCCTGCTCGCGATGGCGGCGGATCAGCCGACATTGATGTGGCTGGTACACCGCCATCGCGAGCAGGCTCGCTCCTACAGGGTAAATGTGTGATCTCAGAAAAGTCGTGCGAGCAGCGCGGTCACGGCGGTTTCGACGCGCAGGATGCGCTCGCCCAGTTGCACCGGTTGCAGGCCGGACTTGCCCAGCAGGTCGATCTCGTAGGGAATCCAGCCGCCTTCGGGGCCGATGGCCAGAGTCACCGGTTCGCTGAGCGCGCGAGGGCAGGGCGGGTAATTGCCCGGATGCCCCACCAGGCCGAGGGTGCCATCGGTCATCGCCGGCAGACGGTCTTCGACGAAGGGCTTGAAACGCTTCTCGATCACGACTTGCGGCAGCACGCTGTCCCGGGCCTGTTCGAGGCCGAGGATCAACTGCTCGCGGATCGCCTCAGGCTCCAGGAAGGGGGTCTGCCAGAAGCTCTTCTCGACGCGATAGCTGTTGACCAGGACGATACGCGGCACACCCATGGCCGCCACGGTCTGGAACACCCTACGCAGCATTTTGGGGCGTGGCAGGGCCAATATCAGGGTCAATGGCAGCTTGGCTGGTGGTGGCTGGTCGAGGATGACGCGCAATTCCGCTTCGTCGGCGTCCAGGCGCAGCACTTGGGCCGAACCCATCAAGCCGCCGATCCGCCCGACGCGCATGCTGTCACCGACTTCGCAGCGGTGGACTTCCTGCATGTGCGTCAACCGGCGATCACGCAGGATCACCCGGTCGGCCGCAATGAAATCGGCCTCTTCAAGGAGCAGCAGGTTCACGCTTGGGTCGCTGGCGGCTGGTCGTTGTGATCGTCAGCCGGCTGATCGTCCGGATGCTCGCCACGCTTGCTGATCAGGCTGCCAAACAGGATGCCGACTTCAAACAGCATCCACATCGGTATGGCCAGCAGGGTCTGCGAGAAGATGTCCGGCGGGGTCAGGATCATGCCGACCACGAAGCAGCCGATGATCACGTACGGGCGGATCTTCTTCAGGTATTTGACGTCGACCACGCCGATCCACACCAGCAGCACCACGGCCACCGGGATTTCAAACGCCACGCCAAAGGCGAAGAACAGCGTCATGACGAAATCAAGGTAGCTGGTGATGTCGGTCATCATTTCCACGCCGGCCGGGGTGGCGGAGGCGAAGAACTTGAAGATCAGCGGGAACACCAGGAAATAGGCGAACGCCATGCCGGCGTAGAACAGAAAGATGCTGGAGACCAGCAAGGGCACGGCGATGCGCTTTTCATGCTTGTACAGGCCCGGGGCGATGAAACCCCAGATCTGGTGCAGGATCACCGGGATGGCCAGGAACAGCGAGACCATCATCGTCAGCTTCAGCGGCGTCAGGAACGGCGACGACACGTCGGTGGCAATCATCGTCGCGCCGGCGGGCAGGTACGCGCGCAGCGGCGTGGAGACGAAGGTGTAGATCTGCTGGGTGAAGGCGAACAGCCCGGCAAAGATGATGAAGATCGCCGCTACGCAGCGCAGCAGGCGGGTACGCAACTCGGTGAGGTGCGAAACCAGCGGCATGTGCTGGTCGTTTTCAGGGAGATCGCTCATGGGGCTCGCGGCGGCAAAGTGGTGTCATTAGGCGCCGGCGTTGTCGGCGCGGTGACTGGAGCAACCGGAGTGGCTGCAACAACAGGCGCAGGTTCGACAGGCGCTACAACGGGAGCAGGTGTCGGGTCGACGGCAGCGGCAGGCGCATGAATCGTCTGCGCACCCACATGCTCCACCGGCGTCGGCTCCTGCTGGGTCGGCGTGAAGATTTTCCGCGCCTCCTGCTCAAGCGACAGGATGTGTTCGTTGTGCAGTTGCCGACGAATTTCGTCGGCACCGATTTCACGTTCAACTTCCTGTTTTATCGCGTTGAAGCTGCGCTTCAGTCGCCCGACCCACAGGCCGGCGGTGCGCGCAGCGCCCGGCAAGCGCTCGGGGCCCAGCACCAGCAGGGCGACGAGGCCGACGAGCAGCAGTTCAGAGAAGCTGATACCAAACATTAGTCAGTGCTCACACGTCTTTGCGGATCGGCTCTTCGACTTTCTGTGCCTGCACGTCGATGGTGTGCGGCTGGTTCACGGATGCCTGTGGCTGTACCGGTGGAACCGGTTGGGCCGGGGTCGCATTCGGATCGGCCGGTTTTTCGTCGTCGTTCATGGCTTTCTTGAAGCCCTTGATCGACTCGCCGACGTCGGTGCCGAGGTTTTTCAGTTTCTTGGTGCCGAACACCAGTACCACGACCACCAGGATGACGATCCAGTGTTTCCAGTCAAAAATGCCCATGCTGCTGCTCCTCTCTAATCGTTATTCAGGCGGACGGTCGCGAGGCTTTCTCGGCGTGTCCGGAGAGACCGAAACGACGGTCCAGTTCATCGAGTACAGCCTGTGGATGCTGCCCCAATTGGGCGAGCATGACCATGCTGTGGAACCACAGATCGGCGGTTTCGTAGATCACATCGCTGCAGTCGCCGCTGACGGCGGCGTCCTTGGCGGCAATGATGGTCTCGACCGACTCTTCGCCGACTTTTTCCAGAATCTTGTTCAAGCCCTTGTGGTACAGGCTGGCGACATACGAGCTATCGGCGGCGGCGCCTTTGCGCTCTTCGAGTACCTCAGCGAGGCGGGTGAGAGTGTCACTCATGTTTGTGCCCTGCGGAATAGATGGCGTGCGGATCTTTCAGAACCGGGTCGACGGTTGTCCAGTCGCCGTTCTCATAGATGCGGTAGAAGCAGCTCTGGCGGCCGGTATGGCAGGCGATGTCGCCGATCTGCTCGACCATCAGGATGATGACGTCGGCGTCACAGTCCAGGCGCATCTCGTGCAGGGTCTGCACATGGCCGGATTCTTCGCCCTTGCGCCACAGCTTGCCACGGGAACGCGACCAGTAAATGGCGCGGTTTTCGGCAGCGGTCAGTTCCAGTGCTTCGCGGTTCATCCAGGCCATCATCAGGACGCGCCCGGTCTTGTGATCCTGGGCGATGGCCGGCACCAGGCCGTCAGCGTCCCACTTGATCTCGTCCAGCCAGTTTTTCATCTTCGACTCCGACAGCGGGCTCGACACTTCAATAGCCGAGCTCAGGCGTTGAAACAGTGTGCCAGTCGTTCACACAACTGGCTATCGGCGCACGACCAGATACAAGCCGACCGCCATCATGATTCCCGCCGGCCAATAGGCCAGCTGGTTCAGCGGACCACCCGCGGCAAGGACGGCGCCACCGGCCAGGTGGGCCGTACCGAGCAGGCGCAGGAACCAGTCGTCTCGGCGTCGGTGCCACGATGGCGGCGGGTTAAGGGCATGGGGTTGGGACATGCGCTCGAGCAGGTCGCGGGCCATGTTGGCCAGGTGCGGGATCTGCTCGAACTGGCTGTGCACGTTGCCGAGCAGGGCTTTGGGGCTGACCCGCTCGCGCATCCAGCGCTCGAGGAACGGTTGCGCGGTGTTCCACAGATCGAGGTCCGGGTACAGCTGGCGGCCCAGGCCTTCGATGTTCAGCAGGGTTTTTTGCAGCAGGACCAGCTGTGGCTGCACTTCCATGTTGAAGCGCCGCGCGGTCTGGAACAGGCGCATCAGCACCTGGCCGAAGGAAATATCTTTTAACGGTTTTTCGAAGATCGGCTCGCACACGGTACGGATCGCCGCTTCGAACTCGTTGAGTTTGGTTTCCGCCGGTACCCAGCCCGAATCGATGTGCAACTGCGCCACGCGACGGTAATCGCGCTTGAAGAAGGCGAACAGGTTGCGCGCCAGGTAATCCTGGTCTTCCGGGGTCAGGCTGCCGACGATGCCGCAGTCGATCGCAATGTACTGTGGGCTCCACGGATTCACGGTGCTGACGAAAATGTTGCCGGGGTGCATGTCGGCGTGGAAGAAGCTGTCGCGGAACACCTGGGTGAAGAAAATCTCCACGCCACGCTCGGCGAGCATTTTCATGTCGGTGCGCTGGTCCGCCAGGGTCGCCAGATCGGTGACCTGGATGCCGTAGATGCGTTCCATCACCAGCACTTTCGGCCGGCACCAGTCCCAATACACTTGCGGCACGTACAGCAGCGGCGAGCCATCGAAGTTGCGTTTCAACTGGCTGGCGTTGGCCGCCTCGCGCAGCAGGTCGAGTTCGTCGTAGATGGTTTTTTCGTAGTCGCTGACCACGTCCACCGGGTGCAGCAAACGCGCATCGGCCGAGAGTTTTTCGGCGGCGCGGGCGAGGATGAACAGCCACGCCAGGTCCTGGGCGATCACCGGCTTGAGGCCCGGGCGGATCACCTTGACCACCACTTCCTCACCGGTTTTCAGTTGCGCGGCATGCACCTGCGCCACCGAGGCCGAGGCCAGCGGTTCGACGTCGAAACGACTGAACACTTCGCTGATTTTCTTGCCCAGCTGTTCTTCGATCAGCTTGACCGAAACCTGCGAGTCGAACGGCGGCACGCGGTCCTGCAGCTTCATCAGTTCGTCGGCGATGTCTTCGGGCAGCAGGTCGCGGCGGGTGGACAGGATCTGCCCGAACTTGATGAAGATCGGCCCCAGGTCCTGCAACGCCAGGCGCAAGCGCGCGCCACGGCTCAGGTCCAGGGGCTTGCGCGGGAACCAGCGCCATGGCAAGGCATAACGCAGCGCCCGCAAGAACCAGGGCAGCGGCAGGGCGAACAGCAGGTCATCGAGGCGGTAGCGGATCACGACGCGCTGGATGCGCAACAAACGGCGGACGGCAAGCAGCTTCATGCGTTATCGCTTGGGTCGAGGGATCGGGAAAGGCGCTCGAAACGCGCCTCGAGACGTTCCAGATCGAGCTTGATCTGGTCCAGTTCACTGAATCGGGCTTCGGCTTCGCGCTGACCGACGAGGGTGCGCGATTCTTCGGCCAGGTACTCGCCCAGATTCTGGCCCAGGCTGGCAAAGCCTTGCTGATACCAGCGGGCGCGGCTGCGCAGGTGGCCGCCGACCAGTTGCGTGGCTACCGGGCCGAGCCAGCGCGACAGCTCGTACTCCCAGTCCAGTTCGAGGTCCTGGAGGATCGCCGCCAGTTCCAGCAGCACGCCGCTGTCGCCATCGAGTTCGACTTCAGGTGCGTGCAGGACGGAAGTCTTGTCCCGGCTCATCGCCAGTTTCAGCAGGCTCGAGGCCGGCGCACGCAAGGTGCAGTCGGCGCCGGTTTCCCACTGCGAGGCGAGCATCAAACCTTCGTCGCTGGCCAGGATGAACAGTTGCAGCGCCGGGCTGCGGCAATCGACGGCGATCACTTTGCCGGTCAAGTGCGCCAGCCGCGGCAGCGCCGTGCTGTCGAGGCGCAGCACCCGGTTCAGGCCGAGTTCAACGCTGGCGAGCAGGCCGGCGAGCAGCATCAGGGCTTGATGCCGCGGTGCAGGGCAACGATGCCTGCGGTCATGTTGTGATAGGTCACGCGGTCGAAACCGGCCTCGACCATCATCGACTTCAGGGTTTCCTGGTTCGGGTGCATGCGGATCGATTCGGCCAGGTAGCGATAGCTTTCCGAGTCGTTGGTGATCAGCTTGCCCATCAGCGGCATGAAGGCGAACGAGTAGGCGTCGTAGGCCTTGGACATCAGCGCGTTGGTCGGCTTGGAGAACTCCAGCACCAACAAGCGGCCGCCAGGCTTGAGCACGCGCAGCATCGAGCGCAGGGCGTCTTCTTTGTGGGTCACGTTGCGCAGGCCGAAGGCGATGGTCACGCAATCGAAATGGTTGTCCGGGAACGGCAGTTTTTCCGCGTCGGCCTGGACGAACTCGACGTTGCCGGCCACACCCAGATCCAGCAGGCGATCACGACCGACCTTGAGCATGGATTCGTTGATGTCGGCCAACACGACCTGGCCGGTCGGGCCTACCAGATGCGAGAACTTGCGGGTCAGGTCGCCGGTACCGCCGGCGATGTCCAGCACGCGGTTACCGGTGCGCACACCCGACAGTTCGATCGCGAAACGCTTCCACAGACGGTGCATGCCGCCCGACAGAAGGTCGTTCATCAGGTCGTACTTGGCGGCTACCGAGTGGAAAACCTCAGCGACTTTTTCCGCTTTCTGGCTTTCCGGAACGTTTTTGAAGCCGAAGTGAGTGGTGGGTTCGGCATCGCTGCCTTTGCGCTGATCAGTCATATCGCTGTCACCAAAAGAGAATGCGCGACATTCTAATCCCCAAGGCATGCTTTGTCTTGGCAAGGCTGAAGGTAAGATGGGCAACCATCGGGACGTTTTGACGCAGCAGAGGTCAAGATGCCTCGGGAAAGCATCCATAAAGCAGGAGTCATTCGATGGCCCGTATTAGTGTTGAACGTGCCCATGGCCTGGGTAAGGAAGCGGCTCGCGAGAAGGCCGACAAGCTGGCGCAGAAACTTTCCGATCAGTATGGCCTGGAGCCGCAGTGGTCCGGCGACACCCTGAACCTCAAGCGCTCGGGTGTGAAGGGCGCGGTGCATGTCAGCGAGGATTCGATCAGGGTCGACGTGGAGCTGGGCCTGATGATGTCGGCCATGAGCGGCATGATCAAAGCGGAAATCGAGAAGGCGCTGGACAAGGCGTTGGTCTGATTTCCTGCTGAAATACGGTCCCCCTGTGGGAGCCAGCCTGCTGGCGATAGCATCCTGTCAGTCAGCTTTTTTGTTACTGACACACCGCTATCGCCAGCAGGCTGGCTCCCACATTTGTTTTGTGGTGCACCCGACGGTTCATGTCATTTGTTAGGGTGCCGTTTCTAATTTTTCTCCCTACTTTGTGCCAGAGCCCGACACTTACCCGGGCAGTTCCTCAAACCTTCTGCGCGTGAGGTGCACCATGGCCAAAGTTATTTTGAAGAAAAAAATCGACCCGTCGACCGGCACGCTGGGCGACGTCAAATCCTATGCCCGCAAGATCTGGCTGGCGGGCCTGGGTGCCTACACCAAGGTCGGCCAAGAGGGCAGCGAATACTTTCAAGAGCTGATCAAGGCGGGTCAGGTTGTTGAAAAGAAAGGCAAAAAGGTAGTTGCCGAGAAACTTGAAGCGGCCAATGCCGAGATCGATGAAGCCAAGAGTGAAGTCAGCACTTTCAAAGGCCGTGTCGAAGTTCAACTCGACAAGGTCGAGAAGGCGTTCGACACGCGTGTCGCAAGTGCCTTGAATCGTATCGGCATTCCGTCTAAACATGACGTTGAGACACTCTCTGCTAAGCTCGATGAGCTGACGGCATTGCTCGAACGTGTCGCGCGTAAATCTTAAGGAGAACGGGATGGCTGTTAAAAAGAAAACCGAAAAAGAAGGCAGCTCGTGGATCGGGAAGGTTGAAGATTACTCCCGAAAAATCTGGCTGGCTGGTTTAGGCGTGTACTCGAAGATCGACACTGACGGCAGCAAACTCTTCGATGCATTGGTCAAGGACGGCGAGAAAGCCGAGAAGCTCACCAAGAGCGCTGTTGGCAAGACTGTCGACGCCGCCAAGGACTCCGCTTCTTCGGCCAAATCGCGCATCAGCGGCGTGAAAGATCGCGCACTGGGCAAGTGGGATGAGCTGGAAGGTGCTTTTGACAAGCGTCTGAACAGCGCCATTTCGCGTCTGGGCGTACCAAGCCGCAACGAAGTCAAGGCACTGCACAGCAAGGTCGAAACACTGACCAAGCAAATCGAAAAACTGACCGGTGCCAAGGTTGCGCCTGTTGCGGCGAAAACCGCAGCGGCCAAACCGGCCGCCAAAACCGCAGCCAAGCCACTGGCAAAAGCAGCGGCTAAACCTGCTGCCAAGCCGGCGGCTAAAACTGCAGCCGCCAAACCGGCCGCGGCCAAACCGGCGGCCAAACCGGCGGCCAAGCCGGTTGCTGCAAAAGCCGCCGCTAAACCAGCGGCTAAACCGGCCGCCAAGCCTGCAGCGAAAACTGCAGCGGCCAAGCCAGCAGCCAAGCCTGCTGCGGCGAAAAAACCAGCGGTGAAAAAGCCGGCAGCTCCAAAAGCCGCCGCGCCAAAACCAGCAGTGGCAGCTGCCAAACCGGCAACGCCGGCAGCTCCGGTCAGCGCGTCGAACTCCGCGACCGCGCCAACCCCTGCTGTCACCCCGACTGTCGCGCCAGCTCCATCGACGCCAACCAGTCAGTCCTGATTTTCAGGGCTCAAGAAAACGCCCGGCCTGTGAAGGTCGGGCGTTTTTGTTTGTGCGCGAATCTCTGATCGACACAGACCCAGATCCACTGTAGGAGCGAGCTTGCTCGCGAAAAAGGTACAGCCGACGCTACTCAGTGCCTGAAATACCATCGCGAGCAAGCTCGCTCCTACAGGGGGGGCGTTGTGGCCAGGGTTATTCGTGGTCTTCCAGATACTCCATCGCCATCTGTTCGGTTGCAGCCTTCATCGACGGCAGCAGGTGCGGCGCCACCAGCATCATGATCTGGTAAACCACCAATCGCACCTCGCCCTGACGATCAAGAATCCGCTGGTAATCCAGTGAGAACAGCAGCGTCATGGTGATTTGCTCCACCAGTTGCCCCAGTGCCTGGGTATCGCTGACCAGCAGCCCTTGTGCCTTCAGTCGCGCCAGCAACGACGCCAGTGTGCGCTTGAGTGCATTGAGCAGGTTGCGAATGCCCTTGGCCAGTTTCGGCAGGCGCCCGGCGAGGTTCGACAGGTCCTGGAACAGGAACCGGTAGTGGGACAGGCGTTCGACGATCAGGTGCAGGAACAGCCAGTATTCTTCGGGTGCCAGTTCAGCATCGGCCGGTGGATCGAGCAAGGGCGCCAGTTCGCCCTGAAAGCGCTCGAACAGCCCGAGAATCAGCGGTTCCTTGCCGTGGAAGTGGTAGTAGAGGTTGCCCGGGCTGATGCCCATTTCATTGGCAACTTCCATGGTGGAGACATTCGGTTCGCCCTTTTGATTGAACAACTGCAGGGCACATTCGAGGATCCGGTCGCGGGTTTTCATCCAGTCTTCTTAATGATCGGGTCTTGCCACGGCCAGCAGAGGCCGTGGCTCGTTGAACGTCAGCGCACGCGCACGTAAGTACCGGGTGCTGCCTCCATCGGTGGATAGTTCTGGTTGCCGAGGGCCATGTGGGTTTCCTTCTGCGCGCCGGATCGTTCCTGAATCCAGCCCAGCCATTGGGTCCACCAGCTGCCATCGACACGCTTGGCGTCGTAGTACCAGGCCCGTGGGTCGCTGCTTAGTTTGCCGTTCTCGACGTAGTTGGCTTTCGGGTTGCTCGGCGGGTTGAGGATGCTCTGCACATGACCGCTGTTGGACAGCACGAAGCGGCGCTCGCCGCCGAGCAACAGCGTCGAGCGATACACCGCATCCCACGGCGTGATGTGATCGTTGATGCCGGCGACGCTGAAGCTGTCGACGGTGACCTTCTGCAAATCGATCGGTGTGCCACAGACTTCCAGGCCACCTGGGTGGGTCAGCGGGTTGTGCTTGAAGAAGTCCAGCAGGTCGCCATGCAGGGCGGCCGGCAGGCGTGTGTTGTCGTTGTTCCAGTAGAGAATGTCGAACGCCGGTGGCTCCTTGCCCAGCAGGTAGTTGTTGACGAAGTAGCTCCAGATCAAATCGTTGGGGCGCATCCAGGCGAAGACCTTGGCCATGTCGCGGCCGTCCAGCACACCTTTCTGATAGGAGCGGCGCTTGGCGGCTTCCAGGGTCTGTTCATCGGCGAACAGCGTCGCGGGGCTGTCCATCTGACTGTCGAGCAGGCTCACCAGGTAAGTCGCGCTGGACACCCTGCGCAGCTGCCGCTTGGCCTGCAAGTGACCCTGCAACGCGGCAATGGTCAGCCCGCCGGCGCAGGCGCCCATCAGGTTGACCTCCCGTGCGCCGGTGATCGCCCGGCAGACGTTCATGGCTTCTTCCACGGCTTCCACGTAGGTCGAGAGCCCCCATTCACGGTGGCGCACATCCGGGTTACGCCAGCTGATCATGAAGGTTTGCAGGCCGTTTTTCAGCGCGTACTGAACGAAGCTGTTGTGGGGGCTCAGGTCGAAAATGTAGTACTTGTTGATCTGCGGCGGCACTACCAGCAGGGGCTTGGAGTACTGTTTTTCGCTCATCGGCTTGTACTGGATCAACTCCAGCAGCTCATTGCGAAACACCACGGCACCGGTGGTGGTGGCGACCGTCTTGCCGACCTCGAACGCTTGCTTGGTGACTTGCCGGGGCAGGCCATCGTTGTGCAGCAGATCGTCCACCAAATGGCCGATGCCGCGCACCAGGCTGTTGCCGCCGGAATTGAACAGCTCCTTGACCGCCAGCGGATTGAGCAGGGTGTTGGAGGGCGATACAGCGTCGTTGAGCAGGGCGAAAGCGAAGTGGGCGCGGGCGCGGTCGTCCGGGCTCATGTCGCTCTCGTCGATCCAGCTCTTGACCTGTTTCTGCCAGCTCAGATAGGCCTGCAGGCTGCGCCGATAAAACGGATTGAGGCTCCATGCCGGATCGGTGAAGCGAGCGTCCTGCGGATTGGTCGGGTGCAGGGTTTCGCCCAGCAGCACACGGCCCAGCTGACCGCCGAGTTTGAGGGCATGTCGGGCGCTGTGCACCGGATTGCGCAAGCCATGGGCGGCCACACTGCGCAGGGTCGACAACAGATCCCGGCCGCGCAGGCCGGTAATCGCACTCTGTGCATTGATGAACGCGGCGGGAGTCGGTAAGGAGTCCCTCGCTGGTTTCTCGCGCATGATTCAACACTCCTTCGTCTTCAGGCCAAAAACAAATACACCGAACCAGAACACCATAGACGCTGTAACGGGTTGTTGCGCGGCGTGGCGTCCTGCCAACCGCTGAGGCAGCGGTTTCAGCCGCCCAATGGCGCCGGACGCGGATGCATTACTGCGCGCTGGCGCTCCTCTTCCAGGAATTTCATGATGATCGGGGCCACCGCTTCAGCCCGGGTAATCAGGAACAGATGCCCGTCATCGATGATGTGCAACTGGGCGTTGGGAATCCGCCAGGCCAGCAAGCGCATGTTGACCAACGGGATCAGCGGGTCATCGTCGCCGGCCAGCACCAGGGTCGGCTGGCGGATCTTGTGCAACCAGTGGATGCTGGTCCAGCCGAGGCCGGCGAACAGCTGCCAGTAGTAACCGAGCTTGCCCGCCGAACGCACCTTGGCCGCATGGCTGGCGGCCAGCGTCGGGTCGCGACGGAAAGCGCCGCCGTAGATCATCGGCGCAATACGGATCACGTGGGACGGCTGGATGTAACGTCGAGGGCTGGCCATCATCCACAGCACCTTCGGTTTGCCCGGCACCATCACCGCGCCCGCCGCCGTTGCGGCCAGCACGAGTTTTTTGCAGCGCTCCGGATAGTCGTAGGCAAACTGTTGGGCCAGGGCGCCCCCCCAGGACACACCGATGACGTTGACCTGCCCGTAGTCGAGATAGTCGAGCATCCGCGCCGTGAGTTTCGCCAGGCTCGGAAAACGGTACGGCCGGTTCGGTGTCGACGAACCGCCGACGCCGGGTACGTCGAAGGCGATGACTTCCAGGTCCGGGTCCAGTGCCGCGATGAATGGGAACACCAGCTCCAGGTTGGCGCCGATGCCGTTGAAAATCAGCAGGGGCGTCAAGTGAGGCTTGCCGGGGCGTACCGCCGTGCGGAGCGTCTGGCCATCCAGATCGACGGTACGGAATATGAAGGGTTGCGGCATGCTTCTGGCCCTGTGGGTCGCTTTTTCAAGTTCATCCCCAATCCCCTGTAGGAGCGAGCTTGCTCGCGAAAAACGCAAAGGCAACGCATTTATCCAGACAGCACGCGTTATCGTTGACGTTCATCGCGAGCGAGCTCGCTCCTACAAGGGGCGAGGTGTGTCAGTTACCGCTCGTGCACATAAGTGCCCGGCGCGGCTTCACCCGCTGGATAGGCCTTGTTGCCCAATTTCAGCGGAGCTTTTTTCAGGTTGCCCGAACGCTGTGCCTGCCATGCCTGCCAGTGCAGCCACCAGGAGTCGGCGTGCTTGGTCGACTCTTCCTGCCAGTCATCGGCATTGGCGGGCATTTCGGCGCTGGTCATGTAGCGCGATTTCGGATTGCCCGGCGGGTTCAGAATGCTCTGGATGTGCCCGCTGCTGGACAGCACGAATTCAACGTTGCCGCCGAATAGTTGCGCCGACTTGTAGCAGGAGCGCCACGGGGTAATGTGGTCGCTGGTGCCGGCGAGCGAGAAGATGTCGGCGGTGACCTTCTTCAGATCGATCGGCGTACCGCACACTTCCAGTGCATCGGCACGGGTCAACGGGTTACTTTTGAACATCTCGATCAGATCGCCATGGAACGCGGCGGGCAACCGGGTGGTGTCGTTGTTCCAGAACAGGATGTCGAATACCGGCGGCTCGTTGCCCAGCAGGTAGTTGTTGACCCAGTAGTTCCAGATCAGGTCGTTGGGGCGCATCCAGGCGAAGACTTTCGCCATGTCGCGGCCTTCCAGTACACCGGCCTGGTACGACTGGCGCTTGGCGGCTTCGAGGGTTTGCTCGTCGACGAACAGGGCCACGTCGCTGTCCAGGGTGGTGTCGAGCACGCTGACCAGCAGGGTCAGGGCATTGACCTTGTTCTCGCCTATTGCCGCGTAGTGGCCCAGCAGCGCGGTGCAGGTGATGCCGCCGGAGCAGGCACCGAGCATGTTCACGTCTTTGCTGCCGGTGATGGCGGTGACCACATCGACCGCTTCCTTGAGCGCTTCGATGTAGGTCGACAGGCCCCACTCGCGTTGCTCCTTGGTCGGGTTGCGCCAGCTGACGATGAAGGTCTGCACGTTGTTGCGCAGGCAGAACCGCGCCAGGCTCTTTTCCGGGCTCAGGTCGAAAACGTAGAACTTGTTGATCTGCGGCGGTACCACCAGCAGTGGGCGTTCATGCACCTGCTCGGTGATCGGCTTGTACTGGATCAGCTCCAGCACGTCGTTGCGAAAGACCACCGCACCCTCGGTTACGCCAAGGGTCTTGCCGACCTCGAATGCGCCCATGTTGACCTGGCTCGGCATGCCGCCGTTATGCACCAGGTCCTTGGCCAGATGCGAGAGGCCATCGAGCAGGCTCTTGCCACCGGTTTCGAAGAAGCGCTTGACCGCCGCCGGGTTGGCCGCCGTGTTGGTCGGGGCGAAGGCCTCGGTCATGAGGTTGATCACGAAGTGCCCGCGGCTGACGTCCTTGGCCGGCAGGTTGCTGTCGTCGATCCAGTCGTGGAGCTCCTTGCGCCACGCCAGGTAGGTTTGCAGATAACGTTTGTAGAGCGGGTTCTGGCTCCAGGCCGGATCCGCGAAGCGACGGTCATCGCTGGTCGGCAGCAGCTCGGATTTGCCAAGCAGCACGTTCTTGAGTTCAAGGCCGAAATGAGCGACATGCCTGGCGCTGTGAATCGGTTGCTTGATGGCCTGCCTGAGCACCATTCGAGCAGAAGCCAGTAGATCCTTTCCACGCAGTCCAACGACAGGATTCAGCCCCAAGGTGTTTTCCGAGGCTTGACTCTTCAAGTCATCGTTATTCTTGTTACTCATCTACGACGCTCCATTGTCCTGAGACGAGTACCGGGTCCTGCTGTGTAGTCACACAGCCAATGCCAGGTACTGCTGCTCGGGGTGACCGTTAATTCTGCATCGCTGCTTTTTTAATGCAGAGAGCACTGCAGGGAACTTGCCAGTTCCATTGGTTACCCGAGTTTAATTTTTTTCGCAAGCAGGCCAATCGGCGGCCCTGGAGCGGAGCATTCAAACAGATGAAATTAGAAAATGCCCTCTAAAGAGCAAGAGGCTCGGATTAGAGCATCAGCTTGACGACGGATTCGTTCGGGTCGCGGGTTTTTCCGGCGGCTTTGAGCTCGGCCAGATAATCATCCCAGAGTGCGTCATAACGTCGCCCCAGCTCGTACAGATATTCCCAGGTGAACAAGCCGCTGTCGTGGCCGTCGTCGAAGGTCAATTTCAGTGCGTACTGACCGGCCGGTTCTACCTTGCTCAGCCCTACGTTGATCTTGCCAAATTGCAGGATGGGTTTGCCGTGGCCCTGAACCTCGGCGGAAGGAGAGTGCACGCGCAAGAACTCGGCGGGCAGGGTGTATTCCTCGCCGGACGCGTATTTGAGCGTCAGGGTTTTCGAGGCTTTGTGCAGTTTGATGTCGGTGGGGAGTTGGGTCATGGCCTGAGTTCCGTTATGGGGGGAACCCTGTAGGAGTGAGCCTGCTCGCGATGGTGTGTCAGGCAACATCAATGTGACTGACACACCATCGCGAGCAGGCTCGCTCCTACAAGTATGGCTTACAGGATATAACGGGACAGGTCTTCGTTCTGCGCCAATTCGCCCAGGTGGCTGTTGACGTAGTCGGCATCGATCTGGATGACCTTGCCGTCATGGACGCTGGCCAGGTCGCCGGCGCTGAACGACACCTCTTCGAGCAGGCGCTCGAGCAGGGTATGCAGGCGACGGGCACCGATGTTTTCAGTTTTCTCGTTGACCTGCCAGGCGATCTCCGCGATGCGCTTGATCCCGCTCGGCTGGAACTCGATGCCCAGGCCTTCGGTTTTCAGCAGTGCGCAGTATTGCTCGGTGAGCGAGGCGTGAGGCTCGCTGAGTATGCGTTCGAAATCCTCAGGGCTCAGGGCCTTGAGTTCGACACGGATCGGCAGACGGCCTTGCAGCTCGGGCACCAGGTCGCTCGGCTTGCTCAGGTGGAACGCACCGGAAGCAATGAACAGGATGTGATCGGTCTTGACCATGCCCAGTTTGGTGTTGACGGTGCAGCCTTCGATCAGCGGCAGCAAGTCGCGCTGCACGCCTTCGCGGGACACATCGACGCCACCGGAATTACCACGCTTGGCCACCTTGTCGATTTCGTCGATGAACACGATACCGTGCTGCTCGACCGCTTCCAGGGCCTTGGCCTTCAACTCTTCATCGTTGACCAGGCGGCTGGCTTCTTCGTCGCGCACCAGCTTGAGCGCTTCCTTGACCTTGAGCTTGCGGGCCTTCTTCTTGCCCTTGCCCATGTTGGCAAACAGGCTTTGCAGCTGGTTGGTCATTTCTTCCATGCCTGGTGGCGCGGAGATATCGACGCCGGCCATTTCGGCGACCTCGATTTCGATCTCCTTGTCATCCAGCTGACCTTCGCGAAGGCGCTTGCGGAACAGTTGGCGGGTGTTGGAATCGGCAGTCGGGGCGTCGTCGTTGCTGAAACCCATGCGCGCCGGTGGCAGCAGGGCGTCAAGGATGCGCTCTTCGGCGGCGTCTTCGGCGCGGTGGCGAACCTTGACGATTTCCTGTTCGCGCAGCAGCTTGATCGCGGCATCGGCCAGGTCACGAATGATCGACTCGACATCGCGGCCGACATAGCCGACTTCGGTGAACTTGGTCGCTTCGACCTTGATGAACGGCGCATTGGCCAGTTTCGCCAGGCGACGGGCGATCTCGGTTTTACCGACACCGGTCGGGCCGATCATCAGGATGTTCTTCGGCGTTACTTCAACGCGCAGCTCTTCCGGCAGCTGCATGCGGCGCCAGCGGTTGCGCAGGGCAATGGCGACGGCGCGCTTGGCATCGTCCTGGCCGATGATGTGGCGGTTGAGTTCGTGGACGATTTCACGGGGAGTCATGGACATAATATTCAGTGGACCTCAAGCAAGAATGAGCCGTGGTGCGATGGCTGCACGGGCTTACTCGGCGCAGTCCTGCTCCTCAATGGTCTGGGTGTGGTTGGTGAATACACAGATGTCGCCGGCGATACCGAGGGCGGTTTCGACGATCTCACGGGCCGACAGGTCGGTCTTTTTCAGCAGTGCGCTGGCAGCTGCTTGAGCGTAAGCGCCGCCGGAGCCCATGGCGATCAGGCCGTCTTCCGGTTCAACCACATCGCCGTTGCCGGTGATGATCAGGGAGGCGTCTTTGTTGGCGACCGCGAGCATGGCTTCAAGGCGGCTCAGAGAGCGGTCGGTGCGCCATTCTTTGGCGAGTTCGACGGCAGCGCGCACCAGGTGGCCCTGGTGTTTTTCAAGCTGGCCTTCGAAACGTTCGAAGAGGGTAAAGGCGTCGGCGGTGGCACCGGCAAAACCGGCAATGACCTGACCGTGGTACAGGCGGCGAACTTTTTTCGCGTTGCCTTTCATCACGGTATTACCAAGGGAAACCTGGCCGTCGCCGCCCATGACGACTTTGCCGTGGCGGCGAACTGAAACGATGGTGGTCAAGGGAAGAGTCTCCACGCAGCGGGGCGAAAATGCCTTATGCCCATTCATATGGGGGTGGTGGAGAGGATTTCAACTGTAGGGCGGGAGAGAGGACGAGTGGTGTTTCGCAGGTAAGGTTGTGTTGTCTGGTCTGACGCCATCGCCAGCAGGCTGGCTCCCACAGGGTTCTGCGCCAACCCTGTGGGAGCCAGCCTGCTGGCGATGAACGATGACGCGGTGGTTCTGAAGGAATCAGCGGCTCTGGCGTTGTTGTAACAACAAATTGCTGAAGCCTGCGCCCGCCAATTGTTTCTGCGCGGTGGTCAGTTGTTCCCGGTTGCTGAACGGTCCGACCAATACCCGATACCAGGTTTCGTCTTTCACCGTGCCGGACTCAACCGCCACGGCCTGGCCCAGCAGAATGATCTGCGCCCGCACCTTGTCCGCATCGGTCTCTTTGCGGAACGAGCCAGCCTGCAGGAAAAACTTCGTCACCGGCGCAGCCTTGACCGGTGGCGCAGGAGGCGGAGTAATCCCGGCCAAAGCAGCCTGGGCGCGCGCGGTGTCGATCTTCGCCGCTTCGGCCGGGGTGACCGGCGTGGTCGGGATGGCCGGCACTTGCGGCGTCGGCAGGGTCTTCTCCGGCACGGCATCCGGCGGCACGATGACTTCCGATTCCGGCAGCAAGGTGTAGAAGTCGTACTTCGGCTTCACCGGTTGCGTCGGGCTCGGCGGGGTCTTGTTGGCCTCGGCGATCTTGCTGGCTTTCTGCTGTTGCTCGACTTTCTCACGCTTGACCGTATCGCTGCCCTTGCCCGGTTCCAGCTTCATCAGGAATACGATGAAGGCGCCGACCGTCAGGCCGATGGCCATCCACAGCCAGCCCGGGATCGGTTGCTTTGCAGGAGCTTGGTAACGGCTGGCGCCACGCTT
Organism: Pseudomonas sp. ACN8; assembly: GCF_002303925.1. Classification (GTDB taxonomy): domain Bacteria; phylum Pseudomonadota; class Gammaproteobacteria; order Pseudomonadales; family Pseudomonadaceae; genus Aquipseudomonas. The sequence continues at coordinate 158,099 of NZ_MRCS01000004.1, forward strand.
GGGTGCAGGTTTTTTCTTGGCGGCCAACTTACATTCGCTCCAGAGTTTCCAGGCCCAAGAGTTCCAGGCCTTGCTTGAGAGTGCGTCCGGTCAGCGCGGCGAGGCGCAGGCGGCTCTGCATTTGCGCCGGGGTATCGGCGGCGAGGATCGGGCAGTTCTCGTAGAAGCTGGAGAACAGGCCGGCGACGTCGTACAGGTAAGTGCAGAGGATGTGCGGGGTGCCTTTTTCGGACACGTTGTTCAGCACTTCGCCGAACTGTGCGAGCTTCGCAGCCAGTTCGTGTTCGTGCGCTGCTTCGAGGACGATCTGGCCGTCGACTTCGCTGAAGTCCTTGCCCAGCTTGCGGAACACGCCGGCCACGCGGGTGTAGGCGTACAGCAGGTACGGTGCGGTGTTGCCTTCGAAGTTGAGCATCAGGTCGAAGTTGAAGCTGTAGTCGCTGGTGCGATGCTTGGACAGGTCGGCGTATTTCACCGCGCCGATGCCCACCACCTTGGCGATGTTGCGCAACTCGGCTTCGGCAAGCTCCGGGTTCTTGTCCTTGACCAGGGTGTAGGCACGCTCCTGGGCTTCGGTCAGCAGGTCGATCAGCTTCACGGTGCCGCCATCACGGGTCTTGAACGGACGACCGTCAGCGCCGTTCATGGTGCCGAAGCCCATGTGTTCCATTTCCATCGGATGGGTCACGAAACCGGCCTTGCGGGCCACGGCGAACACTTGCTGGAAGTGCAGGGCCTGGCGCTGGTCCACGAAGTACAGCGCGCGATCGGCCTTGAGCTTGCCGCTGCGGTAGCGCACGGCCGCCAGGTCGGTGGTGGCGTAGAGGTAGCCGCCGTCGGCCTTGACGATGATCACCGGCAGCGGGTCGCCGTCAGCGTTCTTGAACTCGTCGAGGAACACGCACTGGGCGCCGTTGCTCTCGACCAGCATGCCTGCGGCCTTCAAGTCGTTGACCACGTTGATCAGGTCGTCGTTGTAGGCGCTTTCGCCCATCACGTCGGCCATGGTCAGTTTGACGTTGAGCAGTTCGTAGATCTTCTGGCAGTGGGACAACGAGATGTCCTTGAACTTGGTCCACAGCGCCAGGCAGTCCGGATCGCCAGCCTGCAACTTGACCACCAGGCCACGGGCGCGGTCGGCGAACTCTTCGGACTCGTCGAAGCGTTGCTTGGCGGCGCGGTAGAAGTTCTCCAGATCCGACAGCTCGTCGCTGGTGATCGGGTTTTCCTGCAGGTAAGCCATCAGCATGCCGAACTGGGTGCCCCAGTCGCCGACGTGGTTCTGACGGATCACGGTGTCGCCAAGGAATTCCAGCACACGGGCCACGCCGTCGCCGATGATGGTCGAGCGCAGGTGGCCGACGTGCATCTCTTTGGCCAGGTTCGGTGCCGACAGGTCGACCACGGTGCGCTGCACCGGACCGGCCTTGCGTACGCCGATGTGGGCGTCGGCCAGGGCGGCGTCCAGGCGCGAGGCCAGGGCGTCGGTGTTCTGGAAGAAGTTCAGGAAGCCGGGGCCTGCGATTTCGGTCTTGGCGACGTTTTCGTCGGCCGGCAGCGCGGCGATGATTTTTTCCGCCAGGTCGCGGGGCTTCATGCCGGCCGGCTTGGCCAGCATCATGGCGATGTTGCTGGCGAAATCGCCGTTCTTCTTGTCGCGGGAGTTTTCCACCTGGATCGCCGGCGACAGGCCTTCAGGCAACACACCTTCGTTGACGAGTTGGGTGATGGCTTGTTGGATCAGCTGGCGAATGGTGTCTTTCATGGTCTTCTCTTTCGACCGCAGGCGCGGCGGCGCATCATGCGCTGGTGGAAAAACTGGGCATTATCCGTTGCGAAGACGGGCTTGCCAACCTTAGCAGGCAGGATGTGGATGTGTGGTGACAATTCGACCGCTTTCGCGAGCAAGCTCGCTCCTACAGTGGATCTCGGATGTGCATAAATTCTGCATTCACCACCAAGCCCCTGTGGGAGCGAGCCTGCTCGCGATGGCAATCTTCAAATTAATACAAATCGACCGGATCGACATCCAGAGACCAGCGCACCGCCCGCCCGCTCGGCATCTGCTCCAGCACCAGCAACCAGCTGGCCAGCAATCGATGCAAGGGGGCCCGCGCCGTAGCCTGTACCAACAGTTGCGCACGATAACGCCCGGCCCGGCGCTCCATCGGTGCGGGGACCGGTCCCAATAACTCGATCCCGGTCAGATTCTGCTCGGCCAGCAAACGCTCCGCCTCGCTGCAGGCCTCATCCAGGAAACCTTCGGCCTGACCCGGTTTATGCGCCTCGGCCCGCAGCAGCGCCAGATGCGCAAACGGCGGCAGCCCGGCCGCACGACGTTCGCTCAAGGCCTGTTCGGCGAAGGCGAAATAGCCTTGCTCGGTCAATTGCACCAGCAGCGGGTGGTCGGCCAGGTGCGTCTGGATAATCACCTTGCCCGGCTCTTCGGCGCGACCGGCGCGGCCGGCGACCTGGACGATCAGTTGAGCCATGCGCTCGCTGGCGCGAAAGTCACCGGAGAACAGGCCGCCGTCGGCGTCGAGGATCGACACCAGCGTCACCCGTGGAAAGTGGTGACCTTTGGCAAGCATCTGCGTGCCGATCAGGATGCACGGCTGGCCTTTTTGAATGGTCGCGAACAGCTGGTTCATTGCGTCCTTGCGCGATGTGCTGTCGCGGTCGACCCGCAGCACCGGATAGTCCGGGAACAGAATCGCCAGGCGCTCCTCGGCCCGTTCGGTGCCGGCGCCCACGGGGCGCAGATCGACCTTGTTGCACTTCGGGCACTGGCGCGGCACGCGTTCGACGTAGCCGCAATGGTGGCAGCGCAGCTCGCCATAACGCTGATGCACGGTCATCCGCGCATCACAGCGCTGGCACTCGGACATCCAGCCACAGTCATGACACAGCAGGGTCGGGGCGAAGCCGCGGCGGTTGAGGAACACCAGAACCTGCTGCCCGGCGGCCAGGGTCTGGCCGATGGCTTGTTGCATCGGCCCGGAAATGCCGCTGTCCAGCGGGCGGCTTTTGACATCCAGGCGCAGGAAACGCGGCTGTTTGGCACCGCCGGCGCGCTCGTTCAAGCGCAGCAGCCCGTAGCGGCCGGTGTAGGCGTTGTGCAGGCTTTCCAGAGACGGGGTAGCGGAGCCGAGGACAATCGGGATGTTTTCCTGTCGCGCCCGCACCAATGCCAGATCGCGGGCGTGGTAGCGCAAACCTTCCTGCTGTTTATAGGAACCGTCGTGCTCTTCGTCGATGATGATCAGGCCGGGGTTCTTCATCGGTGTGAACAGGGCCGAGCGGGTGCCGATGATGATGTCGGCCTCGCCGTCCCGGGCGGCCAGCCAGGCCTCGAGGCGTTCGCGGTCATTGACCGCCGAATGGATCAGCGCGATACGGGCATTGAAACGCTGTTCGAAGCGCGCCAGGGTCTGCGGGCCGAGGTTGATTTCCGGGATCAGCACCAGCGCCTGCTTGCCGGCCTCGAGGGTTTCGCGGATCAACTGTAGATAGACTTCGGTCTTGCCGCTGCCGGTGACGCCGGCCAGCAGGAACGCGTGATAACTGTCGAAGCCGGCGCGAATAGCCTCATAGGCGGCGCGCTGCTCCGGGTTCAGCGCAAGTTCCGGTTGCGCCAGCCAGTGTTCGTGGCGTGCGCCCGGGGCGTGCCGGCGGATCTCGACCTGCACCAGATCCTTGGCCAGCAGCAAATCCAGGCTGTCCTTGCTCAGCATCAGTTTGCTCAGCAATTGATGAGCGACGCCGTGGGGATGCTGGGCCAGCGTGGCCAGGGCTTCACGCTGGCGCGGGGCGCGGGCGATGCGCGGATCATCGAGGCTGGCCCCCGGCGCGGCGGACCAGAAACGCTCCTGGCGCGCTTCGGCCAGCTCGCCCTGGCGCAGCAACACCGGCAGCGCCCAGCTCAAGGTGTCGCCGAGGCTGTGCTGGTAATACTGGGACGTCCACAGGCACAGCTTGAACAGTGCCGGTGGCAGCGGTGGCGTAGCGTCAAGCAGGGCCAGGGCCGGCTTGAGCTTCTCGGCCGGCACTTCGCTGGTGTCGGTGACCTCCACCAGAATGCCGATCATCTCGCGCCGGCCGAACGGTACCCGCAGGCGCATGCCAGGGTGCAGATGGACGCGCAGGACGCCGGCCGGAGCGCGGTAGTCGAACAGGCGGCGCAGCGGCGAAGGCAGGGCGAGGCGCAAAATGGCGTTGGGCACGCGGGGGGATCTCGATCAACAAACAATAGTGGGCATGACATATAACCTGTAGGAGTGAGCCTGCTCGCGATAGCAATCTTGCAGTCAACATTGCGGCGACTGGCAGATCGCTATCGCGAGCAGGCTCACTCCTACAGGGGATCGCGTATTGGGCCGGGAGCCTAGCAGACGGTCGGTCTCAGGGACAGCTTGCGTGATTGGCATTGTCTGGTAGAATCCGCGGCCTAATTACGTGCGGTATTCAACAATAGTGTTGGGTGGCGGCACGCTAGCCTGAGGAAGACACCATGAAAGCTGATATCCATCCAGAATACCCAGCAGTTGCTGTTACCTGCAGCTGCGGCAACAAGTTCGAAACCCGTTCGACCTTCGGCAAAGCCCTGGCGATCGACGTTTGCAACGAATGCCACCCGTTCTACACCGGTAAGCAGAAGACTCTGGACACTGGCGGCCGCGTTCAGCGCTTCGCCGACCGTTTCGGTGCTTTCGGCGCGAAAAAGGCCTAAGGCCAATCAACTTGGGAAGCCGTTCCGGTTTTTCCATGCTGATGAAAAAGGCGTCCCTCGCGGGCGCCTTTTTTATGTCCGCGATTTGGCTATCGGGCGCCCAGGCATTTTGTCCGGCACCCAGCGGTCTGACGCCTGTCGCGGTACAGCGGGTGGTGGACGGCGACACCCTGCGCCTGAGCGATGGCCGCAGCGTGCGCATGATCGGCTTGAACACGCCGGAGCTGGGCAAGAATGGCCGTTCCGACGAACCGTTCGCGGTGGTCGCGCGCAAGCGACTCGAAGCCTTGGTGGCGGCGAGCGATGGGCAGGTTGCTTTGCTGCCAGGTAAAGACAGCCAAGACCATTACGGCCGCACCCTGGCCCATGTCTACGGTGCCGATGGCGCCAACCTCGAAGCGCAAATGCTCGCTGAGGGCCTGGGTTTTCAGGTGGCCGTGGCGCCGAATGTCGATCTGGTCACCTGTCAGCAAGCCGCAGAAAGCAGCGCTCGACAGGCGGGGCTCGGTGTATGGCGCCAGTCGCCTGTACTGAAAGCGGAGCAGATCAGCACTTCCGGTTTCGCGGTGCTCAGCGGTCGTGTGAGCAAGGTTCAACGCAATCGCGGCGGGGTTTGGATCGAATTGCAGGATTCGGTTGTATTGAAGGTTGCGCCCAATCTCCTGGGGCGGTTCGATGCGGCCTCGCTGGAAAGGCTCGAAGGCAAGCAGATCGAGGCGCGCGGCTGGGTCCTGGATCGTTCGCGACGTGGCGGACTGAAAGAAGGGCAGGCGCGCTGGATGTTGCCCTTGACCGACCCGGTGATGCTTCAAGTCGTGCAGTGATAAAAAGTTGTAGACATTTTTTCCGTATATTGTGAACAGTCTAGCCCTTGTGTGCCGTGGCTCTTGGCCCAAAGTCGTAGGGCCGGGCGCTTGACAGGGGTGACCGGTCAGTCTTGTGGGGACTTTGCGAGGCGCGTATCCTCGCTCACCAGTCTGTCCAACAGTAAAAGCGGAATGCCAAAATGTCTGATCTGAAAACTGCCGCTCTCGAATATCACGCCAATCCTCGTCCAGGGAAGCTGAGTGTCGAGCTCACCAAGGCCACTGCTACCGCTCGCGACCTGTCGCTGGCCTACAGCCCGGGCGTAGCCGAACCAGTCCGCGAGATCGCCCGCGATCCTGAACTGGCCTACAAATACACCGGCAAAGGCAACCTGGTTGCAGTCATTTCCGATGGCACCGCGATTCTCGGCCTGGGTAACCTCGGCCCATTGGCCTCCAAGCCAGTGATGGAAGGTAAAGGCGTACTGTTCAAGCGCTTCGCCGGCATCGACGTTTTCGACATCGAAGTCGATTCCGAAAGCCCGCAAGCCTTCATCGACACCGTCAAGCGCATCTCCATCACCTTCGGTGGCATCAACCTGGAAGACATCAAGGCACCAGAGTGCTTTGAAATCGAACGCGCTCTGATCGAGCAGTGCGATATCCCGGTATTCCACGATGACCAGCACGGCACCGCTATCGTAACCGCCGCCGGCATGATCAACGCCCTGGAAATCGCTGGCAAAACCCTGCCGGAAGCCAAGATCGTCTGCCTGGGCGCCGGCGCCGCCGCTATCTCCTGCATGAAATTGCTGGTGAGCATGGGCGCCAACATCGAAAACATCTACATGGTCGACCGTACCGGCGTGATCCACTCCGGCCGTGACGACCTGAACCAGTACAAGGCTGTGTTCGCTCACGCGACCGACAAGCGCACCCTGGCTGACGCCCTGCAAGGCGCTGACGTGTTCGTTGGTCTGTCCGGCCCGAACCTGCTGAGCGCTGAAGGTCTGCTGTCGATGGCGCCGAACCCGATCGTGTTCGCGTGCTCGAACCCTGATCCGGAAATCGCCCCGGAACTGGCGCACGCCACCCGTAACGACGTGATCATGGCCACCGGTCGTTCCGACTACCCGAACCAGGTCAACAACGTACTGGGCTTCCCGTTCATCTTCCGTGGTGCCCTGGACGTTCGCGCCAAGCGCATCAACGAAGAAATGAAAGTAGCTGCGGCCAACGCCCTGCGTGAACTGGCCAAGCTGCCAGTCCCTCAGGAAGTGTGCGACGCCTACGGCGGCATCAAGCTGGAATTCGGTCGTGAGTACATCATTCCGAAGCCAATGGATGCCCGTCTGATCACCCTGATCTCCGATGCCGTGGCCAAAGCCGCCATCGAGACCGGTGTGGCGACCCTGCCGTATCCGAAGAACTACCCGCTCAAAAGCGTGGATGACGTGTTCAACGGCTAAGCCGTTGTAGCGCTTCAACGAAAAGCCCCGGCTTGTGAGAGTCGGGGCTTTTTTTGTGTCTGACAGTTTTGCGCCACCTGTCAGGGCCTCTTCGCGAGCAAGCTCGCACACATTGGAATGCGTACCCCTGTGGGAGCGAGCCTGCTCGCGATGGCGGTGTTACAAGAAACCCGGATATCAAAAAGCCCCGCCTTCAAAAGAAGAGCGGGGCTTTTTGCCTTGCGTCATCCAATCAGAACAAATCGATCGGTGCCGCTTCATCCGCCGGCAGCGGGCTGCCAGGTGCCAGGCCGTTGCCCAGTTCGTTCCCCGACGGTGGCGTATCTTCGACCTTGAACAGTTCGAAGTAGGCCCCCGGGGTGCCCGGGCTGGCCGCGCGGCCGCTGATCGGATCGACTCGCAGGCTGAGGATGCCTTCTGGCTCCGGTTGCGTATGTGGCGGTTTGCCTTTGAGCGCGGCGCCCATGTAGTTCATCCAGATCGGCAGCGCGACGGTGCCGCCGAATTCCTTGCGGCCGAGGCTTTCCGGTTGGTCGAAACCGGTCCACACGGTCGTCACGTAATCGGCGTTGTAGCCGGAGAACCAGGCATCCTTGGATTCGTTGGTCGTACCGGTCTTGCCGGCAATGTCAGGGCGACCCAGGGCCAGCGCACGGCGGCCGGTGCCGAGCTTGATCACGTCCTCAAGCATGCTGTTGAGGATGTACGTGGTGCGCCCGTCAACGATGCGTTCGGCCACGGCGGGAGCTTGTGGCGTCGACGTAGTGCCCGGGGCTTCGCCCGGTGTTGCGTTGACCGTGAAGGCTTGAGGGGCGGCTGGCGCGGCAATGCCATCGCTGGCGGCGCCGCCCTGAGGCACGCTCGGCGGGTTGGCGACGAACAGCGTGTCGCCGTTGCGGCTTTCGATCTTGTCGATGATGAACGGGGTGATTTTGTAGCCGCCGTTGGCGAAGGTACTCCAGCCGGTGGCGATTTCCATTGGCGTCAGGGTCGCGGTGCCCAGCGCCAGGGACAGGTTGGGCGGCAGGTCCTGTTTGTTGAAGCCGAAGCGCGTGATGTAGTCGATGGTCTTGCCGACGCCCATCGCCTGCAGCAAGCGGATCGACACCAGGTTGCGTGACTTGTACAGCGCTTCACGCAGGCGGATCGGGCCGAGGAAGGTGTTGGTGTCGTTCTTCGGGCGCCAGACCTTGTCCAGGTACTCGTCGACGAACACGATCGGTGCGTCGTTCACCAGGCTGGAGGCGGTGTAGCCGCTATCCAGCGCAGCGGCGTAGACGAAGGGTTTGAAGCTCGAGCCCGGTTGGCGCTTGGCCTGCAATGCGCGGTTGTAATTGCTCTGCTCGAAGGCGAAGCCGCCGACCAGCGAACGAATGGCGCCGTTCTGCGGATCCAGGGACACCAGCGCGCCCTGTGCCTGCGGGATCTGGCTGAACTTCAGCGAGTTGTCCGGCTGACGCTGCACGCGAATCAGATCGCCGACCTGGGCCACGTCCGAGGGTTGTTTCGGGTTGGCGCCCATGCTGTTGGTGTTCAGGAACGGCCGGGCCCACTTCATGGTGTCCCAGTTCACGTGTTCCTGGCCGGTGCGGGTCAGCACTTGCAGGCCGTTCTTGTCGACCTGGGTCACGATGGCCGGTTCCAGGCCGCTGATGATGCGTTGTTTGGTCAACTCGGTTGCCCAGGCTTCGCGAGTCTTGCCCGGCAGCCGCGACTCAGGCCCGCGATAGCCGTGGCGCTGATCGTAGGTCATCAGACCTTCGTGGACCGCCGTGTTGGCCAGTTCCTGGAGGTCGCTCGGCACCGTGGTGGTGACGCGGAAGCCCTCGGTATACGCATCGCTGCCATAACGCCCGACCATTTCGGCACGGGCCATTTCGGCGATGTACGGGGCGTTCACTTCCGGCGTCGGCACGTGATAGCTGGCGTTCAGCGGCTCGTTGATCGCCGCGGTGTAGTCGGCCTCGCTGATTTTTCCGAGCTTGTACATGCGCCCCAGGATCCAGTCGCGACGCTCCTTGCTGCGCGCTGGGTTGGCCAGCGGGTTGAAACGCGACGGCGCCTTGGGCAGGCCGGCGATCATTGCCATTTGCGCCAGGCTGACATCGCGGATTGATTTGCCGTAATAGACCTGCGCCGCCGCCTCGATACCGTAGGCACGGTTACCCAGATAGATCTTGTTGACGTACAGCTCGAGGATCTCGTCCTTGGTCAGCTGACGTTCGATCTGCAGGGCCAGGAGGATTTCGGTGGTCTTGCGCGAAAAGCTGCGTTCGCTGGTCAGGAAGAAGTTCTTCGCCACCTGCATGGTGATCGTGCTGCCGCCGGACTGGATGTGCCCGCTTTTGACCAGCTGGGTCGCGGCACGCATCAGGCTGCTCGGATCGACGCCGTAGTGGTTGGCGAAATTGTCGTCTTCAGCACTTAGTAACGCATTGATGAAATTGGGGGGAATGTCGGCGAAACGGATCGGCGTACGGCGCATTTCGCCAAACTCTGCGATCAACTTGTTATCGCTGCTGTAGACCCGCAAAGGGATCTGCAACTGGATGCTTCTCAGCGCCTCCACGGACGGAAGTCCGGGACTAAGGTAAAGGTACGCCCCGCTCAGACCCAGAAGGAGTCCGCAGAAAACCGCGACGATGGACCAACCGAAAAACTTCAGCAGACGAATCAAGGCTTTTGGATATCCAGGGTAAAAAATGAATTGGGCAACAGGGTTCAGGCTAAATGAGAACGACCCGCGCTTGAGCAAATGCGGAAAAAAACGCTGGGCATTATAAGCATTTTTCTGATCGGGAGCGTGGCTGGCGCTGCTGTCAAGACGGGCGGATTGAACGCAATGGACATTGCAGAGTCCGTAACTCACGGAAAGTCATAGGGAATTGGTAGTGCCAGGACTCTTCAACAAAAAATCCAATACGCTGCTGGGAATCGACATCAGCTCCACCTCGGTGAAACTGCTTGAGTTGAGCCGTCAGGGTGAGCGCTATCGGGTCGAGGCCTATGCGGTCGAGCCGTTGCCGGTCGGCGCGGTGATCGAAAAGAATATCGCCGAGCTCGAAGGCGTGGGGTTGGCCGTCGCACGCGCACTGGCCAAGGCCAGAACCGGCCTCAAGAACGTGGCCGTGGCCGTGGCAGGCTCGGCGGTGATCACCAAGACCATCGAGATGGAGGCCGGTCTTTCCGAGGACGAGATGGAAAGCCAGCTGAAGATCGAGGCCGATCAGTACATTCCTTATCCCTTGGACGAAGTCGCGATCGACTTTGAAGTCCAGGGCACCTCCGGGCGCAATCCTGAACGTGTCAACGTGCTGCTCGCCGCCTGTCGCAAGGAAAACGTCGAATTTCGCGAGGCAGCCCTGGCCTTGGCGGGGCTGACCGCCCGCGTGGTCGATATCGAGGCCTACGCGCTGGAGCGTTCATTCGAACTGCTGGCCGGCCGACTCGTGGTTTCCGGGAAGCCTTCGACGGTCGCCGTGGTGGACATTGGCGCGACCATGACCACCCTGAGCGTGTTGCACAACGGGCGGATTATCTACACCCGCGAACAGCTGTTCGGCGGTCGGCAACTGACCGAGGAAATCCAGCGTCGCTATGGCCTGACACTGGAGCAGGCGGGGCTGGCGCAAAAGAAGGGCGGTCTGCCGGAAGGCTATACCGATGAGGTCTTGCAGCCATTTCGAGAGGCGCTGGTGCAGCAGGTGTCGCGCTCGTTGCATTTCTTCTTTGCCTCAGGCCAGTACAACGCCGTCGATCATGTCCTGCTGGCCGGCGGTACGGCGTCGATCCCGGGGCTGGACCGTTTGATCGAGCAGCAATTGGGCACGCCGACCCAGGTTGCGAACCCTTTTTGCGAAATGATTCTGGGCAGCAAGATCAACGGTGCTGCCCTGGCGAGTGATGCCCCGGCGTTGATGATCGCTTGCGGTCTGGCCCTCAGGAGCTTCGACTGATGGCGCGGATCAACCTTTTACCCTGGCGCGAAGAGCGGCGTGAAGTTCGCCGCAAGCGTTTCCTGCTGGTCCTGGTGGCGGCAATGATGGGCGCGATGGGTGCGGTGCTGGTCGCGAACCAGGTCATCAGCGGTGCCATCGACCGGCAAGTCGCCCGTAACGATTACATAGGCAAGCAAGTCGCCGTGATCGATGAGCGGATCGCACAGATCAATGATCTCAAGGCGCGCCGTCAGCAACTGGTCGAACGCATGAGCATCATTCAGGAGCTGCAAGGCAATCGCCAAATCAGCGGGCGAGTATTTGATCAGTTGGCGCGAGCCCTGCCCGACGGCGTGTATTTCACCGAAGTGAAAATGACCGCAAAGACCTTGTCCATCACCGGCGCCGCGCAATCCAACAACCGTGTTTCAGAGTTGATGCGCAATATCGAGGCATCAGACTGGTTCGATGCGCCGAGCCTGACCGAAGTCAAGGCTACGGCTGCGGGTCAGGTGGAGCAGGCCAACATCTTCCGGTTGACCGTTCGCCAGGCTCAGCCTGCAGCGCCGGAGGGTGGCAAATGAGCCTGTCCGAATGGTTCGAAGGGCTGCGCAAGATCGACATCAATGATCTGGATACCAGCAACGTGGGTTCCTGGCCGCCGGCGATCAAGTTTCTGGTGGCTGGATTGCTCGTGCTTCTGATGCTGGCCTTTGGCTATGGCTTTTCCACCCGCGACCTTGTGAGCCAGCTCGACCTCAAGCGCGAGGAAGAGTCGACACTCAAGGAACAGTTCGCCGGCAAAGCCCGCATGGCGGCGAATCTGGATCTCTACACCCGGCAGTTGAAGGAGATGGAGAACGCCTTCGACGTACTGCTGCGACAATTGCCCAGCGACACCGAAGTGCCCGGCTTGCTCGAAGACATTACGCGTACGGGGCTGGGCAGCGGCCTGGAGTTCGAAGAGATCAAGCTGTTGCCGGAGGTCGCCCAGCCGTTCTACATCGAGCTGCCGATCCAGATCACGGTCACCGGGGACTACCATGACCTGGCCACGTTCGTCAGCGGTGTGGCCGGGTTGCCGCGAATCGTCACCTTGCACGATTTCGATCTTGCCCCCGTCAACCCCGAGAGCGCTCCGAAGCTGCGCTTGACCATCCTCGCCAAGACCTACCGCTACAACGACAAGGGACAGCATCAATGAGTCCGGCACGTTGTTTTTCGGTGGTGGTGTTGCTGTTTGCCCTGTCCGGTTGTGACGCAGGCGACGACTACACCGGTCTGGATGCGTACATGAACGAAACGCGCCTGCATGGGCCGGGGAAGATTGAACCAATGCCGGTCTTCCGGTCTTACCCGGCATTCACTTACAACGCGGCGAATCTGCGCAGCCCGTTCTCGCCGCAGATCAGCACAGATCTGGCGACCCGTCGGCGGGGCTCGCATAACGTCAAACCCGACCCGGGTCGGGTTAAGCAATACCTCGAAGGCTTCAACATCGAGCAGTTTGAAATGGTCGGCACCCTTTCCAATGCAACAGGCTCCTATGCCCTGCTGCGCGGGGCGGGTGGGGTGCACCGTCTTAAAGTCGGCGATTACCTGGGGCGTAACGAAGGAAGGGTCGTTGCGATCAGCGGCTCTCAAGTCGATGTGGTTGAAATTGTCCCTGATGGTCAGGGTGCCTGGCTGGAGCGTCCCCGGACCATTTCCTTGAAAGAGCACTCATAGTGGAACTCCAAAAATGAACAGGATTTTTTCCACCGTCGGCCTTTCGCTATGGATAGCGTTGTTGTCGCCGATGGTACAAGCGGCCAATCTCAAGGCGCTGGATGTCGCTGCGCTGCCGGGTGACCGTGTCGAGTTGAAGTTGTCGTTCGATGCGCCGCCCCCGGTGCCCCACGGCTACACGACGGATTCGCCGGCCCGGATTGCTCTGGATTTGCCGGGTGTCGCCAGTCGGCTGGCCAGCAAGACTCGCGATCTCGGCAGTGGAAATGCCCGTAGTGCGACGGTGGTGGAAGCCCGGGACCGTACGCGATTGATCATCAACCTGGCTCAGCCGGCCCCGTATGATTCGCGAATTGAAGGCAACAATTTGCTGGTCGTTGTCGGGCAGGGAGTCAAACCGTCGTCATCCAGGCCGGCGGCCACAGCAATGCCGGTTCCGGTTCGAGCCGCCACGGCAGGCAAAGCCATTCGGGGTGTGGATTTCCAGCGGGGAACCCAGGGCGAAGGCAACGTGGTGATCGACTTGTCGGATCCATCGATTGCGCCCGAGATACAAGAGCGCGAGGGCAGGATCATCGTCGGATTTGCCAAAACCCGATTGCCCGAGCGATTGCGCGTGCGGCTGGACGTGAAGGATTTCGCCACGCCCGTGCAGTTCGTCAATGCCAGCGCGAGCGGCGACCGGGCCACCATCAGCATTGAGCCCGGCGGGACGTTCGATTACTCGACCTATCAGACTGACAATAAGCTCACGATCAGCGTTCGCCCGGCGACGGTCGACGAGCTGCAAAAGCGCAAAGTCGGGCAGCAGGCCTACAGCGGCGAGAAGCTATCGCTGAATTTCCAGGACATCGACGTGCGTTCGGTGCTGCAACTGATCGCCGATTTCACCAACCTCAATCTGGTGGCCAGCGACACGGTCCAGGGGGGAATTACCCTGCGCCTGCAGAACGTGCCGTGGGATCAGGCGCTGGACCTGGTGCTGAAAACCAAGGGGCTGGACAAGCGCAAGGTCGGCAATGTCCTGCTGGTTGCGCCGGCCGATGAAATTGCTGCCCGTGAACGTCAGGAGCTCGAATCGCAGAAGCAGATTGCCGATCTGGCGCCGTTGCGTCGGGAGCTGTTGCAGGTCAATTACGCCAAGGCGGCGGACATCGCCAAGCTCTTCCAGTCGGTGACCAGTGCCGAAGCGAAACCCGACGAGCGGGGCTCGATCACCGTCGATGAGCGCACCAACAACATCATTGCCTACCAGACCCAGGACCGGCTGGACGAGCTGCGCAGAATCGTCACGCAACTGGATATCCCGGTGCGTCAGGTGATGATCGAGGCGCGCATTGTCGAAGCCAATGTCGACTATGACAAAAGCCTCGGGGTGCGTTGGGGCGGTTCGATACAGAACAAGGGCAACTGGAATACCTCCGGTGTCAGCAACGGACTCAATGGGTCTTCGACCATCGGCACACCCGGCAGCACCAGCACCAACTCACCGTTCGTCGACATGGGCGTAGCCAACAATACCTCGGGAATCGGCATCGCGTTCATCACCGATAACGTCTTGCTGGACCTGGAACTGACGGCCATGGAGAAAACCGGCAACGGGGAAATCGTCTCGCAGCCCAAGGTGGTCACGTCCGACAAGGAAACCGCGAAAATCCTCAAGGGCACCGAGATTCCCTACCAGGAAGCCAGTTCCAGCGGCGCGACTTCGGTGTCGTTCAAGGAGGCTTCGCTGTCGCTTGAGGTGACGCCGCAGATCACGCCCGACAACCGGATTATCATGGAGGTCAAGGTCACCAAGGACGAACCGGACTTCCTGAACAAGGTCCAGGATGTACCGCCCATCAAGAAAAACGAAGTCAATGCCAAGGTTCTGGTCAACGATGGCGAGACCATCGTCATTGGCGGCGTTTTCTCAAATACTCAGAGCAAGGTTGTAGATAAGGTGCCATTTCTTGGCGATGTGCCGTATCTTGGCCGCCTTTTCCGGCGTGATGTGGTTTCGGAGAAAAAATCCGAGCTGTTGGTATTCCTCACTCCGCGTATCATGAATAATCAGGCGATTGCTGTGAGTCATTGATTCTGTGCGAAATTTGATTCTTGTTGGACCGATGGGCGCTGGAAAAAGCACCATCGGCCGGTTGCTGGCCAAAGAGCTGCGCCTGCCATTCAAAGATTCCGATAAGGAAATTGAATTGCGCACGGGCGCCAATATCCCTTGGATCTTCGATAAGGAAGGCGAACCGGGCTTTCGTGATCGTGAGCAGGCAATGATTGCCGAGCTGTGCGATTGCGACGGTGTGGTGCTGGCGACAGGCGGCGGCGCGGTCATGCGCGAAGCCAATCGTCGGGCACTGCATGCCGGTGGGCGAGTGGTTTATCTGCATGCGTCGGTCGAGCAGCAGGTCGGCCGCACGTCCCGCGACCGCAATCGGCCATTGTTGCGTACCGCCGATCCGGCCAAGACTCTTCGGGATCTGCTGGCGATCCGCGATCCGCTTTATCGGGAAATTGCCGACCTGGTGGTCGAAACCGATGAGCGGCCGCCACGAATGGTCGTACTCGACATTCTGGAGCGTCTGCAGCAGCTGCCACCCCGTTAAAGCGCCGCGCGAAATGCGCTATCCTCGGCGTCCCGCCATGACCGAACAAGGTTGTGGCGGATGGCTACCGAACGGCGTCACACCAGCAGAGGCCGTGGATATTCGTTAACTCAGGGCGGAACGCCTGATTCCATCTTCACTGTGGGGACACATGCAGACACTCAAGGTCGATCTAGGCGAGCGCAGCTACCCGATTCATATTGGCGAAGGTTTGTTGGATCAGCCCGAGTTGCTGGCCCCGCACATTCGCGGACGGCAAGTAGCGATCATCTCCAACGAGACTGTTGCGCCACTCTATCTCGAACGTCTGACCCGCAGCCTGGCGCAGTTCTCGGTGATTTCCGTGGTACTGCCCGACGGCGAAGCCTTCAAGACCTGGGAAACCCTGCAGTTGATTTTCGACGGTCTGCTGACCGCCCGGCATGACCGCCGCACCACGGTAATCGCCCTTGGCGGCGGTGTGATCGGTGACATGGCCGGCTTTGCCGCCGCCTGTTACCAGCGCGGCGTCGATTTCATCCAGGTTCCGACCACGCTGCTGTCCCAGGTCGACTCCTCGGTCGGCGGCAAGACCGGGATCAACCATCCGCTGGGCAAGAACATGGTCGGCGCCTTCTATCAGCCGAACGTGGTGCTGATCGATACCGCCAGCCTCAATACCCTGCCGGCCCGCGAACTGTCCGCCGGCCTCGCCGAAGTCATCAAGTACGGGTTGATCTGTGATGAGCCGTTCCTGACCTGGCTCGAAGACAACGTTGACCGCCTGCGCAATCTGGACCAGCAAGCCCTGACCTATGCCATCGAGCGCTCCTGCGCGGCGAAGGCGGCGGTAGTCGGTGCCGATGAGAAAGAGACGGGCGTTCGTGCCACCCTGAACCTGGGCCACACCTTTGGCCACGCCATCGAAACCCACATGGGCTATGGTGTATGGCTTCATGGTGAGGCAGTGGCTGCTGGCACGGTAATGGCGCTGGAAATGTCCACGCGACTGGGCTGGATCAGCGAGCAGGAGCGTGATCGCGGCATTCGTCTGTTCCAGCGGGCGGGGCTGCCGGTCATTCCGCCGCAAGAGATGACAGAAGCCGATTTCCTCGAACACATGTCCATTGATAAAAAAGTGATCGACGGTCGTTTGCGCCTGGTGCTGCTGCGCCACATGGGCGAAGCGGTGGTGACCGACGATTATCCGAAAGAGGTTCTACAGGCCACGCTGGGGGCAGACTACCGCGCCCTGGCTCAGCTTAAAGGTTAATAAGAACACGATGACTAGTTTGCATGCCGACGAGGCTTTCCTCGGCCATTACCAGTTGAGTCATGACCCTTTTGCTCCACGGGTGCCTGGCTTCAAATTTTTCCCGGCCCAGCGCAAACCCGTGCTGGGACAACTGCATCACCTGGCCCGCTACAGCCAGTTGCTGCTGGTAGTCACTGGCCCCGAAGGCAGTGGCAAGACCCTGTTGCGTCAGGCCCTGGTCGCCAGCACCAACAAGCAATCGGTGCAAAGCGTGGTGGTTTCTGCCCGCGGCGCCGGCGATGCGGCCGGTGTGCTGCGCCAGGTTGCCCAGGCGCTGAGCGTCGGCCAGGCTGATGCCGACGCGATTCTGGCCCAGGTGGTGCAGCTTGCCCTGACCGGGCAAGAAGTCTATCTGCTGGTCGATGACGCCGAACAACTCGACGAGTCCGCCCTTGAGGCTCTGATGGTCCTGGCTGCCGGCGCGCCTGAAGGCCGTCCGCATGTGTTCCTGTTCGGTGAGACCTCGCTGATCGGTCAGCTTGAGGCTTTGCATCTCGAGGAAGAGCGTTTCCACGTCATCGAGTTGCAACCCTACACCGAAGAAGAAACCCGCGAATATCTGGAGCAGCGGCTCGAAGGCGCGGGTCGCGGTATCGAACTTTTCACCGCGGATCAGATCTCTGATATTCACGAAAGCTCCGAAGGCTGGCCTGGAAGCATCAATCAGGTCGCCCGCGATGCAATGATCGAAGCCATGATCGCCAGCCGCTCAGCGGTCAAGCGTCCAAAAATGGGGTTCAATATGCCGAAGAAACACGTATTGGCGATTTCCGCCGTGGTCGTGGTCGCGGTAGCTGCCGCCTGGTTGATTCCGGGTCGCAACAAGGCACCGACCACCGGTGCTCCGGCCAATGAACAGGCACAACTGCCGCTTGGCCAGGGCCAGCCAACCGCGAATGGCGGTGCACCGGCCGTCGAATTCGCCGGCAACACTCAGCCGATGCCATTGCCGTTGGTCGGTAACTCGCAACCGGTCATGCGCGCCCCGCTGGCTGAAGCCGCGGGCGGCATCACCGAAGGCGATGACGGCGTTCCGGTCGAAGGCTCCAGCGCCACACCGCCGACGGTGACCACCACTGCACCGCCTGCAGGCGTTCCTGCCGGTCCTGCGCCGACACCGACACCGACACCGACACCAGCGGCCAAACCGACGCCTGCGCCGACCCAGGTCGCCACCGCCAAGCCAGCGCCTGCTCCTGTGACAAAGCCTGCTCCAGCGCCAGCCAAGCCAGTCGTTGCGGCGGCGGCCAAGCCTGCCGAGAAACCGGCTCCGGTGGCCAAGGCCGCTGGCGGTACCTGGTACGCCGGCCAGGCACCGGGCAACTACGTGGTGCAGATCCTCGGCACCAGCTCCGAAACCGCCGCGCAAAGCTTCGTCAAGGAGCAGGGCGGCGAGTACCGTTATTTCAAGAAAGTCCTCAATGGCAAGCCGCTCTACGTGATCACCTACGGCAACTTCGCCAATCGTGATGCAGCCGTTTCCGCCATCAAGGCCTTGCCAGCGAAGGTTCAGGCTGGTAAACCTTGGCCTCGCACTGTCGCCAGCGTCCAACAGGAACTGGCAACAACTCGCTGAAGATTCGGCGGCCTTACCCAGGCCGCCTCTCCAAGCACCTCAAAATTTCTACAAGTGCGCGCCGCCCTTCGGGCTGCGTGCCTTGTGGTGTCTGCGTCACAGTAGTCTTTGAGTCGTTGCGGTCAGAATTAAAAAAAGTTTTGACTAGCACAGCAGATCGCTTTAAACCTTTCACAAATGCGACATAGATTTGCGACATTTCGTCGTCAAATTTGTGAGCCTCTGTGTCGGTGTGTACAATGACCTCCCTTTTGCCCCCGCAAAGCTGGCGTACGTTCGGCGCGGATGGTAAGTGGTTGAATTGAAAAGAAATTTGCCTCGATAAGAGGCAGCCTGGTGAGAAAGTGTCTATGAAAGCAGGTCTGTACCAACCAGATGAATTCAAGGATAACTGCGGTTTCGGCCTGATTGCTCATATGCAGGGCGAGCCCAGTCATACCCTTTTGCAAACGGCCATCGAGGCCCTGACCTGCATGACCCACCGCGGTGGGATTAATGCCGACGGCAAGACCGGTGACGGTTGCGGTCTGCTGATTCAAAAGCCGGACGTGTTCCTGCGAGCCATCGCCCAGGAAACCTTCGGCGTCGAAATGCCCAAGCAATACGCTGTGGGCATGGTCTTCTTCAACCAGGACCCGGTCAAAGCCGAAGCCGCTCGCGAGAACATGAACCGCGAGATCCTGGCCGCCGGTCTGCAACTGGTCGGCTGGCGCAAAGTGCCGATCGACACCAGCGTCCTCGGCCGCCTGGCCCTTGAGCGTCTGCCGCAGATCGAGCAGGTGTTCATCGGCGGTGAAGGCCTGAGCGATCAGGACATGGCCGTCAAGCTGTTCACCTCCCGTCGTCGCTCGTCCGTGGCAAACGCCGCCGACACCGACCACTACGTGTGCAGCTTTTCCCACAAGACCATCATTTACAAAGGCCTGATGATGCCGGCGGATTTGACCGCCTTCTATCCGGACCTGAGCGATGAGCGCCTGCAAACCTCGATTTGCGTGTTCCACCAGCGCTTCTCCACCAACACCCTGCCGAAATGGCCGCTGGCTCAACCGTTCCGCTTCCTGGCGCACAACGGCGAGATCAACACCATCACCGGCAACCGCAACTGGGCCGTGGCCCGTCGCACCAAGTTCACCAACGATCTGATGGATCTGGAAGAGCTCGG
This sequence comes from Pseudomonas sp. ACN8, assembly GCF_002303925.1. Classification (GTDB taxonomy): domain Bacteria; phylum Pseudomonadota; class Gammaproteobacteria; order Pseudomonadales; family Pseudomonadaceae; genus Aquipseudomonas. The sequence continues at coordinate 177,407 of NZ_MRCS01000004.1, forward strand.
CCCGCTGGTCAACCGCGTGGGTTCCGACTCCTCGAGCATGGACAACATGCTGGAGCTGATGGTCACCGGTGGCATCGACCTGTTCCGTGGCGTGCGGATGATCATTCCGCCAGCGTGGCAGAACGTCGAAACCATGGACCCGGATCTGCGTGCGTTCTACGAATACAACTCGATGCACATGGAACCGTGGGACGGCCCGGCTGGCGTGGTAATGACTGACGGTCGTTACGCGGTGTGCCTGCTCGACCGTAACGGTCTGCGTCCGGCGCGTTGGGTGACCACCAAGAACGGCTTCATCACCCTGGCTTCGGAAATCGGTGTCTGGAACTACCAGCCTGAAGACGTGATCGCCAAGGGCCGTGTGGGGCCGGGCCAGATCTTTGCCGTGGACACCGAAACCGGTCAGATCCTCGACACCGACGCGATCGACAACCGCCTGAAGTCCCGTCATCCGTACAAGCAATGGCTGCGCAAGAATGCCCTGCGCATCCAGGCGACCATGGAAGACAACGACCACGGTTCGGCGTTCTACGACGTCGATCAGCTCAAGCAGTACATGAAGATGTACCAGGTCACGTTCGAAGAGCGCGACCAGGTGCTGCGTCCGCTCGGCGAGCAGGGCTACGAAGCCGTGGGCTCGATGGGCGACGATACGCCGATGGCCGTGCTGTCCCAGCGCGTGCGCACGCCGTACGATTATTTCCGCCAGCAGTTCGCGCAGGTCACCAACCCGCCGATCGACCCGCTGCGTGAAGCCATCGTCATGTCGCTGGAGATCTGCCTCGGAGCCGAGCGCAATATCTTCCAGGAGTCGCCGGAACACGCTTCGCGCGTAATCCTCAGCTCGCCGGTCATTTCCCCGGCCAAGTGGCGCTCGCTGATGAACCTCGATCGTCCGGGCTTCGAGCGCGCGATCATCGATCTGAACTACGACGAAAGCGTCGGCCTGGAAGCTGCGATCCGCAACGTGGCCGATCAGGCTGAAGAAGCCGTGCGCTCGGGCCGTACCCAGGTTGTGCTGAGCGACCGTCACATTGCCCCGGGCAAGTTGCCGATCCACGCTTCCCTGGCCACCGGCGCGGTGCATCACCGCCTGACCGAAAAAGGCCTGCGTTGCGACTCCAACATCCTGGTGGAAACCGCGACCGCTCGCGATCCGCATCACTTCGCTGTGTTGATCGGTTTCGGCGCCTCTGCCGTTTACCCATTCCTGGCTTATGAAGTGCTGGGCGACCTGATCCGTACCGGTGAAGTACTGGGCGACCTCTATGAGGTGTTCAAGAACTACCGTAAAGGCATCACCAAGGGCCTGCTGAAGATCCTGTCGAAGATGGGGATCTCGACCATCACTTCGTACCGCGGTGCGCAGTTGTTCGAAGCCATCGGCCTGTCCGAGGAAGTCTGCAACCTGAGCTTCCGTGGCGTGCCGAGCCGCATCAAGGGTGCGCGTTTCGTCGACATCGAAGCCGAGCAGAAAGCCTTGGCCACCGAAGCCTGGAGTCCGCGCAAGCCGATCCAGCAAGGCGGCCTGCTGAAGTTCGTCCACGGTGGCGAGTACCACGCCTACAACCCGGACGTGGTCAGCACCCTGCAGGCCGCAGTGCAGCAGGGCGACTACAGCAAGTTCAAGGAATACACGTCGCTGGTGGACAACCGCCCGGTGTCGATGATCCGCGACCTGCTGAAAGTCAAAACTCTCGACACTCCATTGGACATCAGCGAGATCGAACCACTGGAATCGGTGCTCAAACGCTTCGATTCCGCCGGCATCTCCCTGGGTGCCCTGTCGCCGGAAGCTCACGAAGCCCTGGCCGAAGCCATGAACCGACTCGGTGCGCGTTCCAACTCCGGTGAAGGTGGCGAAGACCCGGCGCGCTACGGCACCATCAAGAGCTCGAAAATCAAGCAAGTGGCGACCGGTCGTTTCGGTGTAACCCCGGAATACCTGGTCAACGCTGAAGTGCTGCAGATCAAGGTCGCCCAGGGCGCCAAGCCCGGCGAAGGTGGTCAGCTGCCAGGCGGCAAGGTCAACGGTCTGATCGCCAAGCTGCGCTATGCAGTGCCGGGCGTGACCCTGATTTCGCCACCGCCGCACCACGACATCTACTCGATCGAAGACTTGTCGCAGCTTATTTTCGACCTGAAACAGGTCAACCCGAAGGCACTGGTCTCGGTGAAGCTGGTAGCGGAAGCGGGCGTCGGCACCATCGCCGCCGGTGTGGCCAAGGCCTACGCGGACCTGATCACCATCTCCGGCTACGACGGCGGCACTGGTGCATCGCCGCTGACCTCGATCAAATACGCGGGCGCTCCGTGGGAACTCGGCCTGGCCGAAACCCACCAGACCCTGCGCGGCAACGACCTGCGCGGCAAAGTCCGGGTCCAGACCGACGGCGGCCTGAAAACCGGCCTCGACGTAATCAAGGCAGCCATCCTCGGCGCTGAAAGCTTCGGCTTCGGCACCGCGCCAATGATCGCCCTGGGTTGCAAATACCTGCGCATCTGCCACCTGAACAACTGCGCCACCGGCGTTGCGACCCAGAACGAGAAGCTGCGCAAGGATCACTACATCGGTACCGTCGACATGGTGGTGAACTTCTTCACCTACGTCGCCACCGAGACCCGTGAGTGGCTGGCCAAGCTGGGCGTGCGCTCCCTCGAAGAGCTGATCGGGCGTACCGATCTGCTGGAAATCCTCGAAGGCCAGACCGCCAAGCAGCATCACCTGGACCTGACCCCGTTGCTGGGCAGCGACCACGTGCCGGCGGACAAGCCGCAGTTCTGTGGTGTTGAGCGCAACCCGCCGTTCGACAAGGGCCTGCTGGCCGAGAAAATGGTCGACCTGGCCACCTCGGCGATCAACGACCTGAGCGGCGCCGAGTTCGCTCTGGATATCTGCAACTGCGACCGTTCCATCGGCGCACGGATCTCCGGCGAAATCGCGCGCAAGCACGGCAACCAGGGCATGGCCAACGCACCGATCACCTTCCGCTTCAAGGGTACGGCTGGGCAGAGCTTCGGCGTATGGAACGCTGGCGGTCTGAACATGTACCTGGAAGGCGACGCCAACGACTACGTCGGCAAGGGCATGACCGGCGGCAAGCTGGTGATCGTGCCGCCCAAGGGCAGCGTCTACCGCACCCAGGACAGTGCCATCATCGGCAACACCTGCCTGTACGGCGCCACTGGCGGCAAGCTGTTCGCCGCTGGCACCGCGGGCGAGCGTTTCGCCGTGCGTAACTCCGGTGCCCACACCGTCGTGGAAGGCACTGGCGATCACTGCTGCGAGTACATGACCGGTGGTTTTGTCTGCGTATTGGGCAAGACCGGTTACAACTTCGGCTCTGGCATGACCGGCGGTTTCGCCTACGTGCTCGACCAGGACAACACCTTCGTTGACCGGGTCAACCACGAACTGGTGGAAATCCAGCGGATCAGCGGCGAGGCGATGGAAGCCTACCGCAGCCACCTGCAACGCGTGCTGAACGAGTACGTCGAGGAAACCGACAGCGAATGGGGTCGTGAACTCGCCGAGAACCTCGATGATTACGTGCGTCGTTTCTGGCTGGTCAAGCCCAAGGCTGCCAACCTGAAGTCGTTGCTTTCCAGCACCCGTGCCAACCCGCAGTGATATGCGCCTGAAGAGTTTGATGAGGTTTTAAAATGGCTGAACGTCTGAATAATGACTTCCAGTTCATCGAGGTCGGGCGCAAGGATCCGAAGAAGAAACTGTTGCGTCAACGCAAGAAAGAGTTCGTGGAAATCTACGAACCCTTCAAACCCCAGCAGTCGGCCGACCAGGCCCACCGCTGTCTGGGTTGCGGTAACCCGTATTGCGAATGGAAGTGCCCGGTGCACAACTTCATTCCCAACTGGCTGAAGCTGGTGGCCGAGGGCAACATCCTCCAGGCCGCCGAGCTGTCGCACCAGACCAACACCCTGCCGGAAGTCTGCGGCCGTGTGTGCCCGCAGGACCGTCTGTGCGAGGGTGCCTGCACCCTCAACGACGGCTTCGGCGCGGTGACCATCGGTTCGGTGGAGAAGTACATCACCGACACCGCGTTCGCCATGGGCTGGCGCCCGGACATGTCCAAGGTCAAGCCGACCGGCAAGCGTGTCGCGATCATCGGTGCCGGGCCTGCGGGCCTGGGCTGTGCCGATGTGCTGGTGCGCGGCGGCGTGACCCCGGTGGTGTTCGACAAGAACCCGGAAATCGGTGGTCTGCTGACCTTCGGCATCCCCGAGTTCAAGCTGGAAAAGACCGTGCTGAGCAATCGTCGCGAAGTCTTCACCGGCATGGGCATCGAGTTCCGCCTCAACACCGAGGTGGGCAAGGACGTGACCATGGAGCAACTGCTCGAAGAATACGATGCGGTATTCATGGGCATGGGCACCTACACCTACATGAAGGGCGGCTTTGCCGGGGAAGACCTGCCGGGCGTGTACGACGCGCTGGACTTCCTGATCGCCAACGTCAACCGCAACCTGGGCTTTGAAAAGTCGCCGGAAGATTTCGTCGACATGAAAGGCAAGAAGGTCGTGGTACTGGGCGGTGGCGACACGGCGATGGACTGCAACCGTACGTCGATCCGCCAAGGCGCCAAGTCGGTGACCTGCGCCTATCGTCGTGACGAAGCGAACATGCCTGGCTCGCGCAAAGAGGTGAAGAACGCCAAGGAAGAAGGCGTGAAATTCCTCTACAACCGCCAGCCGATCGCCATTGTCGGTGAAGACAAGGTCGAAGGCGTGAAGGTGGTCGAGACCCGTCTCGGCGAGCCGGACGCCCGTGGCCGTCGCAGCCCCGAGCCGATCCCGGGCTCCGAAGAGATCATCCCGGCCGACGCCGTGGTCATCGCCTTCGGTTTCCGTCCAAGCCCGGCGCCGTGGTTCGAACAGTTCGAAATCCAGACCGACAGCCAGGGCCGCGTGGTGGCACCGGAACAGGGCCAGTACAAGCATCAGACCAGCAATCCGAAAATTTTTGCTGGTGGCGACATGGTGCGCGGTTCCGACCTGGTGGTGACGGCGATCTTCGAAGGCCGTAATGCCGCCGAAGGGATCCTGGATTATCTGGGCGTCTAAACCCGTCCGGCTGACTGCAATGCAATACCTGTGGGAGCTGGCCTGCCAGCGATGCAGACACCTCGGTGTGTCAGTTTGACCGAGGTGATGCTATCGCTGGCAGGCCAGCTCCCACAGGTATTGCATTGCAGTCAGCCGGACGGGTTTAGACGCCCA
>NZ_MRCS01000005.1 GCF_002303925.1 Pseudomonas sp. ACN8
GGTGTGTCGTTCAGGTTTTCCATGGTGAACATCTGTCTCGAAAAAGTCGGCGGCTGAAAGCGCATCATAGCGCAACGCGGTTGTACGATCACCTAACCCCTTGTAGGAGCGAGCTTGCTCGCGATGGACTTGAAAGCGCCGCGTTTATTCAGAAAGCGCGCGTTATCGTTAGCTACCATCGCGAGCAAGCTCGCTCCTACAAGGATTTGCGGTGTTCAGGCGGTCACGGCCTGGTCCACCAAATGACCATTCTCGATACGGATATGCCGCGGGTGGAAGCGCTTCAGACTGCTGCGATGGCCGACACTGACGATGCTCAGCCCCGGCAACTCATCGATCAGCGCCTGATACAGCGTGGCCTCGTCTTCTTCGTCCATCGCCGAGGTGGCTTCGTCCATATACAGCCATTGCGGTGCATAAAGCAGCGCACGGGCAAAGGCCAGGCGCTGCTGCTCACCCGGCGACAACATGCGCTGCCAGTGGTTGGCTTCGTCGAGACGGGCAATCAGGTGCGGCAAGCGACAGGTTTCCAGCACCTGCGCGTAGCGCTCGTTCGGATAGGTATCGCCGGGCTGTGGATAACTGAGGACATCACGCAGGGTGCCAATCGGCAAATACGGTTTTTGCGGCAGGAACAGGTAGCGCGCCGATGGCAGGCGAATACTGCCGTGGCCGGTCGGCCACAGATGTCCCATCGCCCGCAGCAGGGTCGACTTGCCGCTGCCGGAGCGACCGCTGAGCATCACACGCTCGCCCTCCTTCACGGTCATGTCGGCGTTGGTCAGCAGGTGGCGACCTTCAGCAAGGTCCAGGCCGAGGTTGTGCACCTTCAGCACCGAGCCAGAATTCTGTACGTCGATGGCCGGTGCACGCTCTTCGTTGTCGCGCATGGCCTGGTGGAAGCTCAACAGACGATCGCAGGTGGCGCGCCAGGAAGCGAGGCTCTGATACGCACTGATAAACCAGCTGAAGCTTTCCTGCACATTGCCGAATGCCGAGCTGATTTGCATCAACTCGCCCAGTTCGATCTTGCCGGAAAGGTAACGCGGCGCGGCAACCATGAAGGGGAAGATGATGGCGGCCTGGCTGTAACCGGCAGTGAAAAACGTCAGGCGCTTGGACACCTTCATGATGTCCCAGAAGTTATGCCAGACCATCCCGAAGCGGCTGCTCAACCGACGATTTTCGTTCGGCTCGCCGTTGTACAACGCGATGCTTTCGGCATTCTCGCGAATTCGCACCATGGAGAAACGCAGGTCGGCTTCGAAGCGTTGTTGCTGGTTGTTCAGGCCGATCAGGCGACGACCGATCAAATGCGTCAACCAGCTACCGACCACCGCGTAAACCAGCACGCACCAGAACATGTAGCCGGGAATGGTGATGCCGAAAACTTCAATGCTGCCCGACACGCCCCACAGAATGATCGAGAACGACACCAGGCTGACGATATTGCGCAGCAGTCCGATACCCAGCTCAAGGGTGTTGGAAGTGAAGTTGTTGAGGTCTTCGGAAATCCGCTGGTCCGGGTTATCGGTGTAACCGCCCTGCTCCAGCTGGTAGTAATTCTTGTCGGCGAGCCAGCGTGCAAAGTGCTTTTCGGTAAGCCATGCCCGCCAGCGGATCGTCAGCATCTGCGTCAGGTATAGCCGGTACACCGCGCCGACAATCGCCACCGCCGCAATCGCACAGAAGTACAGGATCAGTTGCCAGAACGCGGCCTCGTCCTTCTTTTGCAGGGCGTTGTAGAAATCCTTGTACCAGGTGTTGAACCACACCGAGATCCCCACGCTGATCAGCGACAGCGCAATCACCGCGATCAGCAGTGTCCAGGCCTTGACCTTCTCTTCACTGCGCCAGTAAGGCGTGATCATCGCCCACACTTTGCGAAAAAACTGCCCGCGCACGGCGTCGTTGACCGCGGAATACTCAGCGTTCTGATTCATGGATAAGGCTCGATAGAGAAAAGTACGCACACGAACCGATCATAGATGATCGGTCCGGTTTGTCGCGAGATACGGCCCGCATTCGTTCAGCGCAGGTTCAGCGGCGAACGGGACGCTTCTGCAGTTTGCGCTGCAGGGTGCGGCGGTGCATGCCCAGGGCACGGGCCGTGGCGGAGATGTTGCCTTCGTGTTCGGTCAGCACGCGCTGGATGTGCTCCCACTGCAGGCGGTCCACGGACATCGGGTTTTCCGGCACCAGGCTGTCGAGGTCGGCGTGCTCGGACAGCAGCGCCGCCAGCACGTCGTCGGCATCCGCCGGCTTGCACAGGTAGTTGCAGGCACCGCGCTTGATCGCCTCGACGGCGGTGGCGATGCTCGAATAACCGGTGAGGATCACAACGCGCATTTCCGGGTCCATTTCCAGCAACTTTGGCAGCAGCACCAGGCCGGAGTCGCCGTCCATCTTCAGGTCCAGGGCGGCGTAATCCGGCAGGTCGGCCTTGGCCAGCTCCAGGCCTTCCTCGGCGGAACCGGCAGTGCTGACGCGAAAACCCCGACGGGCCATGGCGCGGGCCATGACGCGGGTGAATGTGGCGTCGTCATCGACCAGCAACAAATGCGGCAGTTCTTCGCCTTCGACTTGGATCTCTTCACTCATGTTCGTCTCCTCGGGCGACACGGGGCAGGCGCAGCTCGGTGAGCGTGCCACCTTCCTCATGACTGTAGAGTTTCACTGAGCCGCCGGCGCGTGTCACGCTGGCCTTGCTCAAAAACAGGCCCAGGCCGAAGCCTTTGCCCTTAGTGGTAAAAAACGGCTTGCCGATTTGCTCGGCGATGGCCAGCGGCACACCGGCGCCATGGTCACGAATGCTGATGGTGAGGTTTTCCCAATCCCAGTCCAGCGTCACTTGCAGCCCTTCGGGGCAGGCATCGGCAGCGTTGTTCAACAGATTCAGCAAAGCCTGGGTCAGGTCCGGTGGCGGTGCCATGCGGGGAACCGGGCCCTGGCCAAGGCGCTGGAAGCGATAACTGGCCTCCGGGCGCATCAGGTGCCAGCGATTGAGGGCTTCATCAAGCCAATCGGTGACGTCCTGCATCTCCACCGCCAACCGGCGATTGGCCTCGGCGGCGCGCACCAGATGCTGCAAGGTCTCTTTACACAACTTGACCTGATCCTGCAGCACGCTCAGGTCATCCTGCAACATCGGGTCATGGTGGTCCTGACGCATTTCCTTGAGTAGCACACTCATGGTCGCCAGCGGCGTGCCCAGTTCATGGGCCGCACCGGCGGCCTGGGTAGCGACGGCCAGCAGTTGTTGATCGCGCAGGCCTTCTTCGCGACGAATGGCGCGCAACTCTTCCTGGCGACGCAGCTCTTCGGCCATGCGCGCGGCGAAGAACGTAATCACCGCAGCCGCGAGGGCAAAGCTCAACCACATCCCGTACACCTGCAGGTTTTCCCGAGCGATCGGGAAGGTTTGCAGCGGGTAGAACTGCGCCAGCAACAACGTGTACATCGTCAGCGCGATACCCGACAGGATCACCGAATAACGCCAAGGCAACGTCACGGCGGCAATGGTCAGCGGCACCAGGTAATAGGAGACGAAAGGGTTGGTCGAGCCACCGGAGAAATACAGCAAGGCGCTGTGGATAAACAAGTCGCAAGCCAGTTGCACGGCATATTCGAGCTCGGTCACCGGCCACGAGGTGCGCAGGCGAATCGCCGTGAAGACGCACAGCAGCATTGAACATGCGAGCGTCGCCGCCAGTTGAAACCAGGGCAGTGGCAGCAATTCGAGCCAGTAGGCCAGGCCAACGGAACCGGCCTGGGCGGCCAGCACCAACGTGCGGATGAACGTCAGCCGCCAGAGGTTCTGGCGAGTGGCGGAAGTGATTTGAACGGGGGCGAGCATGAGCTCTCCTGATGAGCGCTCCAGGCGGATCGCAGGGAGTATAACCAAGCACGGGGGCTGACAGGCAAAAGTGCGGCAAACGGCCACATGCCTGTAGGAGCAGCCGGTCGACGCTCGATTGCTCGCGATGGTCGTCAACGATTACGAGGGAGTCCTGATACCCTGCGGCGCTTTCGGTTTTTTCGCGAGCAAGCTCGCTCCTACAGGGATGCATCTGTATAGAAGTTGTAACTGTGCGAACCGGAGCATAAAAGCTAGAGTCTGATGGTTTCACGCAGGCCCGGATCATACCCCTGCGCACCTTTCAAGGAGCCTTCATGCACACATTCCGCCGCAGCGCCGCCCTCCTCGCCCTGAGCGTTGGCACCGTCGCCAGCCTCCCGGCCCTGGCCGCCGACGAGCTTCATTACAACCAGATTTCCCTGCGCGCCGAAGTCAGTCAGGAGGTGGCCCGCGACCTGATGATCGTGACCCTCTACACCGAGGAACAGAACACCGACCCGGCCAAACTCGCCGCCGACGTCAGCACCACCATGAACAAGGCGCTGGCCAAGGCCAGGCAGGTCAAGGACATCACCCTGCGCCAGGGCAGCCGCAACAGCTACCCGATCTATGACACCAAGGGCCAGAAAATCACCGGCTGGCGCGAGCGCGCCGAATTGCGCCTGGAAAGCCCGGACTTCGCCGCGCTGTCGAAGCTGACCGGCGAACTGCTCACCGACCTGAAAATGGGCGGCATGGACTTCGCCATCGCCACCCCGACCCGCAAGGCCAGCGAAGACGCCCTGCTCAAAGACGCCGTGAGCGCGTTCAAGGCTCGTGCCCAGCTTGCGACTGATGCTCTGGGCGGCAAGAGCTATAAAATCGTCAACCTGAACCTCAACAGCAACGGTTATCCACAGCCTTACATGCGCGCGCCGATGATGATGAAAGCCGCCGCCATGGACAGCGCACCGGTGACGCCGGATGTCGAGGCCGGCACCAGCCAGGTCAGCATGACCGCGGATGGTTCGATTGAAGTGCTGATGCCTTGAATCGATAGCCCGCAAACAAAAGACGGCGATCATTCAGATGATCGCCGTTTTTTTTGGCAGTTTTCAGGCATGAGCTATAACTGGAGAGACCACCGGGAAAAGCTGGCAGTTGTACCGGGTGCAACTGAGTTCGATTGGCCACTATCGGTGCAACAATAACCACTCTTATTCACGCCATACCCACCCCACAATTCGGGGTATGAATAAGTAACACCCTCGCCCCACTCGGGAGCAACCAGGACCGCGGGCGCACTGCAAAAGTGCGTCATTTGCACAGTAAAAAAGCCGCGCAAACGGTCAAATGCGCCAGAAATTACACAAATGCGACATTAAGGTACGTTCGTGCCACTGTTTAAGGCTAGTAGTCACTCTGGATCTTGCATTGGGTATGGCCCCTGCATAAGTATCCGCAGGCACGACTCACGAGGTCGTCCTCTAATTCCAAAAATGACAACAAATCATGAGGCCACCATGCTTAAACACGCGGTCATTCCGTTTTTAGTTGGCGCAAGCTTGTTAGCCAGCGCACCGTTCGCCCAAGCAGCGACTAACCTGGTGTTCTGCTCCGAAGGGAGCCCGGCCGGTTTCGATCCAGGTCAATACACCACCGGAACCGACTTCGACGCCTCTGCAGAAACCATGTTCAACCGCCTCACCCAGTTCGAGCGCGGCGGCACCGCCGTAATTCCTGGTCTGGCGACCAGCTGGGACGTCTCCGATGACGGCCTGACGTACACCTTCCACCTGCGTGAAGGCGTCAAGTTCCATACCACGCCGTACTTCAAGCCAACTCGTGAGTTCAACGCCGACGACGTGCTGTTCACCTTTAATCGCATGATTAACAAGGATGACCCGTTCCGCAAAGCGTACCCGACTGAATTCCCGTACTTCACCGACATGGGGATGGATACCAACATCACCAAGATCGATAAAGTCGACGACAAGACTGTCAAGTTCACCCTCAAGGACGTTGATGCCGCGTTCATCCAGAACATGGCCATGAGCTTCGCCTCGATCCAGTCCGCCGAGTACGCTGCCCAGCTGCTCAAGGACGGCAAGGCCGCCGACATCAACCAGAAGCCGGTTGGTACTGGCCCGTTCGTGTTCAAGAGCTACCAGAAAGACTCCAACATCCGCTACACCGGGAACAAGGACTACTGGAAGCCTGACGACGTGAAGATCGACAACCTGATCTTCGCCATCACCACCGACCCATCGGTACGTATCCAGAAGCTGAAGAAGAACGAGTGCCAGGTCACCCTGTTCCCTCGTCCGGCCGACCTGAAGGCACTGCGCGAAGACAAGACCCTGAAGCTGCCTGACCAGGCGGGTTTCAACCTCGGTTACATCGCCTACAACGTGATGCCCAAGGTCAAGGGACAAACCGATGCGAACCCGCTGGCTGACCTGAAAGTGCGTCAGGCAATGGACATGGCGGTCAACAAGCAACAGATCATCGACTCCGTGTACCAGGGTGCCGGCCAGCTGGCGGTCAACGCCATGCCTCCGACCCAGTGGTCCTACGACACCACCATCAAGGATGCGCCGTACAACCCTGAGAAAGCCAAAGAGCTGCTCAAGGAAGCCGGCGTGAAAGATGGCACCGAAATCGTTCTCTGGGCGATGCCGGTACAGCGTCCATACAACCCGAACGCCAAGCTGATGGCAGAAATGCTGCAGTCCGACTGGTCCAAGATCGGCCTCAAGGTCAAGATCCAGAGCTACGAGTGGGGCGAGTACATCAAGCGTTCCAAAGGTGGCGAGAACCAGGCGATGCTGATTGGCTGGAGCGGTGACAATGGTGATCCGGACAACTGGCTGAACGTGCTGTTCGGCTGCGACTCGCTGGAAGGCAACAACTTCTCCAAATGGTGCGACAAGAAGTTTGACGACATCGTCAAGCAAGCCAAGCGCACTTCGGACCAAAGCAAACGCACCGAGCTGTACAAACAGGCGCAACACGTCCTCAAAGACGCCGTGCCTATGACACCTATCGCTCACTCGACGGTGTTCCAACCCATGCGCGCCAACGTGCAGGACTTCAAGATCAGCCCATTTGGCTTGAACTCCTTCTACGGCGTCAGCGTCAGCAAATAAGGTTTTGCAACGGCGACGTCCCTGACGTCGCCGTTGCTTTATCTTCCGAGAAGGCAGGAATTCGCCTACATCCTAATCCGCAGCTGACTACAGCATCGGGCGAGGACGCGTTGCCATTTCCTACGAGTCTTTAGGACTCTACGCATTTACTGCCGGACCCATGGCTCATACCGTCGGGATCTGACCAGTGCACGCGTGGGTCATCGGTTACTGCTGTGTGCATGGCTTGAAATCAGTGATGCCTCTACGTCCGCGGACGGGACGGCGGCTCATTGAAAACACTTTGAGAGAAAAGGAAGCGTTATGCGCCATACCCTGGTTTTATCCGCATTGCTGGGCACCGGCCTGTTGGCCGCCACTTCCATCAGCCAGGCCGCCAACAACAGTCTGGTGTTCTGCTCCGAAGGCAGCCCCGCCGGTTTCGACACGGCGCAGTACACCACTGCGACCGACAACGACGCCGCCGAGCCGCTGTACAACCGGTTGGCGGAGTTTGAAAAAGGCGCGACCAACGTCGTACCGGGCCTGGCCACGAGCTGGGATATTTCCGAGGACGGCCTCAAATACACGTTTCACCTACGCGAAGGGGTGAAGTTTCATACCACCAAATACTTCACGCCGACCCGCGACTTCAATGCAGATGACGTGCTGTTCACCTTCAATCGCATGCTCGATCCGCAGCAACCTTTCCGTAAGGCTTATCCGACAGAGTTTCCTTACTTCAACGGCATGAGCCTGAACAAGAACATCGCCAAGGTCGAAAAGACCGGGCCGCTGACCGTGGTCATGACGCTCAATAGCGTGGACGCCGCGTTCATCCAGAACATCGCCATGAGCTTCGCCGCCATCCTTTCGGCCGAATACGCCGACAAGCTGCTGGCCGAAGGCAAGCCGAGCGACATCAACCAGAAGCCGATCGGCACCGGGCCGTTCGTGTTCAAGAGCTACCAGAAAGACTCGAACATCCGTTACACCGGCAACCAGCAGTACTGGGATCCGAGCCGGGTCAAGCTCGACAACCTGATTTTCGCCATCAACACCGACGCCTCGGTGCGCGTGCAGAAACTCAAGGCCGGCGAGTGCCAGATCACCCTGCACCCGCGCCCTGCCGATGTGACTGCGCTGAAGAACGACCCGGCCCTGCAACTGATCGAGAAGCCTGGTTTCAACCTCGGCTACATCGCCTACAACGTGCGCCACAAACCCTTCGACCAGCTCGAAGTGCGCCAGGCGCTGGACATGGCGGTGAACAAGCAAGGCATTCTCAATGCCGTCTACCAGGGCGCGGGGCAACTGGCGGTCAACGCCATGCCGCCGACCCAATGGTCCTATGACGACACGATCAAGGACGCCGCCTACAACCCGGAAAAAGCCAGGGAATTGCTCAAGGCTGCCGGCGTCAAGGAAGGCACCGAAATCACCCTTTGGGCCATGCCGGTCCAGCGTCCGTACAACCCCAACGCCAAGTTGATGGCCGAGATGCTCCAGGCCGACTGGGCGAAGATCGGCCTCAAGGTCAAGATCGTCAGCTATGAGTGGGGCGAGTACATCAAGCGCACCAAGAATGGCGAGCACGACATCAGCCTGATCGGCTGGACCGGTGACAACGGTGATCCGGACAACTGGCTGGGCACGCTCTACAGTTGCGACGCCATTGGCGGCAACAACTACTCGATGTGGTGTGATCCGGCTTACGACAAGCTGATCAAGCAGGCCAAGGTCGTCACCGACCGCGACCAGCGCACCTTGTTCTACAAACAGGCGCAGCAGTACCTCAAGCAACAGGTGCCGATCACGCCAGTCGCTCACTCAACGGTCAACCAGCCGCTGAGCGCAAAAATCGAAGGGTTCAAGGTGAGCCCGTTCGGTCGCAACGTTTTCTCGGGTGTCAGCATAGAAAAATAACCGATTAGCCAGAAATGCCGGGGGGCGGATTTTCCGCCCTCACGCCGACGCTTTGCCGTCTTTCGCCAATTTGGCAGACAGCAAACGTTTGCGATGCCGTGAATGAGTTCAAAACCAATAGCCGGATCACAAAAAAAGACCGGCATAAAAAAAGAAAGTAAGGAGCTTTACCCATGAAACTGAGCAGCACCGCGTTATTGGCCTTGGCCATAAGCAGCGTAACCGCCACGGCTTACGCAGAATCCCAAAGCCAGGCTTTCACCCCGGTTACCGTGAACGAGAAAAACGCCCAAAGCGAAGCCACCGGCTTTGTCGAAGGCCAGTCGATCACCGGCACCACGCGTAACTGGTACGCCAACGAGCAACTGCATCGTGGTGCCAAGTTCGCCTACAAAAAGGACGGTGTTTCGACCCCGACCGATCGCCGGATCAACTGGGTCCAGGGCACCATCCTCAAGTACAACTCGGGCTTCACCGAAGGTACTGTCGGTTTCAGCACTGAAGTCGCCGCCTACAACGCCATCGCCCTGGACCGGGACCGCAAAGACCTTGCGTCCAACAACGGTGGCGCGCCGGGCTCTCGTCCAGGCGCGGGCAACAACCGTACCCTGACCAAAGAAGGCGGCGACGCTCAAGGCCAGTGGAGCAAACTGGGCCTGGCCAACGTCAAGGCGCGTGTCTCCAACAGCACCCTGACCGCCGGCCGCATGAACTTCAGCAGCCCGATGGTCGACGTGATCGGTAACCGTGCACTGCCTTCGAGCTTCCAGGGCGTGGCCCTGCACAGCGAAGAGCTGAACAACCTGGCCTTCGACCTGGCCACCTTCGACCGCAACTCACCGCGTACCGAAGAAAGCCAGCGCAAATTCCGCACCGAATACGCCAACGGCATCGTCGAAACCGACCACGTTCACACCGGCGGTATCACCTACACCCCATTTGCCAGCCTGACCACCAGCCTCTGGGCGACCCAGGCTGAAGACATCTGGAACCAGTACTACTTCGGCGCCTCTCACGTACTGGGCGACAGCCAGGTACTGAGCCTGACCACCGGCCTGAACTACTATAAAACCAAGGAAACCGGTAAAGCCCTGATCGGTGATATCGACAACGACACCTACTCGCTGTCGTTCGGCCTGACCCACCAGGCGCACACCCTGACCCTCTCGTATCAGGAAGTGAACGGTAACGAGTACTTCGACTACCTGCACGAAACCAACGGCATCTACCTGGCCAACTCCCTGCTGTCGGACTTCAACGGCCCGAACGAAAAATCGTTCCAGGTTGCCTATGGTCTGAACATGGCCGAATACGGCGTGCCGGGCCTGAAGTTCAACATCTACCAGGCTCGCGGCTGGGGCATCGACGGTACTCACTACACCGGCAACGGCGGCGTGGCAGGCAAGGGTTACGACGGCATCCAGTCCCAGGATGGCGAACACCACTATGAATACGGCATCGGCGCGACCTACGCCGTGCAGAGCGGCCCGCTCAAGGCCACCACGATCCGCGGCACCTACACCGCTCACCGTGCCAGCGAAAACCAGGCTGACGGCAGCATCAACGAGTTCCGTCTCGTGACCACGGTTCCGTTCAACATCCTGTAATGCCCGTGCCGAACGGCTGATTCAATGACGAATCGGCCGTTCGGCTTTTGTCCTTTAACTGATTGCAGAGGGTTCTTGATGAAAATGCTTCCCCTACGTGCGGCCATCGCGGCTGCCTTGCTGAGTGTCGCGATGGGTGTATCGGCCAAGCCGCTGGTGGTCTGCACCGAAAACAGCCCCGAAGGCTTCGACATGGTCCAGTACACGACTGCAGTCACCGCCGATGCCGTGGCCGAAACCATCTTCAATCGCCTGGCGGACTTCAAGCCCGGCACCACCGAAGTGATTCCGGCGCTGGCCGATTCCTGGGACATCAGCGAAGACGGCCTGACCTACACGTTCCATTTGCGTAAAGGCGTCAAGTTCCACACCACCGAATACTTCAAGCCGACCCGCGACATGAATGCCGACGATGTGGTCTGGAGCTTCCAGCGCCAGCTGGACCCGAATCATCCGTGGCACAAACTGTCGAGCGTGGGCTTCCCGTACTTTGAAAGCATGGGCTTCAAGGAGCTGCTCAAGAGCGTCGAGAAAGTCGACGACAACACGGTCAAGTTCACCCTGACCCGTCGCGAAGCGCCGTTCCTGGCCGACATTGCCATGGCTTTCTCCTCGATCTACTCCGCCGAGTACGCCGACCAGTTGCTCAAGGCGAACAAGACCGGCGACCTGAACAACAAGCCAGTCGGCACCGGCCCGTTCGTATTCCAGCGCTACAACAAGGACGCCCAGGTTCGCTTCAAGGCCAACCCGGATTACTTCCGTGGCAAGCCACCGGCCGATGCGCTGATCCTGGCCATCGCCACCGACAACAACGTGCGCCTGCAAAAGCTCAAGGCCAACGAGTGCCAGGTCGCGCTGTATCCGAAGCCGGATGACATTCCGAGCATCAAGAAAGACGACAAGCTGAAAGTCGATGAACTGAACGCGATGACCGTCGCGTACATCGCCATCAACACCACGCACAAGTACCTGAGCGATGTGCGGGTGCGTAAAGCCATCGACATCGCTTTCGACAAGGAAGCGGCTGTCAACGCGCTGTTCGGCAAGGGCAATGCAACAGCCGCAGTCAACCCGTTCCCGGACACCCTGCTGGGCTTCAACCACACACTGAAGAACCCGACCCGTGACCTGGACAAGGCCCGTGCCCTGCTCAAGGAAGCCGGCGTACCGGAAGGCACCACCTTCACCCTGTTCACCCGCAACGGAGGCGGTGCAACCAACCCGAACCCGATGCTCGGCGCGCAGATGATGCAAGCCGACCTGGCCAAGGTCGGGATCAAGATCGACATCCGCGTGATGGAATGGGGCGAAATGCTCAAACGCGCGAAAAACGGCGAGCACGACATGGTTTCCGCCGGATGGGCGGGCGACAACGGCGACCCGGATAACTTCCTGACGCCTATGCTCAGTTGTGAAGCGGCCAAGAACGGCGAAAACTACGCACGCTGGTGCAATGACAAGTTCCAGGCCCTGATCGATCAGGCCCGGGAAAAAACCGACCCGGCCGAACGCGCAGCGCTCTACGAACAGGCCCAGGTTATTTTCAACCAGGACCAGCCGTGGATCAGCTTGGCACACACTAGAATGTTTACCGCAATGCGCAACAACGTAGAGGGCTATCACATTAGCCCACTCACCACGAATAACTTCGCCACCACCCAGGTGAAGTAATAAGAAAACTCCCGGCATTCCTGACCCAGGCATGCCGGGCACGCCTAACCGGCTGATGAGGTACAACACACGATGTTTAGTTTTATTGCCCGCCGACTGGGGTTGTTGATCCCCACGTTCTTCGGCATCACCTTGCTGACTTTCGCGCTGATTCGCATGATCCCGGGCGACCCCGTAGAAGTCATGATGGGAGAACGCAGGGTCGATCCCGAAATGCACGCTCAGGCAATGGAACGCCTAGGTCTGAACAAACCCCTGTATGCCCAGTACCTGGATTACATCGGCAAGCTGGCCCACGGCGATCTCGGGGAATCCCTGCGTACCCGTGAAAGCGTGTGGAGCGAGTTCACCTCCCTGTTCCCCGCGACACTGGAACTGTCCATGGCCGCCCTGTTGTTCGCCGGCATCCTGGGCCTCCTGGCCGGGGTAATCGCGGCACTCAAGCGAGGGTCTCTGTTCGACCATGGGGTGATGGGTATCTCCCTGGCGGGATACTCGATGCCGATCTTCTGGTGGGGCCTGATCCTGATCATGTTCTTCTCGGTAAGCCTGGGCTGGACCCCGGTATCCGGGCGGATCGACCTGCTGTATGACATCGAACCGCGCACCGGCTTCATGCTGATCGATACCCTGCTGGCCGACGAGCCGGACGCCTTCTTCGACGCCCTGCACCACCTGATCCTGCCAGCCATCGTGCTGGGTACCATCCCGCTGGCGGTGATCGCGCGGATGACCCGTTCCTCGATGCTCGAAGTGCTGCGCGAAGACTACATCCGTACCGCCAAGGCCAAAGGCCTGTCGCCGGCGCGCGTGGTGTTCGTGCACGGTCTGCGCAACGCGCTGATTCCGGTGCTGACGGTGGTCGGCCTGCAAGTCGGCACCCTGCTGGCCGGTGCGGTCCTGACCGAAACCATCTTCTCGTGGCCCGGCATCGGCAAATGGCTGATCGAAGCCATTGGCGCCCGGGATTATCCCGTCGTGCAAAACGGCATCCTGTTAATCGCCTGCCTGGTGATTGTGGTCAACTTCGTAGTGGACATCCTCTACGGCTTTGCCAACCCACGCATCCGTCATCAGCGCTGAGATCATGACCATGACCACTCCAATTCCATCGGTAGCAGTCGATCAAAGCCTGCTGTACCCGTCTCCGTACAAAGAATTCTGGCAAGCGTTCTCCAAGAACAAAGGTGCCGTCGCCGGTCTGATGTTCATGCTGCTGGTGATTTTCTGCGCGATCTTCGCCCCGTGGGTCGCCCCTCATGACCCGAGCGAGCAATACCGCGACTTCCTGCTGACTCCGCCGGCCTGGCTGGAAGGTGGGCAACTGCAGTTCCTGCTCGGCACCGATGAGCTGGGCCGCGACCTGCTGTCGCGTCTGATCACTGGCTCGCGCCTGTCCTTGATGATCGGCTTGTCCTCGGTGGTGATGTCGCTGATTCCGGGGATCCTGCTGGGTCTGTTCGCCGGGTTTTTCCCGCGCGTGCTCGGCCCGACCATCATGCGTCTGATGGACATCAT
This sequence comes from Pseudomonas sp. ACN8, assembly GCF_002303925.1. Classification (GTDB taxonomy): domain Bacteria; phylum Pseudomonadota; class Gammaproteobacteria; order Pseudomonadales; family Pseudomonadaceae; genus Aquipseudomonas. Next base: position 13,692 of record NZ_MRCS01000005.1, read on the forward strand.
GCTGGCCCTGCCGTCCCTGCTGCTGGCCGTGGCGATCGTCGCCATCCTCGGCCCTGGCCTGATCAACACCGTGATCGCCATTGCCGTGGTGTCCCTGCCGTCCTACGTTCGTCTGACCCGCGCCGCGGTGATGGGCGAACTGAACCGCGACTACGTGACCGCCGCGCGCCTGGCCGGTGCCGGCCTGCCACGCCTGATGTTCGTCACAGTGCTGCCAAACTGCATGGCGCCGCTGATCGTTCAGGCCACCCTGAGCTTCTCCTCGGCGATCCTCGATGCCGCCGCACTGGGCTTCCTCGGCCTTGGCGTACAACCGCCAACCCCTGAGTGGGGCACCATGCTGGCTTCGGCCCGCGACTACATCGAACGCGCCTGGTGGGTGGTGAGCCTGCCTGGTTTGACCATTTTGCTCAGCGTGCTGGCAATCAACCTGATGGGCGACGGCCTGCGCGATGCGCTGGACCCGAAACTCAAGAACGCCGCCTGAGGAGATTCCCATGTCACTGCTAGAAATCAAGAATCTCAACGTTCGCTTCGGCGACAAAACCGCTACGCCAGTCGTCGATGGTCTCGACCTGCAAGTGGACAAGGGCGAAGTGCTGGCCATCGTTGGCGAGTCCGGCTCCGGCAAGTCCGTGACCATGATGGCGCTGATGGGCCTGATCGAGCATCCGGGGATCGTCACCGCTGACGCCCTGAATTTCGACGGCAAGAACATGCTCAAGCTCAACAATCGCCAGCGTCGACAGATCGTCGGTAAAGACCTGTCCATGGTCTTCCAGGATCCGATGACCGCGCTGAACCCGAGCTACACCGTCGGTTTCCAGATCGAAGAAGTGCTGCGCCTGCACCTGAAAATGTCCGGCAAGGCTGCCCGCAAGCGCGCCATCGAACTGCTGGAAAAAGTCGAGATCCCGGGTGCCGCCAGCCGCATGGACGCCTACCCGCATCAACTGTCCGGTGGCATGAGCCAGCGTGTCGCGATTGCCATGGCAATTGCCGGCGAACCGAAACTGCTGATCGCCGACGAACCGACCACCGCACTGGACGTCACCATTCAGGCGCAGATCATGGACCTGCTGCTGGCCTTGCAGAAAGAGCAGAACATGGGCCTGGTGCTGATCACCCACGACCTCGCCGTCGTGGCTGAAACCGCCCAGCGCGTGTGCGTGATGTATGCAGGCCAAGCGGTCGAAGTCGGTCAGGTGCCGCAACTGTTCGACATCCCGGCGCACCCGTACAGCGAAGCACTGCTCAAGGCGATTCCGGAACACAGCCTGGGCGCTTCACGTCTGTCGACCCTCCCGGGCATCGTTCCCGGTCGCTACGACCGCCCGCAGGGTTGCCTGCTGTCGCCGCGCTGTCCGTACGTGAAAGACAACTGCCGTCAACAACGTCCGGCCCTTGACCAGAAAAGCAACAGCCTCGCTCGCTGCTTCTACCCGCTGAACCAGGAGGTGGCGTAATGGCCGTCGTTCTTACCGCCCGCAACCTGACCCGTCACTACGAGGTGTCCCGAGGCCTGTTCAAGGGTCACGCCACCGTGCGCGCCCTCAACGGCGTGTCGTTCGAATTGGAAGCCGGCAAGACCCTCGCTGTCGTAGGCGAGTCGGGTTGCGGCAAATCCACCCTGGCACGCGCCCTGACCCTGATCGAAGAGCCGTCCTCCGGCTCCTTGAAAATCGCTGGCCAGGAAGTCGCCGGCGCCGACAAGGCCCAGCGCAAGCAACTGCGCAAGGACGTGCAGATGGTGTTCCAGAGCCCGTACGCCTCGTTGAACCCTCGGCAGAAAGTCGGCGATCAACTGGCTGAGCCGCTACTGATCAACACCAACCTGAGCGCCGCGGAACGTCGCGAGAAAGTCCAGGCGATGATGAAGCAAGTGGGCTTGCGTCCCGAGCACTACCAGCGTTATCCGCACATGTTCTCCGGCGGCCAACGCCAGCGGATAGCCCTGGCCCGCGCGATGATGCTGCAACCGAAAGTGCTGGTGGCGGACGAGCCGACCTCGGCACTGGACGTGTCGATTCAGGCGCAGGTGCTCAACCTGTTCATGGATTTGCAACAGGAGTTCAACACCGCCTATGTGTTCATCTCCCACAACCTGGCAGTGGTTCGCCACGTTGCCGACCACGTGATGGTGATGTACCTCGGTCGTCCGGTGGAAATGGGGGCGAAAGAGGACATTTACTCCCGCCCTCTGCACCCCTACACCCAGGCGCTGTTGTCGGCGACGCCGGCCATCCACCCGGATCCGGACAAGCCGAAAATCAAGATCGTCGGCGAGTTGCCCAACCCGTTGAACCCGCCGTCCGGCTGCGCCTTCCATAAGCGCTGCCCGTACGCCACCGAGCGTTGCAGCACTGAAGAGCCGGCCCTGCGCCTGCTCGCCGGCCGCCAGGTGGCTTGCCACTACGCCGAACAATTCCTCGACGGCGCGGCATAAAAACTGTAGGAGCCAGCCTGCTGGCGATAGCGGCATACCAGTCAACATTTCTGTTTACGGGTACACCGCAATCGCTAGCAGGCTAGCTCCCACAGGGATTGAGTAGCTCAAGCAGTCAGCGTTAACTCACCCCCTTCCGCCTCGATTGCGCATCATTCAGGTAGAAGGGGGTTTCTTTTGCCTGCAATAGAGTGACTAGGTCTGGCTGTCGCCTTCTTCCTCATCGGAGTCCGGCTCGTCGGTGGTCGAGTCATCGTCGTTGTCAGCACCACCCTGCCCCTGATCTCCTGGTTCCGATTCTGACTTGGCGATCATCAACCCCGCATAACCCGCCTGCCCGCTCGAAGCCTGCTCCCCATGATCGATACACTCGGCCCACGCCATCGAAGTTCCGAGCGAAAACATCACCATCACCTTCAACAGCAGTAAAACGCGAAACAATCTGTTCATAGCCGATTCCTTCCTTTCGTTGAGTGCCTGTCTGGCGCTGAGTCAAATCTAGTTCCGATCAGCCGGGTTCTCCAGATTGGATGCTATCGAGCGGGGGAAAATGCAGAGGGTTTGGAGACCGGTTTGGAATAGGGGCTATTCCTAACTCCACTAACACCGAAGAATCGTGTAGGAGCGAGCTCGCTCGCGATGGACGTTAACGATGACGCGCTCTGTCCGGATAAACGCAGCGCGGCTGGAATCTTCGCGAGCAAGCTCGCTCCTACAGGGAATTGCAACAGACAATAAAAAGCCCCGAGGCTTTCACGTCGGGGCTTTTGGATTTTGCAATTCAGCGCTTAGTGATGCTCACGCGTCGCACGGAATTTCACGTCCGGCCAGCGCTCTTCCATCAGGGCCAGGTTGACCCGCGTAGGCGCGAGGTAGGTCAGGTGACCGCCGCCGTCCAGTGCCAGGTTTTCCACGGCCTTGTTGGAGAATTCCTCAAGCTTCTTCTTGTCGCTGCATTCGATCCAGCGCGCCGAGTAAACAGTGATCGGCTCGTAGGAGCACTCGACCTTGTATTCCTCCTTCAAACGGCTGGCGACCACATCGAACTGCAGCACACCGACGGCGCCGAGGATGATGTCGTTGCTGCGTTCCGGGAAGAACACCTGGGTCGCGCCTTCTTCGGCCAGCTGTTGCAGGCCCTGGCGCAGTTGCTTGGATTTCAGCGGATCTTTCAGGCGTACACGGCGGAACAATTCCGGAGCGAAGTGCGGGATGCCGGTGAAACCCAGGACTTCGCCTTCGCTGAAGGTGTCGCCGATCTGGATGGTGCCGTGGTTGTGCAGGCCGATGATGTCGCCGGCAAACGCCTCTTCAAGCTGCTCACGCTCGGAGGAGAAGAAGGTCAGCGCGTCGCCGATCCGCACGTCCTTGCCGGTGCGCACGTGGCGCATCTTCATGCCTTTTTCGTACTTGCCGGAGCAGATACGCATGAAGGCGATGCGGTCGCGGTGTTTCGGGTCCATGTTCGCCTGGATCTTGAAGATGAAGCCCGAGAACTTCTCTTCCACCGGCTCCACGGTACGCTCGTTGGCCACGCGTGCCAGTGGGCGGGGGGCCCAATCAACCACGGCGTCGAGGACGTGGTCGACACCGAAGTTGCCCAGTGCCGTACCGAAGAATACCGGGGTCAGTTGGCCGTCGAGGAACTCCTGCTGGTTGAACTCGTGGCAGGCGCCCTGCACCAGTTCCAGCTGTTCGATGAAACGCTCGTACTCGTCACCCAGATGGGCGCGGGCTTCATCGGAGTCGAGCTTCTCGATGATTTTCACATCGGTGCGCTCATGGCCGTGACCGGCGGTGTACACGATGATGTAGTCATCGGCGAGGTGATACACGCCCTTGAAGTCGCGGTAGCAACCAATCGGCCAGGTGATCGGCGCCGCCTTGATCTTGAGGACGGCCTCGATTTCGTCGAGCAGTTCGATCGGGTCGCGGATGTCACGGTCGAGTTTGTTGATGAAGCTGACGATCGGCGTGTCACGCAGACGGCAGACGTCCATCAGGGCGATGGTCCGTGGCTCTACACCTTTACCGCCGTCGAGCACCATCAACGCCGAGTCCACCGCCGTCAGGGTGCGGTAGGTGTCTTCGGAGAAGTCTTCGTGGCCCGGGGTGTCGAGCAGGTTGATCATGTGTTCGCGATACGGGAACTGCATGACCGACGTGGTAATGGAGATACCACGCTGCTTTTCCATTTCCATCCAGTCGGAGGTGGCATGGCGATCGGACTTACGAGATTTCACCGTACCGGCTACCGCAATCGCCTTGCCCATCAGCAAGAGCTTCTCGGTGATGGTGGTCTTACCGGCATCGGGGTGGGAAATAATGGCGAAAGTGCGGCGTTTCGCGACTTCGGCGGCCTGTTTGGTCATGGGAAATCGCCTGGCAGGTGATTCAAAAAAGGGCGCAGATTATAGCCCAAGTTGATCCAAGAACCGAACCGTTGAGCATATTAGGGGTGGCCAAATGCTGCTTCAGATGGGAACCTTTTAAAGCAAGGAGACGTCCACTCCCCCGTTACGACCACTCGTCGGGGGCCTGAAACACCTGCAATTCGGCCTGACGAGGCTGTGCTCATGGCTCGATAGCCGTGCGCTTACCCTCTGTAGGAGCGAGCTCGCTCGCGAAAAACGTCCAGACAACGCGTACATTCAAGTACCCAGCGTTATCGTTGACGCCCATCGCGAGCAAGCTCGCTCCTACAGTGGAACGCGCTCGGCAAGAGCTGCTTATCGCGATCATTTTTTCGGCAGCCAGGAATGGCGTTGCCACACGAAAAAGTGTTCGCCGACTGAAAAAAGGAGTCCGCCTGTGGCTATCCACTATGGCAAAGGGCTGATAGGAGGCGCGCTGGTAATCGCCCTTCTGGCCCTGCTGATCCAATGGATCGGCATCAACACGATCGAACTTTACCGCGACGATTTGTTGTTTTACCTGCAAGCTCATCTGGTTCTCGTCCTCGCTTCCATGCTGGCCGCCCTTGTCGTGGGCATTCCTGCCGGCATCTTCCTCAGCCGCCCGTCCATGGTCGGCCGCGCCGAACGCTTCATGCAGTTCTTCAACATCGGCAACACCGTTCCGCCGCTCGCCGTCCTGGCCATTGCCCTGGGCATCCTCGGCATCGGCAGCGGTCCTGCCATCTTCGCCCTGTTCCTCGCCTCGCTACTGCCCATCGTGCGCAACACCTATGAAGGCCTGAAAAACGTTCAGGGTTCGCTCAAGGAAGCCGCCGTCGGCATCGGCATGACCCCGCTCCAGGTGCTGTGGAAAGTCGAATTGCCCAACGCGGTGCCGATCATCATCGGTGGTGTGCGCGTGGCATTGGCGATCAATGTCGGGACGGCGCCGCTGGCGTTCCTGATCGGCGCCAACAGTCTCGGCAGCCTGATTTTCCCTGGCATCGCCCTGAACAATCAGCCGCAATTGCTGCTCGGCGCGGCCTGCACCGCTCTGCTGGCCTTGTTGCTCGACGGCCTGGTGACACTCGCCAGCCGCCTCTGGCTCGAACGCGGCTTGCGCCCGTCTTAAGCCCCGGCAAAGGAATCGTCATGAAAACATCAAGCTTTTTACTAGGCTGCGTCCTGCTGTTCGCAGGATTTGCCCAAGCCGCTGACAAACCCTTGATCCGCATCGGCGCTCGGGTGTTCACCGAGCAGACACTGCTGGCGGAGATCACCTCGCAGTACCTGCGCACCAAGGGTTACGAGGTGCAAGTGACCGGCGGCCTGGGCAGCAATCTGGCCCGCAGCGCCCACGAAAGTGGCCAGTTGGACATGCTCTGGGAATACACCGGCGTTTCGCTGGTGGCCTACAACCATGTCACCGAAAAACTCGACAGCGAACAGTCCTACGCCCGAGTAAAAGAACTCGACGCGAAAAAAGGCCTGGTCTGGCTCACCCCGTCGAAATTCAGTAACACCTACGCCCTCGCCCTGCCGAAGAACGTCGCCGACCAATACCCGCAAATCAACACCATCAGTGAGCTGAACAGGGTGCTGCGCAAGGAAGCCGAGACCAACAACCTGGTGGCGCTGGATACCGAGTTCGCCAACCGTTCGGACGGTCTGGATGGCATGGTCAAGCTCTACGACATGAACCTGACCCGCAAGAACATCCGGCAGATGGACGCCGGCCTGGTCTATACCGCGTTGCGTAACGGCCAGGTGTTTGCCGGCCTGGTCTACACCACCGACGGTCGCCTCAACGCCTTCAAGCTGAAACTGCTGGAAGACGACAAGCATTACTTCCCGGACTACACCGCCGCGCCGGTGGTGCGTCAGGCCTACCTCGATGCGCATCCGCAATTGGCCGCTCAACTCAAGCCGCTGGCTGAACTGTTCGACGACAACACCATGCGCGAACTCAACGCGCGGGTCGACGTCGAGCACCAAAGTCCTTCAGCCGTTGCCGCCGATTTTCTGCGCCAGCATCCGATCAATTAAGGAGGAAAAGTCATGGAATTCCTGAACGCCTTTTCCCATCTCGACTGGCCATTGGTCTTACACCTTACGTGGCAACACATCACCCTGGTCGGTATTGCCGTGACCCTGGCGATTCTGGTCGGCGTGCCATTGGGCATTTTGATGACGCGCTTCCCGAGTCTCGCCGGCCCCTTGCAAGCCAGCGCCACGGTGCTGCTGACCGTGCCGTCGATTGCCTTGTTCGGCCTGCTGCTGCCGTTCTACTCCAAGTTCGGCCAGGGCCTGGGGCCGATGCCGGCGATTACCGCGGTGTTCCTGTACTCGCTGCTGCCGATCATGCGCAACACCTACCTGGCCCTGACCAATGTCGAGCCGGGCATCCGCGAAGCCGCCCGCGGCATCGGCATGACCTTCGGCCAGCGCCTGCGCATGGTCGAACTGCCCATCGCCGTGCCGGTGATCCTCGCTGGTGTGCGCACCGCCGTGGTGATGAACATCGGCGTCATGACCATCGCCGCCACCATCGGCGCCGGCGGCCTGGGCGTACTCATCCTCGCTTCCATCAGCCGCAGCGACATGTCGATGCTGATTGTCGGTGCCGTACTGGTCAGCGTGCTGGCGATCATCGCCGACCTGATCCTGCAAATGCTGCAACGCTCGCTGACTCCAAAAGGACTCCTGAAATGATCGAACTTCAAAACCTCAGCAAGGCCTTCCAAAGCAACGGCAAAGATGTGAAAGCCGTGGACTCGGTAAGCCTGACCGTCAATGAAGGCGAAATCTGCGTGTTCCTCGGGCCATCGGGTTGCGGCAAAAGCACCACGCTGAAAATGATCAACCGCTTGATCAAACCGACCTCGGGCAAAATCCTGATCAACGGCGAAGACACCACAGGCCTCGACGAAGTGACCCTGCGTCGCAACATCGGCTACGTGATCCAGCAGATTGGCCTGTTTCCGAACATGACCATCGAGGAGAACATAGTGGTCGTGCCTAAGCTGCTCGGCTGGGACAAGCAGAAATGCCACGACCGCGCCCGCGAGTTGATGAGCATGATCAAGCTTGAACCCAAGCAATACCTGCATCGTTATCCACGGGAATTGTCCGGTGGCCAACAACAGCGGATCGGCGTCATTCGCGCACTGGCCGCCGATGCGCCGCTGTTGCTGATGGACGAACCCTTCGGTGCGGTCGACCCGATCAACCGCGAGATGATCCAGAACGAATTCTTCGACATGCAGCGGGCGCTGAACAAGACCGTGATCATGGTCAGCCACGACATCGACGAGGCGATCAAGCTCGGCGACAAGATCGCGATCTTCCGCGCCGGCAAGCTGCTGCAGATCGATCACCCTGACACTCTGCTCGCGCACCCGGCGGATGAATTTGTCAGCAACTTCGTCGGCCAGGACAGCACACTCAAGCGTCTGCTGTTGGTGAAAGCCGAAGATGCAGCGGACAATGCACCCTCCGTCAGCCCGCATACCCCGGTGACCGAAGCGCTGGAGTTGATGGACGAGCATGACCGACGCTATGTCGTGGTCACTTGTGCCGAGAATAAAGCCCTGGGTTACGTACGACGTCGCGACCTGCACCGTCAGACCGGCACCTGCGCGCAGTACCAACGCGACTTCAATGCCACGGCGGCGTACGACGAACATTTGCGCATCCTGCTGTCACGCATGTACGAGTTCAATCGGGCGTGGTTGCCGGTAATGGATGCCGAGCGGGTGTTCCTTGGCGAGGTCACGCAGGAGTCGATTGCGGCGTATCTGAGCTCTGGTCGGTCGCGCGGGATGAAGACAAATATCGTCTCGCCGGCCGAGGCGGTGGTCGCCTGATCACCCAAATCGCCCGGTAAAAAACGCAAAACCTGTAGGAGTGAGCCTGCTCGCGATAGCGCAATATCAGTCAACGACGATGTTGGCAGTGAAAATGCCATCGCGAGCAGGCTCGCTCCTACAAGGTTTGTGCAATTTTTGGGTAATCGGCATACCGGAAAAAAATATCAACAGTGGCGTCTGTAAAAACCATCCGTAAACACGTTCTGAAATAGTCAAATCCCCTCTCAGCCCACCTTTTCGCAGGCAACGTCGCCGATGTTGACGCCATCGTAGTTACTAGCGACTTGGCGTACAAAAGCGTCGAACGTGCAGGTATTTTTAACACCTCCGAATTCCTCGGGAACATCCGACTGTCATCTGTGTCGGTTACAAAGAGTAATGCTCGTAACGCGCGTCAGAAGAGTGCAAAAACGCGACATTTTTTGTTGATCTCAAGCCCCTCACGCCCTAAAGTTCGCGCCGAACGTCCATGCTGGAAACGATCCATCCGGCTCAAGTACTGACGACGAGACAGCAAGGCCAAGGGAAAGCTGCACTTCCCATGGCCTTTTTGCTTTCGGCGACATGCCTTGGGAAGTAGGCGAACCAAAGTGGGGATACGGAGGACGTTCATTTGCACCCATTGTTTTTACTCGTTTGCCATTAGGAGCTCCCAGGTATGTCGATCCAGGTCGAAGACTATTTCGCGCGCGAAACCTTTCAGAAAATGAAGGCGTTCGCCGACAAACAGGAAACCCCGTTCGTGGTGATCGACACCGCGATGATCAGCCAGGCCTATGACGACCTGCGCGCCGGTTTCGAATTCGCCAAGGTCTACTACGCGGTCAAGGCCAACCCGGCCGTGGAAATCATCGACCTGCTCAAAGAGAAAGGCTCGAGCTTCGACATCGCCTCTATCTATGAGCTGGACAAAGTGCTGGATCGCGGCGTCAGCGCCGACCACATCAGCTACGGCAACACCATCAAGAAATCGAAGGACATCCGCTACTTCTACGAGAAGGGCGTGCGCCTGTTCGCCACCGACTCCGAAGCCGACCTGCGCAACATCGCCAAGGCCGCCCCGGGTGCAAAAGTTTATGTGCGCATCCTGACCGAAGGCTCGACCACCGCCGACTGGCCACTGTCGCGCAAATTCGGCTGCCAGACCGACATGGCCATGGACCTGCTGATCCTCGCCCGCGACCTGGGCCTGGTGCCTTACGGCATCTCGTTCCACGTCGGCTCGCAACAGCGCGACATCAGCGTCTGGGACGCGGCGATCGCCAAGGTCAAAGTGATCTTCGAGCGCCTGAAGGAAGAAGACGGCATTCACCTGAAGCTGATCAACATGGGCGGCGGCTTCCCGGCCAACTACATCACCCGCACCAACAGCCTGGAAACCTACGCCGAGGAAATCATCCGCTTCCTGAAGGAAGACTTCGGTGATGACCTGCCGGAAATCATCCTCGAGCCAGGCCGTTCGCTGATCGCCAACGCCGGCATCCTGGTCAGCGAAGTGGTACTGGTCGCACGTAAATCCCGTACCGCGGTAGAGCGTTGGGTGTACACGGATGTGGGCAAATTCTCCGGTCTGATCGAAACCATGGACGAAGCCATCAAGTTCCCGATCTGGACCGAGAAAAAGGGCGAGATGGAAGAAGTGGTCATCGCCGGTCCTACCTGCGACAGCGCCGACATCATGTACGAAAACTACAAGTACGGCCTGCCGCTGAACCTGGCCATCGGTGATCGCCTGTACTGGCTGTCGACCGGTGCGTATACCACCAGCTACAGCGCCGTCGAGTTCAATGGCTTCCCGCCGCTGAAGTCGTTCTACGTGTAAAGACTGCCTAAAAAACAAAAAACCCATGACATGTCATGGGTTTTTTTGTTTATGCAAATCCCTGTGGGAGCGAGCTTGCTCGCGATGGCGACAGCTCAGTCAACATTGATGTTGAATGTCATGACGTCATCGCGAGCAGGCTCGCTCCCACAAAGGCTCAAGAGACTGGGGTTAATTCTTCGGCACGATGATGAAATTCGTGGGCCAGCGCCTGAACCCTCGGATCGACCGCCCCCATCAGCGCCTGACTCGCCACTCGCAGAAAATTCAAATTCCCCCCGGCCAACGCCTTGCGCAGCCAAACCAACGCGTCCTCGATATTCCCTTCGCCGGTCAAGACCGCTGCAAAGCTGAACTGCCCGCGAAAATCCCCGCCCTCGGCCGAACGTCGATACCAGTTACGAGCCGCTGCCGGATCCGCCGGACAGACCCGCCCTTCTTCCAGATACCGCCCCAACAGATTCATCGATTTTGCATGGCCCGACTCAGCCGCACGGCGATACAGACTCAGTGCTTGAAGTTGATCCTCAACCACCCCGCGCCCGGTCGCCAGCAGATTGGCGTAGTTGTACATCGCCCAATCCAGCCCTGCCGTGGCGGCAAGTCGGTAATGCCTGGCCGCTAGCGATGCATCGGCAGCACAGCCCCAACCATGCTCATGACAACGGCCAAGCATGTTACGCGCCATCACATGCCCGCGCCGCGCGGCGATGTCGAACCAACGCAGCGCCAGCGGCCGATCCTGAGCAATGCCCTGCCCGTCCAGCAAAATCTGCCCGAGCAACGCCTGCGCATCAAGGACGTCTTCGCGGGCCGCGATCAGAATCGCCTGGGCCGCCCGGGCCGGGCTTTCGTCGAGCATCGCGCGCAGGCGCTCACCGTCGAGCATTTCCTCGCGGCGTAAACGAAAATCCGCCACTTACACCTCGACCCAGCGACGCAACAGGTTGTGATAGGTACCGGTCAGGCGGATCAGCGATGGATGATCGGGCACATCGCGGGTCAGTTGCTGGATGGCCCCGTCCATCTCGAACAACAGGGCGCGCTGGCTGTCTTCACGCACCAGGCTTTGCGTCCAGAAAAACGAGGCGAGTCGCGTTCCCCGCGTCACCGCGTTGACCTTGTGCAGACTGGTGCCTGGGTACAGCACCATGTCACCGGCAGGCAGCTTCACCCGTTGGGTGCCGAAGGTGTCCTGGATTTCGAGCTCGCCGCCGTCGTAATCCTCCGGTTCGCTGAAGAACAGCGTGGCGGACAAATCCGTACGCACCCGCTCGATGCTGCCCTTGGGTTGACGCACCGCGTTGTCGATATGGAAGTCGAAACTGCCACCGGCGGTGTAACAGTTCAGCAACGGAGGAAAGACTTTGTGCGGCAAGGCTGCTGACATGAACAGCGGATTTTTCCACAGCCGCTCCAGCATCGCCGCGCCGATTTCCTTGGCCAGCGGATGCCCTTCAGGCAACTGCAAATTGTGCTTGGCCTTGGCCGACTGGTAACCGGCGGTGATCCTGCCATCGGCCCAATCGGCTTGCTCCAGAGCCTCGCGAATGCGCCGCACCTCGTCTTTTTCGAACAGACCTGGAATATGCAGCAGCATGGCAAGACACCTGAAAACAAAGGGATGCCAATGGTATTGATTCTTATTGCCTGTGTAAAACCCATCTGACGAATGAGTCAGCAAAAACCGTAAGGTTAAATTGTAAAGAATGTAAATTCAGTGCGAATAGTAATATTTCGCAATTGTTACGAATACGTATTTACCCTATATTCCGCCACCTCAAATCCTGGGGGAGGGGAATTCAAATGTCGCGTCAACAACCACAAGTACCGGTCAGTTCACCACGTTTGCTCGCATCGGCCATCGGCATGGCGATTACTGCCGGGTCTGCGGGCCACATGGTTTTCGCGGCGGAAAAAACCGACGAAAAAGCACCGGACAAAGTGATTTCGCTGGGCGCCACCGCCATCACCGGCGAAGCCCAGGACGAGACAACCTACAACGTCGAGAAAGCCTCCTCGCCCAAGTACACCGCCCCGCTGATCGACACGCCGCGCTCGGTGACCGTCGTTCCGCAACAGGTTCTGAAAGACACCGGCTCGCTCAACCTGCAGGACGCGCTGCGCACTGTTCCGGGCATCACCTTCGGTGCGGGTGAAGGCGGTAACCCTCAGGGCGACCGTCCGTTCATCCGCGGTTTCGACGCCCAGGGCGACACCTACCTGGACGGTGTGCGCGATACCGGCTCCCAGAGCCGCGAAATCTTCGCCGTTGAATCGATCGAAGTCAGCAAGGGCCCGAACTCCGCCATCGGTGGTCGTGGCGCCGCGGGCGGCAGCATCAACCTGGTCAGCAAGAAAGCTCACCTGGGCGATTCGCTCGACGGTGGTTTCACCTGGGGCTCCGATCAGACCCAGCGCTACACCTTCGACGGCAACTACCAGTTCACCGACACCGCCGCTGGCCGTCTGAACCTGCTGAGCCACGAGAGCAACGTCGCCGGACGTGACAGCGTCAACTACGACCGTTGGGGTGTCGCACCGTCCCTGGCCTTCGGTCTGGGCACCGACACTCGCGTCAACCTCGACTACTACCATCTTGAAAGCAACGACCTGCCGGACTCGGGTATTCCGTACTCCATCCCGGTCGGTGGCTCGGCTGCCCGTACCAAGTCCAACCCGGACAAGCCGAATGACGGCGGTGACAGCAGCAACTTCTATGGTCTGACCGATCGCGACTTCCGCAAGACCCGCACCGACACCGCGACCTTCGCCATCGAGCACGACCTGAGCGACTCGCTGACCATCAAGAACACCCTGCGTCACGGCTCCAGCATGCAGGATTACATCCTGACCCAGCCGGACGACAGTAAAGGCAACGTCAACAACGGCAGTGTCTGGCGTCGGGCGAATACCCGCGTGAGCAACACCGAGACCACCACCAACCAGACCGACCTGTTTGGTGATATCTACATCGCCGGGTTCAAGAACAGCTTCTCCACCGGTGTCGAATACACACACGAGGAAAGTGAAAAATCCTCGTACAACGTCAACACGGACACCACCCCGAGAACGGCAGCGGTAACCAATAACTGCTCGCCAGCCCTGATCGGCGCGCCAAGCGGTTACAACTGCACCTCGCTGTCCAACCCGAACCCGAATGATCCGTGGAGCGGTGCCATCTCGCGCAACTACGCGGGCACCGACACCAAGGCCAACACCTACGCACTGTATGTGTTCGACACCCTGACATTGACCGAGCAGTGGCTGGTGAACATGGGCCTGCGCTACGACCATTTCGACACCGACTACAAAACCTTCAACGGTTCCAGCGTGACCACGTCCAAGGGCGATGACACCAGCGAATTCGTTACCGGTCAGTTCGGTGTGGTGTACAAACCCGCCGAAAACGGCAGCATCTATGCGTCCTACGCGACGTCTGCCACGCCACCGGGCAACACCCTGGGTGAAGGTTCGGAAGGCAACCCGTTGGGTGGCACGCCGGATCGCAATGGCAACCTGCTGAAAAGCGACATGGAGCCGGAAACCACCAAGAACTACGAAATCGGTACCAAGTGGGACCTGCTGAACGATCGTCTGTCCCTGACTGCCGACATCTTCCGCACCGAGAAAGAAAACGCTCGTGTGCAGACCAACACCACGACTTACGAAAACGTCGGCAAAACCCGTGTTCAAGGTGTCGAACTGTCGGCCACCGGCAAGCTCACCGACAAATGGCAGGTCTTCGCCGGTTACGCCTACATGGACAGCGAGCAAGTCGATGGCGGCGACATGCCGGCAAACAAAGCCAACGATGGCAACGAATTGCCTAACACGCCGAAAAACAGCGCCAGCCTGTGGACGACCTATCAAGTCACGCCGAAGCTGACCATTGGCGGCGGTGCGTTCTATGTCGACGACGTGTTCGGCAGTGCCGCCAACACCACCATGGTCGATTCCTACGTTCGTTACGACGCGATGGCGGCCTACAAGCTGAGCAAGAACGTCGATTTGCAACTGAACGTGCAGAACCTGACCGACGAGACCTACTACGACAAGGCGTTCTCGACTCACTTCGCCAACCAGGCAGCCGGTCGCACCGCTTTGCTGAGTACCAACTTCCACTTCTGATGGAAATGCGACCAACAACTTCCTGTAGGAGCGAGCATGCTCGCGATGGTCGTCAACGATAACGCGACTAGCCTGACCCCCGCGTCGTTCTCGAGTTTTTCGCGAGCAGGCTCGCTCCTACATAGTTGGTGTGTGGCCAGGCCCCGTTCATCCACATGAACGGGGCCTTTGTGCGTAAAAAAGAATGCTTCTCGACAACCCCACGGCATAATGCGCGCCGTGATGAATCAATTTGAACGAACAAGGCGAGCGACGTGTTGAAGAAAACCCTGTTCCAGTTGCACTGGTTTTTCGGAATCAGCGCCGGGCTGGTCCTGGCCCTGATGGGCATCACCGGGGCGGCGGTGTCGTTTCAGGATGAAATCCTGAGCACACTCAACCCTTCCGTGTTGCAGGTCGATAAACAGGTCGCCGGTGTGCTGCCGCCCGTCGAACTGGTGGAGCGAATCGAAGCCGCGTCGGGCAAAAAAGTCTCGATGCTCACCGTGGAAACCGACAGCGGCAACGCCGCCAAAGTGTGGTTCACCCCGCCACCGGGCGAGCGCCGTGGCGAGATGCGCTACTTCGATCCCTACACCGCCGAATTCCTTGGCGACGCCACCGGCCAGGACTTCTTCGGCCTGATGTTGCAACTGCACCGCTTTCTCGCCATGGGTGACACAGGTCGGCAGATCACCGGCGCGTGCACGCTGATCCTGGTGTTTTTCTGCCTGTCCGGCCTGTACCTGCGCTGGCCTCGCCAGTGGAGAAGCTGGCGCGCCTGGCTGACTCTGGACTGGAAGAAAAAGGGCCGCAGCTTCAACTGGGACCTGCACTCGGTGGCCGGCACCTGGTGCCTGGTGTTTTACCTCCTGGCGGCGATAACCGGGCTGTCCTGGTCCTACGAGTGGTACAACAAAGGCCTGACCCGCTTGCTCTCCGACTCACCGCAGAGCGAACGCGTGCGCGGCGGACGCGGGCCTGCGCCGAGCGGTCCGGCACCGACAGCCGATTACGCGGCGATGTGGAGCAGCATCTACAGCGCGGCCGGTCCGCTACTCAGTTCCTATAACGTACGCATGCCGCCCGTGGCCGGGCAACCCGCGACTGTGTACTTCCTGCTGAAAAGTTCGCCTCACGACCGCGCCCTGAACCAGATCACCCTCGATCCGGCCACCGGCGTGGTCAAGCGCGTTGATCGCTACAGCGACAAGAGCCTCAAGGCGCAACTGCTGACCAGCATCTATGCGCTGCACGTCGGCAGTTATTTCGGCATCGCCGGGCGCATCATCCTGACCATCACCGCGCTGACCATGCCGCTGTTCTTCGTCACAGGCTGGATGCTGTACCTGGATCGTCGGCGCAAAAAACGCCAGATAAAAGAGGCGCGCAAAGACCTCGTGCAACCCGCCAGCGATGCGCCGACGTGGCTGATCGGCTTCGCCAGCCAAAGTGGTTTTGCCGAACAGCTGGCATGGCAAACCGCCGGGCAATTGCAGGCCGCAGGCTTGCCGGTCAAAGTGCAACCGTTGGCGGACGTCAGCGAGCAGGACTTGCATGAATCGAACAATGCCTTGTTCGTGGTCAGCACCTTTGGCGACGGCGAAGCACCGGACAGCGCCCGCGGTTTCGAACGCAAGGTACTGGGCCGCACTCCAAGTCTGGAACGCCTGAACTATGCAGTACTCGGCCTCGGCGACCGGCAATATCAACACTTCTGCGGATTCGCCAAGCGCCTGCACACCTGGCTCGGCGAACACGGCGGCAAAACCTTGTTCGCCCCGGTGGAGGTCGACAGCGGTGACCCTTACGCCTTGCGTCACTGGCAACAGCAATTGGGCCTGTTGACCGGCCAGGCTCCCGTCGATACCTGGCAAGCGCCCGGCTACAACAACTGGACCCTGCTGCATCGTGAACTGCTCAATCCGGACAGCAATGGTTCGCCGGTGTACTTGCTGGGCCTCAAGCCTCCTTCCACCAGCAGTTGGCTGGCAGGCGACCTGGTGGAAGTGATGCCACGCAATTGCCCGTGGGCCATCGAGCACTTCCTCGACGGCATGGGGATTCACGGGGAAACCAGAGTGCAACTCAACGGCCTGGAAGAAACCCTCGAACAGGCCCTGGCCAGCCGCCAGTTGCCGGAGAACCGCACCCATCTGGTCGGCCTGCACGCTCAAGCACTGGCAGAGGCCCTCGTACCGTTGGCCATGCGCGAGTATTCCATTGCCTCGATCCCGGCCGATGGCGTGCTGGAATTGATCGTGCGCCAGGAAGTGCATGCCGACGGCAACCTCGGCGTCGGCTCCGGCTGGTTGACCGAGCACGCGCCGGTGGGCAGTTCCATCAGCCTGCGCGTGCGGCGCAACAGTGGTTTCCATCTGCCGGCCCAAGCGGTGCCGATGATCCTGCTGGGCAATGGCACGGGGCTGGCCGGGTTGCGCAGCCTGCTCAAGGCCCGGATCGCCGATGGTCAGCAACGTCACTGGCTGTTGTTTGGCGAGCGCCATCGCGAGCACGACTACCTGTGCCAAAAGGAGCTGGAGGAGTGGCTGATCAATGGTGACCTGGCGCGCCTCGACCTGGCGTTTTCCCGCGACCAGGCCGAAAAGTTCTACGTGCAGGATCGCCTGCGTGAATCGGCAGCCGAGCTCAAGAAGTGGCTGGCGGACGGTGCGGTGATCTACATCTGCGGCAGCCTTCAAGGCATGGCTTCGGGCGTGGACCAGGTGCTCAACGAGGTGCTGGGCGCCGCCGAAGTGGAGCGCCTGATCGAACAGGGCCGCTACCGCCGCGACGTGTACTGACCCAATGATTTCCCTGTAGGAGCGAGCTTGCTCGCGATGGTCGTTAACGATGACGCGTTCATACAGGATGAGCGCGTTATCCTCAGGTTCATCGCGAGCAAGCTCGCTCCTACAGGGACCCAGAGTCAGTCAGACCGGCTGCAACTTCTGCTCGAATACAGACACCCCGTCCAGGTCCCGCAACACCACGCTCAACTCCCCCGTTTGCCCATCGATATTCACCTCGCCAAAAAACTGAAATCCGGCAAACGGCGAGACGTTCTGCGCCGGCGGCGCCTTCTCGAACACCACTTCAGGACCAAAGGTCTTATCCAGCGCGTTCGGCCCGAAGCTGCCGGCATTCAACGGCCCGGCGACGAACTCCCAGAACGCCTCGAAATCCTGGAACGCCGCCCGATCCGGGTGGTAATGATGGGCCGCGCAGTAATGCACATCCGCGGTCAGGAACAGGAAATTGCGCACCTGCTGCGCCCGCAGGAAACCGAGTAATTCGGCGATCTCCAGTTCGCGCCCCTGGGCCGGGCCGGGGTCACCGTTGGCCACCGCTTCCCAGCGCGCGACACCGGGACTGACTTCACCATCGGGCACGCCGAGGCCAATGGGCATGTCGGCGGCGATCACTTTCCATTGCGCCTTCGAGGCCTGCATTTCACGCTTGAGCCAGTCCAGTTGCTCACGCCCGAGGAAGGGTTTTTCAGCGCCCAGATTGTCATCGTTGGCCCCGCGATAACTGCGCATGTCCAGCACGAAAACATCGAGCAGCGGCCCGTAGCCAAGCTTGCGATAGATCCGCCCGCCGCCATCGCCGCTCTGCAAACGCATCGGCGCGTATTCGAGCCAGGCCTGGCGTGCGCGGCCCACCAGGCTGTGGATATCCTTGTCCTGATAACGCGCATCCAGCTGTTTGCCTGGCGACCAGTTGTTCACCACTTCGTGGTCGTCCCACTGCCAGATCTGCGGGACCTCGGCGTTGAAACGACGGATGTTTTCGTCCATCAGGTTGTAGCGATAGTTGCCGCGATACTCATCGAGGGTCTCGGCGACTTTGCTCTTGGCTTCGGTGGTGATGTTGCGCCACACCCGGCCGCCTTCCGTGGTGAGCTGCGCCGGGATCGGGCCGTCGGCGTAAATGGTGTCGCCGCTGTGGATAAAAAAATCCGGCAGACGCAGGCGCATTGCTTCGTAGATGCGCATGCCGCCAATGTCCGGGTTGATGCCGAAGCCCTGCCCGACGGTGTCGCCGCTCCAGACAAAGCGAATGTCGCGGCGGGTTTGCGGCACGCTGCGCAAATGACCGAACCAGGGCTCGCTGGCGACGCCGCTCTGGGCTTCCTCGAATTGCACGCGATAGAAAATCGCCTGGTCGGCGGGCAGCCCGGTGAGCTCGACCCGGGCAGTGAAATCGGTGCGCGCATCGGCCAGGGGCGAGACGAATCGCCGGGGGTTGGGAAACAGGCTGCGGGTGTCCCACTCCACCACCATCCGCGCGGGGCGATCGCAGCGGCTCCAGATGATTGCCCGGTCGCCCAGCAGGTCGCCGGACTGCACGCCGTCGGTGAGTTGCGGCCGATCCTTGACCGAAGCGATCACCGCCGGCGCCAGCCCCGGCAACAACAGCCCGGCGCCGACCGCTTGCATGACACGACGGCGCCCGAGGTTGAAATCGCTCATGGTGTTCTCCCTGAAAAAGGAAAAACTAAAGCATGGCCCTATGACCCTGGCATGACACAGGTCTTCCCAGCGCTGCAGATCCCTGTGGGAGCGAGCTTGCTCGCGATGGCCTTTTCACACTCAACATTTATGTCGACTGACACACCGCAATCGCGAGCAAGCTCGCTCCTACAGGGGGCAGGAACAAGGACAGGTGTCAGGCGGTGACGGGTTCTACCGCCAACTCCACCGTCTCCGGCCGCTTGACCAGCGCATACACCACCGCCGTCAACAGGCTCCCCGCCACAATCGCCAACAAATAAAGCAGCGCATGGTTGATCGCATTCGGGATCGCCAGCACGAACAACCCACCGTGGGGCGCCATCAATTTACAGCCGAAATACATCGACAACGCACCGGTCAGCGCACCGCCGGCGATGCTCGCCGGAATCACCCGCAGCGGGTCTTTCGCCGCAAATGGGATCGCCCCTTCGGAGATGAAACACAGCCCCAGTACCAGTGCTGCTTTACCGGCTTCGCGCTCAGCCTGCGCAAACTTGCGCCGGGCAATGAACGTAGCAATGCCCAGGCCGATCGGCGGCACCATGCCGGCCGCCATGGTCGCCGCCATCGGTGCGTAACTCTGCGACGCCAGCAACCCTACCGAGAACGCATAGGCCGCCTTGTTGATCGGCCCGCCGAGGTCGACGCACATCATGCCACCCAGCAGCACACCGAGCAGAATCGCGTTGGTGGTGCCCATGCTGTCGAGGAAATGCGTGAGCCCGGCGAGCATCCCGGCCACCGGTTTACCGACCACGTAGATCATCACCAGACCGGTGAACAGGCTCGCCAGCAGCGGGATGATCAGGATCGGCTTGAGTGCCTCAAGGCTTTGCGGCAATCGTGCATAACGGTTGATCGCCTTGGCCGCGTAACCGGCCAGAAATCCGGCAATGATCCCGCCGATGAAACCGGCGCCCAGGGTGCTCGCCAGCATGCCGCCGATCATCCCCGGCGCGAGGCCCGGACGGTCGGCAATGGAATAGGCGATATAACCCGCCAACAGCGGCACCATCAGCTTGAACGCAGTGTCGCCGCCGATCTGCATCAACGCCGCCGCCAGCGTGCCCTCCTCCTTGAAAGCGGTGATGCCGAACACGAACGACAAGGCGATCATCAAGCCGCCGGCCACCACCATTGGCAACATGAACGACACGCCGGTCAGCAGGTGTTTATAAACGCCCGTCTTCTCCTGTTTGGCCGTTGTCTTGGCTGCACTCGAGGCGTTTTCCTGCTGACCTTCGGCCAAGGCTTTTTTCAAGGTCGCCTCGGCTTGCTTGAGAGCAATGCCGGTGCCACAGCGATAGATTTTCTTGCCGGCGAAACGCTCGGTGGCGACTTCGATATCGGCCGCCAGCAGCACCACATCGGCCTCGGCAATGGCTTGTGCGCTCAATGGATTGCGCGCGCCGACCGAGCCCTGGGTTTCCACCTGCAGGTCATAACCCAGGCGCTTGGCCGCTTGCTGCAAGGCCTCGGCGGCCATGAACGTGTGAGCGACACCCGTCGGGCACGCGGTGACGGCCACCAGTCGCGGCGCGTTCTGGACGACCGCCACAGGTTCGACGACGGCCTCTTCAGCGGCGTAGACCTGTGCCTCCTGCGCACCACGTCGCAGCACGGCTTCCACGTCCTGCAGGGCCTGGGCCGGGGTGCTCTGGAACAGCCGCTTGCCAACAAACCGCGACATCTCCACCGGCGCGCTGGTCACCAGCAGCACCCACTCGGCCGCGTCAAGGGTGGCCGCCGACAGTTGTTTTTCGGGATGCGCGGCATCGGTGACTTCGACGCTGGTGCTCCAGCCCTGACGCTGGGCCGCGGCATCGAGCAGCCGGGCACACAGCACACTGGTGACCATGCCGTTCGGGCAGGCCGTAACGATGGCTAACTTCATGACAAACCCTCTTATTGTTCTGTCAGGGGACGCACGCGTACACCCTGTTCAAGCTGCGCCAGTTGCGCTGCATCGCCAATGCCGAATCCGATCTGGGTCACTGCCATCGCGGCAATCGCCGTGGCGGTGCGCAAGGTCTGCTCCGGCGTATCGGCACTGAGCAAACCGTGGAGCATCCCCGCCAGCAACGAATCACCCGCGCCCACCGTGCTGGCGACGCTGACCTTGGGTGGCGTGGCATGCAATGCCGAGCCGACGCTGAACCAGTTCACGCCTTCGGCACCGTGGGAGATCACCACATGCTCGATGCCCTGAGCGTGCAAACGCTCCGCCGCTATGGATTGGGCGCTGACCGACACGACCTCGCAGTCGAGCACCTCGGCCAGCTCTTCAGTGTTGGGTTTGATCAGCCACGGCCCCGCTTTGAGCGCAGCACGCAACGCCTCGCCACTGGTGTCGAGTGCGACGTTAAGCCCCAGTTCTTTCAAGCGTACAATCAACGCCTGCAACCACTGCCCACTCACGCCCAACGGCAAGCTGCCAGCGACCACGACAGCATCGTGTCCCGGCGCAATCTGCTCCAGTCGATCCATCAAGGCCTGCTGCGCCGCCTCGCTGACCTGCGGTCCCGGCCCGTTGATGTCGGTGATGCGCCCGTCGCTTTCCGCCAGTTTGATATTGCTGCGGGTCTCGCCTGGTACACGGATGAAGGCATCGACAAAACCGCGTTTGGCGAACAACGTTTCAAAGGCTTGCAGGTTGTCTTCGCCGAGAAAGCCACTGACGGTCAGCTGATGCCCGAGGTCGGCCAGCACTTGCGCCACGTTCACGCCTTTGCCGGCGGCGTGGGTGTGCATCACATCGCTGCGGTTGACCTGGCCGGCTTCAAGGCGCGGCAACTGGACGGTCAGGTCCAGCGCCGGGTTGAGGGTCAGGGTAAGAATCCGGGCCATTACAGGGCCTCCACTAATGCGCGAACTTCATTGGCGCTGCCCACGGCCAAGGCCTGGCGGGCAAGGGTTTGAGTCTGAGTGAAGCCCAGTTCGCGAATCCGCGCCTTGACTTCGGCAATGCTGCGCGCCCCGACGCTGAGCTCATCCACCCCGAGGCCGACCAGCACCGGCACCGCCAGCGGGTCGGCCGCCAGCTCGCCGCACACACCAACCCATTTACCATGGGCATGGGCCGCGCGCACGGTGATGTCGATCAGTTGCAGCACCGCCGGATGCAAGCCATCGGCCTGGGCCGACAGCGTCGGATGACCACGGTCGATGGCCAGGGTGTATTGGGTCAGGTCGTTGGTACCGACGCTGAAAAAGTCGACCTCCTGGGCCAGCACCGGCGCCAGCAACGCCGCCGACGGCACTTCGATCATGATCCCCAGTTGCAGGTCGGCGACCGGGATTTCCTGGCGCAGGCGTTCGGTCATGTCGCGGGCCTGACGCCACTCGTCGACGCTGCCCACCATCGGGAACATGATCCGCAGCGGTCGGTTGTCGGCAGCCCGCAGCAAGGCGCGCAGTTGCGCTTCCATGATCTGCGGGCGCTGCAAGGTCAGGCGAATGCCGCGTACGCCGAGGAAGGGGTTTTCTTCCTTCGCAATCGGCCAGTACGGCAGCGGTTTGTCACCACCGACATCGAGCGTACGCACCACCAGCGGCCGCCCGGCCAGACCATCGAGGACGCGACGGTACTCGGCTTCCTGGGTTGCCTCGTCGGGCGCTTGCGGGTGGGCCATGAAAATCAGTTCGGTCCGCAACAGGCCGATGCCTTCGGCGCCCTGCTCCACCGCGCCGCTCACACCGGCGCTTTCACCAATGTTGGCGAACACTTCGACGGCGTGGCCATCGGTGGTCAACGCCGGTTGATGACGCCGTTCAGCAGCCGCCTTCAAGCGTTGCTCGCGGGTATCGCGTTCGGCCGTGGCGCGCTGCAAAGTCGCCGCGTCAGCGTCCACATGCAGGCGACCACGCTGGCCATCGAGCAGCAACGGCGTACCCGGCGCCAGCAGCAACACGCCGGGGCCGGCGCCGACCAATGCCGGAATGCCCAGGGCCCTGGCGACAATCGCACTGTGCGCCGTAGCGCCACCCCGAGCGGTGAGAATCCCCGCCACGCGAGCGGGATCGAGACGCGCGACGTCGGACGGGCCGACCTCGTCCATCACCAGAATGTACGGTTGATCCGGTTCGCTCGGGGTTTCGATGCCGCAGAGCTGCATCAACACCCGACGTCCGATGTCGCGCAAGTCGGCCGCACGTTCGGCGAGCAAGGCATCCTGCAACGCTTCCTGCTGCCGGGCCGCCGCTTCAATCACGGCCATCCACGCCGCCTCGGCGCTTTCGCCCTGCTTGAGGCGCGTATCGACCTCATCGGTCAGTTCCGGGTCGTCGAGCATCTCCTGGTGGGTGATGAAGATTTCGCGGATGGCTTTGCTCTTGCTGCTCTCGATCAGGCCCTGGATGTCACGGCGTACCTGCGCCAGGGCTTGCTGGAGACGCTCACGCTCGATGCCGGCGGATTCGCCGCGCAACGGATAATCGATGGTTTGCAGCACCTGAATATGCGCCGGGCCGATGGCAATCCCCGGAGCTGCGGCAATCGCCTGAACCACGCTGCCAGATATCGGGGCGAGGACCACTTCGGCCATATCGGCAACGACTTCGCGCGCCTGGCTTACCGGCGGCAGCGGTTCGACCTCTTCACCGAGACCTTCTTCGATAGCGGCCAACAAGGCTGGCAGCGCATCAGCCGCGATGCCCGGTTCGGCGATGATTTCCAGGACCTGCCCACGACGGGCGCCGAGGCTGAGCAACTTGCTCAAGCTCTTTACCGACACTGCGCTGTCATGACCATCGACGATGCGCACGCGGATGTCACCTTCAAAACTCTTCGCCAGTTGCGCGAGGATTTTCGCCGGCCGCGCATGCAAACCGTGAGCGTTGGCCAATGCAATTCGCGCACTGGGCCAGTCGGCGGGCACTTCACCACCAAGCACTTCGAGGACCTTGCGGCTGCTGGTGGCGCGCCCCAACTCATGGCCACGCCCTTCGATCAACAACGCGCACAGGCGTTCGAGCAGGGCTTGATGGGCCTCACCGAGGCTGGCCAGGCAGAACAGTCCATTGAGTGGCTGGCCGAGATAGCGCAGCGGTCTGTCCGGGGTGACGAAGGCCAGGCCCGGACGCTTCACCGTCTGCTCGCTGTGCAGCCACCACAGGCCATCGCCCAAGGGCAGCGCGTCAACCTGTTGCAAAACGGCGGAAAACCCGTTGCTCACGCAGTCGGCCTGCCGCAACAAACGTGCGCCGCGCCAGACCAGCTCTTCGAAATCTTCGGCCGCCACACCGAGGCCGATCATCTGCGCATCCAGCGCCAACTCCTGCGGCGCGCCTTGCAGCAACTTCAGCAAGGCTTCGGCGGAACCGGCGCGACGCAAGGCCTGGCCCAGGTCAGTTTCACCGAGGGCGCGGGTGAGCAATTGCAACAGGCGCAGATGCTCATCGGATTTGGCGGCGATACCGATCGCCAGGTAAACGATATGACCGTCGCCCCAGTCCACGCCTTCAGGGAACTGCATCAGGCGCACACCGGTGGTGAACACCAGGTCGCGGGTTTCGGGCGTACCGTGGGGGATGGCAATACCCTGACCGAGAAAGGTCGAGCCCTGGGCTTCCCGCGCTTGCAAACCGGCGAGATACCCTTCGGCAACCAGGCCATCGGCGACCAGATGCCGGGCCAGCAATTGCAGCGCTGCGGACTTATCCACGGCCGACTGGCCCATGGAAATCTGCTCTACAGTGAGCTCGAGCATGCTTTCTCCTTTTTGGCGCCTTGGGGCACCAGGTATTGTTTTGAATGAGTCAGCTCAGGCGCCTGGCCATCGTTTTTGGCGGTTTCACGGCAGAACCGACCAAAGGCGCCTAAAGCGTAGAAAATACGCTTGCTGAATCGTTTAATCTAGATCGATTGGCACGTTACTCGATATTGGCCCATCCTTGAAGTCCAACTTGTCGGATGCGTTGCGACAATGGTCGCCTGCCTTAATCGGTTAGGATTGACGAAAATGTCGAGGCAATCTCGAAAAAACAAGGAAACAGCGGGTTGAAACTCAGTGATATTGCCCAGTTGGCCGGTGTGTCCGTCACCACCGCCAGCTATGTCATCAATGGCAAGGCCGAACAACAGCGCATCAGCAGCGCCACCGTCGAACGCGTGCGCGCGGTCGTCGAACAACATGGCTTCACGCCTAACCCACAGGCTGCCGGTTTGCGCAGCCGGCACACCCGCACATTGGGCTTCATTCTGCCGGATCTGGAAAACCCCAGTTACGCGCGAATCGCCAAATTGCTGGAGCAAGGCGCGCGGGCCCGGGGTTATCAGTTGCTGATCGCCAGTTCCGACGATGCGCCGGACAGTGAACGGCAACTGCTGCAACTGTTCCGCGCCCGGCGCTGCGATGCACTGATCGTTGCCAGTTGCCTGCCGGCCGGCGACGACAGCTATCGCCAATTGCAGGCCAAGGGCATTCCGATCATCGCCATCGACCGGGTCATGGAACCCGAGCATTTCTGCTCGGTGATCAGTGACGACCGCGAGGCCAGCCTGCAACTGACCCGCAGCCTGCTCGATCCCTTGCCCAAACAGATCGCGCTGATCGGTGCCCGCCCGGAGCTGAGCATCAGCCAGGAACGTTGCGCCGGCTTCAAAGAAGCGCTCGTCGGGTTCAGCGGCGAGGTGCTGATCGAAGAAGGCGAGTCCTTCAGCCGCGAGTGCGGCAAACAACTGATGGAAGAGTTGCTGCAGCGTCTGGGTCATTTGCCCGATGCCCTGGTGACCACATCCTACGTGCTGCTTCAGGGTGTGTTCGATGCGCTGCACGACTTCCCACTGAAAAACCGCCCGCTGCGCCTCGGCACATTCGGCGACACCCAGTTGCTGGACTTCCTGCCGCTGCCGGTCAACGCCATGGCCCAGCAACACCAGTTGATCGCCGACAAGGCTCTTGCACTAGCCCTGGCCGCCATCGAGCAGTCGGATTACCGGCCTGGCGTGCAAGCCATCGCGCGCACGTTCAAGCAGCGTATTCGCCAGGACTGAACCGTGGAGCTGATCGACACCCACACCCATCTGGATTTTCCGGACTTCGACGCCGACCGTCAGGCGTTGCTGGCCGAAAGCCGCGCCCTCGGGGTGCGGCGGATGGTGGTGCTGGGGGTTTATCAGGCCAATTGGCAGCGGGTCTGGGAACTGGTGCAGAGTGATCCCGACCTGCACGCCGCGTTCGGATTGCACCCGGTGTACCTGGACGATCATCGCCCGCAACACCTGAGCGAACTCGGTGACTGGCTGACCCGTCTGGCTGGCCATCGGCAACTGTGTGCGGTCGGCGAGATCGGCCTGGACTACTTTATCGAAACCCTGGACCGCGACCGCCAGCAGGCGTTGTTCGAGGCGCAATTGCGACTGGCGGCGGATTTCAATCTTCCGGCCTTGATCCATGTGCGGCGCAGCCATGCGGCGGTGATTGCCACGCTCAAACGCTTCAAGCTCAAACGGGCAGGCATCATCCATGCCTTTGCCGGCAGCAAGGAAGAGGCCCGGGAATACATCAAGCTGGGTTTCAAACTCGGCCTTGGCGGCGCTGCGACCTGGCCTCAAGCGCTGCGCATGCACCGCGTGCTCGCCGAGCTACCGCTGGATTCTGTGGTGCTGGAAACCGACTCGCCGGACATGGCCCCAGCCATGTTCCCCGGCCAGCGCAACAGCCCGGCACACCTGCCGGCGATCTGCGCGGCACTGGCCGACATCATGGCGATCAGCCCCGAGCAATTGGCCACGGCCAGTACGGCCAATGCCTGCGAGTTGTTTAACTGGTCATAACGGCCAGCACCCGCCCACTGTAGGAGCGAGCCTGCTCGCGATGGCTGAGTATCAGTCGACATCAATGTCGCCTGATAAACCGTTATCGCGAGCAGGCTCGCTCCTACAGGGTCCCCGAGCGCTCTTTCAAACCCGAAACGCGCTGATCAACTGCTTCAACTCCACGACCTGGGCCGACAATGCTCGACTGGCATCTTCGGTCTGATGCGCACCTTCAGCGGTGCGCTCGCCGGCGCGATTGATCTCGACGATGTTCTGGTCGATGTCGTGGGCCACGGCGGTTTGCTGCTCCACGGCGGCGGCAATCTGTTGGTTCTGGTCGACGATCATGCCGACCGCTCCCAGGATGTTTTCCAGCGCCCGCTGGACCTTCTCCGACTGCCCGACCGTGCCGCTGGCCATTTCATGGCTGGTGCCCATGGCCTTGACCGCCGCGCCGACACCGCCATGGAGCCTGGCGATCATCTGCTCGATTTCTTCGGTCGATTGCTGGGTTCGTTTGGCCAGGGTCCGGACTTCGTCGGCCACCACGGCGAAACCACGGCCCTGCTCACCGGCCCGCGCTGCCTCGATGGCGGCATTGAGCGCCAGCAGGTTGGTCTGCTCGGCGATGCTCTTGATCACTTCGAGCACGCGGCTGATGGACTGGCTGTCGCTGGCCAGTTGGTTGATCACCAGTACCGATTGATCGATCTCGCTGGCCAGCGCGGCAATGCTGCCTTGCTGAGATTCCACCAGACTGCGGCCACTGATGGTCTCATCGTTGACACTGTGGGCACTGCTCACCGCCGCGGCGGCACTGCGCGCCACTTCCTGGGAAGTGGCCGACATCTGGTTCATGGCCGTGGCCACTTGTTCGATCTGCGTGCGCTGCCCGGCGACGGCCTGGTTGCTTTGCGCGGAAACGTTTTGCACTTGCCCGGCCTGACGCTCGACTTCGCTGACGGTCTGCCCCACCCGCTCGATCAGGTCATGGATTTTTTTCACCGTGCCGTTGAACACCTCGCCCAACTCCCCCAGCTCATCGCGGCTGTGGGCACTGAAGGTCACGGTCATGTCGCCGGCCGCCACCTTGTCCATCACCGCCCCCAGGCGCTTGAGCGTGGTGCGGGTCGAGGCGTAGAAAGCGCCGTAGAGATAAAAGATCAGCACAAATACGACTGACAGCGCCACGGCCTGCAACACCATGTGCGTGCGGTTCTGGTCCAGGCGTTGCTGTAACTGCGGGCCCAGATACTTCAGGGTGGCTTCGTTGAGTTGGTAGGTCTGGTCCATCAGGGCAGTGACCTGATCGTAAAAACCCTGCCACGGCGCGTCGAGGGTATCGGCCATGACCACTTGCTCTTCGAACAGCTCGCTGGCCTTCTTCAAGGATGCCCGGCTGCTATCGGCCTGAGCGGCCAGGGTCTCACGCGCAGCCTTGCTGGAACCCAGGGCATCCTGCAACTTCAGGCCATACTCGGCCTGGAGCTTTTCAATCTGCGCCAGCAATTCATCGAAACGGGTACTCGAAGCCGAATTGATGAACCCCTGCCCCAACGAGTAAGACCCCATCGCCCGACCTTCGCCCAGGATCTGGGTGACCCGTGGCGTGACGAGGGTGACGAGCTCGCTCAACTGGCGCATGTCGCTCTGGTTGTCGCGACTCAGGCCCGACTGGCTGGTGATGAGCTGGCTGAATATCTGCGCGCTGCCCACCAGTTTGCCGATCAAGGCACTTTTGCTTTGCAGGGAGTTTTCCGTTTGCTGGGCCTTGAACGCGGTGATCATTTCATCGCGTTTACCATCAAACACCGCGACCTGCTCCGGGTCGCTGGCCATCGGTGTCAGCCCTTGCAGGCGAGTCAGAATATTCTGCTCGAGGGTGCTGATTTTCGATTCGACATTGCCGGCCTTGCCGGATTGGCCGAGGCTGACATTGATCTGCACCAGGTTGTTCAGGGTTTCCAGATCGCGCCGCAGCGTCAGGCTGCTGCCCAACAGGTCGAGACTTTGCAGTTCGATGCGCGTGCCCTGGAATTCGCGATAGGAGTCCCGCACCAGATAGAAGTTGGTCACCAGCATCGGCACCAGGAACAGTACGCTGATCAGGCTGAACTTCATGCCGAAGCTCAGGCGGTTCATCAGTGCGACAGCGGGATAGAGCAAGCTCTTCACTGGATGTCTCCCTTCGATTTCTTATTTTTTTTATTGGCGGGCGCAGACAGACGGCAGATAGCCACTATTCGGCGCTATCTCTGTATAACTTAAATCGGCAGGAGGTTTTGTAACTTAAGGTTAACGACAGGGCGAAGCACTTCGCACTAGTGACCGCCCTGTGATCAAGGAGCTTTTCTGAATGCAGCGTTAATGCAGGACCGTCCACAACGCAAACCCGGCATACCAGAGCACCGCCGCACGCAGCAGCAACGCCCAGATGCGGTCCAGATTGTTGATACCTTCGGCGCCGCTCACCGGTGCCGGAATTTCACCGGCCACCAGCCCGACTTTCACGATCAATTGCGCGGCGCTGATGTTCCAGTTCAGCAGCTCATGCAGCATGACCCGACTGACCGCGACAAAATTGCCAACCAACGCCAGGCTCGCCGCCAGCAGACGCACCGGCAACCAGTCGAAGGCATGACGCAGTTGCCCGGCGCGCTCTACCACCGCCGGGTTTTTCCCGTGTTCTTCGGCCAGCGCCAGCAGCCGATAACTCAGCGCCGCGACCGGTCCCAACAGGAAGTACCAGAAAATCACCGCGAAAAAGCTCTGGTAGGCCTCCCACAGCAAATGCCCTTCGACCTGCTCCAGCAACTGCTCGCCACTGTCTGCGCAGATATCCAGATCGCGCTTGGCGACATGGGCCGCCGCTTGCAGGTCCTCCCGACGCCAGGCATCACGGAACGGTCCGAGATCACCCAACAGATCACCGCGCCCCAGGCTGTAGATCACCACCAGCAAATGGATCGGCAACGCCAGTAACCCGTAGGCCACCGGCTCGATGACGACCAGCAGCAAACCCAGCAACGCCACCGGCAACAAGACCATTACCGCCAACACCAGCCATGGCCGCTCCGAAAGTCGCGGGCTGGCCTCAAGCTTGTTCAGCTCGTGTGTCCAGCCATTGTCACGCTGAACCCGATGACGCAGGGCCGAGAACTTCTCGATCCATACCGCCAACAGCAACACCAGAAAACTCATCGTCCTTCCTCTTGTGCCAGGGCGGCACGATAGCGTGCCCAGTCGAACGCCGACCCTGGATCGGTTTTGCGCCCCGGTGCAATGTCGCTGTGCCCGCAGATGCGCTCTGTGGTGATTGCCGTGAACGCCTGTTGCAACTGGCGGGTCAGGGCTGTCAATGCGCTGTATTGCGCGTCAGTGAACGGCAGATCATCCGTGCCTTCAAGCTCGATGCCCACGGAAAAATCGTTACAGGTTTCCCGCCCCTCGAAGCACGAGACACCCGCATGCCACGCACGCTCAAGACATGAAACAAACTGGGTGACGGTACCGTCACGTTCGATCAGAAAGTGCGCCGACACCCGCAAATCCGCGATCCCTTCAAAATAGGGGTGTTCGGTGACATCCAGACGATTCTGGAAAAATTCCTGCACCTTGCCGGTGGCGAACTGCGCTGGCGGCAGGCTGATGTTGTGGATCACCAGCAGGGAAATTTCGCCTGTGGGGCGCGCATTGAAGTTGGGTGAGGG
This sequence comes from Pseudomonas sp. ACN8, assembly GCF_002303925.1. GTDB lineage: Bacteria > Pseudomonadota > Gammaproteobacteria > Pseudomonadales > Pseudomonadaceae > Aquipseudomonas. Next base: position 44,321 of record NZ_MRCS01000005.1, read on the forward strand.
GCAGACATGCACACCCTGAATCCAACCGCTCGCGGGGTCCAACTGCATACCGATTCCTTCAACGTCGACTGTATTGGCACAGTATGCCGCGATAATCCCCCGGGGCGCGATCACTTGCCGCGATTGAGGCACTTGAGGTTGCCGATCACCGACTCCAGCGCCCGCTCGAACAGCAAGGTGTCGTCAAGCACTCGCGCCACGCCGTTGCGCAGCTCCAGGGCCAGGTCGGTGCGACGGCGCTCGCCCTGGGTAACCGCGAGAAAGTCGGCCAGCAATTCGGAAAATATCGCTGGGTCATCGACAAAGTCATTCAACAGACGCTGTACGACCTGGTCGATGCGCACGTAAAGGCTGTCACGCTCATGATCGTCACAGGCTCCCCACCCCATGGCCGCGTTGGCGATTTCGTTGAGCAGACGTCGCGCCGGATGATTGCTGCGACTGAAGAAGCTCTTGTCGAGCACCGCCACCTTGACCAGTGGAATCTGCAATCGGCCAATCAGTGCCTTGAGGGAATCCGGCAGGTTGCGATCATCGAGCATGCATTCGAAAAGCATGGCGACCAGGTTGATCACATCTTCATCGGCCTCCCCGAAAACCCGCGACCGACCGCTTTTGACGCTGACTCGGGTCAATAACTGTTCGAGCTGGTTGCGCAGATCGAAATCATCAACGGCCGCCGGTGCCGGCACGTATTGCTGCAAGTGCGAAAGCAGGCGCAACAGATCTCGCGTGGAAATCGGATCGGGGCCCTCATCGGTCAGTCCGACCGTGACGCTTTTGTCAGGTCGGTCCGTGGTACGACGCACCGGGGCCAGTTTCAGGTTGGGTAAGACACCGGTGGCGAGCAGCAGCTGATTGGCTTCTGCGTAAAGCTGATCGGCCTCGCTGAGGACATAGCGTTCGAACAACGTGAGGATGATCAGCTTGACCTTGATCTCAAGCCCGAGCTGGCGTGCGGCTTGCAAAAAGTATTCGCAGAACATCGCCGGACCCAGAGGGTTGTGCAGGTCGCCCGGCTCCTTGCCCAACAAGGCACAGAGTCGGGCCGTCAGTTGGTCCAGGGCGAAACCGTCGCGATCCAGCACCCGGCTGACCATCGCCTGCACCGCGACCGTGCGCTCGCGCTCGTCATCGGGTTGCGCCGTCGAGGTATCGGCCGCCAGAGTCTGGGGCAAGGCCGCAAACGCGCTTTCGTAGTGGGCAAGTCGGATAAACGCGGCGAAAAGCTGCTCGAGAAAAACCCGCTCGATGCTTTTGCGCTTGAGGCGCAAATCGCGCATCGCTTGAAAGAAGATGTTCTGCTCGATGTCACAGCGGGCGCGGTCGGCCATTTCGAAGAGGGTGTCGTCGGCGTTGTCGAACAGCGCCTGCAATCCGTGTCGCAGCTGTTGCGCGGCCTTGTCGCGAACCTGAAGAAGAATCGCCGGCAGTCGGGCGAGTGGCGAGTGAGCCACCTGGTCGGTAGTTGCCTTGTGCAAAGGCACTACATTCCCGTCGTTGTGCATTCGGCCTCCCTGGAACGGTGATGCGTCAACTCGTCAAACTCATGACGTCAAATACAAGGCGAATTATCTTTTAAAAACTCCCCCTTGCGCCAGAAGACTCTGCATCTGCTCTCAAACAGGCGTTTGCTTGGCAACGATGACCAACACGACAATGGCAGGGATTCGACCAAATGCAGGCGCCCGTGCCAACGTAACGCTCTGATGCCTTGGGTTGGTCCGTGCCATGGCCCTATAATCGAGCCACTTTGTTTGTGGAGTCCGTTATGCCGAACCTACATCTCGCCGATCTGACCGCCGAAATCGAAGCCAACGTGCGCCGTGCGTTGCGTGAAGACATCGGCAGCGGCGACATCACCGCGCAGTTGATCCCGGCCGAACGCCTGGCCAAGGCCACCATCATTACCCGCGATGCGGCCGTCATCAGCGGCACCGCCTGGGTGGATAACGTGTTTCGGCAACTGGACCCACGGGTGGCGGTGCACTGGCAGGTTGCCGACGGTGAACGGGTGGCGCCCAACCAGGTGCTGTTCCACCTCGAAGGCCCTGCACGCTCGCTGCTGACCGGCGAACGCAGCGCCCTGAACTTCCTGCAGCTGCTCTCCGGCGTGGCGACCCGCGCGCAGTACCTGGCGGACTTCGTGGCCGAGACTCAGGTCAAGCTGCTCGATACCCGCAAAACACTGCCGGGGCTGCGCCTGGCGCAAAAGTACGCCGTAACCTGCGGCGGTTGCCACAACCACCGCATTGGCCTGTATGACGCCTTCCTGATCAAGGAAAACCACATCGCCGCCAGCGGCGGTATCGCCCAGGCCATCGCCGCCGCGCACAAGATTGCCCCGGGCAAACCGGTCGAGATTGAAGTGGAAAGCCTGGATGAATTGAAAGAAGCGCTGGCGGCCGGTGCCGACATCATCATGCTCGACGAACTGAGCCTGGACGACATGCGCGAAGCCGTGCGCCTGAACGCCGGCAAGGCCAAGCTGGAGGCCAGCGGCGGGATCAACGAAAGCACGTTGCTGCCGATTGCACAGACCGGGGTGGATTACATTTCGATCGGTGCGATGACCAAGGATGTGAAGGCGGTTGATCTGTCGATGCGCCTGAGTCTCTGATCACACGTACAAATTGTAGGAGCGAGCTTGCTCGCGATGTACCCGAGAGCGCCACGTTTAACCAATAAACCCGCGTAATCGTTTACGACCATCGCGAGCAAGCTCGCTCCTACAGTTCGTGTCAAACCACCAGGTTGTTCATCTCGCAGTACTCTTCCCACCCGACGCCCAACACCTCGGCAGCTTCTTTGTGCAACTTCAGGCGTTCTGCTTCGTATTCTTCCGGCGTTGAGGTGTACTTGAGCGTCAGCTCCCACGGCTGCAGGCCCTGGGCTTCGGCCTCGTCCTCGAACGCCCATTGAATCTGGTCTTTCTGATCATCGGCACTCAGGTCCTTGATCTCTTCCATCAGATCCGGCACATCCAGCACGTACTTTTTCAGTGCTTCTTCGTGTCTGGCTTCTTGGGTCAATTCTTTTATTGTCATGGCGTTCTCGTTGATCTGGGGAATGGAAGATGGATCTGGATCATCAAGGATCTCTCTGACGCAAAAAACCGTAAGCAGCGCGGTTTGTCTGGCCTTCAGAACCATTCGGGATCATCTGAAAACAAGTCTTGCTGGTGCCCGAGACAGGAATCGAACCTGCGACCTTCGCGTTACGAGTGCGCTGCTCTACCGGCTGAGCTACACGGGCGGTGGGCTAAACCTAGCACTGACTTCAGGGGCAGGCAACTTCCGGAACGTCTCAATTTCCTGCAGACAAAAAAATGCCCCACAGCTTTCACTGCGGGGCACTTTCTACAACGTTGAAGCGCTCAGGCGTAAGGCGTGATTAAACGCCCGAAGCCTTGGCTGCTGCCACGTCTTTGATGGACAGCTTGATACGACCGCGGTTGTCCACGTCCAGTACCAACACTTCCACTTCCTGGCCTTCTTTCAGGATGTCGGTCACTTTCTCAACGCGAGCGTCGCTCAGCATGGAGATGTGAACCAGACCGTCCTTGCCCGGCAGGATGTTGACGAATGCGCCGAAGTCGACGATGCGCTCAACCTTGCCCACGTAGATCTTGCCGATCTCGGCTTCAGCGGTGATGCCCAGAACGCGCTGACGTGCAGCTTCAGCCGCTTCCTTGGTTTCGCCGAAGATCTTGATCGAACCGTCGTCTTCGATGTCGATCGAAGCCTTGGTCTCTTCACAGATCGCACGAATGGTCGCGCCGCCTTTACCGATGACGTCACGGATTTTGTCGGTGTCGATTTTCATCGCGATCATGGTCGGAGCGTTGGCCGACAGTTCGGTACGCGACTGGCCAATGATCTGGTTCATCTGGCCGAGGATGTTCAGGCGCGCTTCCAGGGCTTGGCCCAGAGCGATTTCCATGATCTCTTCGGTGATGCCCTTGATCTTGATGTCCATCTGCAGCGCGGTGACGCCTTTGGCGGTACCGGCTACCTTGAAGTCCATGTCGCCCAGGTGGTCTTCGTCACCCAGGATGTCGGTCAGGACGGCGAATTTTTCGCCTTCTTTAACCAGACCCATGGCGATACCGGCAACCGGCGCCTTCATCGGCACACCGGCGTCCATCAGGGCCAGGGAAGCGCCGCAAACGGAAGCCATCGAGCTCGAACCGTTGGATTCGGTGATTTCCGAAACCACGCGGATGGTGTACGGGAACACGTCAGCGGCAGGCAGCATGGCCGAAACCGAACGACGGGCCAGACGGCCGTGACCGATTTCACGACGACCAGCGCCACCCATGCGACCACACTCGCCTACCGAGAATGGTGGGAAGTTGTAGTGCAGCATGAACGGGTCTTTCTTCTCGCCTTCCAGGGTGTCCAGCAGCTGTGCATCACGGGCAGTACCCAGAGTTGCAACGACCAGAGCCTGGGTTTCGCCACGGGTGAACAGAGCCGAACCGTGGGTCTTGGGCAGAACACCGACTTCGATGTTCAATGGACGTACGGTCTTGGTGTCGCGACCGTCGATACGTGGCTTGCCGTTAACGATGTTTTCGCGAACGGTGCGGTATTCGATTTCGCCGAAAGCCGCTTTGACTTCGCTGGAAGAAGGCTGGCCTTCTTCACCGGACAGCTTGGCAACGACCTGGTCCTTCAACTCGCCCAGACGAGCGTAACGGTCGGCCTTGACGGTGATGGTGTAGGCCTGGGAGATCGCTTCGCCGAACTCGGCACGGATAGCGCCCAGCAGTTCGGTGGCTTCTGGCGCAGGAGCCCAGGTCCAGGTTGGCTTGGCAGCTTCAGCGGCCAGTTCTTTAACGGCGTTGATCACAACCTGGAACTCGTCGTGAGCGAACAGTACCGCGCCCAGCATCTGGTCTTCGGTCAGCTCTTTGGCTTCCGATTCAACCATCAGCACGGCGTCCGAAGTACCGGCAACGACCATGTCCAGGCTCGAAGCCGCCTGTTGCTCGTAGGTCGGGTTCAGCAGGTAGCCGGTGCTTTCGTGGAACGCAACGCGGGCAGCGCCGATCGGGCCATCGAAAGGAATGCCGGAGATCGCCAGGGCAGCCGAGGTACCGATCATCGCAGCGATGTCCGGATCGGTCTTCTTGCTGGTGGAAACGACGGTGCAGACTACCTGCACTTCGTTCATGAAGCCTTCAGGGAACAGCGGACGGATCGGACGGTCGATCAGTCGGGAAGTCAGGGTTTCTTTCTCGGAAGGACGGCCTTCGCGCTTGAAGAAACCGCCAGGGATCTTACCGGCAGCGTAAGTCTTTTCCTGGTAGTGAACAGACAGAGGGAAGAAGCCCTTGCCTGGATCGGCTTGTTTTGCACCGACTACGGTCACCAATACGCTGACGTCGTCGTCAACGGTGACCAATACTGCGCCGGAGGCCTGACGGGCGATACGGCCAGTCTCGAGGGTAACGGTCGACTGACCGAACTGGAATTTTTTGATTACCGGGTTCACGGTGTCCTACCTTCTTTGTGGCTCTTGGGGGAACTGGTTTCTTGCGAAATTCTTGGGCAATGTCGGGAATCGGCCCGACTGGTTTGTCCAGGTGTCACTCAGGTAAAGCAGGTATCCAGATAAAACTTGAGGCTGGAAGCCTGCCATGCACCAGCGGGAAACCCGCTGGTGCACGACAGACAGCCAACCTCTAGCGCAATCGCTTATTAGCGACGCAGACCCAGGCGACCGATCAGAGTCTGATAGCGACCCAGATCCTTGCCTTTCAGGTAGTCCAGCAGCTTACGACGCTGGTTAACCATGCGGATCAGACCACGACGGGAGTGGTGGTCTTTACCGTTGGCCTTGAAGTGACCTTGCAGCTTGTTGATGTTGGCGGTCAGCAGTGCAACTTGCACTTCTGGCGAACCAGTGTCACCAACAGCTTGCTGGTAGTCAGCTACGATTTGAGCTTTTTCTTGAACGTCGAGAGCCATGAGGCAATCCTTTTATCAGGAAACTGTTTGTCGAAAAACAGTTTCAACAGGCCAGGGACAAATCCCTGTATCTAAAAAAGAGTAGTGACCGTGCCTGTTGACAGCCACCCTCGCCAGCCTGCTGTTACACAGACTGGTTTCGGTCATTCTGACCGAATCAGTCGACGCGGCGCGATGCGCCCGTCTTCGCTCACTTCACCGATACCGATGAAACGACCATTGTGATCCTGTACCCGCACCATGCCGAACTTCGGAGCATCCGGGGCACGTACCGGCTGGCCGTTGAGCCAGTAGAACGCACTCGCTTCCGAGAACTGCAACAGTGGCCAATCCAGCAGGCCGCTGTCCGATGGCATCAGGAAGCGATCGACCGCTTCGTTGCCGCCTTCGGCATGTACCGCTTCCAGCTCTTCGAGGGTAACCGTCTGCGCCAGGGTGAATGGCCCGGCCTGGGTACGTCGCAGTTCTGCAACGTAAGCGCCACAACCGAGTTGCTCACCGATATCCTCCACCAGGGTACGGATATAGGTGCCTTTGGTGCAATCCACCGCCAGCCGCGCAGTATCACCTTCGAAGGCCAGTAATTCCAAGCGCGTAATAGTAACAGAACGCGGTTCGCGCTCCACTACTTCGCCCGCACGAGCCAGCTTGTACAGCGGCTGGCCATCACGCTTGAGCGCCGAGTACATCGGCGGTATCTGACTGATTTGCCCACGAAATTTCGGCAGTACAGCCTCGACATCGGAGCGACCAACGGTCACCGGGCGTTCCTGCAAAACTTCACCTTCGGCATCCGCCGTGGTGGTGGTCTTGCCCAGTTGCGCCAGGGTTTCATAACCCTTGTCGGAATCGAGCAGGTATTGCGAGAACTTGGTCGCCTCACCGAAGCACAGCGGCAACACGCCGGTGGCCAAGGGATCGAGACTACCGGTATGACCTGCCTTTTCGGCGTTCAGCAACCAGCGAACCTTCTGCAAGGCCGCGTTGGAGGTGAACCCCAGCGGCTTGTCGAGAAGGATAATGCCGCTGACGTTACGACGGATACGTTTGACCTGAGCCACCGATTACTCCTTGGTGTCTTCGGCTTCTGCCGCAACCGGATGCTGATTGTCTTCAGCCACTGCGCGCTCGATCAATGCCGACAGGTGCGCGCCACGCACGACGCTTTCGTCGTAGTGGAAGTGCAGCTGTGGAACGCTACGCAGCTTCATCTCGCGAGCCAGCTGCATGCGCAGGAAACCGGCGGCGGAGTTGAGCACCTTGATGCTTTGTGCGATTTCTTCGGCGCTGTCCTGACCCATCACGGTGATGAAGATCTTGGCGTGACCGACGTCACGACTGACTTCCACAGCGGTAATGGTGACCAGGCCGACGCGCGGGTCTTTGACTTCACGACGGATCAGTTGTGCCAGCTCGCGCTGCATCTGATCGCCGATACGTTGGGTACGGCTATATTCTTTTGCCATGTCTTGTTACCTGTTACTGCCTCACGGTGAAACCCGTGTGGTCTGAAAGCGGCAAACGCCCGGCCTGACAGAAGCCAGACCGGGCGTTGCGTTTAGAGTCCTGGTGACGAGCTGCGCATTTGCATGCGGCTACCCGTCACGGCTCCCGAAGTGCGCGAATTAGAGGCTGCGAGCAACCTGCACCTTCTCGAAGACTTCGATCTTGTCACCGACTTTAACGTCGTTGTAGCTCTTCACGCCGATACCGCATTCCATGCCGGCACGTACTTCGGAAGCGTCATCCTTGAAGCGGCGCAGGGATTCCAGCTCGCCTTCGAAGATAACGATGTCTTCACGCAGTACACGGATTGGACGGTTACGGTGCACAACACCTTCGATAACCATGCAACCGGCGATCGCGCCAAACTTCGGCGAACGGAACACGTCACGCACTTCGGCGATACCCAGGATGTTCTCGCGAACATCGCTGCCGAGCATACCGGTCAGGGCTTTCTTGACGTCTTCGATGATGTCGTAGATCACGTTGTAGTAACGCATATCCAGACCTTCCTGCTCGACGATCTTGCGCGCGCCGGCATCGGCACGCACGTTGAAGCCGAACAGTACAGCGTTGGAGGCCAGTGCCAGGTTGGCGTCGGATTCGGTGATACCACCGACACCGCCACCGACCACACGCACCTGCACTTCGTCGTTACCCAGGCCGTTCAAGGCACCGTTCAACGCTTCCAGCGAACCACGGACGTCGGATTTGAGGACGATGTTGAGCGTCTTCTTCTCTTCCTGGCCCATGTTTTCGAAGATGTTTTCCAGCTTGCCGGCGTGAGCACGGGCCAGCTTGACTTCGCGGAACTTGCCTTGACGGAACAGAGCCACTTCACGGGCTTTCTTCTCGTCGGCAACCACGCTCATCTCGTCGCCAGCGTCCGGGGTACCGTCCAGGCCGAGGATCTCGACAGGGATGGCCGGACCGGCTTCCTTGATTGGCTTGCCGTTCTCGTCGAGCATGGCGCGAACGCGGCCATAGTTCGAACCGACCAGGACCATGTCGCCTTGGCGCAGGGTACCGTCTTGAACCAGAACGGTAGCCACCGGGCCACGGCCCTTGTCCAGACGGGATTCAACCACGACACCGCGACCAGGAGCCGATGGAGTTGCAGTCAGCTCCAGGACTTCGGCTTGCAGCAATACGGCTTCGAGCAGTTCGTCGACGCCAGTACCCATCTTCGCCGAGACCGGTACGAACGGCGTGTCACCACCCCACTCTTCCGACGTCACGCCGTGAACCGACAGTTCGCTACGGATGCGATCGAGATCGGCGCCCGGCTTGTCGATTTTGTTCACTGCTACTACCAACGGTACGCCAGCTGCCTTGGCATGCTGAACGGCTTCGATGGTCTGTGGCATCACGCCGTCGTCCGCTGCAACCACCAGGATCACGATGTCGGTCGCCTTGGCACCACGGGCACGCATTGCGGTAAACGCAGCGTGACCAGGGGTGTCGAGGAACGTCACCATGCCACGATCGGTTTCAACGTGGTAAGCACCGATGTGCTGGGTGATACCACCGGCTTCGCCAGCAGCAACCTTGGCACGACGAATGTAGTCGAGCAGGGAAGTCTTACCGTGGTCAACGTGGCCCATTACGGTCACGACTGGTGCACGGGAAACTGCCTCGCCTTCAAACTTCAGGGACTCGGCCAGGGAATCTTCCAGGGCGGTGTCGCTGACCAGGGTCACTTTGTGGCCCAGCTCTTCAGCAACCAGTTGGGCAGTTTCCTGATCCAGTACCTGGTTGATGGTCGCTGGAGTACCCAGTTTGAACATGAACTTGATGATTTCAGCAGCCTTCACCGACATCTGCTGGGCGAGATCGCCAACAGTGATGGTTTCGCCGATCTTCACTTCGCGCACGACAGGACCGGTAGGGCTCTGGAAACCGTGAGCGTTGCGCTTCTTCAGCTTGGCCTTGCCGCGACCACCACGACGGAAGCCATCGCTTTCTTCGTCGGTAGTACGTGGAGCAACACGTGGAGCCGGAGCCTTTTCCTTGACGGAAGCACGATGCGGAGCGTTTTTGCGCTCGCCATCGCCGCTACCGCGACGGTTGCTGTCGTCGGCACGTGGCTTGTCCGGACGGCGCTGTTCGTCACGCTTGCGGGTATCGGCCGCAGGCGCTGGAGCAGCCGCCACAACCGGTGCGCTTTCGCGAACTGGCTCGGCCACCGCAGCAGGCGCTGCAACAGGTACGGTTTGAGCGGTCTGCGCAGTAGCAGGCTGGCGACGCGCTTCTTCTTCGGCGCGACGCTTGGCTTCTTCTTCAGCCTTCTGACGAGCAGCATTTTCTACTGCGCGACGTTCATCCAGTTCACGCTTGCGCTCGGCTTCGATTTCTTCCGGGCTGCGCTGTACGAAGACTTTCTTCTTGCGTACTTCAACGCTGATGCTCTTGCTGCCAGCAACACGCAGGGTGCTGGTGGTTTTACGCTGCAGCGTAATCTTGCGTGGTTCTTCCACTTTCGCCTTGTGGCTGCTTTTCAAGTGAGTCAGCAACGATTGCTTCTCACTGTCAGTCACATGTTCTTCGGCGGCGGTGTGCGGCAGACCTGCCTCACGCATCTGCTGCAACAGGCGCTCTACCGGTGTTTTGACCTCATCGGCCAGTTGTTTCACCGTGACTTGCGTCATGCACTTCTCTCCTCAGGCCGCGCCTAATTACTCGAACCAGTGGGCTCGGGCGGCCATGATCAACTTGCCGGCACGATCATCGTCAATGCCGTCGATGTCGAGCAGGTCGTCAATAGACTGCTCGGCCAGGTCTTCGCGGGTAATTACGCCGCGCACCGCCAGTTCCATCGCCAAATCCTTGTCCATACCCTCAAGCGAGAGCAGGTCTTCGGCCGGATGGGCGTCTGCCAGCTTTTCCTCAGTAGCGATGGCTTTGGTCAACAAACGATCCTTGGCACGAGCGCGAAGCTCGTTGACGGTTTCTTCGTCAAAGCCGTCGATGTTGAGCATTTCTTCCAACGGTACGTAGGCAATCTCTTCCAGGCTGGTGAAGCCTTCATCTACCAGCACCTGTGCGAGGTCTTCGTCGACTTCCAGCTCGTCGATGAAGTTGCGCAGGATGTCGCCGGTTTCTGCTTGCTGCTTAGCCTGGATGTCCGATTCGGTCATCACGTTCAGGGTCCAGCCAGTCAACTGGCTAGCCAGACGCACGTTCTGACCACCGCGACCGATGGCCTGAGCCAGATTGTCTGCGCCAACGGCGATGTCCATTGCGTGGGCATCTTCGTCAACGATAATTGCCGCAACCTCGGCCGGGGACATGGCGTTGATCACGAATTGAGCCGGGTTGTCGTCCCACAGAACGATGTCAACACGCTCACCGCCCAACTCACCCGACACTGCCTGGACGCGCGAACCGCGCATACCGATGCAAGCGCCCTGCGGGTCGATGCGTTTGTCCTTGGAGCGAACGGCGATCTTGGCACGCGAACCCGGATCACGGGACGCAGCCATCACTTCGATCAGGCCTTCGGCAATTTCCGGCACTTCGATGCGGAACAACTCGATCAGCATTTCCGGCGCGGTACGCGACAGGATCAGCTGCGGGCCGCGGTTCTCGGTGCGGATTTCCTTGAGCAGCGCACGCAGACGCACGCCAACCCGGAAAGTTTCGCGAGAAATGATGTCTTCACGGGCCAGCAACGCTTCAGCGTTGTTGCCCAGATCAACGATCACGTTGTCGCGGGTGACTTTTTTCACGGTGCCGGAGATGATTTCACCCAGGCGTTCGCGGTAAGCGTCAACAACCTGAGCGCGCTCGGCTTCGCGAACTTTCTGCACAATGACTTGCTTGGCAGTCTGTGCAGCGATACGGCCGAATTCGATGGACTCGATCTTCTCTTCTACGACGTCACCGACCTTGGCGCCAGGATGCGTTTCGGCAACCTTGCTCGGCCAGGTTTCGATGGCCGGATCGTCCAGGTCTGCTTCTTCGACGACCGTCCAGCGACGGAATGTCTCGTAAGCACCGGTGTGGCGATTGATTTCCACACGCAGATCAACTTCGTCTTCGAAACGCTTTTTGGTAGCAGTGGCCAGGGCCAGCTCCAGCGCTTCAAAAATCACGTTTGCCGGTACGCCCTTTTCATTGGATACCGACTCAACAACCAGCAGTACTTCTTTGCTCATCGTACGCCTCGCCTTTCGCAAGCCATTGGATCCGCGGGATCCGCAGTATCTGGCACGCCTCAGTCAAAACTGGGAATAATGTTGGCCTTGTCGATCATATCGATCGGCAACAGGAACTCATGGTCTTCTACCTGCACCACGACATCCTGCTCTTCTACGCCGCGCAGAAGGCCCTGAAAGTTGCGTCGTCCTTCAAAAGGCGAGCGCAGCTTGATCTTCACTTGTTCACCGGCAAATTTTGCAAACTGCTCAAGAGTGAACAGAGGGCGTTCCATGCCAGGCGAGGAAACTTCAAGGGTGTACTCAACGGAGATTGGATCTTCAACATCCAGCACACCGCTGATCTGGCGGCTGACGATGGCGCAATCGTCCACCAGCACGCCGCCTTCTTTATCGATATAAACGCGCAACATCGAGTGACGACCCTGAGCCGAAAACTCGATACCCCAGCATTCATAGCCTAGGGCCACGACCACCGGGGCCAGCAAGGCCTGCAACTCTTCTAGCTTGCTCGACACCTGAACCCCCTAGTGCATGTATGTGCATGCTATGCAAAATAAAAAAATGGGCGAAACGCCCATCCTTGAAACGCCGTCGAACAGCGGCGTTGAAAGTGTCCAGCTAACAAAAAGCCCCTTAAAAGGGGCTCCTTAAACTGGTTGCGGGGGCCGGATTTGAACCGACGACCTTCGGGTTATGAGCCCGACGAGCTACCAGACTGCTCCACCCCGCGACAAAGCTGGGGCGGAAGTATACGACCGATCCCCTACAGGGTCAATGTAACCTTCCACCTGCAAGAAAGCCCGCAACAGCGGGCTCTCCTGACTAATTGGTACCGAGAAGGGGACTCGAACCCCTACACCCTATGGGCACAACCACCTCAAGGTTGCGTGTCTACCAATTCCACCACCTCGGCAATACTACGTTTGAAACCCTTCTTACTTCTGCTCTTGAGCTGGAGGCACGTCAGTCGCTGGAGTAGCCGACTTTTGCTCTTGAAGCACCGGGACATCATCAGAAGCCGGTTGTTGCTTTGGAACTTCCAGTACCGCTGGATTTGGGAGACCTACTTGAGTCAGCTGGTGAGCCTTCTCTTTAGCAAAGTAACCTAACCCCAAGCTGGTTATGAAAAAACCTGCGGCAAGTATAGCAGTAAACTTACTAAGAAAGGTAGAGGAACCTTGGCTTCCGAACACAGTATTTGAAGCACCTGCTCCGAAAGACGCGCCAGCATCCGCACCTTTACCCTGCTGCAGCAAAACCAGAGCCACTACGCCCAATGCACCCAGCAGATGAAAAACGACTACGACTGTTTCCAGCATTTTTTCAGTTTCCCGCGGCGCGACAGATCGCACCGAACTCATCTGCATTCAGGGAAGCCCCACCAATGAGGCCCCCATCGATATCCGGCATGCCGAACAGTTCGACCGCATTGGCCGCCTTCACGCTGCCGCCGTATAGAAGCCGCACACCTTGTGCGACTTCAGAATTCTCTGCCGCCAACTGGGCGCGAATGGCTGCGTGCACATCCTGCGCCTGTTGCGGCGTTGCAGTCAGCCCGGTACCAATGGCCCAGACCGGCTCGTAAGCGATCACTGCCTTGGCAAAGGCACCGACACCCAGCTCCTCGATGATACTGCCCAGCTGACGCGAGACAACCTCAAGAGTTTTTCCGGCTTCACGCTGCTCAAGGGTTTCCCCTATGCACAACACCGGAATCAAGCCACATGCCTGTGCCGCTGCGAACTTGCGGATCAGCACTGCGTCCTGCTCGCCCATGATCTGGCGGCGCTCGGAGTGCCCGACAAGCACCAGGGAACAACCTGCATCCACCAACTGACTCGGTGCAACTTCACCGGTCAACGCACCTTGTCCGGATTCCACCGCAGAATTCTGCGCGCCGACCGAAATCGACTTTCCTTCCAGGCCATCAATCACTTGATTGATATGCAGGAAAGGCGGGAATACCGCGACATCAACACTGCTCGGCAAGGCCAAGTCACGAAGGCCGTTGATCAGCTCAGCGACGCTGGCGCGGGTACCGTGCATCTTCCAGTTACCAGCTACCATAGGGCGACGCATGCTGTACCTCGTCGGTCAAAGTGGGCGCAGATGTTACCCAACACAATCATGGCTGGCAAGCCGAATTCAGGCAGAAACTTCAGTAACCAGTTTTGCCAGCTCTTCGGCATAGCCGCGAACCTGCGTTTCGTCTTCGCCTTCGACCATCACACGCACCAGTGGTTCGGTTCCGGACTTGCGCAACAGCACACGCCCCCGACCTGCCATGGCCTTGGTCACACGCTCACTGGCCTCCTTGACCGACGGATGATCGAGAGGACTTGCGCCGCCACCGAATCGCACATTGATCAACACCTGAGGGCACTTGCGTAGCGCCTGCCGGGATTGCGCCAGACCATCGCCACGCGATTGCAGCGCCATCAACACCTGCAGCGCCGCAATGATTGCATCACCCGTGGTGGTGTGACTGAAGCATACGATGTGCCCGGAGTTTTCACCCCCCACGATCCAGTTGCGCTCCAGCAGCTCGGCAATGACATAGCGATCGCCGACGTTGGCACGCACCAATGGAATGCCCAGGTCCGCCAGGGCCAGTTCCAGCCCCAGGTTACTCATCAGGGTTCCGACCACACCGCCCTGCAGCCTGTCGCGCTCATGCAGATCACGGGCAATGATGAACAGCAATTCGTCGCCATCCACCACCGCACCGGTGTGATCGACCATCTGAACGCGGTCACCGTCACCATCGAAGGCAATACCCAGATCGGCCTGCTCGGCCACAACGGCAGCCTGCAGCGCCCCCATATGGGTCGAACCGCAATTGTCGTTGATATTCAAACCATTCGGCTGCGCCGACAGCACGACGACTTCAGCGCCCAACTCGCGAAACACACTCGGTGCCACTTTGTAGGTCGCACCGTGAGCGCAATCGATGACGATTTTCAGGCCCGAGAAGCTGGTGCCGGTCGGCACGCTGCTCTTGCAGAATTCGATATAGCGTCCCGACGCATCGTTGATTCGCGAGACCTTGCCGATCTTGCTCGACTCCACCACGGTCATTGGCGTATCGAGCAACTCTTCAATCATCAGTTCGACTTCATCCGGGAGCTTGGTGCCCTTACCGGAGAAGAACTTGATGCCGTTGTCATCATGGGGATTGTGCGACGCACTGATCACGATGCCAGCCTCGGCATGGAAAGTGCGCGTCAGATAGGCGATAGCCGGAGTCGGCATCGGCCCCAGCAGCATCACATCGGCACCTGCCGACGTCAGGCCCGCCTCGAGCGCCGACTCAAACATGTAGCCGGAAATTCGGGTGTCCTTGCCGACCAGCACCTTGCAGGCGCCCATCTTGCGAAAAGCCATGCCAGCAGCCCAGCCGAGCTTGAGCATGAAATCAGGAGTAATCGGGTATTGACCCACCCGACCACGAATACCGTCGGTACCAAAATATTTCCTAGTCATAAATGCTCCATGATTCTTATTCGGCTGATTCCACTGCGGCGATCATTCTCACCACATCCACTGTTTCGGCCACGTCATGGACGCGCAAAATACGCGCGCCCTTCTGCACAGCCAGGGCCGCGAGAGCAAGACCGCCATACAAGCGCTCTCCGACCGGCCGGTTCAAGGCCTGACCTATCATGCTCTTGCGCGAAACGCCCACCAGAAGTGGCCGCCCAAAGGCATGCAGGGCTTCCATATGCTTGAACAAGCTTAGATTGTGCTGCAAGGTTTTGGCGAAGCCAAAGCCGGGGTCAAGAATGACCCGCTCAGCCGGAATGCCCACCAAAGAACACTGATGCAGGCGCTCAGCGAGAAACTCGCCGACTTCCCTTGTGACATCCTGATACTGCGGATTGTCCTGCATATCGCCCGGCTCGCCCAGCATATGCATCAGGCAGACCGGCAGGCCGGTGGCCGCTGCAGCATCCAGGGCACCATCGCGACGCAACGAACGCACGTCATTGATCAACCCGGCACCCAGGCGCGCGGCTTCTCGCATGACGGCTGGCGTTGAGGTGTCGACCGATATGATCACATCCAGCTCGCGGCTGATGCGCTCGACGATGGGAGCTACGCGCTCCAGCTCTTCGAGTGGCGATACGACCCTGGCTCCGGGGCGGGTGGATTCTCCACCGACGTCGATCAGCGTCGCACCGGCCACCACCATGGCTTCGGCGTGGCGCATGGCCGCGTCGAGCTGGCTGTATTGGCCACCATCGGAGAAAGAATCAGGGGTGACGTTGAGAATACCCATGACATGCGTCTGGGCCAAATCAAGAACCCGGTTGCCGCAAGGCAACCGGGTCGAGGACTGAACAGAAGTCATTTCAAACCTTATACGTCAGCAGCAGGACCGCCGATCGGTGTTTCCGGACGCTCATCCTGCACCACCGGCGGAGTACCGGAAGTACCCGTGCCACCCGACCAGTCGCGCGGCTCGCGAGGCGGACGACCGGCCATGATGTCGTCAATCTGCTCGGCATCGATCGTTTCGTACTTCATCAAGGCATCAGCCATCGCATCGAGCTTGTCACGGTTGTCCGTGAGAATCTGCTTCGCCGTGCCATAGCACTGATCGATGATGCTGCGTACTTCGGAGTCGATCAGCTTGGCTGTCTCACCAGAGAAGCTTGCACCCTGACCGCCACCGCCGCGACCGAGGAACACTTCACCCTCTTCTTCGGCATACATCAACGGACCGAGCTTTTCCGAAAGACCCCACTTGGTCACCATGTTCCGCGCAATCTGGCTGGCGCGCATGATGTCGTTGGAGGCACCGGTGGTCACGCCATCGAAGCCCAGGGTCATTTCTTCAGCGATACGACCGCCGTACAGCGAGCAGATCTGGCTGATCAACGCACGCTTGGACAGGCTGTAACGATCTTCTTCCGGCAGGAACATGGTCACACCCAGCGCACGACCGCGCGGGATGATCGACACCTTGTACACCGGATCATGCTCCGGCACGACACGCCCCACGATGGCGTGGCCCGCTTCGTGATAAGCCGTGTTCTGTTTTTCTTTCTCGGACATGACCATGGATTTGCGCTCGGCGCCCATCATGATCTTGTCTTTCGCCAGTTCGAACTCTTTCATCTCGACGATGCGCTTGCCGGCACGGGCAGCGAACAACGATGCCTCGTTCACCAGGTTGGCCAGGTCAGCACCGGAGAAGCCTGGAGTACCACGAGCGATCACGGCCGGAGCAACGTCGTCGCCCATCGGCACTTTGCGCATGTGAACCTTGAGAATCTGTTCGCGACCACGGATGTCCGGCAGACCGACCACTACCTGGCGGTCGAAACGACCCGGACGCAGCAGCGCAGGGTCCAGTACATCAGGACGGTTGGTCGCGGCAATCACGATGATGCCGTCATTCATTTCGAAGCCGTCCATCTCGACCAGCAACTGGTTGAGCGTCTGCTCGCGTTCGTCGTGACCGCCACCCATGCCGGCGCCACGA
The DNA here is from genome assembly GCF_002303925.1 of Pseudomonas sp. ACN8. Taxonomy (GTDB): domain Bacteria; phylum Pseudomonadota; class Gammaproteobacteria; order Pseudomonadales; family Pseudomonadaceae; genus Aquipseudomonas. The sequence goes on from NZ_MRCS01000005.1 coordinate 61,447, forward strand.
TGGCGACCGACCGCATCGATTTCGTCGATGAAGATGATGCACGGAGCGTGTTTCTTGGCCTGTTCGAACATGTCGCGAACACGGCTGGCACCGACACCGACGAACATTTCGACAAAGTCGGAACCGGAAATGGTGAAGAATGGCACTTTGGCTTCGCCGGCGATGGCCTTGGCGAGCAAGGTCTTACCGGTACCCGGAGGACCGACCATCAGCACACCGCGAGGAATGCGACCACCCAGGCGCTGGAACTTGCCCGGATCGCGCAGGAATTCGACCAGTTCACCGACTTCTTCCTTGGCTTCGTCGCAACCGGCAACGTCAGCCAGGGTCGTTTTCACCTGATCTTCCGAGAGCAGGCGCGCCTTGCTTTTACCGAAGCTCATCGGCCCGCCCTTGCCACCGGCACCGCCCTGCATCTGGCGCATGAAGAACATGAACACGGCGATGATCACGAGGATAGGGAAGCTGGCGACCAGAAGCTGAGTCCAGATGGATTGCTGTTCAGGCTGCTTGCCTTCGACCACGACGTGGTTATCCACCAGGTCGCCGATCAGGCCGTTGTCCTGGATCGCGGGACGGATGGTCTTGAAGCTGTCGCCATCGTTGCGCTTGCCTGTAATCACGTAGCCATCAACCGCCACGCGCTCGACCTTGCCATCCTTGACCTGCTGGATGAAGTCGGAATAGTTGAGGGTCTGCGGCTCGTTAGGGCTGGAGAAGTTGTTCATCACCGTCACCAGGACAGCCGCAATGATCAACCACAGGATCAGATTCTTTGCCATATCGTTCAATTAACTACCCTCTGAAGCAAGCTCCGCTACTGACGCGCGCTTCGCATGATATTCACCGGCCTAACTTACTACATTACCTACAACTTGGCAGGCGCCGTCTGTAACCCTTTGTGAAACACTTCCTACACAATATTCGCTAATTCTGACAAGGCGTAATACAAAAAACCTATCACCCTGATCGAAAATTCACTCAACCCTCACTGCGTCCGCGGAAACCGCGACCCAGCAGGTACTGTTCGCGAGAACGGTCGCGCGATGAGGTCGGCTTGCGCATCTGCACCTTCTCGAACTGCTGGCGAACGCTCTTGTGGAACTCGTCGAAGCCTTCGCCCTGGAAGATCTTGATCAAAAAATCACCACCGGGCTTGAGCACCCGAGTCGAAAGATCCAGTGCCAACTCGCACAGGAACATCGCTCGCGGCATGTCCACGGCCGGTAATCCACTCATATTGGGGGCCATGTCGGAAATCACAAGGTCTACTTCCTTATTTCCGACGGCATCGAGGATCTGGGCCAGTACGGCATCCTCGGTAAAGTCGCCCTGAATGAAGGTGACGTCCGGGATGCTGTCCATTTCCAGAATGTCAGAAGCGATCAGTGTGCCCTGCCCACCAATCAGACGACTGGTCACCTGGGACCAACCACCCGGGGCCGCACCAAGGTCGATTACGCTCATGCCCGGGCGGATCAGACGATCCTTTTCCTGGATCTCCAGCAGTTTGTAGCTGGCGCGGGAACGGTACCCGTCTTTTTGTGCCATTTTGACGAATGGGTCGTTGAAATGTTCTTTCAGCCAGTTAAGGCTTGTCTTGGAACGGGCCACGGGCCACCTCGAAAATAAAACGGGTCGTGATTAACTGGGCGGTCCCGGACTCGCTCGGGTAAACTGGCCGCCGCTTTTTACAAGATCAGACGCAGGGGTCAGATTATGCCGCTCACTCAAGAGCAGAAGAAACAGTACAAATCCATTGGCCACCATCTGAAACCGGTTTTGATTGTGGCAGACAATGGTTTGACTGAAGGTGTGTTAGCCGAACTCGAACGCGCATTGGCGGATCACGAGCTGATCAAGATCAAGCTCAACATCCTCGATCGCGAATCGCGCCTGGCGTCCATTGCAGAGCTCTGCAAGGTCGGCAAAGCGGATCTGGTCCAGGTCATCGGCAAGATGGCACTGATCTACCGCAAGAACTTCAGCGTCAACAAGCAGCTGTCGAACGTCCATCGCTTCAAGTGATGGCAAGGGTCAAGGGTGTGCTTCGCGCACCCTGCCACTCCACCCCGGCATCGGCTGCAACACCAGCACCAGCCCGGAAAAGCCCAGGACAAGATAGCTGAACACCTGCCAACGATCGGCATCCGGCCAGCCGAAACGCACCGCGAAGTACATCGCGCACGCACACAGCGACATCAACAGCAGCTGCCCGCGAATATCCCGCCATAGACTGGCAAGGCCCTCGGCCTTAACCAGCACCAAAGCCTGAAAAATCACACACGCCGTAGCGAATCCCGTTACCAGCGTATTGAGCATGCCTGCGATTTCGTCGATCAGCAGCGGCGCCAGGCCAATTCGCCCCAGCACCGGCAGCAGACCGATTTGCAACAGCCACAGGCCGCCGACCCACAACATCTGGGTCAGTTGCCAAAGCATGGCGCCCGCACGAAGCGGGCGCCAACCTTCAGATGTGACGAACTTCGACAATCTCGTACTCGATAACGCCGCCAGGCGTTTTCACGGCGACCACATCACCCTCTTCCTTGGCAATCAAGGCGCGGGCCAGTGGCGAACCCACCGAAATCTTGCCGAGTTTGAAGTCAGCCTCATCCTCACCCACGATGTGGTAAGTGACGCGCTCATCCGTCTCGACGTTGGCGATTTCAACGGTGGTGCCGAAAATCACTTTGCCGGTGTGCGGAATGGTCGTGACATCAATGATGACCTGATTCTGAATTCGGCCTTCGATATCACGGATCCGCGCCTCGACCATACCCTGCTGCTCACGGGCAGCGTGGTATTCGGCGTTTTCCTTCAAGTCACCCAACTCGCGGGCCGTACCGATGTCCTGGCTGAGCTTCGGACGAACGACCTTGGTCAGGTGAGTGTGTTCTTCTTCCAGGGCGCGAGCGCCCTGAACGGTCATTGGGTACTTCGTTATGCTCATGCCTTCAATCCTGCGTGTAGATCCTGCAAGCGACGCACGGTCTTCTCGGGACCGAACTTCAGCGCTTCACAGATGGCTTCGCCAGCAGCAATGGTGGTGGTGCAGTAAATCTTGTGCTGCAGGGCATTACGACGAATGGAGTACGAATCAGCAATCGACTGACGACCTTCGGTGGTGTTGATGATCAGGGTGACTTCGTCATTCTTGATCATGTCGACCACGTGCGGACGACCCTCGGTCACCTTGTTCACACGGCGCACTTTCAGGCCTGCAGCCTCGATCAGCTTGGCAGTACCGGCAGTGGCGACCACTTCGAAGCCCAAGTTGATCAGATCACGGGCCACGCCCGCAACCAGCGGCTTGTCGTCGTCACGCACGCTGATGAACGCAGTACCGCCGGTCGGCAGCACTTCGCTCGCGCCCATCTGGGCCTTGGCGAACGCTTCACCGAAGGTGTCGCCCACGCCCATCACTTCACCGGTGGACTTCATCTCAGGGCCGAGGATCGGGTCAACGCCTGGGAATTTGGCGAACGGGAACACCGCCTCTTTCACGCTGTAGAAGTTTGGAATGATTTCCTTGGTGAAGCCGATTTCCTTCAAGGTCTTACCGGCCATGACGCGAGCCGCGATCATTGCCAGGGAAACACCGATGCACTTGGACACGAACGGCACAGTGCGGGAAGCGCGCGGGTTGACTTCGATGACGTAGATGTCGTCGCCTTGCAGCGCCAACTGTACGTTCATCAGGCCGATCACGCCGAGCTCCAGGGCCATTTTCTTGACCTGTTCGCGCATCTCGTCCTGGATGTGCGCCGGCAGCGAGTACGGCGGCAGCGAGCACGCGGAGTCACCGGAGTGAACACCAGCCTGCTCGATGTGCTGCATGATCGCGCCGATTACCACGTCCTTGCCGTCGCAGACCGCATCCACGTCCATTTCGATGGCGCAGTTGAGGAAGTGGTCCAGCAGCACCGGGCTGTCGTTGGACACTTGAACCGCTTCACGCAGGTAGCGCTTGAGCTCTTCTTCTTCGTAGACGATTTCCATCGCGCGGCCGCCCAGTACATAGGACGGGCGCACCACCAGCGGGTAACCGATCTTGCTGGCGGCACGAATGGCTTCGTCTTCACTGCGCACGGTGGCGTTTGGCGGCTGACGCAGGTTCAGGCGCTGGACCATCTGCTGGAAACGCTCACGGTCTTCGGCACGGTCGATGGCGTCAGGACTGGTGCCGATGATCGGCACGCCAGCTGCTTCCAGGGCACGCGCCAGTTTCAGCGGAGTCTGGCCGCCGTACTGGACGATCACGCCTTTTGGCTTCTCGACGCGGACGATTTCCAGCACGTCTTCCAGGGTCACTGGTTCGAAGTACAGGCGATCGGAAGTGTCGTAGTCGGTGGAAACGGTTTCCGGGTTGCAGTTGACCATGATGGTCTCGTAGCCGTCATCGCGCAGGGCCAGTGCCGCGTGTACGCAGCAGTAGTCGAACTCGATGCCCTGGCCGATACGGTTAGGACCGCCACCCAGGATCATGATCTTGTCGCGACCCGATGGCGCCGCTTCGCACTCTTCCTCGTACGTCGAGTAGAGGTAGGCAGTATCGGTGGCGAACTCGGCGGCGCAGGTGTCGACGCGCTTGTAGACCGGGAAGATTTCCAGCTTGTGACGGTGAGCGCGCAAGCTCTTTTCGGTCACACCCAGCAATTTGGCCAGGCGCATATCGGAGAAGCCTTTGCGCTTGAGGCGGAACATCAGATCGCGGTCGATGCTGGTCAGGCCCAGGGTCTTGACCTTCTCTTCTTCCTTGATCAGGTCTTCCATCTGCACCAGGAACCAAGGGTCGATCATGGTCATGCCGAAGATGTCTTCGACGGTCATGCCGGCGCGCATCGCGTCCGCCACGTACCAGATACGCTCGGCGCCCGGCACGGTCAGCTCGCGCTTGAGTACGCTCATGCTTTCCGGGTTGGCCAGATCAACCTTCTCGTCCAGACCGCAAACGCCCACTTCCAGACCGCGCAGGGCTTTCTGCAGGGATTCCTGGAAGGTACGGCCGATGGCCATGACTTCACCGACCGACTTCATTTGAGTGGTCAGGCGGGCGTCGGCTTTCGGGAATTTCTCGAAGGCAAAACGCGGCAACTTGGTGACGACGTAGTCGATGGACGGCTCGAAGGACGCCGGGGTCTTGCCGCCGGTGATGTCGTTCGACAGCTCGTCCAGGGTGTAACCCACAGCCAGCTTGGCCGCGACCTTGGCGATCGGGAAACCGGTGGCTTTCGAAGCCAGCGCCGAGGAACGCGATACTCGCGGGTTCATCTCGATCACGACCATGCGGCCGGTGTTCGGGCAGATGCCGAACTGAACGTTGGAACCGCCGGTTTCCACGCCGATCTCGCGCAGTACCGCCAGGGAGGCGTTACGCAGGATCTGGTATTCCTTGTCGGTCAGGGTCTGTGCCGGAGCCACGGTGATCGAGTCACCGGTGTGCACACCCATCGGGTCGAAGTTTTCGATGGAGCAGACGATGATGCAGTTGTCCTTCTTATCGCGGACAACCTCCATCTCGTATTCTTTCCAGCCGATCAGCGATTCGTCGATCAGCAGCTCTTTGGTCGGCGACAGGTCCAGACCACGGGCGCAGATTTCTTCGAACTCTTCACGGTTGTAAGCGATACCGCCACCGGTGCCGCCCATGGTGAAGGACGGACGGATGATGCACGGGAAGCCGAGCTTCTCGAGGACCGCATTGGCCTCTTCCATGCTGTGGGCGATACCGGAACGCGGGCACGCCAGGCCGATGGACTTCATCGCCTTGTCGAAACGCGAACGGTCTTCAGCCTTGTCGATGGTGTCGGCGTTGGCACCGATCATCTCTACGCCGAACTTCTCCAGAACGCCTTCGCGCTCCAGGTCCAGGGCGCAGTTCAGAGCGGTCTGGCCACCCATGGTCGGCAGCAGCGCGTCCGGACGCTCTTTTTCGATGATCTTGGCAACGGTCTGCCACTTGATCGGCTCGATGTAGGTGGCGTCGGCCATGGCCGGGTCGGTCATGATGGTGGCCGGGTTGGAGTTCACCAGGATGACGCGGTAACCCTCCTCGCGCAGGGCTTTACAGGCCTGGGCGCCGGAGTAGTCGAATTCGCAGGCCTGGCCGATCACGATCGGGCCAGCGCCGAGAATCAGGATGCTTTTAATGTCTGTACGTTTTGGCATGGGTTTGTCACTCAAATCCGCAGGTCAGTCGGCAAGCCGTCTTGTTCAATCTCTGAAGCCTTGAGGGGGCCGCCGGTACGGGGCCACCCTCAAGCTTTGCTACATCAGGGCGAGCGATCAGCGTCGCTTGGCCATCTCGGTGATGAAGCGATCGAACAATGGCGCTACGTCGTTCGGGCCAGGGCTGGCTTCCGGGTGACCCTGGAAGCTGAAGGCGCTCTTGTCGGTACGCTCGATACCTTGCAGGGTGCCGTCGAACAGCGATTTGTGGATCGCGCGAACGTTGGCCGGCAGGGTCGCTTCGTCTACGGCAAAACCGTGGTTCTGGCTGGTGATCATCACCACGCCGCTGTCCAGATCCTGGACGGGGTGGTTGGCACCGTGGTGGCCGTGACCCATTTTCAGGGTCTTGGCGCCGGAGGCCAGGGCCAGCAGCTGGTGACCGAGGCAGATACCGAAGACCGGGATCTCGGTTTCCAGCACGTCCTTGATCGCCTGGATCGCGTAGTCGCAAGGCTCCGGATCACCAGGGCCGTTGGACAGGAACACGCCGTCCGGCTTCAGCGCCAACACGTCGGCGGCAGGGGTTTGCGCGGGCACGACGGTCACGCGGCAACCGCGCTCGACCAGCATGCGCAGGATGTTCACCTTGACGCCGTAGTCGTAGGCAACCACGTGGTACGGCAGCTCAGAGGCTTCGATGGTCGCGTGGCCGTCGGTTTTCAGATCCCAGACAGTCGAGCGCCACTCGTAGCTTTCCTTGGTGCTGACGACTTTCGCCAGGTCCATGCCTTTCAGACCAGGGAAACCCTGGGCGGCGGCGATGGCGGCAGCTTCGGAAATGTTGTCACCGGCCATGATGCAGCCGTTCTGCGCGCCTTTTTCACGCAGGATGCGCGTCAGGCGGCGGGTGTCGATACCGGCGATGGCCACAACATTGTTGGCCTTCAGGTAGTCGGACAGGGACATCGTGTTACGCCAGTTGCTCGCCACCAGCGGCAGGTCACGGATGACCAGGCCGGCAGACCAGACGCGGTTGGACTCGGCGTCTTCCGGCGTGGTGCCGGTGTTGCCGATGTGCGGGTAAGTCAGGGTAACGATTTGTTGGGCGTAGGAAGGATCGGTAAGGATTTCCTGATAGCCGGTCATTGCGGTGTTGAACACCACCTCACCAACGGTTTGACCGTCGGCTCCAATGGCTTCGCCGCGAAAAATGCTGCCATCAGCAAGGGCGAGTATGGCTGGCTTAGTCAAGAAGACCTCCCGTAAATAAAGCCTGAAAGGGCGATCGCAGGTTGTAAAAAAGCGGAGTGACGTATGGACACGTCACCCCGCTTGTTCACTGAATTATTCTGCGCGCTTTTAGTGGACACACTAAAGCTGTAGCTTACAGAAAAAGGCTTTTTTGGTCTACCGCCAATGAGCCTTAAAGGCTGGAGAATGCGACAGGACGTCGCCTGGCGGAACAAAACCGGGCTCAAACGCGGTGCGCGAGCCCGATTTCGGGTGCATCTTAACGCAGATCGAGCACGTCTTGCATGTCGTAAAGGCCAGGCTCGCGCCCATCCAGCCACAAAGCAGCACGTACCGCGCCCTTGGCGAACGTCATGCGACTGGACGCCTTGTGAGTGATCTCGACACGCTCGCCGTCGGCGGCGAACAGCACGGTGTGATCACCGACGATGTCGCCAGCACGAACCGTAGCGAAACCAATGGTCTCGCGATCACGAGCGCCGGTCTGGCCCTCGCGGCCATACACCGCCACCTTCTTCAGATCACGCCCCAGCGCATCGGCAATTACCTCGCCCATGCGCACGGCAGTGCCGGACGGCGCATCGACCTTATGCCGATGGTGAGCTTCGGTAATTTCGATATCGACATCGTCGCCCAAAACGCGAGCGGCCGTGTCGAGCAGCTTCAGGCAGAGGTTGACCCCGACACTGAAGTTGGCCGCGAAGACAATCGGAATGTCCTTGCCCGCTTCCGCCAGCAATTGCTTTTCTTCAACGCTGAAACCGGTGGTACCGATGATCATGGCCTTGCCGTGCTTGCGGCAGAAAGCCAGGTTCTTCAGGGTCACCGTCGGGTGCGTGAAGTCGATCAGCACGTCGAACTCGTCGACCACCCGATCCAGATCACCGGACAGGGGCACGCCGATACGACCCAGCGCAGCCAGCTCACCGGCATCCGCGCCGACCAACGTGCTGTCGGGACGATCCACCGCCGCCGTCAGACCGGCGCCCGGGGTTTGCTGCACCGCTTCAATCAGGGTCTTGCCCATGCGCCCGGCGGCGCCCATCACTGCAATACGTCGCATGCCTGTCTCCTTACAAATCGCCGAAGAAGCGCTTCACGCCTTCGAACCAACCGGTGGTTTTTGGCGAATGGCTGTTGTCATCCGCCAGCGAACTACGGAACTCCTCGAGCATTTCACGCTGGCGACGGCTCAGGTTGACCGGAGTCTCGACCGCCACACGGCACATCAGGTCACCGGCACCGCCGCCACGCACAGGCGCGACACCCTTGCCACGCACACGGAACTGCTTGCCGGTCTGAGTCCCCTCAGGGATCTTCAGCTTGACCCGACCATCAAGAGTCGGAATCTCCAGCTCGCCACCCAGCGCCGCATCGACGAAGCTGATCGGCACTTCGCAGAACAGATGCTTGCCATCGCGCTGGAAAATCGAGTGCTCGCGCACATTGATCACCACGTACAGGTCGCCCGTCGGGCCACCTTGAGCGCCTGCTTCGCCTTCGCCGGACAGACGAATGCGGTCACCGGTATCGACACCGGCCGGCACTTTCACCGACAGGGTCTTGTACTCTTCGACACGACCTTCGCCGTGGCAGGAGTCGCACGGATCGGAAATGATCTTGCCCTGGCCATGGCAGCGCGGGCAGGTTTGCTGCACCGAGAAGAAGCCTTGCTGCATGCGCACCTGGCCGATACCGCCGCACGTCGGGCAGGTCACCGGCGCGGAGCCTTTCTTGGCGCCGGAGCCGTCACAAGGCTTGCAGTTGACCAGCGTCGGAACGCGGATATTCACGGTCGTACCGCGCACCGCCTCTTCGAGGTCCAGTTCCAGGGTGTAGCGCAAGTCACTGCCGCGCTGAGCGCCGCCACGGGAACCGCCGCGACCGCCACCGAAGAAGTCACTGAAGACATCACCAAAGATGTCGGAGAAGTTCTGACCGCCGAAACCGGCACCGCCACCACCCATGCTCGGATCGACACCGGCATGGCCGTACTGGTCGTACGCCGCGCGCTTGCTGGAGTCGGACAGCACTTCGTAGGCCTCGTTGGCCTCCTTGAACATCTCTTCCGACGCCTTGTCATCGGGATTACGGTCCGGGTGGTGCTTCATCGCCAGGCGACGGTAAGCCTTCTTCAGGTCCGCTTCGCTTGAGCCACGCTCAACACCCAACACTTCGTAATAGTCACGCTTTGCCATAAGTCTTCGCACTCTTGAGGACGTCCGACAAAACCCTCCTGAGTTTGCCGAACTCGTTGAGCCCCAATACAGGCCCGGACCCAACTCACGTCAATTCAACGATCCTGGTCTTTATTTCGATGGCACTTTCAGCTCGGAAAGCAGGAGCATTCCCGACCATGCCGACAACACGCGAACCGTGTCGCATGCTGTAAAAATTCGCGTATTCCAGATACGCCAACGCGGGAGCAAGCTCCCGCGCGGCGACATCCTACCAGTCACCGCCTGAAGGCAGTCAACCGGCCGACCAACAACTTACTTGTGGTCTTTGACTTCTTCGAACTCGGCATCGACAACGTCGTCAGCCTTCTCAGCCGATTCGCCCTGCGGTGCAGCGCCTTCAGCAGGCTGAGCCTGTTCGGCGTACATCTTCTGCGCCACTGGAGCGGAGACTTTCGACAGCTCTTCAACCTTGGCGTCGATAGCAGCCTTGTCGTCGCCTTTGACAGCGGCTTCCAGGGCAACTACGGCTGCTTCGATTGCCGTCTTCTCTTCGGCAGTCACTTTATCGCCAGCATCGGTAACCATTTTGCGCGTCGAGTGAACCAGTGCGTCGCCCTGGTTACGGGCAGCGGCCAGCTCTTCGAACTTGCGGTCTTCCTCGGCGTTCGCCTCGGCATCACGCACCATGCGCTCGATTTCTTCGTCGGACAGACCGGAGTTGGCCTTGATCACGATCGACTGAGTCTTGCCGGTAGCCTTGTCCTTCGCACCGACGTGCAGGATGCCGTTGGCGTCGATGTCGAAGGTCACTTCGATCTGCGGCACACCACGTGGAGCTGGTGGAATGTCGGCCAGGTCGAACTTGCCCAGGGACTTGTTCTGTGCGGCTTGCTTGCGCTCGCCTTGCAGCACGTGAATGGTCACGGCGCCCTGGTTGTCGTCGGCAGTCGAGAACACTTGCGATTTCTTGGTAGGAATCGTGGTGTTTTTCTCGATCAGCGCGGTCATCACGCCACCCATGGTTTCGATACCCAGGGTCAGCGGGCTGACGTCGAGCAGCAGAACGTCCTTCACGTCACCGGCCAGTACCGCACCCTGGATGGCAGCACCCATGGCAACCGCTTCGTCCGGGTTGACGTCTTTACGAGCTTCTTTACCGAAGAACTCGGTCACCAGCTTCTGAACCAGTGGCATACGGGTCTGACCGCCTACCAGGATCACATCGTTGATCGCGCCAACGTCGATACCGGCATCTTTCATTGCGATGCGGCAAGGTTCGATGGTGCGCTGAACCAGGTCTTCCACCAGCGCTTCGAGCTTGGCGCGGGAGATCTTCACGTTCAAGTGCTTGGGACCGGTGGCGTCTGCAGTGATGTACGGCAGGTTCACGTCGGTCGACTGGCTCGAGGACAGTTCGATCTTGGCTTTTTCAGCGGCTTCTTTCAGGCGCTGCATGGCCAGCGGGTCGCCCTTGAGGTTCATGCCGCTTTCTTTCTTGAATTCGTCGACGAGGTAGTCGATCAGACGAATGTCAAAGTCTTCACCGCCCAGGAACGTGTCACCGTTGGTGGCCAGCACTTCGAACTGGTGCTCGCCATCGACTTCAGCGATCTCGATCACGGAAACGTCGAAAGTACCACCGCCCAGGTCGTAAACGATCACGGTGTGATCGCCCTTGGCCTTGTCCATACCGTAAGCCAGAGCAGCTGCGGTTGGTTCGTTGATGATACGTTTTACGTCCAGGCCAGCGATGCGGCCGGCGTCTTTGGTGGCCTGACGCTGGCTGTCGTTGAAGTAGGCCGGAACGGTGATCACCGCTTCAGTCACGGTCTCGCCGAGGTAGTCTTCGGCGGTCTTCTTCATTTTCTTCAGGATTTCAGCCGAGATTTGTGGCGGTGCCATTTTCTGGCCGTTCACTTCAACCCAGGCGTCGCTGTTGTCAGCCTTGACGATCTTGTAAGGGACCATCTGAATGTCTTTCTGTACGACTTCTTCGTCGAAACGACGACCGATCAGACGCTTCACCGCGTACAGGGTGTTATGCGGATTGGTCACGGCCTGACGCTTGGCCGACTGGCCAACCAGGATTTCGCCATCGTTGGCGTAAGCGATGATCGACGGCGTAGTACGCGCGCCTTCAGCGTTTTCAATAACTTTTGCCTTGCCGTTTTCCAGCACGGAGACGCAGGAGTTGGTAGTCCCCAGGTCGATACCGATAATTTTGCCCATGTTCACTCTCCCGAAACTTTGGATTTGGTTGCCGCAGCAGTGGTGGCTAACTGCGGTAGCACTTAAACGCTTGACTTATAAATGGGGGCCTTGCGGCGGATTTCAAGCCTGCTCGTCAATCGAAGGCGAAACCGGCGCAGGCGCCTTGCTGACCACGACCATCGCCGGGCGCAGCAGGCGGCCATTGAGCTGATAGCCCTTCTGGAACACCTTCAGAACGCTGTTCGGCTCGACATCGGCGCTTTCCTGCATGGCCATCGCCTGATGGAGAACGGCGTTGAACGGTTCGCCATGGGGATCGATCGCTTCAAGCTGATAACGCTTGAGGGTGTCCTGGAACATTTTCAGGGTCAGCTCGATGCCTTCGCGCATCGGACGGATGCTTTCGTCGTCCGGGCTGGACAATTCCAGGCCGCGCTCCAGGCTGTCGACGATCGGCAGCAAGTCGCCGGCGAATTTTTCCAGCGCGAACTTGTGAGCCTTCTCCACATCCTGCTCGGCGCGACGGCGGACGTTCTGCAGATCGGCGGCTACACGCAAAGCCTGATCCTGAGCGCCTGCCAGTTGCTCTTCGAGCACTTGTACACGAGCCGCCAGGTCATCACCCGAAGCCTCGGGCGCCTGGTTGGCGTCTGGGTTTTGCGTATCCACTGTCTGTTCGTCAGCCATAGATTTCTCCTTTCAATTTCGTCCGCGAGCTCAACTCGCGCTTCTGCCCAGCTATATGGGGCCGCAAAATCCGGCTTCAAGGGGGCTCAACGATTAACCCTACAAAAAACAACTGCTTTGTCATTGCCGGTCGCGATAAGACTTTCGTCGGACCGAGCGAATCGAGCTAACGAGGGGCATTGTCAGCCAGAAACAAAACACTGTATAAATAACCAGACCTAACACCTGGGAGCGGCCCATATGCTGGTGCACCTGTCCGTACACAACTACGCCATCGTTGAACATCTCGATCTCGAACTCGATCGCGGGATGAGCGTGATCACCGGGGAAACCGGCGCGGGCAAGTCGATCATGCTCGACGCGCTGGGCCTGACCCTGGGCGATCGCGCCGACAGCGGCGTGGTCCGCCCCGGCGCCGACAAGGCCGACATCCTGGCCACCTTCGATCTGGTCGACATTCCGGAAGCCAGCGCCTGGCTGGCCGAGCGCGACCTCGAAAACGACGGTCCGTGCATCCTGCGCCGGGTCATCACATCCGAAGGGCGCTCGCGCGGCTACATCAACGGCACGCCCTGCCCGCTGGGCGACCTCAAGGCGCTGGGCGAGCTGCTGATCGACATTCACAGCCAGCACGAACACCAGTCCCTGCTCAAGACCGATACCCACCGTCGCCTGCTCGATGAATATGCCGGCGCGACCGATCTGGCCCGTCAGGTTCAACTCGCCGCCCAGCGCTGGCGCCAGACCCGCCAGGAGCTGGAGCGACTCTCCAACTCCGGCGACGAGCAACGCGCCCGACATCAGTTGCTCAGCTATCAACTCGAAGAACTGGAAAACCTTGGCCTTGGCGACAACGAACTGGAGCAGCTGGAGCAGGAACACAAGAACCTGACCAACGCCGAGACCTTGCTCGGCATCTGCCGGCAAGTCGTCGAGCAATGCAGTGAAAGTGATTCCGGGAATGTGTTGAATGCGCTAACAGCCAGCCTCAACCGCCTTTCCAGCGTGAACAATTCAGTCGGCGCTCTGGGCGAAGCCAGCAGCCTGCTGACCAGCGCACAGATCCAGGTCGAAGAAGCTGTTGGCGAACTCAATCGCTTTCTCGACAATTTCGATGCAGACCCCGCCCGCCTGCAATATCTGGAAGAACGCCTCGACGCGATCTACACCCTGGCGCGCAAACACCGCATCCAGCCGACCGAAGTCGCCGAGATGCAGCAGAAACTGCTGGATGAAATCGAAACCCTCAATGCCAACGACGAATCCATCGAGCGACTGAGCGACGAGCTGTCTTCATACGCTCGCCATTACCAGGAAAGGGCTCGCGAGCTGAGCGATCTGCGCCATCAAGCCTCGAGTAGCCTGGCCAGCGCCGTGGAGCAGGAAATCCAGCGCCTGGGCATGCCTGGCGGGCGTTTCACCATCGAGTTGCGCCCAAACAGCAGCGACGAACTGCTGCCTAACGGGCTTGAACAGGTTGAACTGCTGGTCAGCGCCAACCCGGGCCAACCGTTGAAAGCCTTGGCAAAAGTCGCATCCGGAGGCGAGCTGTCGCGGATCAGCCTGGCGATCCAGGTGATCACCGCACAGACCTCCCGTGTACCGACCCTGGTGTTCGACGAAGTCGACGTCGGCATTGGCGGCCCGACCGCGGAAATCGTCGGCCAGCTGCTGCGCAGGCTCGGCGAGCGCGGGCAGGTACTGACTGTGACCCACTTACCGCAAGTGGCGGCGCAAGGTCATCAGCATCTATTTGTGCACAAAGTGCGCGGCGAAGACGCCACCCGCACGGCCGTATCCAAATTGAGCAAAAACGATCGCGTCGAAGAAGTCGCACGAATGCTGGGCGGCATCGATCTCACCAAGGAGTCCCTGGCGCATGCCAAAAAAATGGTGGTCGCCGCAAAAGCCTGAATAAATAAAGGCAGAAAGCACGAAGGCGACCCTGGGGTCGCCTTCGTTCGTTTCGCGAACTGATGTTCGCGCGACATGCTTACTTTTTCTTGCGCACGTACAGCACCAGATTGTGATCAACCATCTCGAAGCCATACTTGTCGACGATTGCTTTCTGAAGCCGCTCGATTTCTTCGTCGAAGAATTCGATCACTTCGCTGGTTTCGACGTTGACCATATGGTCGTGATGCTTGCCGTCGTCCAGCTCGAAGACCGCATGGCCTCCGTCGAAGTTGTGCCGCACCACAAGGCCAGCTGCCTCGAACTGGGTCAGAACACGGTAAACCGTGGCCAGACCGACGTCCTCACCAGCCTCCATAAGGGCCTTGTAGACATCCTCGGCACTCATGTGGCGTTGCTCGGCGGAATCGAGCATTTGCAAAATTTTGACCCGTGGCAGGGTCACTTTGAGGCCGGCTTTGCGTAGTTCGCTATTTTCAACCATGGTCAGCTTTCTCGCGATGCTGCTTCGCAGCTTCTCTTAATGCGGGTATGATCGGCGTTTACGTTGTCCCAGCCAAGATAGTGGAAGTCGCCCACCGATGCAAAACACCAAGCTCTTGCTAACCAGTTTCACCTTTGTGGGACTGCTCGCACTCGCCGGTTGTTCATTCCCCGGGGTTTACAAAATCGACATCCAGCAGGGCAATGTCGTCACGCAGGACATGATAGACCAGTTACGCCCGGGAATGACCCGTAAGCAAGTACGGTTTATCATGGGCAACCCTCTGCTGACCGACACGTTCCATGCCGATCGCTGGGATTATCTGTACAGCCTGCAACCGGGTGGCGGTGAACGCCAACAGGAACGCATTAGCGTTATCTTCAACCCAAATGATCAGCTTGTCAGCCTCTCCGGTGATTTCATGCCCGGCGTGAGCCGTGACGAAGCCATTCTCGGCAAGGACAGCGGCACGACAGTGGCCGCCCCGGCAGAAAACGTCGAGAAGCCAAAACCGGAAAAACCGGTCAAGCCAGGTTCGTTGCTGGATCAGATCCAGAAGGACGTCGACGGAGTAGAAACCGTTCCGGTCCCGACGCCGCAACCACTGGACACCTCGCCGCAATAATTTGCGACGCAATAAAAAGCCCGGCATGCCCGGGCTTTTTATTGTCTGGCGTTTCAGCCACTCACTGATTCCGCGCTTTGGCCTCGGCAGCTTTCGCTGCCCGCAGTCGGCGCACCTCTTTCGGATCAGCCAGCAACGGGCGGTAAATCTCGATGCGATCCCCCGCCTGGACTGCCCGACTTTCCGGGTCAGCCACCACCTTACCGAAGATCCCCACAGGGCAATGGGCCAGATCCAGCTCCGGAAACTCTTCAGCCACGGCCGACCTGAGCAAGGCCGCACGCACGGTCGTTCCGACAGGCACGGCCACTGTCAGCAGCACCTGACGGTCTACGGCCGCGTAGACCACCTCGACTTCAATCATTTCCTCAACCATGTATCTGCTTGGCGCGCTGGCAGAACGCATCCACCAAAGTGTTCGCCGCCTGATTGAACAGTGGCCCCAAGGTGGCACGAACCAGTGGCCCGGCATAATCGAACGACAGATCGAGGCTGATCTTGCAGGCTTTGTCAGTCAGCGCCTTGAATACCCAGATGCCATGCAATTGGGTGAAAGGACCCTCTTCGAGGTTCATTTCGATCGACTGCCCCGCAACCAGCGTGTTGCGCGTCACGAAATGCTGACTGAGGCCACCCTTCGCCACGCCGACGCTCGCCCGCATATGCTCAGGGGTGCTCTCCAGGATTTCGGCCGAGGAACACCACGGCAGAAACTCCGGATAGCGCGCCACGTCGTTGACCAGGTCATACAGCGCTTGCGCCGGGTACGGCAGCAAGGCCGAACGTGAAATGTGTGTCGTCATGTCAGCGTCACTTCCACAGCTGGGCGGCAAACACTACGAGAATGCCGATGGGCGCCACATAGCGCATCAAGAACAAGGACAGGCCAAACAGCGCAGGGTTGCGGATCGACAACTCGTCGCGCACCGCTTCACGCCCCATGATCCAGCCCGCAAACACCACGAAACACAAACCGCCAAGCGGCAACATGAGTCGCGAGGTGAAGAAATCGATCACACCGAAGAAGTCCAGGCCACCGGTTGCTCCCCATTGGTAGAGGTGGAACATCCCGCCTTCGTTCACGAAGAACTTGGCCTCCTTCCAGATATTGAAGGAGAACACCGTGCCCAGGCCGACAAACCAGCAGCTGAAAGCCAGCCAAAAGGTGACCCAGGCACGACTCACTTTAGTGCGCTCGACCAGGTAGGCCACCATCGGCTCAAGCAGGGAGATCGCCGAACTCCAGGCAGCGACCGCCACCAGCACGAAGAACACCACCCCCATCAATTGCCCGAACGCCACGTTACCGAAGGCAAACGGCAGGCTGACAAACATCAGCCCCGGGCCTTCGCTCGGATTCAGGCCCGCTGCGAACACAATCGGAAACAACGCCAGACCGGCCACCAGGGAAACGAACGTGTCGAGCAGCGCCACGCCAACGACCGTCCCTGATATAGACGAGCTCTTCGGCATGTAGGCGCCGTAGATCATGATCGAGCCGACGCCCACGCTCAGGGAAAAGAACGCATGCCCCATCGCCGGCAGCAAGCCGTCCAGGACCTTTTCCGGGTGGAAGTCGAACATGAAATGCACGCCCTCCATGAAATGACCGGTAGTCATGCTGTAGCCCAGCAGCACCAGGATCATCACGAACAACAACGGCATCATGATGCGCAAACTGCGCTCAAGCCCGGCAACCACGCCCTTGGCGATCACCACAGCTGACAGCAGCATGAAAATCGTGTGCCAAAGTGTCAGGCGCCAGGGATCGGCGATCACATTGCCGAAGTAAGCCCCCACCTGATCAGGCGTCGCGCCCTGAAAATCGCCACGCCCCATGTCGATGATGTAGTCCAGCGACCAGCCACCGACCACACTGTAGAACGACAGGATCAGCAACGCCGTGATCATCCCGGCAAACGCGCCCCAGGACCATTTGGGTGAGTGCCCCGCCTCGGTCGCCAGGATCTTCAAGGCATTGGCCGGACTCTGCCGGGCACGCCGGCCGATCAGGGTTTCCGCCAGCATCACCGGCACCCCGATCAGCGCGATGCAGGCCAGGAACATCAGCACGAAAGCACCGCCGCCGTATACGCCGACCATGTACGGGAATTTCCAGATACTACCCAGCCCCACGGCCGAACCGGTCGCGGCGAGTATGAAGACCCAGCGGCTAGCCCAACTGCCGTGGACAGAAACCTTGTCTGTCGACATCGTTATCACGCCCAAGCGTTCAAAAAAGAGGCCGCATTGTCCGGGATTCAATCAACCTGCTCAAGCACGTAGCGATACCGTAGCCGACTCGCGTGCAAGTCCCTATAATGCCGCCCCTATGGCTAAACAGAAGAAACACCCAACAGGGACCATCGCGCAAAACAAAAAGGCGCGACACGATTACTTCATCGAACATCGGTTCGAGGCTGGTCTGGTCCTGGCCGGCTGGGAAGTAAAAAGTCTGCGGGCAAGCAAGCTGCAGCTGGTGGACAGCTACGTGCTGCTCAAGGATGGCGAAGCCTGGCTGCTCGGCAGCCACATTACGCCCCTGACGACCGCCAGTACCCACGTCATCGCGGATCCGGTGCGCACCCGTAAATTGCTGCTCAACCGGCGCGAGCTGGAAAAGCTGGCCGCGGCCGTGCAGCAAAAGGGTTACGCCTGCGTGTGCCTGTCCTGGTACTGGAGCAAGCACATGGTCAAGTGCGAGATCGCCCTGGGCAAGGGCAAGAAGGAATACGACAAGCGCGATACCGAACGCGAACGCGACGCTGGTCGCGAGTTGCAGCGTGCGGTGCGCAACAAGGGCAAGGAAGATTAATCTTTCGGCCTGATCGCGGCTTTTTGTGGCGAGGGAGCAAGCTCCCTCGCCACAGTGAACTGACTACATCCCCTTGCGCCGCTCCGCCCGGGCCACGCGCTGCACTTCCTGACGCACCTCTTCCAGCACCTCCTGCACATACAGAATGTGTCGACTGGAAACTTCCCGCGCCAGCTCCGCATGCCCTTCGATAATCGCCTGATACAACTCCCGATGCTGCGTGATCAGCATGTCGCGGGTTTCAGTGCGCTGCTTGTACATGCCACCGATGTTGGTCACCACATTGCGCTTGAGCAGGTCGAACAGCCCGCGAATGGTGTGCAGCAACACGGCATTGTGGCTGGCCTCGGCGATCGCCAGGTGAAAGCTTGCGTCCGCCGCCCCTTCTTCGGCACGACTCACCTCTTCGTGACGCGAATAACAGTCCTGCAATTCGTTGAATGCCGCGGTCAACCGCTCGCGATCCACATCCGTGGCACGCAGCGCCGCGTAGTAGGCGCAAGACGCCTCCAGCGTATGGCGAAACTCCAGCAGATCGCGCTGCGCCTCGGGGTTGCTTTCCAGCAGATGCAACAAGGGATCACTGAAGGTGCTACCCAGCGATTCCACCACATAGTTGCCGCCACCCTGGCGACTGACCAGCAGGCCCTTGGCGGTCAGCTTCTGAATGGCTTCGCGCAACGAAGGGCGTGACACGCCAAATTGCTCGGCCAGCGCGCGCTCGGCCGGCAAGCGCTCACCCGCTTTGAGCGTGCCCTCAAGGATCATGCCCTCAAGCTGCTCGACAATATCGTCAGACAAACGGCGCTGACGAATCTGATCAAACCCCATAACTCGATTACTCCACGATCCGACGGCTCGCCGGGGCTCTATTCTGGCCTATTGGCGCTGCGCCAGCACCTGCCATTGCGCATTTGGCAAGACCAGACAGACGACCTGCGCACTTCGCATTCGACAAAAGTTTTAGGGCGGCAAATTGACACACCGCCTACAAGGCTTTTACCCTAGCCAACAGCGATTGTAAATTGGTCTTACCAATTATCCAAGAACGCTGATCAGTGCCTGACCAACAACAATTAGGGGCCACCCCATATGCAAACCTGGCAACAGCTCTATACCCCGCTCGGCAGCCTCGGCCTGTCCGCACTCGCCGCCGTCATCCCCATCGTGTTTTTCTTCCTGGCTTTGGCCGTGTTCCGCCTCAAAGGGCATGTGGCCGGCAGCATCACCCTGGCTTTGTCGATTCTGGTGGCGATCTTCGCTTTCCAGATGCCGGTCGATATGGCGTTCGCCGCCGCCGGGTATGGCTTCGCCTATGGCCTGTGGCCGATTGCCTGGATCATCGTGGCAGCGGTGTTCCTCTACAAACTGACGGTCAAGAGCGGGCAGTTTGAAGTCATCCGCAGTTCGGTCCTGTCGATCACCGATGACCAGCGCCTGCAGGTTCTGCTGATCGGTTTCTGCTTCGGCGCCTTCCTCGAAGGTGCGGCCGGTTTTGGCGCACCCGTGGCGATTACCGCTGCGCTGCTGGTAGGTCTTGGCTTCAACCCGCTGTACGCCGCTGGCTTGTGCCTGATCGCCAACACCGCACCGGTGGCCTTCGGTGCTCTGGGCATTCCGATCATCGTTGCCGGCCAAGTCACCGGCATCGACGCGTTCAAGATCGGCGCCATGACCGGTCGCCAACTGCCGCTGCTGTCGCTGTTCGTACCGTTCTGGCTGGTGTTCATGATGGACGGCCTGCGAGGCGTGCGGGAAACCTGGCCGGCAGCCCTGGTAGCTGGCTTGAGCTTTGCCGTGACCCAGTACTTCACCTCGAACTTCATCGGCCCGGAACTGCCGGACATCACCTCGGCCCTGGCCAGCCTGATTTCCCTGACCCTGTTCCTGAAAGTCTGGCAACCCAAACGCGCCGCCGGCCAACACATCGTCGGTGCTGTCTCGGCCTCCGTGGTGAGCGCCAGCGTCGGTGGTTTCGGCCAGAAGCGCACCACCGTGGCTTCGCCTTACAGCCTTGGGGAAATTTTCAAGGCCTGGTCGCCGTTCCTGATCCTGACGGTACTGGTCACCATCTGGACCCTGAAGCCGTTCAAGGCGATGTTCGCCGCCGGCGGTTCGATGTACAGCTTCGTATTCAACTTCGCCATCCCGCATCTGGATCAAATGGTGATCAAGGTCGCACCGATCGTGGCCGCGCCGACCGCCCTTCCGGCAGTGTTCAAACTGGACCCGATTTCCGCCACCGGCACGGCGATTTTCTTCTCGGCCCTGATCTCCATGCTGGTGTTGAAGATCAATATCAAAACTGGTCTGACCACTTTTAGAGAGACCTTCTACGAACTGCGCTGGCCGATCCTGTCCATCGGCATGGTGTTGGCGTTTGCCTTCGTCACCAACTACTCGGGCATGTCCTCGACCATGGCGCTGGTGCTGGCGGCGACGGGTGCGGCCTTCCCGTTCTTCTCGCCGTTCCTCGGCTGGCTGGGCGTGTTCCTCACCGGTTCCGATACCTCGTCCAACGCGCTGTTCAGTTCGCTGCAAGCAACCACTGCGCACCAGATCGGCGTCAACGACACCTTGCTGGTGGCGGCGAACACCAGCGGCGGCGTGACCGGCAAGATGATCTCGCCACAATCGATCGCCGTGGCCTGCGCCGCGACAGGTCTGGTGGGCAAAGAATCGGATCTGTTCCGCTTCACCCTCAAGCACAGCCTATTCTTTGCAACGATTGTCGGCTTGATCACGTTGGCCCAGGCTTACTGGTTCACCGGCATGCTGGTGCATTAAGGCTACAGGCAACACGATAAAAACCGACGCCGGGCCACGCCCCCGGCGTCCGCTATTCACACCCCGGTCTGTAAGGCTGCTGAAAGCTTCCGTCTCTATATTCAGCAGCCTCGACAGACGAATAACCGGGACCACCCGGAGACCGCCTGATGAGCGAGCTTTTTTACAACGCCGTGCCGAATGCGACCCGTGTCGCCCCGCCACTGCCCGAGCCTCGGCAATACCCCAGCGAGAAACCGTCACGGGTCTACCTGTTCGGGACCTGCGTGGTCGATTTGTTCTACCCGCAAGCCGGGATGGATGCGATCCACCTGCTGGAACGCGAAGGCATTCGTGTCGAATACCCGCAAGGGCAAAGCTGCTGCGGCCAACCGGCCTACACCTCCGGTTACACCGAACAGGCACGGACCGTGGCGCGCTCGCAACTGGCGCTGTTTGCCGACGACTATCCGGTGGTGGTGCCGTCAGGTTCTTGCGCTGGCATGTTGCGCGAACATTACGCTGACTTGTTCAAGGACGAGCCAGACACGTTGGAACAGGTCCAGGCCCTGGCGGCCAGAACCTTTGAGCTGGCCGAGTTCCTGTTGTTTGTCTGCAAGGTGCAGCTCAAGGACAGCGGCGAGCCGGTGAAAGTGGCGCTGCACACCTCGTGTTCGGCACGCCGTGAGATGAACACCCACCTGCACGGCCGCGAGTTGTTGGCGCAGTTGAGCAATGTGGAGCGGGTCAATCACGATCACGAAAGTGAGTGCTGTGGCTTTGGCGGGACATTCAGCGTCCGTATGCCAGACATTTCCGGCGCGATGGTGGCTGACAAGACCCGGGCGCTGAAGGAGTCCGGCGCGCACAAGGTATTGAGTGCCGACTGCGGCTGCTTGATGAACATCAACGGCTCGCTGGAAAAGCAGCAGGAAGCGTTGCGCGGTCAGCATCTGGCCAGTTTCCTCTGGCAGCGAACCGGAGGTGCGAAATGAGCACCTCGACGATTATTCCTACGGTCGCCGTAGAAGAAGATTTCCGAACCCGCGCCCACAAGGCGCTGGGTGACGCGCAATTGCGAGGCAACTTTCGCAAGGCGATGGATTCATTGATGACCAAACGGGCAGCGGCGTTCAGCGATGCCCATGAAAGAGAACACTTGCGCGCACTGGGCAATGCAATCCGTGCCCGCGCGCTCTCCAAGTTGCCCGACCTGCTCGAACAACTGGAACAGAACCTGACCCGCAACGGTGTGACAGTGCACTGGGCGGAAACGGTGGACGAGGCCAATGGTATCGTCCTCTCGATCATCCGCGCTCACGAGGGGCGGCAAGTGATCAAGGGCAAATCGATGGTCAGCGAAGAGATGGAGATGAACCACTTCCTCGCTGATCGGGGCATTGAATGCCTGGAATCGGACATGGGCGAGTACATCGTCCAGCTCGACCACGAGAAGCCTTCACACATAATCATGCCGGCAATCCACAAGAATGCCGGTCAGGTCGCGTCCTTGTTCCACGACAAACTTGGCGTGGAATACACCAAGGACGTTGACCAACTCATTCAGATCGGCCGCAGAGTCCTGCGGCAGAAATTCTTCGAAGCGGACATCGGTGTCTCCGGCGTCAACTTCGCCGTGGCCGAAACCGGCACCTTGCTGCTGGTGGAAAACGAAGGCAACGGTCGCATGACCACCACGGTGCCACCCGTGCACATCGCCGTCACCGGCATCGAAAAAGTCGTGGAAAACCTGCGCGACGTAGTACCGCTGCTGTCGCTGCTGACCCGCTCGGCCCTGGGCATCCCGATCACCACCTACGTCAACATGATCTCCGGCCCGCGCAAGGAGCATGAACTCGACGGCCCGCAGGAAGTGCATCTGGTACTGCTCGACAACGGCCGCAGCCAGGCCTTTGCCGACAGCGAACTGCGCCAGACCCTGAACTGCATTCGCTGCGGCGCCTGTATGAATCATTGCCCGGTCTACACCCGAATCGGCGGCCATGCCTATGGGGAGGTTTACCCCGGCCCTATCGGAAAAATCATCACCCCACACATGGTTGGCCTGGCGAAAGTGCCGGATCATCCGAGCGCCTCGTCGCTGTGCGGTGCCTGCGGTGAAGTGTGCCCGGTGAAAATCCCGATCCCTGCTTTGCTGCGACGCCTGCGGGAAGAAAACGTCAAGGCCCCGGACAGCCCTCATCAAGTGATGCGCGGTCAGGGCAGCAAGTACTCACGCAAAGAGCGGTTCATCTGGAACGCTTGGGCGAAGCTCAACAGTTCGCCGACGCTGTATCGCCTGTTCGGTTTCTTCGCCACCCGGTTGCGCGCCCTCACGCCGAGCAACGTCGGCCCATGGACGCAAAACCACAGCGCACCGAAACCCGCTGCCCGCTCGCTGCATGACATGGCCCGCGAACATTTGGCCAAACAGGGAGACCGCTGATGAGCGCCAAGCAAAATATCCTCGCCAAACTGCGTAAAAGCCTGACAGGCACCACGCCAGTGGCTGACAACTTTGATGTCGATCTGGTGACCCAGCCTTACACCTACGCGCCTGAGCAACGCATTGCGCAACTGCGCAAATTGATGGAAGCGGTGCATACGGAAATTCATCTGACGTCCGGTGAGCAGTGGCCGACGCTACTCGCGCAATTGCTGCGGGACCGCCAGTTGCCGAGCCTGCTGATCGCACCGACAACGCCCCACGGTCAACGGATCACGCAACACTGGGCGAACAATCCCGACCTGCCAACGCTCAAGGCCTACGACCGCCCGGTTGAAGAATGGAAAGCCGAGTTGTTCAACGACACCCCGGCGAGCCTGACCACCACCCTCGGCGCCATCGCTGCCACGGGCAGCCTGATTCTCTGGCCGACAAGGGAAGAGCCACGCCTGATGAGCCTGGTGCCACCGGTGCATTTCGCCCTGCTCAAGGCCAGCGAAATCCGCGACAACTTCTATCAGGTGCAGCAGGAATTCGAGTGGGCCCAGGGCATGCCGACCAACGCGCTGCTGGTGTCCGGCCCGTCGAAGACCGCCGACATCGAACAAGTGCTGGCGTACGGCGCCCACGGCCCGAAAGACCTGGTGGTACTGATCCTGGAGGACCAATGAGTCTACCGGCCGCTTTCCTGCGTGATGCACAGCAACTGATTCCACCAGAACGACGTTTCGATGACCCGCTGTCGACCCTGGCCTTCGGCACCGACGCCAGTTTCTATCGTTTGATTCCGCAACTGGTGATCCGCGTCGAGTCCGAAGACGAAGTAGTGGCGCTGCTGCGACTGGCGCAACGGGATCAAGTGCCGGTGACTTTCCGCGCCGCCGGTACCAGCCTGTCCGGCCAGGCCATCAGCGACTCGGTGCTGATCGTGCTGGGGGATAACTGGAACGGTCGCGAGATTCGCGACCAGGGCACACAAATTCGATTGCAACCGGGTGTGATCGGCGCTCAGGCCAATGCCTGGCTGGCACCGTTCGGACGCAAGATCGGTCCGGACCCGGCCTCGATCAACGCCTGCAAGATCGGCGGCATCGTCGCCAACAATGCCAGCGGCATGTGCTGCGGCACGGCGCAAAATACCTATCACACCCTGGCCGGCATTCGCCTGGTGCTGGCCGACGGCAGTCGTCTCGATACCGAGGATGCCGCCAGCGTCACGGCATTTCGCCAAAGCCATGCCGCATTGCTGGAGCGCTTGGCAACCCTGGGACGCGAGACCCGGGCAAACGCCGAACTGGCTGCGAAAATTCGCCACAAATACCGTCTGAAAAATACCACCGGCCTGTCGCTCAATGCCCTGGTGGATTTCGACGAGCCTGTGGATATCTTGAGCCACTTGCTGGTGGGCTCCGAGGGCACGCTCGGGTTCATCAGTGCCGTGACCTACGACACCGTGATCGACCACCCGAACAAGGCTTCGGCCCTGATTGTGTTCCCGGACGTGGAAACCTGTTGCAACGCAGTGACTGTGTTGAAAAGCCAACCGGTGTCGGCCGTGGAATTGCTGGACCGCCGCAGCCTGCGCTCGGTACAAAACAAACCCGGCATGCCCGCTTTCGTACAGCATCTGTCGAACAATGCCTGTGCGCTGTTGATCGAATCCCGCGCCGCGTCGTCCACCTTGCTGCACGAGCAACTGGCGCAGATCATGGCGTCGCTGAAGGCGTTCCCGGTGGAAAAGCAGGTCGACTTCACAGAAGACCCGCAGGAAAACGCCCGCCTCTGGGCCATCCGCAAAGACACCTTCCCCGCCGTCGGCGCTGTGCGCAAGACCGGCACCACGGTGATCATCGAAGACGTCACCTTCCCGGTCGAACAGCTGGCCATCGGCGTCAACCGCCTGATCGAACTGTTCGACAAACATCACTACGACGAAGCAATCCTTTTCGGACACGCCCTGGAAGGCAATCTGCACTTTGTCTTCACCCAAGGCTTCAACAGCCCGGAAGAAGTCGCACGCTATCAGGCGTTCATGGACGACGTGGCGCAACTGGTGGCGGTGGAGTTCGGCGGTTCGCTGAAAGCCGAACACGGCACCGGGCGCAACATGGCGCCCTTCGTTGAACTGGAATGGGGCAGCGATGCCTACCAGTTGATGTGGCAACTCAAAAGACTGCTCGACCCCAACGGCATTCTCAACCCGGACGTGGTGCTCAGCGAAGACCCACAGATCCACCTCAAGCACCTCAAGCCCCTGCCCGCCGCTGACGAGATTGTGGACAAGTGCATCGAGTGCGGCTTCTGCGAACCGGTTTGCCCGTCGAAAGGCCTGACCCTGAGCCCGCGCCAACGCATTGTGATCTGGCGCGACATTCAGGCGAAAAAACGCGCGGGCATCGATACGTCCGAACTCGAAGCCGCCTACGACTATCAAGGCATCGATACCTGCGCCGCGACAGGCCTGTGCGCACAACGTTGCCCTGTAGGCATCAATACCGGCGAGCTGGTGAAAAAGCTCCGCAGCCGGAAAGCGACGCATACGAAAACCGCCAACTGGCTTGAAGGAAACTTCGCCACGGCACTGCAAGGGGCGCGTTTCACGCTGCACGTGGCCAATGGCGCGCGGATGTTGCTGGGAGCGCCGAGATTGGCGAAGTTGTCGGCGACGCTGACGCGCCTGTCCAAGGGTCAGGTCCCGCAATGGACCAACGCGATGCCGCAACCGGAAAAAGCCATTCGCTTCAGCCCGACAGTGACGGACGCGCGCCCGCGCGTGGTCTATGTGGCGGCCTGTGTATCCCGCGCCATGGGGCCGGCAGCAGGCGACACGGAGCAAATGTCGCTGCACGACAAGACCCGCGGCCTGCTGGAAAAGGCCGGATATCAAGTGGTGTTCCCGGACAACCTCGACAACCTGTGCTGCGGTCAGCCATTCGCCTCCAAAGGCTACGCCGAACAAGCCGAGCACAAACGTCAGGAACTGATCGGCGCCTTGCTTCACGCCAGCCGTGGCGGGCTCGATCCGATCTACTGCGACACCAGCCCCTG
Source organism: Pseudomonas sp. ACN8 (assembly GCF_002303925.1). GTDB lineage: Bacteria > Pseudomonadota > Gammaproteobacteria > Pseudomonadales > Pseudomonadaceae > Aquipseudomonas. The sequence continues at coordinate 88,048 of NZ_MRCS01000005.1, forward strand.
CACCTTGCGCCTGGTTCAAGACCTCGGTGAAGTCCGTCTGGACCTGTACGACCCGGTGCGTTTCATCCGCACGCACCTGATGGATCGCCTGGATTTCACGCCTCAGGAGGCGCCGATCGCCGTTCACGTCACCTGCAGCACCCAGCACCTCGGGGAAAGCCAGGCGTTGATCGACCTGGCGCGCAAGTGCAGCAAAAACGTGATCATTCCCGAAGGCATTCACTGCTGCGGCTTCGCCGGCGACAAGGGTTTCACCACCCCGGAGCTGAACGCCCATTCGCTGCGCACGCTCAAGGACGCGGTGCAACAGTGCAGCGAAGGGATTTCCACCAGCCGCACCTGTGAGATCGGTCTGACGCAACATGGCGGCATTGACTACCACGGACTAGTCTATCTGGTGGACCGCGTTACCCAGGCTAGGGAGCCCTGAAATCTGGACATCAAGGCATGCGCATCAATGCGCCCTCCTTGATGCTTCTTGCCGGAATCAACAGTTCTACAGCAGAAAAAAGAACCCTGATGTGCCGCCGCAGTCCACTGATCAAGTCCCGCCAATGCGGGACCTTCCCAAAACTCGGTAGACCGATTTGATAGCCAGCAATGCTGGTCCTTCAGTTCAAGGAGAAACACATGAATCGTTCTGTGCTGTTAGGTTTGTTCGTTGCTGCATCCATCATGGCTTCCACTTCGTTTGCTGCAGAAGACCTTTGCGCGGTCAACCTGAAAACCATCGAAAACGGCAAGGCACAGATTCCTCCGGAAATGACTGAGCAGGTAAAAGCCTCCGTCGAGCAAGCCAAAGCCGACCAGGCAAAAGGCACCAAGGAAGGCACTGATGATTGCGTCGCCGAGACCAACGACATCATCAAGGCCGTCACTGACGCGAAAAAAGGCGGGAAGTAACCCGGTTCATGGCCAGCCTTCGGGTTGGCCTTCCGGGCCGCGCTGGCGTACATCAACAACGGAGTACTGGCAGCCGGGAGTTCAAAGCCCGGCTGCGCCCGATACGAAGCAAACCAAAACCCGCCAGTTGCGGGTTTTGTTGCATCCGGGGTCTGGAAATGTGTAACCCCCGTCGCTGCAAAAGCTCGGCACATTGTCTGAAAAACCGAATTCTTGCGTTGAATCGTAGTCTTTGAGGTAGGCCCCGTCAGATCGTGGCTGATTCTTCGGGCTCGGCTTGACCGTCCGCTCATACGGCAGCACCGAGACCATCAGCTCAAGGAGATACCCATGAAACGCACCACACTCGCTGGCCTGTTCATTGCTGCTGCCATGCTGGCCTCTCCTGTATTTGCCGCGGACAACAACCTTTGTACGAGCAAGTTGCAAGAGCTCAAAGGCAAAGTGAATGCGCTGCCGGCGACCGCCACAAACACCTCAATGGAGATCAAAAGGCTGATGTCCAGCGCCGAAGCCTCACAAGCCTCCGGAGACGACAATAAATGCGTCATCGAGGCCACCCAGGCATTGGCACTCGCGGGCAGTCAGAGCAACCAGCCAAACCCATGATCTGTAGTGGTCAACCTTCGGGTTGGCCTTCCGGGGCGTGATGACGTACACTGTACAGGCCTGCTGCTCACTTGATTCACAGAGCATCAGGCTCGGGGCCGTTTAGGATTCGACGCCGGTTGCGAAACTTTAGGTGCATGCCGAGTTGGTAACAGAACTCGTAAATCCACTGTTGCAACTACTTATAGTTGCCAATGACGAAAACTACGGCCAGGAATTCGCTCTCGCTGCGTAAGCAGCCTTAGCCCTGAGCTTCTGGTACCTTCGGGTCCAGCAATCACCAGGGGATGTCTGTAAACCCAAAGTGATTGTCATATAGAACAGAATCGCCGTGCAGTACGTTGTGGACGAAGCGGCTAAAACTTACACAACTCGCCCAAAGCACCCTGCCCGTCGGGTCGCTGAGGGTTAACTTAATAGACACGGCTACGCATGTAGTACCGACAGCGGAGTACTGGCGGACGGGGGTTCAAATCCCCCCGGCTCCACCAAACAATCATCTAAAGACGTCCACGGACGTCTTTTTTTGTGCCTTAAATCCAGTAAATACAAGGGTTTAGAGTCCACGAGCGTCCACCAGCATCCGTGACCATCTACGATTTCGTGTATTCCAAGTGGTATTCCAAGCCCTCAGCTGCTATTTTTTGGAATACATAAACAGCACTGGAATACACCATGGGGGCCCAAGCCACGCGCCTTTCAGACGTAAAAGTCAAAGCCGCGAAGCCAAAGGAAAAGGACTACATACTCACCGACGGCAACGGCCTTCAAATGCGAGTGAGAATCAATGGCTCAAAGCTATGGAATTTCAATTACATCCAACCCGTGACGAAAAAGCGGATAAATATGGGATTGGGCACCTTTCCTGAGGTAAGCCTGGCTCAAGCACGCAAGAGAACCGTGGAAGCGAGAGAGCTCGTCGCCCAGGGGCTGGACCCTAAAGAGAAACGCGACGCCGAGAGGCACGCGAAAAAAGCAGCCACGGAACACACTTTCGAAAATATCTCGAAAGCGTGGTTCGAGCTCAAAAAGGATTCAGTTACCCCTGCATACGCCGAGGATATTTGGCGCTCCCTCACGCTGCATGTCTTCCCTGATCTGGCCACCACCCCAATCTCTGCTATCACGGCCCCTAAAGTCATAAATTTGCTGCGCCCCCTCGAGACGAAGGGCAGTCTCGAAACCGTTAAACGTCTAACCCAACGCCTCAATGAGATCATGACGTATGGTGTCAATTCGGGATTGATTCACGCGAATCCGCTCAGTGGCATTCGAGCCGTCTTTAAAAAGCCCAAAAAGAAAAATATGGCGGCCCTTGCACCCGATGAGCTGAAAGAGCTCATGGTGGCAATTGCCAATGCCAGCATAAAAAGAACTACGCGCTGCCTAATTGAGTGGCAACTTCACACCATGACTCGGCCAGCCGAGGCTGCCACATCCCGTTGGGATGATATCGACTTCGAAAAGAAGATCTGGACGATACCGGCGGAGCGCATGAAGAAACGTCGGATACACATCATTCCGCTCACTGAACAAGCTTTGGCGCTCTTGGAAGCGATCAAGCCCTACAGTGGACGTCGGGAGTACGTTTTCCCTGCAGACCGAGACCCTCGCACCCATTGCAACAGCCAGACCGCCAACATGGCGCTGAAACGTATGGGTTTCGAGGGGCGCCTGGTCAGTCACGGCATGCGCTCAATGGCGAGTACCATCCTCAATGAACACGGTTGGGATCCTGAGTTAATAGAGGTTGCGCTAGCGCACGTCGATAAAGATGAGGTACGCAGCGCCTACAACCGAGCCGACTACATTGAGCGTAGACGCCCGATGATGGCCTGGTGGAGTGAGCACATCCAAGAAGCGGCAACTGGCAGCCTGTCGGTGGCAGCTATCAAAGAAAGTAGAGACAGAAAAGTCGTGTCAATACGCTGACCCACAGCTCAGCGTCGGAGAAAACCAGTGCTACTCGATCAGAGATAACACCGTTGAACCTGGGCCCTCCGACATTTCATAAAACACCGTGTCCATCCGAAAAGCATTTTCGTAGAGAAAGTATTAGTTTTGAAACTCCGGAACCGCTTGTCGACCTATCAGATCCCTGACAGGTCGACATAGAAGTCGCAAACTACTTGAGTGAGAGTTTTCTCTTCAACTCATCACCGATCAAACTGATATTAAGCTCCTTGCCCGGGTTGTTATTGCAGAAATCCGTCAACACCGAAATGTAGGCCGCTCCCAAACCTTTCGTCAGCGTCGCAGCCGTTGTCGCGGCGATAGTGCCGCCTACCGCACTGCCCACACCTGGAATCATTTTGAGCAAACCGGTCACGACCGCCCGGCCCAATAAGCTTGCTGCACTCGAACCCAGCGCCGATGCCACCAGGGTCGTCAACGCACTGGTACTGACTTCCATTCCAAACGTCACACCAATCTTAGCCAGCATCCCGACTTGAATCGGTATCAATACAAAAGAGTCTGAAAATGGAATCGGCGTAGCCCCAGCCGCCGCTGCCAGGCCGCTGGCGATCAATACTTCCTTCTCAGCCTGCTCGACTTTGATTTTCATTGAAGATTGATGCCGCGAGCTCAATGCATTCGCGAATGCACGCTTTTTTGCTTCGGGGATCAGCCTCGCAGATTCATAGATCAGCTCGTCGATACCTTTGACTCCGAACTTGAAAACGTTGCCTTCGTCGTCTTCGATCTGTTGCGCCTCTGCGCGCACCCGTACTACGGCTGAAGCGCCGGGCAACAGCTTTTTGACCTTGAGGTGAAAGTCAACGTCCTTGGCGAACATGCTTTTGGTGACAACCGCCACCACTGGAATGGATTGATCGATCAACACACGGCAGAGATCGATTTCCGCCTGCTCAATCCGATCACCGCCTTCCTGAATGCAAATCCATGCCGCATGGATGTGCTTGTTTTCATCGTGATGCCCCGCACGTAACTCAAGGAAGCTCTCCAGATCCTTGAGAATGGTCGCGTAGTCCTTCAACTCCAGACCTTTGCTGTCGATGATCGTGATTGGATGACCTTCCTTGGTGATCTCTTCGATCTGCTGCGTCACCGGGGTGCCGGAGCCTGTCTTCGCCAACTGCCCACGGAACACCGTGTTGATCAGGGTGCTTTTACCCACGCCCGTCTTGCCTGCGACGACGATATTGACCTTGCCGGAACCCCGCACGGCGTCACGAATGACCTCATCAATAGCGTCCTGTTGCCGATCAGCTACGTCCAACATTACTGCCTCCTTAAAATTCAAATGATCAACACATCACACCGTTTGCAGCTGCTTGCAGGCCGCTGCGTTTATTTCCACGAACGCATCCCAAGTCATCGTCCGTTGATAATTCAGCTCGTATTGCCGATCCACGCGGCAGATATCCGGCCGAATTGCGTAGATACGGCAGCCTCCATCGGCTTCGTCCAAATTCCTGCACACCCCGTCACCCCGGTCCATCCCGGCTGTTTGTGGCAACAGGTGGACACGCTTGCAGCACTGCATGCAGCGGTTGCAGGGGAATGCCTGGCGGTGTTCAGACATAGGTATCCAGGGTGACCTGGCATTGCACCAGCAGTTCGCGATCTTCGCTTAGCTTGCGCTCGGTCTGGCTGAGGCTGCCGCGCAAGGCCTTGAGCTTGTCGTTGACCAGCGCAAAGTTGCTTTTGATATTGGCTTCCACCACCTCGATCAATGCCCGCGAGAACTCCCAGGCAATATCGTCACCCAGGCTCTTGATCGCCTGGTCGCGCCGCTCACGCTCCTGCTGCTCCTGGCGAGCCTGTTCTTCGAGGCGTTGCTGCTCCGGGTCGCCGGCAAAAGCTGTGTAAATCAATTTACCGACCTGGTAGACGACGCCGATGGCAGGCAGCACCTTGCCTACAACCTGCTCAGCCACTTTACCCATGGTGATCGGACCAATCCCCTTGAACAGGGTGGGCAGCCACTCCTTGCCCAACTTCATCACCGTCACCACGTGCTCGGTCTTCAGCGCTCCCCCCGCCTGGCGCACACCCGCTTCCAGCAAGCTCATATCGACGGCCGAATCTGTAGCCCCTGCGAGTTCGCCAGCTGAAGCGCCGGGGATATTCAACGCGCCCGTGGACGGCATGTCTGCGTGCTGCACACGGACTTGCTCGAGCATCTCTTCGAGCAGTTGCGCCGCATCCAGCGCCAGGCGTTTGAGCTCGTCATCCAGCTCGCCACACACTTGTTCGTTGGCGCGCCGGATCAGCCCGTCGATCTTGGCTTGGGCGCCCTCGGCGTCCTGGTGCATCGCCATCATCGCGCCCTTGGACACCCCGGCCGCCTTGGCTTGTACCGACGCTTTAAGCAGCGAGCGCAGATCAATCTCACGCCGTGCAATTTGCGCGTAAAACGCATCGATGCGAGCGCTGGAGGCCTGGTCGCGCTGTTGGTCCAACAGCGCCAGCGTCTCACCCAGGAAACCGCTCAAATCGGTGGCCACGCTGGCAACAATCTGACGCTGCTCTATCGAGGCAAAGAAGTGGTTGAGCTCACTTTCGAACTTCGGAAAGCCCGAGTTCTGCAGCAGATTGCCTTTGTGCTCAAGCTTGGCCTTGAGCGCCGACCGGGCGTTGACCTCTAGGATCGGAATAGCCTGCAACACTGGCGGCAACCCGCGCGCCTGGGCCATTTGCTGGAGGCGTTCGCGCAGTTGGTCCTTGATTCGCTCGGCTTCCAGCGGCTCCAGCGGGTTCTTGCGGTTGAGCACCAGGAAGATCTGCTTGTTGCGTGCGACCAACTCCAACAGCGCCGAAAGCGTGGCTTCTTCTTCGACAACGCCCAACGGGTTGACCACAAAGATCACCACATCGGCGCCATACAACTGCTCGCGCGTCACCTGCTCGTGGGCTTGCGGTGCGTCGATACCCGGCGTATCGAGGATCTCGAAGTCGCCCCAGCGGTAGCCCTGGATCTTGTAGGTTTCCGGCGTATCGGCAACCTGCGCCTGCTCGGCGCCGAGCAACGCATTGATCAGCGTGCTTTTGCCCGCGTTGTATACGCCGTAAACCATGATGGTCGCCGCAGCGCTGGCCTTCCGAGCCGCCACCATCTTGCGGATGGCCGGTGTAGCCGAGGGGTTGTACACGGCACACAGCTCCTCCACGTCATCGTAGAGCGACAGGACGTGGGACATTGGGGGTTGTTGAGTCATGGCTGTGGAGTCTCCACGAGGGAATCGAGTCTGTCGTTCAAGCGGCTAATCTCGTTGACGAGCACCTCACAATAACGCTGCATGCTGGCGCGCACCGGTTCATACAGGCCCATGACATGTTCGGCCAGCAGGGCCGGCACGGCGTTGGCATAGGCGTCGAGGGCGGCTTGGCGCTGCTCCTCCAGGTTGTCGCCGACCACCACCTGGTGCGTTTCATAGCGGGCCTTGGCACTTCGACCGGCAAGACTGGAAGCACTGCCAATGGACGCACCGAGGAGCGCTCCGGGTATGCCTCCCACGGCAAACCCCAACGCGGCGCCCAACAGTGTCCCGCCCGCGCCCCAGGCCGTCTTGGTCCCCGATTCGGTGCCGGTTCGGTATTCCTTGGCAACAGTCACTTCGCGGTATTCAGGCAAGGCACTTAAGCGGCTTGCGTCGAAGGCGCGGCGCAACCCGGCTTGTTGTGTCTTGTCGATGTGCTTCATCGCGTCATCAGCCCGGTCACCCAGAACACGCGTCAGCTGGTCACGCAACTTACCTTCAAGCTTGTCGTCGTAGCCAGCGTCGAACAGTTGATTGACGTAGCGACTCATCTGCGCGGCGCCCGCCAGACCCAGGTTTCGCACTTCCTGCTCGATGACCTTGCCCTGCTCGCGGATCTGCTGCTCGAAGCCGTTGGCCAGGTCCGCCACAAGGGCCAGGTCCGCCGCCGTGTCCTGGATCGCGTTGCTCAAGTTTTTCATCGGCGTGGCCAGCTTGAGCTGCAGCGCATTACTGTCGCAGATGGCCTTGAGCGTCTGAAACAATTGCCCCACACCACTGGTAGCCAGAGCTTCCGGGCGGGTTTGCGCGAAGCGTGTCGACAGCGGCACAACACGCGTGTATTTCAGCGCATTGCTGTCCAGCCTCTGCAACTCGTTGTTCACATAATCGACTTGTGCCTGCCGATCCTTCGCCGGCTTCATGACGATCTCACACACCGCGTTGCCGTCGTCATCCTCATCTTCCTCGGTGGTATCGCTGCCGGTCAGCAACACCATCAATGACTTCTCGTCGGCCAGCAACTCACCGATTTCGCCCATATCGGAAGCCCTGCCCGGGGCTTGGGAACTCATGGTGTAGAGGATCAGATCAGCGTGTTCGACGTACTCCCGCGCCAGGTCACCATTGGCCCGGTTGACCGAATGCAGGCCGGGCGAATCGACCCAGGTCAGGCCGGGCAAGCGAAAGCCCTGGATCGAGCTGGTCGCTTCGGTGGCGCCGACGCGAAACTGCAAATTCTGTTCGGCCTCCTTGTGCTTGTCACCGCCTTCCACCGCCGTCTGCTCGGCAGAGAAGTACATCGGTTGAACCTTCGCCTGCGCCTTCAACTGCGCCGTAGGCTCGCTATGGCCCCAGGCAACGTAGTTGCCCAGTGAGCTTTTGCCGGACTTGACCTTGCCGTAGACGAATACCAGCAGCGAATCGTTAACGTTTTCGCGGAACTCCGCACCTTTGACGCGGGCTTTGACTTGTTTTTGCCACACCTCGAATTGGTCCGCCAGACGCTGCGACAGACCTTGCGCCAGCTTGTGCAACGGGTTGTCGCTGCTGACAGCGCCAAGCAGCGCCTGGGTGTGTTCGAGGTTGCTGGAGATAAACTCCTGGCGCAGCAAATTGAACGTACGATCCTTGGCGTGGATATCGCTTTTCTGTTGCTCAAACTGGGTCTGGAGCCTTTCAAAAGCACCCATCAATTCGTCGCGGGTTACGGCATTCATACAAGCTGCTCCACGGTGCTTTTCAATTGCTGCAGACGCTTGATTCGCGCCACCGATTGCTGGAGTTGAACCTGGGCCTGCTGCTGCGCCTGTTGGGCAGCCAGCGGCGCAGTCAGGACTTCAAGAACATTGAGCTGCAAAAGGAAGCGCTTGGATTTCACCGCAGAAAACGCCGAGTCAGCGCGCAGAATGATCTTCATCGCATCGCCATAAGCTGAGCCCGAAGATTGCGTACTGGCGACGGCCTGCTCCAGCTGAGTTGCCGTCTTTGCCGGAGCCATTGTCTTCACGGGCTGACCCAGGGTTTGGGCGGCGCTGTTGAGCTGCGTTTTCAACTGCTCGCGGCGATCTTTTTCCAGGTTCGAGATCCGATCCTTCAAGCCTTGCTGCTCTCGCTCTTGCTTGGCGGCACGTTCCTGCTTGCGGCGCTCGGCATCACCAGAGCTTGAAGAGCTGGATGAGCTCGAAGACGGGCTGTCATCAGACACCGCCTTGACGATCGCTGTCACGGCGGCCACCGCAGCGGCACCAATCAACCAGGGTAGAGGCATTGCAAGTCTCCTTGACTTAAAGGCTGTTCAACTTTTCGCGGGCGGTGCGGATCTCGGCGGTCTTGGCCGAAAAACTGCTTTGAACGCTGCTCATCAGTTCGATAAAGGCGGTGGCTGTGCGGGTGTAGGGCGCGCAGAGTTTCTGGATCTGTACTTGCTCTTGATCGATGGCCTGGTCGAGCGCTGCGCTCAATTCCTCACGGCGTTCCACCAGGCGCTGCTGGCGAGCCGCCGCGAGTGACGGGGCCATCTCGCTCGACATTTGGTCAAGGTGCAGGGCCAGGCCAGGAATGCCGCTTTTGGCCTGCATCCCTTCGCGGCCCAACTCAACACCGCGCTGATAACGACGGCTGGAGACTTCAAAGCACGTCGGCTGGAACCCCAGGCAACGCAGCACCTGGCCTTCAATGCGCTCACGCACCTGCGCCATCGCGCCGTTCTGATCCAAGTCCAGAAGACTGAACACCAACACCAGCCGCTGTTCGAGCGCATCGCCATGGATGTCACGCAGTTTGAGCAGCAGGTTGACTTGTTCCTCGTCCAGCTCCCCCGGAGGCGCGTGAACAAACAGCACGATATCGGCGATATCGAGCCCTTCCATGGCCTGCCGGCTGTCGCTCTGGTCGATGCCCAGGCCCGGTGTATCGACCAGCACGTAGTGCTCAAGCTCAAGTTGCTGGTTTTCGCGGGTGGTACGCACCGCGCCGGTGGCGAAATATTCCTTGTGTACATGCCCGCTCAGCATGTTGAGCAACGAGCTTTTGCCAGCCTTGACCACCCCCCAGGCAGCGATGCGCGGCTTGAGTGGCGCGGTCTCTGTGTGTTGCTGCTGGAGACGTTTGCACTCGGCCTCTAGCGCATCGATGTACAGCACTGCTTGATCCATAAACCTGAAACTCCTTGGGGCGCCATCGTCCAACGACAGCGCGTTGTGCGACTGCGGTATATCAAGATATCTACAAATAATGCCACATTGCCATGATCGACCGCAGCCGCGTTGTTCATGCCTACCGTCGCGCGGCTTAAAGCCCCCGTCGTGCCATAAGCTCCGCTACGGCTGCCTCAAGCCAGCCCGCCGCACGCATTTTCAGGGCGGTGCTGCCGCACTTCGGGCAGGTGACGAACCAGTCGCCGGGCATCAATGCATCGCTGCGCGGTGCAATAGTTTTCTTCCAGTTGCAGTCTTCACACACAAACGTGAAGGGCCTGGGTTTTATCGGCATGAATCGGTTCTCCTATAGAGCAATGCCGCGGATTATTCTTCGACCGGGATCAGCGCCTGCAGGATTTCCAGCTTTCGCTGCAACTGCGCGACGTGCTCTCGCTCGGCCCGCAACGCCGAACGCAGTTCGCGGTTTTCCGCTTCCCAGATCTGCGCCCAGTGCAAATCCTTCTGATAATGCGCGACCATTTTCCAAAGCTCGCTCAACTTCAAACACTGCTGTACCAGCACCAGCAGGATCACACCCATCACCACCAATGCGCCCGTCGAAACCACATCCGGCATACTCATGCTCACATCCTTTCATGTCTTCGATGTATTCCGAAGACAGAGACACGATATGTAGTGATTAACGACAGGTCTAGAATGTAGACTTATACAGGTAAAGTATTCAACCACATGGAGCGGATATGAAACGCAAGCAATCCATCGAACAAGTGCGCTGGGACCTGGCACTTCGCTATCGTTTGATCGAGACCGTCGCCTGGTGGGAAGGCCGACTGACCACGGGTCACTTGATCCAGAGCTTCGGCATCAGCCGCCAGCAAGCCTCTAAAGACATCAACACCTACATCAATGAACATGCGCCCCGAAACTTGACATATGACAAGCAACGCAAGGGCTATGTACCGAGCAAGCAGTTCAAACCGCTTTTCATCGATGACAGCGCAAGTGCCTACCTACACCTGCTTTACCAGAACAATGAACGGGCACCGCATATCGATGGGCTGGCCCTGGCTTACGCCCATACCAAGGTGCTCGAAGTACCCGACCGGCCGATTCGGCCAGAAATCCTGCGGCCCTTGCTCACGGCTTGTCGCGACGGTTTGCGCCTGGAGACCGAGTACGTTTCGCTCAACACCCCGAACGTGGAAATCCGCCTGATTGCCCCTCACACCCTGGTGTACACCGGGATGCGCTGGCATGTGCGCGCATATTGCGAGAAAAACCGCGAGTACCGCGATTTTGTGTTGAGCCGCCTGCGGGGCGATCCGGATTTGCTCGACGAGTCGCAGAACACACGTGAGCTGGACGTGGACTGGAATACCGAAGTACCCATCATCTTTGCACCCGATGGCCGCTTGAATGCAGCGCAGCAGGCAATCATAGAAACCGATTTCGGTATGACGGATGGACAACTGGTAGTCGCCAGCCGCAAGGCGCTGGTTAAGTATGTATTGCGCCGCTATCAGGTCGACCCACGAAACCAGGCCACCAACCCTGAGGCTCAGCAGATCGTGGTCAGCAACATCAAGGAACTGAGGCCATGGCTCATGCATGATTGAGGCCCATTTCCCGCCAGAGACGCAACGCACGGATGCAGTTTTCGATTTCAGCCGTGAGTAGCTGTTGCGCCAGCGCGTGATGGCCGTTGAGCAGGGCGATATTGCGCACGGTATTGCCCTGGTGGTTCTTCGCGCCCAGATCAAGGCCGAACGTCACGTAGCGGTCGATGAAGTACCGGGCGGCCTTCAAGTGGCCGTTGACCAGCAGCCAATGCAGCGGCGTGTTCCCCAGCCTGTCACGGTCATTGAGGCTGGCGCCCAGCCGGTAACGGGCTTGCAGGGTTTTGACATTGCCGTATCGCGCAGGCAGGTGGATGTACTTGTCGTGGGGCATAAAGCTGCCCCGGCCGGCCCAGCTTCGAATCTGCGGGTTGCCCCGGGCGCCGAGTAGCTCCAGCGTGTCGATCAGGCCGCTACGGTTCAGCCGGTAGGCCATGTCCAGTGGCGTGTCGCCTGCCAGGTCGCGCTGATTCAACCCCTGCGGATTGAGAGGCTGTACATCATCGAGCAGTACACAGAGGTGCCAGTCGCTGAGGCCAAGCTCAGCCCTGTCTTCGAGGCGATCAAGCATGGCGATCGACCGTGCCATATCTGACCGCCATGCACAGGCCGTTGACCAGGCTCATTTCGTGGGGCGTCATGCATCGCACGGCGGTCAGGTCCGGGCAGGCGACAATGCAAGCCAGGGATTTGGCGCGACTGACGGCCACGTTCAAGCGGTTTTTCGAGTACAGGAAACCAATGTCTCTGGGCAAGTAGTCTTCATTCGAGGTCGCCATCGATACGATGACAATCTCCGCTTCTTGTCCCTGAAACTTATCCACAGTGCCGACACGAGCGCCCGCTGGCAGCACCTGTTTCAACAACTGCACTTGCAGGTTATAGGGTGCTACTACGAGGATGTTTTCGATGCAGATCGCGTGCTCTGCGCCCTTGTTATCCACATAACGCTGCCGCAAGAAGTAAGCGTAAAGCGCTTTGACTTGCGCCGCTTCTTCGTCCGAACTCTGGCTGTTGCCATCGTGCGCCACAGGGCAAAACATCAGCCCGCTGGTCGGCACCTCCGGTCGCTGGCCATCCAGTAACAACACCCGTTGCTCGGTACCTGGCGCCGAAGAAAGTTGCCCTTCGTAAACGGCTTGCGAAATGAATGAGCAAACGTGGGGGTGCATCCGCCAGGTTTGCGCCAGGAACACCCCACGATCAGGCGCGATGGTAGGCGTACCATCCAGCAGATAGTCGAGGATGGAATCGCCGGAGCGACCCGGATGCACGCCTTGCACCGGTTGCGACAATTGCATCTGATCGCCCATCAGGACGATGTTACGCGCAGCCATGCCCATCGTGACCAGATTCGCCACACTCACCTGGCCAGCCTCGTCGATGAAGAGATAGTCCAGTTGCTCGGTGAAGGCGGGATCGGCAAATAGCCAGGCGGTGCCGGCCGTCAAGTCAATGTTCGGCCCCCAGGCATCGAGGAATTCCTTTTTGTCCTCGATGGAACGAATGCAGCGGCCGGTGAACTCCGTACCTTCTCCGTCCGAGGACTTTTTCAACCCCGTGAAAGTGAACCCCTCTTCTTGCGCACGAGATTCAACCGCCGCCAGCAGGTTGTTGATGGCGTGGTGCGAATTGGATGTTACGCCGATGCGCTTGCCCGCCTTGAGCAAGTCAACGATGACGTGCGAGCCAGTGTAGGTTTTGCCTGCACCTGGCGGTCCCTGAATAAAGAGCACGCTGTGTTCGAGGTTACGAACCACCTGCTTGATGGCTTCAACCGTCGGCAGGCCTGGATCAAGCAGGGGTGCACCGGGCTCGACATCTTTCACCCGTGGGGCGCGTCGATACAGGAAGTCCGCAACCGCCTGGAAGTGCTGTTCGCCAGCCAAGAGGCTGTCGGCATAACGGAACATCGCCTTGCGCAGAGGCGTAGAGGGGATCGGCCTGCCGGGAATCATGTCGAAGTAATCAGGCGGCGCATTTCTCTGGGTAGCCTTGAATGTCGCCAGACCGTTGTCATGGTCCAGATGAACCAGCTGTACGCTGGCCAGGGACTCGGTGATGACGCCCTGAGAACCGGCACGCATTTTGGTTTCCTGGGGTTCGAAACTGTACTCATACAAAAATGACTGTTTGATCGGTTCCGGCAGTGTTTTCGTGCGCTGCAAACCGGCCAGGCTCTCGATGTCCTCCAGCAGCTCCTCAGTTGTCATGTCCTGGCGGCTGAACAGTTGCCACCACGTCGGTTTCTCTGCACGGCGGTGGAAGTCGAGTAGCTGGAAGGTGAGCAACGTGACCTGATCCTCGTCACTCATGGCCTCGTCGTCGGTGCTCAGATCACCCAGCAAACGATCGCGATAATCTTCCAGACGAATCTCGATCTCCTTCTGCTCCGCCATGGATTTCTCGCTTTCGGCTTCAGGCCTGAGAAAAGCGCCTGCATTCGACGGTTTTATTTCCAACAGCCAGTCACGCAGAAGATAGGTCGATAGCACATCGTCTTCGTTGTAACGCTCGATCTGCTCAAGCAACGCCGATTCGCCGGTCTCTTTCCACCGCTCATAAAACACGATGCTCGCGCCGGCATTGGTGACGTCGCCGTCGCGCTGATCCATGTAAAAGTGCTCGATATTCTTGATCGAGTAGCTGGGCTCGGACACCCGGATCGCTTCGCGCACAACCTTGTACAGATCGATCAGTTTGCCGTTGCGCAGCAACCAGTCCACTTGTGCTTCACGCGTCCCGTGCTGGCTCATCAGGCGCTTGATAGCTGTCTCTTCGTAACTGGCGTAGTGGTAAATATGCGCGTCGGGGTAACGCTTAAGATGGCTGGTGACCCAGTCGATGAACTGCTCGAAGGCGACCTTTTCTTCTTCTCGGGTATGCGCCCAGAAGGGTTTGAAGATTCGCTGCCCACCCTCGTCGATGTAAAGACCGAAGAGGTATTCCAGGCCGCCCTCTTCCAGCGGATTGCCCTCCATATCGAAGAACAGGTCGCCCTCGACCGCCTTGGGCATCCGATAAAAACCACGTCGCTCACCCGACACGGGAAGCAGCTCGAATAGCGGGACATCACTGGAACGCCCCTGGAACTGCAAACGCGCCTGATGCCGCAACTTGCTCAATGACTCTGTCTGCAGTTTTGGAATGCGCAGGTCGTCAGTACTGTCCGCCAGCTGGTGCAATGTGGTCACGCCGGCACTCTGTAACTTCTGGATTTGCGAACGACTGATACCAGCTACCGCCGAGAGGTGATCGTCCTGCAGTCGTTGTTCGTCGCAGCGATCACGCCAGGCGCAGAACCCACAATGCCCGCATGGCTCCGGGTAGGTAACGGGTCGCTCGGCACCGTTCACGAACGCTTCGAAACGCTGTAGCACATGCTCCAGATAATCGGCGTAGTCGGCGACCCGAAATGCCTGCTCGGTACACGCAGCATCACCGAGTACGACGTACATGAACTGTGGCTGTACGCCCTGGATCGAGATCAGCATTCGTGAATAAAGCGCAACCTGTACAAGGAACTTGGCCTTGGCCGTTTTCGCCAGCTTGGTGTCGATCACCTCATAGCTGTGGTCGCCCAGCGCCGACACCCGCGGCACTTTGCGCAGGAAGTCGGCATGACCAATAAAGGCGCCTTCCTGAAGCGACGCCTGGAAGATGATATCGGCGCCGGCCTTCATGGCCTGGATGGTCAGTTCCACCCGGCGCGCGAAACTCGGATTGCCCTCGGCAATGTCGACAACGTTGGCGTATTGGTTTTTGAGCCGTTCGAAAAAGGCCGCTTCATGGGCCAGACCTTTGTCCTGGATCAAACGGTTCTGTTCGCTTGCCGCCGCTTTCTCCATAGGGATGACAAGGTTCTGAAGATCCAGCGCCGTGAGGTGCTGGCACTCAAGAAAACCGCAGATGTCTGAGGCGGAGTACAACTGAATTCCGTTTCGGGTTTGCATGGTCGTTTCCAGTCCGGTGAAGCACCCAGGAACGCTTCACGCTAATTCAATGTCGTGTGGGAGTCAGGCGTCGAGCGAGCATCCGCGGAAAAACTGCTCGAATAAGGTCGTCGGCAAATGTTGTGCATCGAGCAGGCCGAAGTGCTTGCCCACGTTACGCCCCAACGCCATCAGCGTCCTTGCAGAGTTCTCTGTACCGGCATATCCGGCGCTCAAGATGTAATCGGTTCGCTCCTTGTCGGTCGTCGCCCGCCGATACGCATTGCCCGTGATCAATACATCCACCAAACAGACACTTACCCGCTCATCACCCACGGTGAACTGCTCTAATGTCTCGCTTGCCAGTGCCGCACACAGTCCATCCTTGCCACCCGCGACGATTCGCTCAAGCTCTGCGAGCGGCCGGCCGAACAGGTCGAACTCCTCAATCGAGAACGCGAAACAGTAGCCCTGCGCCGTAGCACGCGTGAGCGGGTTCTCGTTACGCGGGTTCGTCAACAGCCAGGCAACGAAGGACGCTTTATCGTCGAGCGAACCGCTGCGGCGGAAGGCCAGATAATCCTTGAGGACCTGACTGAAGGGGTGCCCGGTAGGCACCCAGCCGGTGGCGTCACGTTCACTTTTCTGCGCGTCGATCTCTGGCACTGCTTCTTTCGGATCAGTCGCCAGAGTTACACCAAAGCACCGCAGGTCATAGCCGAGCATAAACAGGCTGGCCTCGAAGGCGTGGCATCGCGCGGGCAGAGCCCCTTGTTCGGCAAACCAGCCGGTACGCTCGAGCAGGGCTCGGATAATCCACCCCAACCGCACCTGCCAACGTGCCCATGCGGCATAATCGATCGCCGAAAATTGCGGCGCCGCCAGTCCGTTCAAGAACGCTCCCGGGTTGCGGATCTGGCTGCCACGAGCGCCTCCAGACGGGAAAGCCAGCAGAGGTTTGCCGCTCCCCGTCCATTGCTGGCGAAACAGCGAATACAACATGCCTATCGCTGCGCCGACGCGACTGTCATAGATGGGTGAACCCGACGGATCGAGCAAGGCGTGAATCTTGGTCAGGCCAGCATCGAAACGCTCGACACTGATCGCGTCGAGATCATTCAGATCATTGTCGCCGTCGAGCGACATGAGCCCGGCCATTTCCCGCAGATAGCTCGACAGCTCGCCCTTTTCGGCCAGCCGGTGCAAAAATGGAATGGCTCCCCGGACACCACCCCAACGAAGAATCTGCAAACACGCCTGAAGCGCTTGTTGTTCGTCCCCCCGGTTGACCGCACTCGTCAGCCACTCGCGAAGTTGTCCGAGAGAGCGTTGAGTTTCAGCCCAGGTTTGTGAATCCACCGAATTTTGATGGGTATCTTGCCAGCTTGCTTTCCAGCGGTATTGCTCAAGAATCTGCTCGAAACCCTGAACATCAGCGGTTAAACCGCCCGGCACAAATTTGCTCGCCTTGAAGCGCAGCTTGAACGTCAACGTCGGCAAGTTCGTTGCGAGCCATGCGATGAAGGACTCAACTTCAGGTTGCGCCAGGAACTGTTCGCGCTTCATGCAGACCACCTTGCAGGTAATATCGAATGGCCATACCCTAAGCAAAACCACAGCCCCCGTCCATGTTGTTTGTCCGTACAGGTAAACAAATGGAGCAGGTTCTCAGGCCCTCGATAGAAACTTCTCTACCCATGCCTGGGTTTAATCAAAAATATGTAAAGTTTTCAGACGCTCCCAATCTGTTGACGTACTGCCCATGACCTCAAGGATCGGCACCCCATGGACCATCAAGCACTCAAGACCCGTCATCGACAGGAACGTGAAAGTCATCATCCCAACCTCACCTTGCGTGTTCATCGGGCGCTGAGTTGGCTCAATCGTGCCGAGCAAGCTGACGATGTCGATGGGCGTTTTATCTTCCTGTGGATCGCCTTCAACTCGGCCTACGCCACCGATATTGACGAGCAGTACCGCCTTTCCGAGCAGTCCACGTTCACGGCGTTCCTGGACAAACTCTGCGCGCTCGACACGGCCAACCTGATCGAGAATCTGGTCTGGTCCGCGTTCTCCGGCAGCATTCGCGCGTTGCTGGACAACCCCTACGTGTTCCAGAGCTTCTGGGATTACCAGAACGGCAAGATCAGCGAGCAACAGTGGACCGAGCGCTTTGCCAGCGGTCGGCGAGCAGCGCAGCAAGCGTTGGCCAACCGCAATACCCCAGCAGTGCTCGGCGTTCTGTTCAATCGAATTTATACATTGCGAAACCAGGTCATGCATGGGGGCGCAACCTGGAACAGCAGTGTGAACCGGGATCAGCTGCGCGACTGCTCAAACCTTCTCGGCAAGTTGGTGCCAGTGATTATTTTGCTGATGCTGGATAACCCGGAAACGCTATGGGGTGATGCTTGTTATCCGGTTGTTTCTTAGGTCGTGGGACTTTCCAATCACGCGATCACGAACGAAGTGATTCCGCTGGCTGTTCATCCTCATCACCTAACTTGCCACTGTCGAGCATGACATCTTCGTCCTCAATCAGAGGGACTGCGAAAATGCGGGGACTTTGGGCGCAAACTGCGCCCGTTCCCGCCCACGAACTGTTCAAGGAAAGAATGCAATGATCAAGAAATCGGTATCGGAGCTGTCGTTCGTCAACAAAGGGTCGCCATTGCCCACTGTCGAGGTCGACTCGCACTCCGTCGAAAATGCGGGCTTTAGTATCTACCGCACTGTGATGCAGGTACTGACCCAGTTGGCCGAACAGGACGCATCACTTCGCGCAACCCTTTACATGTACGCTTCTGCCAGCGTCAATTTCCGTGAGCAGAGCTGGTCTGAATTCCTGTTGGTTGCCGGCCCTAATAAGGTTCTACTGGCCTTGGGCGCTGGCTTCGAGCGGTTGCCAGCGGTGAAGTCGCGGTTCAGCGATTACGTTTCGTCCTCCATAGCCCTGCGCACCTTTCATGTCGAGGATGGGCTGGTATGGGAGCAGGAGGACGCCTGCACTTGGTATTCCAATGGTCAGAGCCTGGCTGACCTGACCGAAGAGGCCGAAGAGGCCGATGATGATCCGGAACTTATAGAGGGGGATGAAGAGGACGAGGACTGGGATGTCGAGGAACCAGATGCCGAGGATGAGCAGGGTGCAGACCAGGCCGTGGCCACTGCCGAGCGAAGGGCGGTGCGCTATCGGGCCGCACGTTCGGATGCGAAGGTCAGCAGCATTCGGGCAGCCATCGAGGAAGTCTTTGGTCTACCGGAAGGTTCGGTCGCGCTCTGTGGACCGGATCGGCGTGCGTTGCGGGGGGATGCCCGGATCAGGACGTTGCGCAAACGCTGGGAAGAGAGCTGAGCAGGGGAGCCGATAAATGACGCATGAATCTCCTGTCCGGGTCAGCACCCTGGCATTCGACGATCTGCTAAAGGTAGGTTGGCCATTGGCACTGGACAGTTATCAGCGCGGCTTCGTGTGGGGCCCGGACAAGCTGTTGCAACTGACCAGTGATCTCGCAGAGTTCGCAGGCCAGCCGGACAAAACCTTGCCTTACTACATTGGCGCGGTATTGCTGCATCGCGATGTGCACCAATCGAGAAGGTTCATCATCGATGGTCAGCAGCGCATCACGGCGTTGTCGCTGCTGTATCACCGCGCGACCGGTGCACTGCCAGCGGGCCAGGTGCTCAGCTATTCGGGGCAGTCCGCACGACATATCCGTGAAGGGATTCAGGCGTTGAAGCAGCAAGAGCCGATTGCACCGGAGATCATCGGAAAGCTTCGTCTGACGGTGATCGAGGTGGACAGCAGCGACCTTGCCTTCACCTTTTTCGATACCCAGAACAATCGCGGCGTGCCTCTGCGGGCCACCGACCTGCTCAAGGCCTATCACCTGCGTGCGATCGATCACGCAGACGCTGAGGGCGATCTGAAGACAGCCCTGCAGCAGCACTGCGCCGAGCGCTGGGAGGCGCTGCAACGTCAACCCGCGATACTGTCGCCCGGCCAGGATTTTGCCCCCAACCTGTTCAATCGTTTTCTCTGGCGTGCGCGACGTTGGCGCGGTGCGCAAACTCCAGCGGGCAGACACGAGACGCTGCTGACCGAGTTCCAGTGCGACACATGGAACCACGTTGCGGACAGCCGCAGCAGCGTCGACAGCGTGCCGCTCTACGCCACCCGACACAATCGGCTGGCAACTGCGTTGACGCTGACGGGCGACGGAGAGCACGTACTGCACGGCAGTCATCTGCGCATCAGCCACAACCCCGCGAACTTGCCGATGGCACTGCGCCAGCCCATTCATGAGGGCGTGGGCTTCTTTCTCTACGCAGACAAGTATGCCGCCCTGCTGCAGAGGCTGATGAACGATCCTGCGCCGTGCGCGCAGGTGAGTTTTTTCCGCGCGATATATCGACAGCTGCTGTGCAACAACCAGGAGTATCTGCGCGAAATTTTCATGCTCTGCAGCCTGGTGTACATGGATCAGTTCGAAGTCGAGCAACTGACCGCGTTTGCCTTACGCCTGGAGTTTCTGCTGGGCGCAATTCGCCTGGAGAAAAAACAGGTCAAGCAGGAAACCGCCGCCAACTTCTTCAGGTTGGCCGAGCTAAACCTGCTGGATGTGATCGCACAAAGCTACCATCCGAAACAGGTGCTGGACTTTCTGCAAAAGCGCCAAAAGGCCGTGGCATCGTTGTATGCCGATGAAACGATTGAAGTGGGGAATGGTGTGCAAGGTCGATACAAACGGGCTGTTCTGGCGTTCTACAAAGTGCAGGCGGATCCTGAATGCCGCAACCTTGCGGACAAATCGCAATGGCTTGAGGTGTTTCTTAAAGCCTCCCATGGAGGTCGCCATGAGCATTGATTCCAGCCTCTGCACTCTGCAACAGCTGGCCAACAGGAAAGACGCTGCGTGGTGTTTCAATGTGCCGATCTACCAGCGCCTGTATGTGTGGGGTGATGAGCAGATCAAAACACTGCTGACAGACATCGCCAATGCTTTCGATCGAGGCGACACGCAGTTCTTCCTGGGCGGCACGCTGTTGGTGGAAAAAACCACCGATGAAGATCGCAATCAGGGCATGCGCCGCTTCGACCTGATCGACGGCCAGCAGCGTTTCACCACGTTGTGGATGCTCAGCACGGTGCCGGTATGGAGCCAGGTGATGGAGGACTTCAGTAGGGTTGTGCTGAAGGAAAGGACGATTCCGCGTCTGCACTTCTCAATCCGGGAGCAGGTGAACGACTTCCTTGCCAGCATGATGCCGGGGGGGAAAGCGACGAGCAGCGAAATCATCGACACTCAGAGCATGAGAGAGGCTCAGCAATTGATGGCCTCCTTCGCGCAGACCTACAAGCGTGCGGACGGCGGGCCTGTTGATGATGAATATCTCAAGGCGCTGGCCAGCTTTGTGTATCGCAATGTATCGCTGGTGCTCACGCAAGTGCCTGAGGGCATGGACCTGAACAAGCTGTTCGAAGTCATCAACAACCGTGGTATCCAGCTACAGCACCACGAGATCCTCAAGGCTAGGTTGCTGCAGGACATCCCCGCGGAAAGCCGTTTCCGTTTCGCGGCATTGTGGAATGCCTGTGCCGACATGAGTGGCTTTGTCGAGCGCAATCTGTGTCTGGAAACCCAGCTGGAGGCGCACCGACTGGGGGATCTCTATAACAAGGGGCAACTGCTCCATGCAGGCGCCGTACACGGGTTGCTCGATCGAAAGACCGACTCCCCGCAAACGGATGGCTACGACCGCCTGACCTTGCAGGCCATCGTTGACGGCTCTGTTACCGATATCGGCGCGTCTCCGGCAGCCATCGCTGAGGATGACGGAGAAGCCCCCTGGGCGCGGAGCATCATCGGCTTTCCACTCTTCTTGCTTCATGTGTTGCGTATCTGGCTGAAGGAGCAAGGGCAGGCGGATCTGCCGCGTGTGCTGGATCGGCAGTTGCTCGCCCTGTTTGAAGCCCACTTGCTGGCGCCAGCGGATTCGGCGCAGCGTGTGGCGAGGGCGCAAGGGTTCATTGATCTGCTCTGGCGCATGCGTGTGCTGTGGGACGAGTATGTGATCAAGTGGGTCGATCAGGGCGATGACGAAATCCATCAGGTCTGCCACACCTCGATTTCCGCCAGTGAAGACAAGCGTTACATCAATCGCAGTCGCGACAATGCCGTGCACCAGGGCCTATCGTTGCTGCAGAGCATGCTGTATCACTCGCAGGAAATCACCACCCATTACTGGCTGACCCCCTTCCTGTACTTTATCCACAAGCATGCGCACACCGTGCGGGGTGGTGGCGGTGAAATCGAGCGGTACTACGGCTTCCTATGCCATCTGGATAACCAGCTGCTTGGAGAAGTGACGGATGCTGCGCTGGTCGTACGTAGCCGCCGGTTCATGGACGATCCCTGGCGTACCGCTTCGGCGCTGCAGTTCGAAGCTGTGCTGACGGAGGACCATGGCGTCAGATTTGCGCATTACTGGTTCTATAAACTGGACTTCGTGCTTTGGTATGAACAGCAACGTGATCATGAGTTCTGGGGCAATTTCCGTTTCACCGCGAAGAACTCGGTAGAGCATATTTCGCCGCAGACCCCACAGGCGATCGATACCAACACGGTCTCGCGGGATTGGCTGGACCGCTTTGGCAATCTCGCGCTTGTCTCGCGCAGTATCAACTCGGAGTACGGTAATCTGCCCTACAACGAAAAGCGCCAGCGATTCCTCAACAAGCGGGCGTACGAGAAGCGGCCTGACTCCCTGAAAATGGACTTGATCTATTCGAAGGAAACGTGGGGAGAGGTCGCGGCCGATGCTCATCAGGCTGCCATGCTGGCGGCACTGCAATGCCATTACCAAAGGGTTTTCACCATCGACTAGGGTGACGGTGAAGCAAGCGTTATCAGCGCTATCCATTAAGCGCAACGACAGGTGATAACCCTGCAGCGATGTCGCCCGATGAATCCACAGCCAGGAGCGACGGTTCAGCATCTACGGCGTAAGCAGGATTACACTGCGAACCACTGGGATGATGCCATCGCGTGCAAGCCCGCTCCCGCAAAGCTTGGAGCCCAATCCCTTACTACCGTCCATTTGGGTCGATCTCAGTCTGCCACGACCGGCTAATGACGACCCAAAGTTCCCTGTCGCAGCAGCTAGAAAATCAGGGGAGATTTAGCGTGCCAGATGGGTCTGAGCATATGTTCACTGAGAAGAGCCAAAATTCATTAAAAAGCTGGTCACATAGTCCTGGCAAGACGTGGCCCGAAAACGTGTGTATGGATTAGATTACCCGTCATTTGAGAAGCGCGAAGAGTACATCCAGTGAAATTTCCACATTGGTGTCTGGTTCGTAGAAACAATCATCTAACGGATCCGTCCAAACCAACTCCCCGGTCAAAGGCCGTCGCATGCAGTTACTCAGCCGCAGGTCCATCGACTCAATCCCCGGAAACTCCGCCGCCAGCGCCAGCGTCTCCATCAACCCAGCATACTGCCTGTGAGCGCGCGCCAGTTCACGACATTGCTGTGCAACAACGGGTAAGTCCCTCGAGCCAGGCTGCCCCTCTTCATCGAATCGCGCAAGCCAAGCCTCAAGAACAGGCTCGCTGCCCACTTCAATATCAACCAGGCGCTCGACCTGCGCTAGCCAGTAGAACTCTACCTCAGGGCCAGACTCGTAGGTGTCCGATAACGCCACCGCACCATAGTTGTGCAGTACCCTGACCACGTTTGGGTTACCCGCAGCCGATTGTTGCGCCAGGAAGTTATGGCCACTGCCTTGCAGGGTTAGCCGCAGCAAACTGTCACCCTTCTCGAAGATAGTTGAACTGGAACCGGTCTTGAATACCTTCGCGCCTTTGAGTGGCAAGGTTTCCAGCAGCCGGTCGAAATTCGGGGTCGGGAAACGCACGCAGATGTGTTCGCTCATTGTGTTCTTCCATAACAGATTGATGGGTCTGCCAAGCGCAAACTTCGGCTCATTTTGACAACGACAATTCAGCTTGTAGCCGGTTTTATTTCAAGCAGACCTTCCACCACAGCATTGACGTCTGCCAGGCCGCCAACGCTCACAAGCCAGCCATAAGTGATGGGTTGCTTGCCATTATGCAATTTCGATGGAAACTTCGACATGCTTGAGTGGTGTCGATGGCCTGTGCTGACGGCAATTTCCGCCAGCAGATCTACCAAGTGCCCCCTGATGATGTTGGGGTGAACCATCAGACAGATGTTGTTGATGCGGGTCCTTGCTTTCAATAAATAAACCGTCTGGCCGGCAGCGCAAAACTCTGCAAGGTATTTGCTCTCCCTAACGAGCACGTATCCGCTCTGTTCAATCTGCTTGATCACCTTATTGGTGAATTCATCGCATGGGACAGCTACGGTCTTGCGGGCTGGCTTGGCCGGAGGCGGTGGGGCAAGGGCAGCTTGGGTACTATCCGGTAGAGGGACGGCGCGTGGCGGTTCCGACATTGGCGCAGCGCCGCGCAGAAGCAACGCAGTTGCGCCAGCCATTCGCGCATAGGCACGATCGAGTTTCGCAACTCTGTGACGTACAGGGTCTGCTGGCTTCAGGTCACTGAGTGTTTTATCTCTGATATACACACTCGGTGCGCTGCCGCCACTGGTTGAAGGATGGCAGAAAGAACCCAAAAACTGCCGGGCGTGCACATACCCGTTATCGACGCACCATTGCAACGCGTCTTCGGGGCAATCGCCCAGGCCGATATACAGGGCGTCTGGGTTAATTTCGCGGAGTGTGGAGACGAAGCAGTCCATGAAGCACTCTCGAAATAAAGGGGAAGCCATCAGGTAGGCAAATGAGCCCGCAAACATGGATTCGCCACCCTCAGGCGTTGTTGTAAAGGCCGCGTGAGGTATGACCGAGGTTCCGTGGAACAAGTCGGCGTTTTCTTCCCACAGGGACTCTACATTTGGAATGCGCAGGATCTTGTCGAACTTGAAGTGCCGCAGATAGCGCAGCAAGTTTGGGCGCATGGCGCTGCCACCGAATGCACCAAGTTTTTTCACTTCATGAAGCAGCGTTGCAGTCGGGATGCCAACGGCCATTAGTCGCTGGACTTCGCCGTACGCCAATCGCAGCTGGTTGGGGCCTGGGGTGATGCCCACGATGACCAACTTGGCATCAGCGTTGACGTGTTCGAAAGGGATGTACCTGAGGATGTCTCTGCCTGTGTTTTCAATCACGAGCTCGGGACTGTTGGCGCCCGCCGTGCCGAGCCTGCGGATGGCAGGTGAGTA
Organism: Pseudomonas sp. ACN8; assembly: GCF_002303925.1. GTDB lineage: Bacteria > Pseudomonadota > Gammaproteobacteria > Pseudomonadales > Pseudomonadaceae > Aquipseudomonas. The sequence continues at coordinate 112,764 of NZ_MRCS01000005.1, forward strand.
GCGCTCGAAAAGTGTGTGGTCCATCGAGTTGTTCTCCTGATCTGTTCGAGCTCGTTCCGTTAGTAGGGCAGTTGCTCAGCGGTGCCGGTGTTGGGCCGGTATTTTCTCGGTCCGAATCAGTCGCTCGCGCTCTTCGACTCGTCCGCCACGGTTGATAGGGGCCTACCTGTATCCTGCCGGCGGAATCGGCTCTGGGAGGCGCCTGGGTTACTCGGCGCGCAGCGTTAGGGTTGTTGTAGTTATGGGTTACCAGAGCTGCTCGTCGCGAACTGCTGCTTCTGGCCATTTGTTGCCCTTCCTGACAGGCAGCAATCGGCCAATTCTGTTGAAAACAGTCGGCCATAGTCTCCACGGCAGAAAAGTACGTACTTGAAATTGAAATTTTTATTTTGAGCAGAGTACTCCGGCTCAGATTTCGCGTAACTGCGCGCTAAAAAAGACGTTTTCAGCCGTCAGCATGCGGGCAGTCTGGAAGGACTTACTTTTTCAACAGAATCGGCCAATATCGGTCACTCTCGAAGGCCCGCGATGCAGCATGGAAGCGGATCAAGCTTCTGTTTTCTCCTGTGCGCTAGCTGGAATATTCAACTCACTCAGCGAATCAATAAGGACTTGGATTTCCTCAGGATGCTTAGGCCGGGGTCTGCGCACAATTTCCTTCTTCTCCGCTACCGTTCGTTTTTTAGTAGCCGTAATGAACTCCATGAGCCCGCCAAAGATAAAGAACAGTGAAAACCCCAGCGTAAATGGGGCCAGCACTATTCCGATGAATATTCCCAAACATCCGTCCGCCGCTTGATTTGAGTCGTACTCGCATGCCTCAAGTGTCGTCACTTCCTGAGGAGCATAAAGAGCAGCATCGAGCCCGAGAATGTCGGACGCGAAGAGCTCAGACTGCCCCCTTCCGCTTAGAGGCTGGGACGGGTTATTGCTGTACTTTCCAAAAGCGCGATGCTTACTGAGGTGGTCCAGCAGTGTTTGCTCAACATCCCATGCATCCTCGAGCTGCGTGAAGAAAAACACTTTATCGATAAGTTTTTCATCGCCGTGACCACCATACGCCATGCGATCGACCAGGCTAGCCTTGGTCGTGAAGCCAATTTTGTAAAAAAGACCCTGGGGAGTGGTTAGCCGTGCGTAATAGACGTTACCTGCAGGGTTACTAGGCCTGCGGAACCAGCGCTTGAATCTCGTATACAGTGATGCATGTGGCTTGGCCATTCCCTTCATAATTCCCGATAAGTCCGCAGCTGGGACATCCTACAGTGGCGGCATTAAGCCTCCCACCTCAGCCTTGCATCTCCCAGGGCTCGTGAGACGGTAGCTCCAGTTGGTGCTGCCGACTAAGGTCTGCTGTACCTACCTTGAATCGCGCTCAAATTTGTAGTCATTCCATGACTACTTCTGGCCGATTCTATTGAAAAAATCCGGCTTGGTTTTCACGTTGTAGCGTGCGAGAGAGATGTTTTCACCCATCAATATTCGAGCATTTTGGGCAAACCGACTTTTCAACAGAATCGGCCGATTGCTGCACTTAATCGTCATGGAGGCCGATTACGATTCGACTCAAAAAAAATTCAGTCCTACATCACTGCCATGACATCCACCCCATGGAGCTCAGAACCATGTCATTGCATTGTCCTCTGTGTAACTCCCCCAAGATCGCATCTTTACAAACAGCCATGAAGATTGGCGCAGCTGTTGGAACCGTAGGCGGAGCCGCTCGTGGTGCGAGCGCCGTTCTGGCAGCAGGCCAGGTGGGCGCCTCTGTCGGCGCTATTGCCGGCCCTCTTGGCATCACCCTCGGCACAGTTTCTGGTGCCATCCTCGGCGGGCTCGCTGGAGGTGCAGGCGGCTGTGCCCTCGGTGCTCAGCTTGGCGAAAAACTCGATCGCCATGTGTTCGCCAACAACCTTTGTCTCGCCTGCAATCATCGCTTCAACCTACCAGCCTAATCCTCTTACAACATTCTTCGGTAAATGCTGCGCGTGCACAGCATTTATGCCCGTACGCACCCAAAGGAATCACTCCCATGGCTCATCTCGTCGAACAAATGGCATACGTTGGCGCTACCCCTTGGCATGGTTTGGGTAACCGCCTGACGCAAAAACAACCGCTTGAGGTCTGGCAGCGAGAAGCCGGCATGAACTGGCAAATCCAGGACAGCCCAGTTCACTTCAAGGCCGACACTGTTGGCAACCTAGGCACAATTCACTCCTTTCCGGAACAAAAGGTTCTCTACCGCTCTGACACCAAGGCCCCCTTGTCGGTGGTTTCCAACCGCTACCAGGTCGTGCAGCCTCGTGAGGTGCTGGAGTTCTACAGAGATCTGACGGAGGTCTCCGGCTATGAGTTGGAAACAGCTGGGATACTCAAAGGTGGCCGCAAGTTCTGGGCTCTGGCCAGAACCGGGCAGACAACCGTGCTGAAGGGGAACGATCAAGTGAATGGCTATCTTCTGTTAGCCACATCCTGTGACGGCACGCTGGCCACCACCGCGACCCCGACCACCGTGCGTGTAGTTTGCAACAATACCCTGACCATCTCCCTGAACGGCGCTACCCGCGCAATCAAGGTGCCGCACAACACGCGCTTTAATCCGCAGACCGTGAAGAAACAACTGGGCATCGCCGTCTCGCAATGGGATGAATTTATGCACCGCATGCTCGCACTGGCAGAGCGCAAGGTGCAATGGCATGAGGCGATGGGCTTCTTCATGAATGTGCTGTGTGATGTGACCCCCAATAGCAAGCTGCCGGAAATACTTCCGAATGAACGAGCACTGCGCAAAGTCCAAGGGCTGTACGAAGGCCAAGGTCGTGGTGCGACGCTTGAATCAGCTCAAGGAACTGCGTGGGGCTTGCTCAACGCCGTGACGGAGTATGTCGATCACGAGCGACGCGCACGCAGTACTGAGAATCGCCTTGATTCTGCGTGGTTCGGTAATGGCGCGGTCCTCAAAGAGCGCGCACTGAATGCAGCGCTGCAACTCGCCGCCTAGCCCCACTCACCTACTCAACTATTAAAGCGCCTGGTCAGCTTCTGCTGGCTGGGCGTTTTTTATGCCGAACAGGAAATCATCATGGCAACGCAAACACTGCAAAACTCCAACGCCAAACCACGTCCAGCCTTGCGCCTTGTCGGTACCAAACAACTACCACGTGAGGACTGGCTGGCCGTGCGTAAACAAGGCATCGGCAGCTCGGATGCAGCCGCCGCTGTAGGTCTTAACCCTTACAAATCCCAGCTGGAGCTGTGGCTGGAGAAAACCGGCCGTGATACATCCCTGCCCAAGCTAGATCCCAATGATGAAGAGAGTCCTGCTTACTGGGGCAACATTCTCGAACCGATTGTGGCGACCCACTACACCAAGCGCAGCGGTCACCGGGTGCGGCGGGTCAATGCGGTGCTGCAGCATCCTGATCTTAAACTGCCCTGGATGCTGGCCAACATCGACCGCGAGGTCATCGGCGTCGACGATGTACAGATCCTTGAATGCAAGACTGCCGGCATAAACGGGGCACGCCTCTGGAAGGAGGGAGTGCCCGAGTATGTGCAGTTGCAAGTCATGCACCAGCTCGCCGTGACCGGCAAGCAGGCAGCAGATGTGGCGGTGCTGCTCGGTGGCCAGCACCTGGAGATCCATCGCATCGAACGAGACGAGTCGATGATTGCTCGGCTGATCGACCTGGAGCGGTTGTTCTGGGATTACGTGGTCACTGATACCCCACCACCGGCCGACGGTACAGCCTCAGCGGAAGCTGCGCTGCGCTGCCTCTACCCTGAGGACAATGGCCAGACCCTGGACTTCAGCCAGCACCCGGAACTGGCCACCACCTACCGGGAACTCAAGGCTGTTCGCCAGAGCATTGCTCAGCAAGAGACGCGTGAGGCGCAGCTCAAACAAGTCCTGCAGCAGGCCATGGGCGTCGCCACCCGCGCGGAGTTTACCGAGGGCTACATCAGCTGGAAGAAGTCAAAGGACAGCACCGTGCTGGATGTCGAACAAATGCTCAAGGACAAACCCTACCTGCAAGCCCGCTACCCCAAGATCAAAACAGGCAATCGTCGCTTTTTGATCAGCTGAGCCATTCCTCATCAACCAAGCCACCTGGACCGTTTACGTCCCGGTGGCTTTTTTATTTCCAGATCAAGGATAACCGCCATGCTCAAAGGTTTAGCGATCACCCCTCCGGTACTCGGGCGCATTTCCATCGGCAAGGTCGTCGAGAAAAACGGCAAGCGCCTGCCCGAGAAAGACGATCAGTTCACCATTACATCGCAGGTACAGAGCCGCGATGGTTGGTTATTGCATCCCCTTAACGAAGAGCTGCGCAATGGTCAGGACGGCAAGCTGCGCAGCATCCCGATCCGTTTGCTGTTCAACGAGCCTGACCTCAACTTTCGGGCTGACTACAGCTTGTTCGACCGAAACACAGGTCGGCCACTCTGCGTCGGCAATGGTGAGACCTGCAAGCGTTTGACCAAGGACGGCATTCAGTCACTGCCCTGCCCTTCACCTGATGGCTGCTCACTGGCTCAAGGCAATGCCTGCAAGCCTTACGGACGACTGAACGTGGTGATTGGTGACGATGATCCGCTGGGCAGTTTTGTCTTCCGTACCACCGGGTTCAACAGCATCCGCACTCTGGCGGCACGTCTGCAGTACTTCAGCGCAATCTCCGGCAATCGCCTGGCCTGTCTGCCGCTGGAGTTGCGTCTGCGTGGTAAGTCCTCTCGGCAGAGCCACGGTACACCGATCTTCTACGTAGATATCACAGTGCGCAGCGGCATGGACATGGCCGAGGCGCTGCAGTCAGCGAATAAACTCGATGCGCAGAGGCAGACGGCGGGCTTCGATCAAGCCGCGCTTGATGAGGCGGCACAACGTGGCTTCGGCAATGGAGCCTTCGAGGACAGCGAGGAAGATGTTGGCGTCGTCGTTGAGGAGTTCTTTTCCAGCCCGGATGCAGCTTCCACCACTCCCCAGAGCGAAGCGTCGCAAACCAGCCCCAGTACTCTGGCGGGCAAGCTGGAAGTGCTCGCCGCTCAAACCCACTGACCTGGCTTCTGCCTGATCCTAGGCAGACTTTTGGAGAACCGAAATGACCCTACTGCGATTTCTGTTGTACCTATTCGCCTTCATTGGCGCGTTGGTGGCGGCTGGCGCGCTGGTCTTCAGCGCTGTGCTGATGCTGCGCTTTCCACCCCTGCTGATCATCGTGGTACTTGCGTGCTGGATCCTCGGCCGGCTGCTCAAGATGTTGCAGATACCGGGCCTGGATCACTCCAAGGACACCACTGCATCACCGCAGTGACCAATCACTGTCATCGGCGACTACGCAACTGCCATGATGATCAGCAAAGAGGGAGGCACAAGCCTCCCTCTTTGCTGATCATTTTTTTCTTTTGGTACCAACGCAGAGCTAAATTTGGGGACTAGCTAGCATGCAACGGAAGTCGCGGGTTTCATCTCGAACCGCAGATAATCCATTAGCCGCTTCGCTTCGGTCACCTCAATGTGCGGGATGAGTAGGTACTTCCAAGGCTTTCCACCCACACTCAGCGCGTAGTCGGAAGCGTGCTTAACCCATTGTGCAGCCGCTGCTGCCTTGGCCTGCACGTCCTGTGCATCCAAGTCATTGGCTGCCTTTGTCTCGGCCAAGAATACGCAGTTATCCGTCTCAACCACGAAGTCCGGCACATACTCCGGCTGCTCGACACCCTGCTTGTAGAAGATCTGGAACTGCCCCTTGGCGGGTTTGAACCACTTCAAGGCATCACGTTCGAGGATAACGGCAAAGCGTCGCTCAGTATCGGAGTCGAACCTCTGCAGCGGATACAGACAGCGCTTGAAATCGCCAAACAACATCTGTCTGATCCGACCGATTTCCGAGATGGTCTCCCGCACGCTATGTACCGGCTGGTTGGCAGCAATGGTGTAGTTGCAGGGACGAAGTTCGGTAAAGCCACGGCTGACCTTGACCTCGTAACCGCTGGCTTCCTCCCAGAAGTGCTTGTGCATTTCAGCATGGATCAACTGGGCCAACTGGGCACTATAAGTATCAAGGATTTCATGCAGCTCGCTTTCGGAATAGTTCTGCCTCTGGTAATGGGCCACCGCCTGACCTGCGAGATCATATAGAAGTTCGGACTGAGTGAAGTAGTCCACGTCGTCGAAGTCGATCAGCTTCTTGACGATGTAGTCCTCAAGGCGCGTCTCGCGAATGCCACTTTCCCGACTCATATTGAACTGCTCGCTGGTACGCAGTACCTGACCGACAATTTCGCGTTGGCCAGGCTGGAAGTTGGGAAGCGAGCCTAGCGTGAACGCATGGTAGCCCGAGGTGACTTCGCCAGTTGGCACTACCGTGATGCGAGGGATGTCGATGGTCTGTTGCACAACGACTTCCGTGGTCTTGGCCACCACCTCTGCCAGATTCAGCTCCGATACTTGTGCATCCTGCCCCTCCAGCAACGAGCCTTGCAGCGGCTTTAGGCGCTCAGCCACTTCGGCCTGGATCTTCTGCTGAACTTCGGGCTTGAGCAGATCCTTGCTGCTCGACACTAGGTCGCGGTTGGTTTCGTACTGGCCGATCACCTCCATTACCGTGCGAGCCGCTTGCTTCTCCGCGTCGGTGGTGAAAATGGGCGCAGGAGTTGTCGTCGCAATGTTCGTACTCGCCTTGCCTGCCTCGGTGGTATTGTTGCCTTGCGTCATCGCGGGCAAGGCCGCGCCATCGGACAATCCGAGCACCGCATTCGCCCCGGATGGCACCTGCACACTGGTCTTTTTGTCGTCCGCATTGGGTGCATCCAGGATCACCCGCTGCATGCGGATAGGAGAGTCGCCGCGATTCGCCTCGTCGATGATTTCCTGGAACTTGTCATGAGCGACGATGTTAAGGCGATCCACCACCGCTACGCCTGTACGCTTGCCATAAGGCAGGCGCAAGCCTCGGCCTATGGACTGCTCAATCAGAGTACGCGCATTGGCGGCTCGCAATGGGACGATGGTGTACAGGTTAGTGACGTCCCAGCCCTCCTTGAGCATGTTGACGTGAATAACGATCTCGGTCGGCTCGTCCACACTTTCAACTGCCAGCAACCGGGTGACCATTTCCTCTTCGTCTTTGCCACTCTTGCTGGAGTCTACCTGGATGACCTTGCCACGATAGCGTCCCTCGAAGAAGACTTCCGATTCCAGTCGTGCCAGCAACTGCCCAGCGTGTGTGGTATCGCGGGCAATCACCAGCATAAAGGGCTTGACCACCTTGACGTTGTTCTCGTGGGCATAGGTCAATAGCTCGGCTTTGGTCGCCTCATGCAGGCGCACACCATCTTCCAGTTTGACCCTCTCCACCTCTTCCGGTGCATGCTTCTTACTATCAAAGTCACGCTGGGTGACCACGGCCGGCTCCTTGACGAAACCATCTTCAATCGCACGAGCCAGCGGGTAGTCCATCAGCACATTCTTGAAAGGAACCGGCCCCTTAGGGGACTCAACGAAAGGCGTTGCGGTCACCTCCAAACCAAACAGTGGCTTCAGCTCGTTGATGGAGCGCACCCCGGCGCTGGCCCTGTAGCGGTGCGATTCATCCATCAGCAGCACAAGGTCTGGCAGGTTGGCTAGATGATTGAAGTAGCTATCGCCCAGCACTTCCTTCATCCGCTTGATGCGTGGCTCCTTGCTACCGCGCACCTCGGAGTTGATCTTGGAAATGTTGAAGATGTTGATGCGCACATCGTGGGCAAAACCCGTCGCCTGATCTTGAACGACTGCACCGGTCTGGTCGTAGTTATCACCGGTAATGATCAGCGGTGACTGTTGCGCGAACTCGGCGATGCCCTTAAACACGTACTTCGGCGTGTTGCGCGTGAAATCGGCGATCAGCTTGTTGTAGATCGTCAGATTCGGGGCCAGCACGAAAAAGTTGTTGATGCCGTGTGCCAGATGCAGGTAGGCGATAAACGCGCCCATCAACCGGGTTTTACCCACACCCGTGGCCAGCGCAAAGCACAAGGACGGAAACTCGCGCTCGAAATCTTCTAGTGTCGGGAATTCTGCCTTGAGGGTAGACAGAATGGCCGATGTATCCTGGTCGTGGCCGAGCAGCTCAGGCGCGGCTTCCAGAGCACCCACCAATTTCGAGAGAGACTCAGCCTGCGGTGGGCGAAGAGACAATCGACCAGCGACTGCATTTAGGACGCGTGCACTCATTATTCGTTCTCCCCAAACAGCCCGCCCTGTCCGGGAGCAGCTTTTTTGTACTTCGGTATTTTTGTGGTGCTGGCGGCAATTGGTTCGAATTTCTCAACCTCAGCCATTGGCAAATTAGCCACGTTCAGGCTGTAGTCGTCGTGGCCCCACTCGCAGCGGGACAACACCATCTTGGGGATTTTTTTCAGGGTCAGACTCGGCCAGCGTTCGCATGCCTTGGCGGCAGTCACACCGTGGAACGCCGAGCAACACACCAACAGGCTTTGCTCGCTACCCACTTCATCCGACAGTGCCTGCAACTGTTCGGCCGAAAGATTCTGGGTGGTGACGTAAATAAAATCGCGCTCACTGGAATAGCCGTGCTGCCACCAATGCACTTCTGACGGCGCATAGGTAAAGCCGTCGATCTTGCACAGCGCCTCAGCCAAATGCGCAGCGTTGTAATCTGGATTAACGACCGGATTACCCCAGCGGTCATTGATGATCAGGCTGGGAGCAAGTTTGTAGTAACGGAACCCCCCGCCGCCTTGCCAATCGACCGCCTCGCTAATACCGCCTTTGTCTTCGCCGTCGATGACTTTCTGCAGGCGAGCAATGACGTGGGTATGACAGTGTTCACCCAGCTCAACCATTATCCAGCGACGGCCCATTTTGTGGGCGACAGCGCCGGTAGTACCGGAGCCTGCGAAGGAATCGAGGACAAGGTCGCCGGGATTTGTAGCAATGCTTAACACCCGTGAAATAAGGGCTTCTGGCTTCGGTGTATCAAACACTTCAGATCCAAATAGGTCTTTGATTTCTTTTTTTGATGTCCGATTTGAGCCGACATCACCATGAGGCCAAATGGTTTCTGGTGGCCTGCCGTCGGTATCCTCGAAATAAATACGAAAATAAACGGCCCAACCATCTTTCGTCTTAACAAAATCTACTCGTTCAGGCTCCTGTTCAACCTTTGCTGCCCCCCATTGCCATCTGCTATCAGACCCATCTGGATTCTTTGGATAAACCTCCGTTCCATCTGGAGCGGTTATAGGAAAATACATCGACGGTCTTTTATGGCGATGACCATCAGCGCCCATAGCCCTTAATGGCTTCAAGTAATAGATTTTTCCGTCAGCATCTGTCTTGTTGTAATGCTCCGGAGGGCTAGCTTGCTTGAGCCTATTAAGGCCGATTTTCTGAATGTCTTTCGCAAAAACCAACACGTGGTCGTGCCTAGTCGAAAAGTACTTTGCATCTGATCGAGGACTATCGGCCTTCTCCCAAATGACATCTGCCAAAAAATTGCTGCGTCCAAACATCTCGTCGCACAAAACTTTTAAGTAATGTGCCTCGTTGTCGTCAATTGTGATCCACAGCGAACCATCATCAGACAGCAACCGTTTGATGATCTCCAACCGGTCGCGCATCAATCCCAGCCAGATTGAATGCTCCAGCCCGTCATCATAGTGCGTAAAGGCGCTGCCGGTGTTGTACGGTGGGTCAATGAAGACGCACTTCACCCTGCCGGCAAATTCCTGCTCCAGTGCCTTCAACGCCAGCAGGTTGTCACCGAAGATCAGCCGATTGTCGAAGAGGTCATTGTCCGAAACCTGGTGCATGGCGTGATAGGACTTCTCTGGATCTTCGACCAAGATGCGCGGCTCCAGCTTGGGGCGCTTCTCCTTGCCGATCCACGTGAGTTCTAGTTTTTGTTTGCTCATAATCTTGTTCTCATAATTGCGGCGCACGGCTCGCTAAAAAATCAATCAGGCGCTTTCGTGGATAAGCATCCGCCGCGTTGTGAATATTGCGCAGTGGGGCTATCGCCGGATCAGCCGCAAGCGCGTAATGTTTTTCCATCAGGTCTACCAGAAAGGACGTGGCATTCCCCTGATGGCGGAAATAGGCCAAGGGCCCTGCGAACGTCAAACGCTCCTTGGCAAGATCGAACGCTTCTTGCCGCAGTTGATCCAAAGCCAGACTGATCAGCGCCGGAATGATGCTGGCCTCAATAGCGGCCGCCGCGCCAATGCGGTTGCGCAAGCGCTTCATCAATACCGCTGTGATAACATGGGTGCCGTGCCGGTACACCAGGCGTTCCAGCCCCTTAGCGGGTGCCTTTTGTTCGTTATCCAGCACCAGCGCGCGAATGGCCCGGTAGCACAACACCACGTTGATCAAGACCGCGCCAGTTAGCTGCGCCACGAACAGTGCCTGATACTCGGATGAATCCGGGTTCGCCAGCCGGGCGACTTCGCTCTTCAGCCAGACCGGATAACGCGGATCGTTTTGCAACAGTGCCAAGGCACGCAAGGCTTCGTCGAGCGTGATGGCCTTAACGCCTGCCCCCACAGCAATTTCGGGGCGGTAATGGTAGTCGTATCCCAAGTGTGCGGCTTCTTGGCGCAAGCGCTCCTGAGTTTCGTCCATCGAAGCAAAGTTCGCTGTCTGCACTGGATTTTGGTGGTTACGCGCTTTGGTCACTTGTTTGCCAAACTGGCCTTCTGCCGGGGCCTTGATCAGGGTCAGCATGACGCGCGCATCGTCGATACTTTTACCCGGATGCTGGCGTACAAATTCGGCCGCCGATGCCACCGTCTGCGCACCATTGATGATGGACAGCCCGCGAACCTTGAACTTCTTGACGCCGTTTTTGCTGGCTTTCGGGTCGATCAGGTCGCAGACCGCCGTGACACCGTTGTTGAGATAAAAAAAATCCTCAGGCTTGTCGTGCAGAGTCGCTTTGATGGCCTTGTTAACGTCGGACTTGCTACTGCCAAGAAAGTAGCGAATGTTGCGCTCATACAAGGCCTTGCCGTGGCTCTGGTGCAGCGCAACGAGATCAGCCAGCCGCGCCACACCGTAATAGGTAATGCGGGGCGTTTCGATTTTTTCGTGTTTGTGCAGCGTGATATCGGCATGCACCGGCTTGTACGCTTGCTCGGCGAGCAGGTCACGGGTGATGTCGGCGGCAGCGTAAAAATGTACCAATTTGACCAAGCGTTCCTCGTCGAGGTCTTCATCATCGAGCAGAGCTTGCAAGGCATCGCTGGCGGTTTTGGAAACGCCGTCGCCTGTGAAAGGTACCAACAACTGAATGCGGCTACACGCATCGAGGGCACCTTCAATCTCGATTTGCCGGTTCTGTACGTTAGCGTTAAAGGCGGCGAAATCCTGCTTTAGCAAAAAACGCACACCTTCACAAAACGGCAATGCATCCTCTTGTTTGAACTGCTCCGACTCCTTCAGCTTGGTTTGCAGCAGATAGAGCGATTCAGACTTGGCGTCGTAATAGATGGCGTCAATGCCTTTGTCCTGAAAATCATCCACTACCGCGGCGGCAGCAATTTGGGGCGTCAGATCAAGCAACTTGTGCAGAGCGAAAGCACTGAACGCTCGCGAGAGTTGCTTGGCCGCTTGGTCTGCTGCTGGCTTTTTGGTATCCAGCAGGGGGGGCAAAAATGGAACGAAACGCTCCTTCAGCACCTTTTTTAGAATGGTCATGTATTGCGGTTCGAGCGCTGTCATCAAATCAGCTTCCATTCAATAGTAAACAGGGTTTTCTCCTCAACCTTTTGCTGCAACTGTTGCTCCAACTGGTCGATCAGCGAATTGCGCTCTTCCTCGATCTCGTCTTGACGGGCAAACAGCTCGCGGCGCAGCTTGCTGCGCTTTCCCTCCAGCTCGCGCTGCTGTCTCTGGTAGCCGAGTTTCTCCTCCAGCGTCGCTGCCGTAGCTGCCGTCCGGCGCAGCTCCTTGATCTCGACGTCAATCGCCTTAATTTCCTGCTCTAGCCCCAGTTTGAGGTCATCAGCCCAAGCATCAAGCTTTTCAACCTCCTGCTCGAAGTAGCCCATGTTGCGCTGGTTGATCTCACGCAGCAGTTGGTTCTTGCGTTGTTCAAGGTCATCGACCAGCAGCGCCGTTTCAGCCTCTCCATGCTCGCCTTGCTCCAAATTTGCCGGCAGACGCAGCAGCTTTTCCGGATCGTCTTCGGACAACGACTCTCCGTCAGCTGTGACGGCGGACAGCACCAAATGCTGCTCCAGGTTGCCCAACGCCTCGACGGAGAAAAGCTTTAGAGTCAGGCAGCCTTGCTTTCCCCGCAAAGGTTCTAGGGTGCTGATACGGGTTCCATAAGCGTCGTAGTCAAATACAAGCCGGGCTGGCAAACCCCGGTCGAGCCGTCGTCCTTTAGCCTGTTCAACGACCCAAGCAGCTAACGGATGCCCGAGGCGGTAAAGGTGTGATTCACCAGAGCGGCGCGGTAGTTCATAGCACCCCAGCGCAATGTCAGCCGCGCTGCTTGCCGGCAAGTCATAGAGTTCAAAGCTATCGTTCTCAAAACGTGCATAGCCGTCCAACTCGGCACGAGTCAAATCTAGCAGCAGGCGCTCGTAACGGTTTCGAGTCTTGTTGCTGTCTTCGGCACGGATGCGTAGCTTGTCCTGTACTTCCTCGTCGAAGTTCTCAAGCAGCACCTGACGAGTCTTGACCATGGCTTCACTGATTTCCCCGGACAGCTCCAGCTGCAACTGCTCGAAACTACGCCTGATCTCCTCGGGATTGCGGCAGTTCTGATAGATCTCGGCAATACGACGCTCGAAATCAACGCCTGAGCCGATAGAGCCCAAAATCTCGTCGCTTGCACCGAAAACACCTTCAAACAGCTGGAACTTCTCTGCCAACAATTCATAGACCCGCGCATCAGCTTCATTGCTACGGTCAACGAAGTTCACCACTACCACATCGTGCTTCTGTCCGTAACGATGGCATCGACCGATGCGCTGTTCGACACGCTGCGGGTTCCAAGGCAGATCGTAGTTAATCACCAGCGAACAAAATTGTAGGTTGATACCTTCAGCGCCCGCTTCAGTGGCAATCATGACGGTACCACGCTCTTTGAAGTGCTCAACCAGAGCAGCACGAGTGTCAGCTGTTTTAGAGCCGGTGATTCGATCGCTACCCGCATGCTGTTTCAGCCAGTCTTTGTAGATTCGCTGAGCGTTCTGATCGGTATTAGTGCCATTGAAGAGCACGATTCCGTTACCATAGGGTGTCTCAGCAAGCAGCGAAAGCAGGTAATCCTGAGTGCGACGCGACTCGGTAAAGATGATTGCCTTACGGGCAGCGCCTAGACGCTCAAGCTCTGCAAAAGCGCGTCCCAATGCCACGAGCAACGCCTTACCCTTGGCATTCTCGCTAATACTTGTCGCCATTTGCTTAAATTGCCGCAGCTCTGCAATCTCTGCCGAAATGGCATCGCGCTCGCCAATTGAAAGCGCCAAAGTCTCATTTGTGCTCCCATCCTTATCACTTTCGTCGGCCAGCTCGTCCAGGCCTTCATAGTCTTCATCCAACGTTTCTGTGAGGTCAACGAATTCAGCGGTTTTGTCGAGCGTACCCTGTAGTCTCTTGGCCATGGTATCTAGCGCCCCGGCAATCGCATGGGTTGATGACGCCAGTAGCTTCCAAAGCACCAAGGAAATCAGCTGCCTTTGGCCCTCTGGCAAGGCATTCAAGTTGGGGCGACGCAGATATTCACCAACCAGGCTGGAAAGCTCACGCTCCTCCTGAGTCGGAGTAAACTCCTGAACAATCGCTCGCCGCGCAGTGTAAGGCACATACTGCTGTACCTGGCGACGCAGGGTTCGCTTGCAGACACCTGCCAACCGCTGTCGCAGTCCGGCGAAAGCCTGATCTTTAGGTGTGTTGATGAACTGAGCACGGAAACTGTCAATGTCTCCGAACACACGATCGTCGATAATGCTGACCAAACCATACAATTCAAGCAGAGAGTTCTGCAGGGGAGTCGCAGTCAGCAAAACTTTAGAATTCACATGCGCCAAAGCATCCTGGAGTGTCTTGCCAATAACATTGTTGTTCTTGTAGACGTTACGAAGCCGGTGAGCCTCATCGAGAACGACCAGATCCCAGGCCACAGACTTAACATCCTTGGCCTTGGACTTGGCGAACTGGTAGGAGCAAATTACCGGCCCACCGCCGAACACGAAGGGATTCTTGTCGCCCTGCTTGCGGATGTTGTTATAGCTTTTGGCTTCCAGGATCAGACCTTGCAGATTGAACTTGTCCTGCAGCTCTTGGTGCCACTGCTTGCGCAGATTAGCCGGCGCGATGATCAAGATACGGCGCCGACGCTCTGCCCAACGCTGGGAAATCACCAACCCCGCCTCGATGGTTTTACCCAAGCCAACTTCGTCCGCCAGGATCACGCCACGAGATAGCGGATTGCGGCAGGCAAACAACGCTGCATCGACTTGGTGCGGATTGAGGTCTACCTGCGAATCGACAAGGGTGGAGGCGAGTGACTCTACCGAGTCTCCAGCTGCGCGCCGGGTGAGTAACCAAGCAACGTATTGGCGCTGATGTTCGGTGAGCAGCATTGGTGTCATCGTGTTCCCTTGATGGCTAGAGCTAGATTGACGAAATGATCTCACGTTTCAAAAAATGAGTGGCGGGAATGAGTTAGCTGGCTCGGTAGAACAGATCCGGCAGCATGTCCTCATCGTCAGCACGCACATACCGATCAACTCGGTATTCCGCGTTACGGGGGATATGTACTAGCCCGTCGACTTGATCATCAGGTAGGCCCAAAGCACTGGCCAAGACCTCTTCCATGCGACTGAAGATCCGTGGTCGTCTGGACACAAGCCTACCTACTGCCCGGTACACATTGTGGCTCAGCAAGATTGTTCGGTGATGGTGAGCTCCTTCATGCTGCACCACGCTCCCTCACCCAGACGAACCGCACTCTCTACTATCATGAGCATTCTTTGCTCACCAAGAACCCCGTTCGGTGGTTGTACTTTATCTTGGCCTTAATTCAAGGGCTCGATCAGTCGTCTCTCACTTAGGCTGCGCCAAAGAGGAATGACAGCAGAGGACAATGAAACGCTCAACTCGATCTTCAGAAACAGGGTGACGGACGAACTTGCTGCAAGATGCCAACTGCAAATCGATGTCAGTAGCTTGAGCGAAGAAGACGCGCTCGAACATCTGATAGAGGCTCTGCAACCCTTCTTACAGGTGATACCCATCGGAGGGCAACCTTCCCTAAAACCACAAAGGGGACTGTCATGAATTGCAATCGAACAGGTCCACTCAGTCTCTACTACATCCAAAGCCATGATGATTACTCCCATAGGACTTCGTAGCAGACTTGCACAGGTAGCTGGCGCGGTAGAACAGATCCTGCAGCACGTCCTCATCGCCTGCACGCATATCCCTATCTAGTCGGTATTCCGCATTACGGGGGATCTCAACCAGCCCATCAACTTGATTGTCAGCCAAGTCCAATGCACTGGCCCATGCCTCTTGCATGCGGCTGATCATGTTGTCAGCCTCAGATCGCAGCCGGCCAACCGTGTAGTAGGCATCTCGATTGAGCAAGATCAGCAGGTGGTAATGAGGCCTGTTGCCATACCCAACCTCTCTAGCCCAGACGTACCGGACCTTGCAGTCATGAGCGTATAGATTTCGTTCACGGGCCTTATCACGGTTGTGCTCAATCTTCGCTTTGAAGGATTCAATGAATCTACTGATGACTTTATTCGTGTATGCATGATCAGGTAGATCGGTTCCGACTGGCAGACGGAGATCCACTCTGAAGGCCAATAGCCTGGAGTACTGCTCAAGTGCCAGATCTACGGTGCGCTTCAAGCGGGACAGGTATTGCCAGACGAAGGGGCCTTTCTCGACCATCACTGGCAGGCCTTCAAAGGTGTCGTAGTGGTGCAGGCGGAGGTTGGTGTTATCGGGATGACGAAGCATGGTTACTACTCACTGGGATAAGGTTCATAACCAATGCGCAGTGTGTATTTTTTTAATCACAGCCTTGTAGGACATGACCTACTGGCTTGGGAGCCAGTAGCCGCCATGCATAATAGTATCGACCCTACGGGTAATGAGAGCTACTAAAAGCATAATACCCACACCGAGAAAGCCCTCTCCAGAAAACTGAGGGAACTGAGACCCGACTGCTCCCGCCACGCTTACATATTTGTTCCGTTATCACTCCGGTAAAAAACTATGCCCTGATCCGGCTGAAGCCCAGAAGGCCGAGGCAATGGAAGCAACACTGCCTGGTATATGTAGAGAGTTTCCAGGCAATCCCGGCAAGCGCTGGCAAGGTCCAGCCGGCATAACTGCCATGACCGGCTGCAAACCGGTCATGGCAGTTATGCCTAGCTATTAGATGTCCTTACCTCGGACGCACCCTAGGTCAGGTCGCGCTCCTCGATCCTTGCCAGGATCCAATCATGCACCTCGCTTTCAACCCACCCAACACGCCGATCACCCAGCGGGACTGGCTTTGGAAAGGCTCCTTCGGTGATGTACTTATAGATGGTGGATCGGCCCAAGCCGGTGCAGTCGATAACTTCTTTCAGACGGATGATCCTCATGAACTGTCTCCTCATATTCGTTCAGAGGATTCGCAAGGTCTGTAAATAAATACTCACCACGCCTACTGCTTAACGTTGACCGCCCAGGCTTCGCAGAGAATCCCATCAGAACGGCAAGCCTGCGCCGCTCAGTTGAAGATTTATTAACCGAAAATTCGACCGACGCCACTTAGCTCAGGATCAACTACGTCAAACGGAGACGCAAGCCTAGGGAGCTTCGCCAATATCTTGCCCAAGGCTCCCGACGACGAATCAATTCAGCCTTGCACAGAGCGTTAATCACCTTTGCACGCGCCCGACTTCGGCCAACACCTATGCCACACGCAAAAGACTCGAAGCAGTCTCGGCCGCTGTGCATTCGCGCTTTGCCGAAATTGACATGCGCAACCTATAAGCATCAGCAGCATGTGCTGACAATCTCGCTGCCACTCGATATCAGCCCCCATAAGGCCCCGTTGTTACTGATGAACGTTTAACGCCATATGCGCCACCAACTCCAGGAACGCGACAAAAACGTAACTGGCGCCCTGGCGGCCTTGAACTTCATGATCGATTCACACGGCAAAAATACTAGGCACTGCTAAAAAAAACCAACCACTTTTGGCTACAGAGCCCATATTTGCTAGCTGCCACGAGAATAATTATTCTAGAATACCCATAGAATAAACATACAATATCAATTCATCCACTATAGAATACTTGTAGAACGCGCATAGAGCGCATATAGACTCCTACTAGAACCAAACCCAATTAATATTATTAATGCTTGGCAATTGATAGAGCATGACTATGGATAATACTTTCATCGTTGACGATAGCGGGCTTGATGAGCTAAGCCGTTTGCTCAAGGAACCACGACAAAGCAATCGCCATGACATCTGGCTATGGCTCTGCCTGCAGTACTACGGAAATATTGATCTAGATCCCTCCACCTGCAACGGCGCCACCATGAGGGAAACAATCGCCCTCACACTGAATGAAAATATCCACATCCTTGAAGGCATAAACTCGGACAAAGATCGGGCTCTGCTCCCAGATGGCAATTTCAAGTGGATTGACGGAGATGAGCGGCAGTATCAATGGCTACTTCGCAGGATTGAGGACATCACCGCGCTGGGACCTCCCCGGGGACTGCCTCAAGGCCTGGTACACCTCACAGGCAGGAGTCGTCTCATCGCCATGCTTGATCTCTGGAATGCCCCTATCGCAGAAAAAGCAGACGAAATCGAAAACCTTCACAATCGTTGGCTTAGACACAAGGCTGGGGACAGAGCTTTCGAGTGGTTCGAAGACAAAAAGGATGGCCTCAAACGCTGCAAATGCGCTTGGGAATGGTTAGAGAAGCACCATGTATCCATATTTAAAAGCCAGCTCCCTATCAACAATTACAAAGAGCTGCTCATGTACTTTGATGAAGCAGAGCTCGGCCGCAACGAACTGAAAGCCATCATCCAGGCGATCAAAAAACGATGGAACCGTAAGCAGTTCGACGAACGCACAGCAGACAAGAAGCAGGTTAATGTCATGCTATCGAAAACCGCGATCGAGCTACTCGATACGCTGGCAAAAAAGCACGAGCTGAAACGAGCTCAAATCTTGGAGCATCTGATAACGACGGAGACTGAGAATGGCGTGTACTTCACAGGCAGACTGAAAGGCGGCTAGGAAAACTACCTTAGGTGATGAAACCAGCCGGAACCCCTCCCTTTCCTCTACCCCGCCACCCAAAGCCTTGGTATTCCAAATGGTATTCCAAAGAATCGTTAAACCTATTTTTTTCATTTTAAATCAAATACTTAGACTACCAGTTCAGATTACCCCGGCCCAATTGAGACACCAACGAAGCCCGCCTTGTGCGGGCTTGTTGTTTCCGGCTGCATCGCAAACCCTGCAACAGCCTGAAACCGACCCGACACCAACGCTCAGTACTTGATATCCCGGGCCGTACGACGGGTATCCTGCTTGGTGCTGCGCTTGTCCTGGCGACATTCCACGTTGCTCTTGTCACTGCCCTTTCTGCATTCATCCTTGGTTTGCCGGGCAGTGGATCGTCCTTCCTGCCTGGTATCGCGAGCTTCACGTCGCTGTTCACCCTGCTCGGTCGCGTAGACGGGTAGCGTCACCCACTGCACGCCGGCGGCGATGAGCAGCGTCGCCAGGGCTTTCAAGTAGTGCTTGCGAATCATGACTTTTCTCCAGTTCAACATCGCTCGGTCGCTTCGTTCGCTCCCCCAGGATTTCAGCGAAAACGTGAGTTACATCGTACGCCCACAACTCACAAAAGCACTTTGTGGCAGGTAAAATCTGACGATAGGGTCACAGGACAGTCGCGCGATGCCGCTCTGTGCACAGTCGCTCCTATCACTGCCATCACCTCGGAGAAGCCCATGCGCCAAGCCCTCCTGATCATCGACGTACAACCCTGCTTCGCCCCGCCGCAAAGGCTGATCGACGGTATCCAGAGGCTCATCGGCAACCTGCCCAGTGTCGCCACGGTCGAGCGCCATGACGAATCCATAACCCCCTTCGAAAAACAGCTCGGCTGGCACCCAGCGCCCGACGATGACAGCCTGATCCCGGCCGACCGCGTCTTTATCAAGCACGGCTACGCGCCCACACCGGAAACCATCGACTACCTGAGAAGCCTCAATGTCGAACGCGTGCTGGTGTGCGGCCTGCAGACCGAGACCTGCTGCCTGGCGGCGGGGTTTGCGCTGTTTGATGCGGGTTTGCAGCCGACGTTGATTACGGATTTGACGGTGGGGTCATCGCTGGATCGGACGGGCGGGTTAGGGGTCAGGCTTTGGGAGCATCATTTCAAGCACATGGTAAAACTGGCGGATTTGTAAGCTGTTATGTTCACGCAAAAGCCATCGTTTCACTCGAACAGTTCACCTAGTTCTTCAAGCGTTGGCAGTGCTGCCGGAATCACAGAAAGCTCACAATCCAATGCGCACAAAACTCGGGCATACGCGACCATCGCAACGGTGGATGTACCCTTTTCCACGGCAATAACTTTCTGTCGCGGCAACCCGGAAAGCTCAGCAACTCTTGATTGCGTCAGTCCGTGACTCTTACGTTTTTCACGTATTTGGTGCCCCAGGCGGGATAGCAGAAGAGATTGATCCATGTTCGATTACCGTGACATTGGTGATCAAATGTATTGCATACAGGACATTACTACGAATCGATTTGACTCAGCATCCAAGCGGTTACCCATCTCGATGCCTTCCTCACGTCCTAGGACATTTCCCGCAAAACGCATCGCCTTTCATGAACTGGCGGACGCAACTTCTCGACGATAGCCTTCAAGGGTCGCTGCACATCAGCGATCGGCTTTGACAGGCTGAAGAGCTACCTTCCACTCTTCCCAATAAAACGGCATGCTTCTGCGCGTTCTGTCTTATGGTGGCTGTGCGTGGGGCATCTTCGGATGCACCGGTTTGGTTGCTCGCCGGTCTGTCAACCCGCGTACAGCTGCCACCCACATCTGATTGACAGCAGATAGTTGGCAGCTCCTTCAACCAAAGACGGAGCACAATCTTGAAAAAACATAGCCCCAACCCGCCAAACACTTCACCAAACTCAACAACCGAAATACCCGACTTATCCCAACTCTCCAAAACCACCGAACCCGCCATCAGCACCCGCCTGCGCAACCCCAATCACCTCGACCCCATCAGCCACGTCTTCACCCTCCGCCCCGACATCGACACCCCCTCTCTGCTCACCCACGCCAGCGAAACCCTCGCCTCGCTCAACGTCATGAGCACCGACCTTGCCTGTGAACTTGAAAGCTCGCGTCGCAACATCGCCCTGGCGATCCAGCAGTTGGCCGTGCTGGCGCAATTGCTGGTAAACCGGGCACTGGACAACATCGCGCCACTCGACGAAGTGGAGGCCTGAAATGGATCGATACATGCCGATGACCGGTATCGATTGCACCATCGCGTCGCTGCTGATCGACACCGAGGCACCGCTGGATGTGCTGCATGAAACAGCCGCCTATCGCATTCGAACCGCGACACAATTGCTGGAGAGCTTCGCGGCTGACGAGGGTGTTTACAGCGAACTGGCGCGGGTGCTGGTCACCTCCCTGCGCGATGGTTGCGATTTGCTGGATGTGGTTGGGCGGCGGTTGCGGATGCTGGTTTGATCCTTGGAAAATGGACGGCCTCATTGAGGTCGTCCAACTCCAGGGCCGCGATCATCAGGCACGCAGCCGCTTAATCCCAACCCCCACCAATATCCCCAACACAATCGACACCAACGGCACCGCCCCCACCCAGGTCAGCGTCGGAAACACCAACAAAATCTGCGAGTCATTGCCGCCCAGCATCATCGACGCACCGGTGCCCATCAATACGCCTGCGAGCAAATGCCTGGCCGCTGTCATCGTGGCAAACCGCTGGTAGTTGAAGGTACGGCGATGCAAGGTGTAACAGAGCATGCCCAGCATCAGCATGGCGAACACCGTCACACGCGGGGTGGTCAATGATCTGTCGCCCGAGCCCCAGAACAATTGTGAGAGATCGTAGAAAAACACGCTGGGCGTCCACAGCGGCTCAAAGGTGTAGAGGGCGCTGGTCAACGCCCCCAGGAGCAGGCTCGACAGCACCAGGTGTTTGTCACCGTGGATCCGGATCAGGAACAGCAGAATCAGCAACACGATGCCAATGACAAGCCAGTAATGACGGCTGGTGATCATCGGCATTTGCAGTGCCCGGTGTTCGGGCAGCATGTTCAGGTGATGCCACAGTACGATGCCCAGCACCCAGCCGAGGATGGTAAAGACCTTGTTGAGGTTGCCGCTAGCGAGCTTGGTGAGGGTGCCGACGCTGCACCCGTCGTTGAGCACAGAGGCGAGGCCAAACAGCAACCCGCCACCAACCAGTGACAGATAGCCAACCTCTGGGATGAACAGCGGCTGACTGACGCCAGACAAGGCGTAGAGCGGTGCGAGCAACAGACCGAACAAGCCACAACTGACCAGCGACACGAACAGGGTCGGCCGACGCTTGAGCAGCAGCCCGATGGCATTGACCAGGCACATGCCCATGCGCTGAGAGACCCAGCCGATGAGGAACGCCAGCAGCAGCGAAATCGGCAATGAAAACACGGGCCTCCCAGTTTCCAGGTAGTGGCATCCAGTCGATGCCTGACAGACAGATTAGTCGCTGGGCGAACCCGCAAAGCCCGGGACTTGGAGCGAGATGAATTTTTCTTCACCCCACCCCCTCGCACCGGCCTGTACATTGTCCTCGCTCATTCAAGAAACTATGGTTTGCCCGCCTCCCGCGGGCTTTTTTTCGCCTGCGAATTCGCAATCCGAGACTCATTGAAGATTTCCTCGCGCAACAAAAAACCCGCAACCCTTTCGAGGTGCGGGTTTTGCGGTTCAACGCCAACTCAATTCACAGGTTGAGTCTGAGCCGTCGGCACCGGTTGTTGCGCTTTGGAGAGCACCGGCTGCTCCAGCCTCGCTCGCCCATAAAACGCCAGCGCCGTCAGCAAACACGCCAACCACACGAAGATCCCCGCCCAGAAGGTATGGGACATGTAGTGCCACCCTTGCAATACCCGCGTGGTGCCATAGATGAAACCGAGGGTCAGCGAGCCGTACATGATCGCTTTGGAATAGCGCCAGCGATAACGGCGCGCCACGAAGTACAACGCCAGCATGGTGAAGCCGCCCGACGCATGTCCGCCCGGCCAGCAGCGCCCCTCACCGGCGACTTTCAGCAGGTCGAAATTCTCATACCACTCAATGTGCTCCATCTTGCCGCCGTACAGGGTGGTCTCGATCGGGCAATACACGCTGGTGTGGCCCTTGAGGTAGTGAATGACCCCGGTGCTGATGGAGAACGCGAACACCACGTAGAGAAAGTCGCGTCGATGGCGGTTGGCAAAGCGCAGTACCGGTGCGACTTTGATTTTTTCCAGGAAGGCGATGATTTTCGAGTGCTTTTCAGCCTTCAGGCGCGGCCAGAGAAACGACAGCAAGGCACCGATAATCGCCATTTCGCCGGTCCAGTTCGGAATGATCCGCGCCCATTTGTGGGTGATTTTTTCGAACAGATGGACCTGGTCCAACGGGTACGTCTGCGTCACCGGATCAAAAAAGTAATTGTTGAAGGCGATGTCGATGCCAGTCATGTCGAACATCAGGAACACCGCGACCGCGCAGGCCAGCGGAATACCAAAATTCACCCAGTAAAAGCGGTAGCGGGAGGCGGTCGGCATGCTCAGTCCTGATTCAAAGGGATGGTGAAATTCAACGGGTTGTCACCGTCGGCCAATCCGAGGCTTCGATGAAGCCAAGCATGCGCGGAGTGTGCGGCGATTCGGCGGAGATAAACAGAGAGGCCCCATAACCCAGGGTCGACGTCGGCAAATGGAGGTCTTTTGTCAGTTGGGCCATGCATTCGCTGTGGGTCACCAGAATCAGGTTACGCCCGGCCACCTTGTGCGCCAACGCGTCGCGCAGCATGGTGCCCTTGCAACTGATCAACCAGTCTTCGCCCGTGCCGACTTTGTTGAACATGAAGCTGGCGGTCTGCGCCGCGCGCAGGATCGGGCTGTTGTAGATATCGGCCTTGTCCAGGCCCAGGTCCTGGAAGTGCGCACCGACTCCCATGGCAACACGGCGCGAGCGTTCGGTAATGCCATCGTTGCCAAACAGGCAAGGTGCCGAGGAGTGATCGCAGCGTTCGACGTGGCGCACCAGAACGATCAGGTCGCCCTTGGCCCACCCGGTCATCAACGCCTGTGCACCGGTCACATTGCCGTGAGCCAGGTCTGCAACGGCGGCAGGTCGCAGCAAAAACACCGTCAACGGGATCACCAGCAACACCGAGGCCAACACCACCGCTGCGTTGCGATAGCGGGCGAAGCGGTTCAGATCGATCGAGCGTTTTATCCCGAAAAGACTCAGTCTTAATTCCACATCAAGCCGCCTCGCCGGCACGCGCTACTTCATCAAATTCCCGGCAGGTTAAAGAAAGGCGCGTCGGTGGCTGGTGAAACCTATGTGAAAAAAAGCTTAAAAGCGCTGTAAAAATCTTGTTACACAAACCCTGCGGAAAAATCCTTTCAGCTCCCGGGATTGCTGCCGATACATCCTGCTTACACAGCTTGGCGGCTTCCAAAAAAAACAATCTTCCAGCCAACCGACGATAAAGAAGTACCAAGTTCCTGGAGGAATGTGATGAATAGCTGGTTCGGCAACATCAGCGTGAACCTGAAACTGGGCCTGGGGTTTGGCCTGGTCCTGGCACTGACCTGCGTCCTGGCCCTGACCGGCTGGACCAGCCTGGGCGGGTTGATTGACCGCAGCAACTGGATGAGCGACATCACCCAGCTCAACGCCGGCCTGACCAAGCTGCGCGTCGTTCGCCTGCAATACATGCTGACCAACGGCGACGAAACCGCCGCGCAGAGCGTGCAGACCACCCTCGACGCCTTCTCGGCTCAGCAGCAAGCCCTGCTGGCGAAGTTCAAGAGCCCGGAAAACCTCAAGCTGCTGCGCGAGCAAGGCGCCGTCATCGACGCCTACAGGGCGTCTCTGGGCAAGATGCGCAGCGCCTATCGCACCGGTAACAGCGCCCGCGACGCCATGAGCGCCAACGCGGAAACCGCCAACACGCTGATCAATGACATCAATACCCGCGTGCAACAAATGCCGTTGAGCGACCAGCGTTTCGAACAGTTCCAGGCCATCACCGCGGCCAAGGAAGCGTTCCTGCTGGCGCGCTACGAAGTGCGCGGCTATACCGCCAGTACCAATGCCGAGACCGAGCAAAAAGCCGTCGGCCAACTGGACGCCGCCATCGCCAGCCTGAAACCGCTGAACGTGCATTTCGCCGATTCCCAACAAGACGCCCTGCGTCAGCTGGAAACCGCACTGGGCAACTACCGCGGCGCCTTGCAGACCTACAAGGCCGCCAGCAATGACGCGGTGCAAGCGCGCAAGGAAATGACCGACCAGGGCGCCGCCATCGTGTCCCAGAGCGATCAGCTGTATCAGATCCAGCTCGACCGCCGTGATGCCGAAAGCGCCCGGGCGCGCACTCTGCAACTGATCAGCACCTTGCTGGCACTGCTGGTGGGCATCATTGCCGCCGTGGTCATCACTCGCCAGATCACCCGTCCACTGCGCGAAACCCTGGCGGTGGTCGATCGCATCGCCAGCGGTGACCTGTCCCACAACGTGCTGGTCTCCCGTCGTGATGAGCTTGGCGTGTTGCAACAAGGCATCGCGCGCATGGGCGTGACCCTGCGCGACTTGATCAGCGGCATCCGCGATGGCGTGACCCAGATCGCCAGCGCCGCCGAAGAGCTGTCGGCCGTGACCGAGCAGACCAGTGCCGGGGTCAACAGTCAGAAAGTCGAGACCGATCAGGTGGCCACCGCCATGCATGAGATGACCGCCACGGTGCAGGAAGTCGCGCGCAACGCCGAAGAAGCCTCGCAAGCCGCTGCGGCGGCGGACGGCGAAGCCCGTGAAGGGGACAAAGTGGTCAACGAAGCCATCGCTCAGATCGAACGCCTGGCCAGCGAAGTGGTGCGTTCCACCGAAGCCATGAGCGTGCTGCAACGGGAAAGCGACAAGATCGGCAGCGTCATGGACGTAATCAAGGCCGTCGCCGAGCAGACCAACCTGCTGGCACTCAATGCCGCCATCGAAGCGGCCCGTGCCGGTGAAGCCGGTCGTGGTTTTGCGGTGGTGGCCGACGAGGTCCGAGGCCTGGCTCAGCGCACGCAAAAATCCACCGAGGAAATCGAAGGCCTGGTGGCCGGCCTGCAGAACGGCACGCAACAAGTATCCGCCGTGATGAACAACAGCCGCGTCCTCACCGACAGCAGCGTGGCCCTGACCCGCAAGGCCGGCGAGTCACTGGAGAACATCACCCGCACGGTGTCCAACATCCAGTCGATGAACCAGCAGATCGCCGCCGCTGCCGAACAGCAAAGCGCCGTGGCCGAAGAGATCAGCCGCAGCATCATCAACGTGCGCGACGTGTCCGAACAGACTGCCGCGGCGAGCGATGAAACCGCCAAGTCCAGCATTGAACTGGCGCGGCTGGGTGGTCAATTGCAGCAGATGGTGAGCCACTTCCGCGTGTGACATTCAGCGCTCGCTGAATCGACCATCCAATCGCGAGCAGGCTCGTCCTGTAGGAGCGAGCTTGCTCGCGATGGTGGCCAACGATAACGCGTGCATTCTGAATGATCGCGGCGCTGGCAGGTTCTTCGCGAGCGGGCTCGCTCCTACAGGGGGGGAGTTCAGCTCATCCAGGGATCTATCACTTCAACACCGCTGAACTCGAAATCTCGTACATTGCGGGTGGCTATGGCTGCCCCATGGCTTCGGCAAATGGCGGCGATTTGCGCATCTGCCATTGAAACCGCACGTCCATTGGCTTCAGCACCTGCCGTCAGCGTTGCGTACTCAACAGCGGCATGAGCATCGAACGGCAAAATGCGTCCGGCAAAGTCCTCTTCGAACATTGCCATGGCATGGGCTTCAAGTTTCTGTTTGCGCTTGCCCGAAGGCAAGCGTGCGATGCCGTGGAGTATTTCTGCCACCGTTACCGCACTGATTGCCAGATCCATCGATGGCTGCGCATCAACCCAGGCAAGCACCTGGGTTTCAGGCTCGACTCGCATAAACTCTGAAAGAACGTTGGTATCGAGCACTATCATTCAGAAAAATCCACCGCCGTTGCTTTCTCTGAACGCTCTGGCAGATCAAGCTCAACGCCGCCCAGAGCGCTGAATCTGTTGCGGATCCTGCTTCCAAGTCCACCGGCGCGATCAACAGTCGCCAAGGCCCTGCCCAGAATCAGGCGAGCCTCTTCTTCCATGGAATGTCCGTTATGAGCCGCTGTGATACGCAGCTGCTCCTTGAGCTTCTCATCAAGGTTTCTAATGGTGATGCTGGCCATGATGCCTCCTGCAATCAATGAAATCATTGATTGCAGGCTAGCACATCCTGGTAAACCAAAACCCGGCAATCTTCCGAATGGCCAATATCACCGCGTCCCGCGCTGGCGCAATGCCGACGGCATGAAATACGCGTCTTCCGGCACCGGTTGGGCGAAGTCCACTGTGGCCGGCTCTTCGTTGTCCAGGTTCTGCACGTAGTAACGACGCGCCTGCAAGTCATGGAATACGTCCAGCGCGCTCCAGGTGGTGGGCAGGTCGTAGAAGTTTTTCAGGTAGGCCATCGACACCCGCCACAACTCGCCTCGCCCGTCGTATTGATCCACCAGGGCGGCGCCCCAACTATCCTCGTCCAGAAACAGCACTCGCTTGGAATAGATATGCCGCGCACCCGGCTTGAGCGTGCCTTCGACCACCCAGACCCGATGCAGCTCATAACGGGTGAATTGCGGGTTGAGGTGGCCCGGTGTGAGCAACTGCTCGTACTTCACTTCAGGGCTGCCGACTTTGTAATTGTTATAGGGAATGTAGACCTCTTGCTTGCCCTTGAGCTTCCAGTCGTAGCGGTCTGGCGAGCCGTTGAACATGTCCGTATCGTCCGCCGTGCGCAGGCCGTCGGATGAGGCGATCGGGGTGTCATACGCGAGGTTCGGCGCCCGGCGTACACGGCGCTGGCCCGCGTCGTAGACCCAGGCCTGGCGCGGGTCCTTGAGCTGGTCCAGGGTCTCGTGAACCAACGCTGCACCGCCCGCCAACCGGGCCGGGCTCTTCACGAACGCCAGGTAGTAGAACAGGATGTTTTTCAGGTCGGCAAACTGCCCGCCCGGGCGGTAATAGTTGAACAGCCCTTCCTGCTGCGAGGTCACGAGCGCGAAGCTGCCGTTGCGTTGTACCGGTGCTTCGGAGGCACGACGGACCACATAGATGCCGCGATAACGGGTGATGTGGTTCCACAGCGCCTCGATGCCATCCTTGGGCACCGGGAACGGCACACCGCCATAGGCATCGGCAAAACCGGTTCCGCCATCGAGCAGCTTGGTCGCGGTCGCATTTTTCGAGGTGTTGTCATACAGCCACTGCGGCGCCGAGCCCGAGCGGCGAGAGGGATAGACCGGCATCTGGAAGGTGTCGGGGTAGCTGTTGAACAGTGCGATCTGACCCGGGCTGAGGTGGGCCTTGTACTGTTCAAGGTTGGCCTTGGTGATGGTGAACAGCGGCTTGTCCGCCGCATAGGGGTCCAGGTGATGCTGGCCGGGTTTGTAGCCCGCCGGCGCCTGGGTGATGCCGCCGGTCCACGCCGGAATGGTTCCGGCCGCATTGCCGGCACGCTCGGCCCCCAGCGGCGTCAGCGTGGTCTTCAATTGCTCGGCTTGCTGGGGCGTGACCGCGGCGAGTGCGCTGCCGGCGGCCAGGCTCAGGAACAGTGCCAGCGTGGTCTTGGTCAGTCGTGAAGTGTGAAACATGATCGTTCTCCGAAAAAATCCAGCTGGTCTGCAAAACACGGCAGATCCTCTGTAGGAGCGAGCCGGCTCCGGGCGGCGTTCCGACGATAGCGGTGTGTCAGCCGACATTAACTTCGACTGAAAGTCCGTCATCGCGAGCAGGCTCGCTCCTACAGGGGGATGAGTTGGAACTCACAAGAAGTACTTGAGGTTGAAGCCGACGTTGTCGCGATCACGCAGGCCGTTGTCCTGCCCACCGCCGTAGAACTCGGTGTATTGCAGCTCGGCCTCCAGCTTGTTCTGGTAGTTGGCCTTGATCCCCAGGGTGTAGGCCTTGCGGCCCTCGATGACGTTGCCCGCCTGATAGCTGTTGCCCTCGAAGTCATCCTTGTAGACGACATAAGGAGAGACGTTGACCCCGGCATACACGTCGTTCCAGGTGCCGTTGAGCATCGCGGTGTAGCTGTAGGAGTTGCGGTTGACCTGGTCGCTGCGCTCGCCGCCGGACACATAGGAAAAGTTGCCGGTGCCAGCGTAGTAACGGGTACTGCCGTCATACGCGGTGTATTGCAGGCTGCTGCCGCGCAGATGCTCGGACGCCAGCTCGAATACGCCGAACATCGAGTCGAATGACAGGCTCGGGCCAAAGTTGTAAATGGTGCCCAGGGATGTGTTGAACGCTTCCACCCGTTCGGCGTTATTGATCTGGCTGTCGAGCGTCACCTGCTGCCCGCCGATGTTGATGGTCTGGCCGCCTGCCGCTGCGGCGGCGCCGTTGGCCAGGTCGC
Source organism: Pseudomonas sp. ACN8 (assembly GCF_002303925.1). Taxonomy (GTDB): domain Bacteria; phylum Pseudomonadota; class Gammaproteobacteria; order Pseudomonadales; family Pseudomonadaceae; genus Aquipseudomonas. The sequence continues at coordinate 141,565 of NZ_MRCS01000005.1, forward strand.
CGATCAGGTCGTTGGTGGCGGCGACCCCGATGGGCAGGTTCGGCCGATAGGCCACCTCACCGAATACCGACGCCTGGCCCAGGGTGGTGTTGAAACTGAAGCCGTACATGCGGATGTCTTCGGCGTAGCGCCGATGCGCCTGGATATTGCCCAGCACGTCCATGGTCGCCAGGCCGTTGGCCAGTTGTCCCGCCTGGCTGCCGGCGACACCGGCCAACAAGTTGGTCAGGGCATTCATGTCGATGCCCTGGTACCCGCCCAGATCGGCGGAAATGGTTGGCTCCTTGGCGTGGTAGTTGACCATGTACAACCCGAACTCGGTGCTGTTGAGCTCTTCTACGATGTAGCGAAAAGCGAAACCGAACTGGCCGTCGTTGCGCGCGTTGAAGTCCTTGCCGACCGTGGCCACTTTGACGGTGTTGCCAAAGGCCGGGGTGACCCCGTTGGCGTACAGGCCGGTGGTGCTCAGGGCCTGGCTGAGCAACGGGTTGTTGCCCAGCGCGCTGTACAGATCGATCACGTTGCCGAAGCCAGGCACCGGGGTGTCCAGGGCGGTACCGCTGAAGTTGTTGTAAGCGGTGTTGCCGCCGTCGGCGAACAGGTCCGTCTGCGAGTAGAACGTGCCGACCGGGTCGATGCGGGTTTCCTTCCAGTTCGTCTGGTAAAAGCTTTCCATGGTCAGGCTGTCGGTCAGGCCGATGTTGAAGCTCAGCGCTTCCACCGGTACCAGCACTTCCTTGACTTCGGCCCCGGGCAGACGGTACTTGGCCGCATCCACCGGGTTGGTGGTGTTGATCCCGCCACGGTAGAAAATCCCCTCGCCCCAGTTGAACACCTGGCGCCCTATGCGTGCCGTGAGCGGCATCTGCGCGACGTCCCAGTTGCCATAGAGGTAGGCGTCGAGCATCTCCACCCGGCTGCCGGCGATATCGCGGGTCTGGTCGGTGAAGTGGTCGTCCTGCGGGAAACTCTGGCTGGGTTGCGACGGGTTGTTGTTACGGTAGTAATCGTTGCGCTTGTCCATCAGCTGGGTGTCATAGAACGCGGTGCCGCGCACGAACATCCCGTAGTTCTGATAGTTGGCCTCGAGCTCCGAGGTGATCTTGTACACCTCGGAAACCAGCCCGGTGTCGAAGTTGCGATTGCCGTCGTTGGTGTTGACGTCATCGTTGTTCTTGTCCCGGCCCTGGACCCGCCACAAGCGGCCATAAGACAAGGTACTGTCGAATGAGCCGGTGATCTGGTTGTCCAGCACGCTGAACTCCTTGGCCTGCACGCCGTCGACCGCGCACAGTTGCAGCAGCCCTGCCAGGCCCACGCCGGGAAGCGCCGCGCCAGACAGGCGAAATCGAGTGCTCATGATCCTTTCCTCTTTCCCTGGTTTTATTGTTTTTGTGTTCTGACACTGTTGCTGCGATGGCTATGGCGCCAGTCCCGCGCGGGTATAAATCCGGCTGTGGGCGCCGAAATGCCCCAGCAGTTTGAACAGCTGCCGGTTAAGTGCCGGATGGTCGAACTCTTCGCGCTGCAGCTGATTACCGTTGCTGAAATCACTGGTGATCGGTGCCATGTCCAGCCACTGGCCGATGGCTTCATCAAACGCCGCGGATTCGTCGACGGACTCGGCACTCACCACTTCACGCAAGTAGTCCACCGAGTACGGCGGGTAATGGGTGTCTCTGGCAGAGTCGGCATAAACGTCGAGCATCGGATGGGGCTGCCCCGCTCGCAGCAATCGACGCAGCCATATCGACTGATACTTCTCCACTTCCATGTGCCGGGTGGCGACCCGTTCGATGGACGCCTGCTTGTCGGCATCGAAGCCGGCCAGAGCCTTGCCTTCCAACAGAAGAAGATTGGCGAGGTCGACACCGGGCAATGGCTTGGCGTGATAAGGCTGGGTCAGGTCCTGAACGTGGTGCAGGCCCCAACCGAGAAATCGATAACCCCAATAGGGATGGCCAGTGGCAAACGCCAGTCGCGCCAGGCCCATGTACTGGTAGGCGCGCCAGTCCGGCCAGCTGCGCTGCAGAAATCCGGCAGCGGCGTACACCACCGGGCTTTCATGGAAGAAGCCCATATGAAAGGGCGCTTGGGAGCTGTACTGAAACCGCGCGTCGCCGAAAGGTTGCGGGCCGAAGCCGTACAACGCGCCCACCTCGCCCGGGTTGTCGCTGAACAGGTTGATGTCGTGGCCGTAATCCGGCTCATCGGCGGCGCTGGCCAACACGGCCAGGGGCGTGACTTGTTCGTGGTCAGCCACAACGATGAAGCGCTGGCGGTTCCACGGTGAGAGCGTCTGCTCCACCATGACCTGTTCGGCCTTGAGGTGCTCACGCTCAGGCTGATCCTTGCCTGGCAGCGGCTGGATGACCATCGCCAGATGAATCCCGGGATTGATGCGCAGTGCGGTGAGGAAGTCGTGGCGCAGATTGTCCCCAGGCACGGCTGGCAATCGCAGGTTGTCGGGGCGCGGCGGGTATTGGGCGAAGTGTTCGCGGGCGAAGCGTTCCTGCTCATCCAGCAGCGCACTCACGGCTTGGTATTGCTGGGAAAGAAACTGTTCCAGCGGCTCGGCTTCGACCTGTGGCGCATCACGCAACGTCGGCAAATCGTGCAACGCCAGGTAGCTGCCCACCGTATGGTTCGACCAGCCCCAGGCTGTCGGGGTCGTTGCACAAAGCAGCAACAGGAGGAATGTCAGCTTCATTGCCTGGTTCTTATTGGATGTGCCGTGGGGGTTGAGCCTAACAACCGACCCTGCCCATGACACTGTCCGATCTCACCAGAAAAGTTCTCCGATAGCGCCACGCCTCGGTGCAAAAAAACACCACGGACCAATGTGGGAGCGAGCCTGCTCGCGAAGACGGCGGCACAGTCAAAAATGATGTGACTGACACTCCGCTTTCGCGAGCAGGCTCGCTCCCACAGGGTTCCCGGGTGTTTTCCTAAGCGGGGTAACCGGTGATTTTGCGGATGCTCTGGTACAACGGCTTGAGCTGTCGATACATGCGCAGGTAGACCTCTTTGTACAGTCGCTCATAGATCTGCTGCGCCTCGGGTTGCGGCATGAATACCGCACCGACCCGCGTCATGGCGGCCATCGCCGTGGGGAAATCCGCGTGCAGCCCCAGCCCCACCGCGCAGCAAATGGCCGCGCCCAGGCCGGACGCTTCGTAGACATGCGGACGCTCGGCCGGCAGGCCGAAAATGTTCGCCGTGAGCTGCATCGCGGCATCGCTCTGGGAGCCGCCACCGGCGACGCGCAGGCGCTTGATCGAGACCTTCGAGCGCTTCTCGATTTTCTCCATGCCCTGACGCAGGGCATACGCCAGGCCTTCGAGGATCGCCCGGTAAATGTGCGCGCGGGTATGCACGTCGCCGAAGCCGATCATCGCGCCCTTGGCTTCCACACCCGGATCGCGGATACCGGGCGACCAGTAGGGTTGCAGCATCAACCCCATGGAGCCCGGCGGCACCGCGTCGACCAGCGCATCGAAGAGTTGCTCGGGCTCCACACCCTGGGCTTTGGCCTGCTGCATTTCCCGCAGGCCGAACTCGTTCTTGAACCAGCTGACCATCCAGTAGCCGCGATAAATCATCACCTCACAGTTGTATTGATCCGGCACCGCGGACGGGTAAGGCGGAATCAACGGGACGATTTCCAGATAGCGCGACCGGGTGCTGGTGATCGTCGCCGTGGTGCCGTAGGAAAGGCACACAGTGCCTGGGTCAACGACGCCAGAACCCACGACTTCGCAGGCCTTGTCGGCACCCGCGGCGATCAGCGGCAACCCCTCGGGAATGCCGGTGAGGCGGCTGGCCTCGGCGCTGATGTAGCCCAGGGTTTCACCGGGTTTGTGCAGGCTCGGCAGTTGCTCGGGACGCACCGCCAGCGCCTGCCATTTCCAGTCGGTGGGGGCGGCCCATTTCAGGCGTTTGAAGTCGAACGGCAGGTAACCGACGCAACAGCCCACCGAATCGACAAAGCGCCCGCAAAGGCGATGGGTGAGAAACCCCGAAAGCAGCAAAAACTTGTCGGTCGCCGCCCACACTTCAGGCTGATTGCGGGCGATCCAGTTGGCCTCGGCCTGGGCGCGAAAGTAGTCCACCGTGGCTTGCGCGCCGACCAGTTTGAACAGCCAGCCCCAGGGTCCCTTGATGCCGCCTTTGACTTCGTCCTGGCGTTGATCGAGCCACAGGATCGCCGGGCGCAGCGCCTTGCCCTGGGCATCGACATTGATCACAGTGCCGCGCTGGGTGGTCAGGGATACACCGGCAATCTGTGAACGATCGACGCCGGTTTGCTGCCACAACTGCTGGCAGGCCTCACCCAGTTTTGCCCAGTAATATTCCGGGTCCTGCTCGGCCCAGCCAGGTTGAGTCGAGTAATAGGCCTGCAACTCGACCTTGCCTTTGCCCAGCAGATTGCCCTGCAGGTCGAAGAGCAGCGCGCGCACGCTCTGGGTGCCATTGTCGATGGCCAACAGGTAACGCTTGTTCGGGTGGTTATCCATGGAGCTCTCTTCAATGGGCATCAATGCGCGGCATCCGGCAAACCATGATGGCGCTGCCACAACGCCCGATAACGCTGTAATTCCTCCTGCCAATGCTCATCGTCCCAGCCCAGTCGCGGTTGGCAGAGCTGGCCAATGGCAGCGAAATACTCCTCGCCACCACGCGGCAGCAACAGGCCCAGGCGGGTTCGGCGCAGCAGCAGGTCATCCAGGTGCAGGACCATTTCCGCATCGCAGGCAACGGCCAGCTCCGCCCACAAGGTGTCGGTGCCGCCGACGGTGTCGTGGCCCAGTTCACCGAGCAGCTTCGCCAGCCTCGGCAGGTCTCGACCATGCCGCCCGGCCAGGCGCCGCCAGCGGTTGGCGCTGAGTCCCGGTATAGCCAGCGGCGGCACGATGGCGAACACCGGCGCGGCGTCATCAACGAATGGACGGTCGAGCATGGCCGCGCAAGCCTTGAGCACTTCGATGGCTTGCGGGCGAAACGTGGTCAGCTTGCCGCCGGCCAGGGTCACGCAACCCGGCTCCTGCCACAGCACATGCTCGCGGGTTTCATTCGACGGTTTGCCTTGATGCTCACCCGCCGCACTGCCCACTACCGGGCGCACACCCGACCAGGTCGACAGCACGTCGGCAGCGACCACTTCAGCGCCGGGGAATTGCTGACTACAGGCCGCCAGCAGATAGTCGAGTTCCTCAGGACTGATGCTCGCGCTCTGGTCCAGATCGCCGTGATGATCGAGGTCCGTGGTGCCGACCACCGTGGCCCCCTCCCACGGGAAAACGAACACCGGTCGACGGTCGCGCTCGTGCAGGAAGGTGAAGGCTTGCGCCACTGGCAGACGCCAACCCGGCAACAACAGATGACTGCCACGCAACGGGCGCAACTGGCGAGGGGCTTCGGGCAGGCGCAAGCGCTCGGCCCACGCGCCGGTAGCCACGGCCAGCACAGCACAACGCAATGTCAGTGATCCGCCGCCCTCGCAGTCTTCGACCTGAACCCCGCAAACGCGTCCCTCTTCACGCAGCAATCGCTGCACGCGCACGCCGTTGAGCACCACGGCGCCGTCGGCCCGGGCCTCACCCAATACGCGCATCACCAGGCGGGCATCATCGGTCAGCGCATCGATAAAACAGGTGCCGCCCAGCAGGTCATCTTCCTTCACTCCAGGCGCCAGATAACGCAGTTGTTGCGCGTCATGGAAGTGATGGCTGCGCCGCCCGGCCAAGGCGTCATAGATGGACAGCAAACCACCCAGCACCCGAGGTCCGGGAAAACCGCCACGGTAATGCGGCATCATGAAACTCATCGGCTCCACCAGCCCCGGCGCTTCGTCGAGCAGGCGCTGGCGCTCGCGGACCGAATCGCGGGTCAGGCGCCACTGGCCCTTGGCGATGTAGCGCAAGCCGCCATGGACCATTTTCGAGGAGCGGCTGGAAGTGCCCCAGGCGAAATCGCGCTGTTCCAGCAGCAGGCAACGCCAGCCACGGCGCGCGGCTTCGCGCAGGATGCCGGCGCCGCTGATGCCGCCGCCGATGACGATCAGGTCCCAGGTTTCCTCCGCCAGCGTCGGCAGCACCCGCTGTCGCCACGCCGCGTTCCAGTCCAGGCTCATGGCCGTCACTCCTGCAACAGCGTGCCAGGGTTCAGTCGCCCGGCCGGATCGAAATGCCGACTCAGTGCCTGCAGGGTGTCCATCGCCAGCGCGCCCTTTTCCCGCCGCAGGTACGGCGCGTGATCCTTGCCCACGCCATGCTGGTGGCTGATGGTGCCTTGGTTGTCGACGATGGTCTGGCTGGCCGCCTGTTTGAGTGCCTGCCAGCGCGCCAGGGTGGCGGGGTAGTCCGCCGCCGGGCGAAACACATAGGTGGTGTAGATGCTCGACCCTTCGCCGTAGACATGGGAAAGGTGGGTGAAGACATGCACCCGCTCGCCTTCGGCAGCCAGGGCGTCGCGCAGGCTGTTTTCGATCAGCGTGAGGAGGTTATCGACGTTGCTCCAGTCGGTGGCCGTTTCCAGGGTGTCGACCACGTAACCTGCGTTCCACAGGTTCTCGCGCAGGTAGGGAAAACGAAAACGGTTCTGCGCCCACTTCTTGCCGAGCAAGGTGCCGGTAAACACCCCGCCGAACGCCTTGAGGTGCTGCCGGGCCTGACGCAGGGACAGCGCATTTTGCCGACGATTGCCGGTCACGCCGAACGTCAGCAGGCATTTGCCCGCACCGGCGCCGCGCAGGGCCAGGTACTTTTCCAGCCAGGCGATCTGCTGCGGGTGACCGGCCAGCGCCAGCTGGGTTTCGGTTTCCACCGCGTTGGACAGGCGCAGCATCGACAGCGGCACCCGCGCCTGGGCCAACTGGCGGATGGCTTGCAGCGCCTTGGGCCAATCGGGCAGAAACACCCCGTAGAAACGCTCATCGGCAGGTAATGCGCTGACCCGCACCTTCACCTCGGAAATGATTCCGAAACGGCCCTCACAGCCCAACACCACCTCACGCAAATCGGGCCCGGCCGCCGAGGCCGGAAAGGAGGGAATTTCCAGAGGTCCGGCAAAGGTTTCCAGGGTCCCGCCGGCGAACAGTTGCTCGATCCGCCCATAGCGCAATGACTGCTGGCCACTGGAGCGGCTGGCGACCCAACCACCCAGAGTTGACAGCTCCCACGACTGCGGGAAATGCCCCAGAGTGTAACCCCGGGCGCGCAACTGACTTTCCACCTGCGGCCCACTGGTACCGGGGCCGAAGGTGGCCAGCAGGCTCTCTTCGTCGAGCTCCAGCAGGCGATTCATGCGGGACAGGGAAACCGTCACCACCGGCCGCGCGGAAACCGGCGGATTTATGTGGCCGGCCACCGAGGTGCCCCCTCCATAAGGAATCAGGCACAGGTCCTGTTCATGGGCGAGCAGCAGTAACCGGCGAATCTGTTCAGCGCTCACGGGATAGGCCACGGCGTCGGGATAATTTCCCAGCGCGCCCTCACGCAACGCCAGCCAGTCCGGCAGGCTCTGCCCTCGCGCATGCAGCAAGCGATCATGGGCATCCACGCTGTACAAGAAGTGTTGCTGCAACCGCGACGGGGGTACGCGGGCCAACGCCGTCTCAAGCGTCGCGTCGGGCAGCGCTCGACCGTCACCCACCCGCCGGGCGAGAAAACCCGCGCCCTGGGCCGGCAGTTCGACCACCGTGGTTGCATCTCCCCAGCCGTTCCAGCGTCGCATGCCTGTGTCCTTTTGCGGTTCTGATCAGTGATATTTCAGGCCCCCATACTAGTCAGCCGCCCGAAAGTGTCACGGTCGCATCGGGCCAGTTCGAGTAGCCAATTGAGTCAAACGTCGCGCAGGCGTCAGCCATTTACTTTAGCCGTGGTTTCAAATTACCTTTCAGGGCATTCATCCGCGCACGCGGGCCTTGATCAAAGGAATACGGTCATGCAATCCCTGGGCTTCACTTCAGTTCCGCCGCTGCTCAAATACCTGCGTCATGCCGAACAACTGGGCATGGCCATCGAGCCGGCGTTGGCGGCTGCCGGGTTGCAGGCACAGCAGTTGAGTGACAACAGCCTGCGGTTGCCGGGTGAAGCCCATGAACGGCTGCTCGATTATTTCTGCGAACACTCGGGCGATGCGTTGTTCGGTCTCAACGCCGCGCGTTTTGTGTTGCCCAACTCCTGGAGCGTGCTGGGCTACATCACCATGAACTGCGCGACACTGGGCGACGCCATGAGCCGCATCATGCCGTTCGAGAAGCTGGTGGGAGACATGGGCGTCAGCCGCGCCGAGGTGCAAGGCAGCGAGGTGCACCTGATCTGGACATGCCGCCATCAGCGCCCGCGAATTCGCCGGCATCTGGTGGAAAACGTGCTCGGTTCCTGGCTGCAATACGCGCGCTGGATCGCCGACACGCAAATGTCGCCGGCCGCCGTCTGGCTGGAACATGCCTGCCCGGCCGACACGACGCTGGCAGAATACGAGCAGTTCTTCGACTGTCCGGTGCTGTTCGACCAGCCTTATTCGGCGCTGATTGTCCCGTTGCCGTATTTGCAGTTGCCATTGCGCCAGGCCGATGCGCAATTGCTGCGCACACTGGAAGAACATGCCCAGGGATTGATGGCCACACTGGAGGACGCGTCGCTGGAGCAGCGGGTCAAAAGTATCCTGCGAAAGTTGCTCAAGGAAGGTCTGCCACGCAAGGAGCAGGTGGCCGAGCATCTCGCGGTGTCCGTGCGCACGCTGCAACGCCAGCTGCATCTGGCCGGAACGTCGTACCAGCAGATCCTCGATGACCTGCGCCAGGAGCTGGCCGAGCATTACCTGCTCAACAGCACCCTGCCGATTCAGGACATCGCCCAGTACCTGGGTTTCACCGAACCCCGCTCATTTCACCGCACGTTCAAAAGCCGGCGCGGGATGCCGCCGGGTGAGTTTCGCCAAACCCACCGGGTGCCGAACGAAGGTTGAAGATCAGAGGCTGGTGGGAGCGAGCCTGCTCGCGATGGACGTTAACGATGACGCGTTTCTACAGGATAAACACGGTGCCTTTTTGTCCATCGCGAGCAGGCTCGCTCCTACAAAATACGTACCGACCAGCAAGGGTAGTCGGCGCGGAAATGCCATACTCTAGCCCCAAAGTGCCATCATTATGACGCAGTGCTCGAAACTCACTGAAAACCCGTGCGCAAATCCCCTTCCCGGGCCAGGAACCGCCCTTGCCTGCGCCCGTTGGCCTGGCCGTCGCGGTAACTCAACACACCGTTGACCCATACGCCCTCGATGCCTTGCGCCGCCCGCTGCGGGTCGTTGAAATCGGCGACATCGCGGATGGTCGCCGGATCGAACAACACCAGGTCCGCCCAATGGCCTTCGCGGATCTCACCTCGCCCCTTCAAACCGAAGCGTGCCGCCGACAGCCCGGTCATTTTGTGCACGGCGGTGTGCAGCGGGAACAGTCCTACGTCACGGCTGAAATGTCCGAGCACCCGGGGGAATGCGCCCCACAAGCGTGGGTGTGGAAACGGGTCTTCCGGCAAGCCGTCGGAGCCGACCATCGACAGCGGATGCGCAAGGATTCTGCGGACATCCGCCTCATCCATTCCGTAGTACACCGCACCGGCCGGTTGCAGTTGGCGAGCGGCCTCCAGCAACGGCACATTCCATTCGGCGGCGATGTCCATCAGGTCGCGCCCGCCCATTTCCGGGTGCGGGGTCGACCAGGTGATGGTGATGCGGTGGGCATCGGTCACCTGCTTCAAATCCAGAGTCGAAGAGCTCGCTGCATACGGATAACAATCGCAACCCACCGGGTGGGTTTTCGCCGCCTCTTCGAGGGATGCCAGTAGCTGCGGACTGCGCCCCCAGTTGCCAGCACCGGCGCATTTGAGGTGGGAAATGATCACCGGACTTTGCGCATGGCGACCGATCTGGAATGCCTCGTCCATGGCCTCCAGCACCGGTTCGAATTCGCTGCGCAAATGGGTGGTGTAGACCGCCCCGAACGCGGTCAATTCTTCGGTCAGTTGCATCACTTCATCGGTGGATGCCGAGAAGGCGCTGGCATAGGCAAGGCCGGTGGACAGGCCCAAGGCGCCAGCCTCGAGGCTTTCGCGCAGTTGCTCGCGCATCGCACTGATTTCTTCCGCCGTGGCGGTGCGGAACAGGTCGTCCAGATGATTGCTGCGCAACGCCGTATGGCCGACCAGCGCGGCAACGTTCAGCGTGGTGTTCGCCGCTTCGACCGCCGCGCGGTAGTCACGGAAGGTCGGATATACGAAGGCAGCGGCCGTGCCCAGCAGATTCATCGGGTCCGGCGGATCGCCGCGCAAGCTCACTGGCGACGCGCTGATCCCACAGTTGCCGACGATGACCGTGGTCACGCCCTGGCTGAGTTTGGGCAGCATCTGTGGCTGACGAATCACCACGGTGTCGTCATGGGTGTGCACGTCGATGAAACCCGGCGCCAGCACATGGCCCTGCGCGTCGATTTTTTCGCTGGCGCGGGCATCGCGCAAGTCGCCGATACGCTCGATGCGCCCGTTGAGAATGGCCACGTCGGCGGGGTAACCGGGGCGGTTGCTGCCGTCGATGATCAGGGCGTTGCGAATCAGCGTGTCGTACTGCATGTCAGTCTCCCAGCGGCAAGTGATCGTCGCCGCCGCGGTATTCGTCGAGGGCGAGTTTGATCCGCCGCAGACGTTCTTGATTGTCTTCAGGATTGGCCAACGCCAGCTCGGTGGCGAGCACGTCGATGGCCAGCAGCATGCCGTAGCGCGCTGCCGTGGGTTTGTAGATGAACGAGGTTTCGGCGCTTTGCAGGGGCAGGACGATGTCGGCCAGTTGCGCCAGCGGCGAATCGGCCCGGGTGATGGCCAGAATGCGTGCGCCGTAGTTGCGCGCCAGTTCCACTGTTTCGACCAGTTCCGGGGTGATGCCGGTCAGCGAGCAGACAATCAACACGTGTTCGGCGCTGAGGCTGGCGGCGGTGACGCGCATCATCACCGCATCGTGGCACACCGCAATCGGATAGCCGAGGCGTACCAGGCGCACTTGTAGTTCATCGCTGCATAGAGTCGAGCAGCCGCCCATGCCGAAAGCATGAATCATCCGCGCCTTGCCCAGCAGTTTCACCGCATCGGCGAAACGCGATTCATCGAACGCCGCCAGGTGCTGGCGCAAGGTCGACTCGATGTCGCCCACGATCTGCCCGTAGAACGCTGACTGCTCGGGCGTGCCCGCCGGATCGAGAAACCGGCTGCCGACGCCGCTGGCCTGGGCCAGTTGCAAGCGCAAGTCACGCAGGTCCTTACAGCCGACCGTGCGGGCGAAGCGCGACAGTGTGGCGCTGCTGACCTCCGCCCGCAGCGCCAGCTCCTCGAGGCTGGCGGAGGCAGCAAATCCTACGTCGTCGAGCATCAGGCGAGCGATGCGTCCTTCACCGGCGCTGAAGGAATCCTGACGGGCGCGGATCTGGTAGAGGATGTCCATGCAAGTGGCTCCGGCTAAATCAGGTAAGAAAGACCAACGGTCAACGCGAAAGCAACGACCGAGATCAGTGTCTCGAGCACGGTCCAGGTCTTGAAGGTCTGGGTAACGGTCATGTTGAAGTATTCCTTGATCAACCAGAAACCGCCGTCGTTAACGTGGGAAAAGATAACCGACCCGGCGCCAGTCGCCAGCACCAGCAACTCGGGATGGGGATAACCCAGACCAATGGCCACGGGTGCGACCACGCCTGAAGCGGTGGTCATGGCCACAGTGGCAGAACCGGTGGCGATGCGCATCAGCGCGGCGAACAGCCAGCCCATCAACAGCGGCGACAAATGAAATTCGTGGGCCAGGCCGACGATCTGGTCGGTGACGCCGGCATCCACCAGAATCCGGTTCAGGCCACCGCCGGCGCCCACCAGCAGCGTGATGCTCGCGGTCGGCGCCAGGCATTCGTTGGTGAACTTGAGGATCGATTCGCGGTTGAAGCCCTGGGCCAGGCCGAGGGTCCAGAAGCTCAGCAATGTCGCCAGCAACAGCGCGATCACCGAGTTGCCGATGAACAACAAGAACTGGTTGAAACCTGTGCCCGGTGTGGAAATCAGGTTGGCCCAGCCGCCGATCAGCATTAGCACCACCGGCAACAGGATGGTTGCCATGGTGATGCCGAAACCCGGCAGGCTGTCGCGCGGTTCACGCTCAAGGAACTGGCGTTCCAGCGGGTTTTCCGCCGGCAACTGAATGCGCGGCACAATGAATTTGGCGTACAGAGGACCGGCAATGATCGCGGTCGGAATGCCGATCAGGATCGCGTACATCAAGGTCTGCCCCACCGACGCCTGATACACCTGCACCGCCAGCATCGCCGCCGGGTGCGGCGGTACCAGCGCATGCACCACCGAAAGCCCGGCGACCATCGGCAAGCCGACCATCAGGATCGACACGCCCACGCGCCGCGCCACGGTAAAGGCAATCGGCACCAGCAAGACGAAACCGACCTCGAAGAACAGCGGCAGCCCCACCAGAAACGCGATGCAAACCATCGCCCAGTGCGCGTTCTTCTCGCCGAAACGGTCGATCAAGGTCCGCGCCACCTGCTCGGCGCCCCCGGACTCGGCCATCATCTTGCCGAGCATGGTGCCCAGCGCCACCACCAGTGCGATGTGCCCCAGGGTCTTGCCGACACCCGCCTCGTACGCCCCCACCACACCCGACGGCGGCATCCCTGCCACCAGCGCCAGGCCGATGGAAATCAGGGTGATGACAATGAACGGGTTGAGCCGGTAACGGGCGATCAGAACGATCAGTGCAATGATGGCGATGGCGGCATACACCAGCAGCCAATAGCCGAAGGACAGGGTCATGCGGTACTCCTCGAGAGGGTCACGTCGAAATATTTGTGAAACTCTTAAAACATTTCGGAAGGTGATTTTCAAACGAGGTGAAAGTAATTTTCGTGCAGAGGTAAGGCGTGTCGCGCAGAGGTATGAGTTGTCGCAAATAATGAAAATCAGGCAGGCGGATTTTCATCGCACCTGCCTGTTTGATTTCAGTCGTGCTGCATCCGGGCGCGCTTGAGCAATTTCTTGCAACGCTCAGACAAATGCAGCACCCGCAGGTGCTTGCCGGCCCTGGTGTAGCGCTCGCGCAGGGTGCCCAGCGCGGCGATGGCCGAGTAGTCGACAAAACTCAGGTGCTGGCAATCAAGTGTCACTTGCGCCGGGTCATTGGCCGGATCGAACTGATTGAGGAAGGGTGTGGTCGAGGCAAAAAACAGCGTGCCATGCACCCGGTACAGCTTGCTGCCGTCGTTCTCCAGGTGGCTGTCGGCATACAACTGTCGGGCCTGTTGCCAGGCAAAGTTCAGCGCCGCGATGATGATCCCGCAAAGCACCGCCATGGCCAGGTCGGTGAAAACGGTAATCACGGTCACCGCGATGATCACCAGCACGTCGTTGAGCGGCACCTTGTTCAGCACCCGCAACGAGGCCCAGGCGAAGGTCTGTTGCGACACCACGAACATCACCCCCACCAGCGCGGCCAGCGGAATGCGCTCGATCAGTGGCGACAGAAACAGGATGAACAACAGGATCATCACCCCGGCCACCACCCCGGACAAGCGCCCGCGCCCGCCGGAACTGAGATTGATCACGGTCTGACCGATCATGGCGCAACCGCCCATGCCGCCGAACACACCGGACACCACATTCGCCGCCCCCAGCGCTACGCACTCGCGATCCGGGTAGCCACGGCTCTCGGTGATTTCGTCGGTGAGGTTGAGGGTCAACAGGGTTTCCAGCAACCCGACCAGCGCCATCAGGATCGCGTAGGGCGCGATGATGCCCAGGGTGTCCAGGTTCCACGCAATGTCCGGCAGCGCCAGCGTCGGCAAGCCACCGGCAATGTGCGCCATGTCGCCCAGAGTGCGGGTCGGCAGGCCCAGCAGATACACCGCCACGCCCACGCCGAGAATCGCCACCAGCGCCGGCGGCACCGTACGGGTCAGGCGCGGCATCACATAGACAACCGTCATGGTCACCGCGACCAGCCCGATCATCATGTACAGCGGCGTACCGCTCAACCAGGCCTCCCCGCTCTTGAAGTGCTCCAGTTGTGCCAGGGCAATGACGATCGCCAGGCCGTTGACGAAGCCGAGCATCACCGGATACGGCACCATGCGCACCAGCTTGCCGAGCTTGAGCAACCCGAACGCCATCATGATCAGCCCGCCCAGCAACACCGTGGCCAGCAGATACTGCACGCCGTGCTGCACCACCAGCGCGACGATCACCACGGCCATCGACCCGGCCGCGCCGGACACCATGCCCGGTCGCCCACCGAACAGCGCGGTCAGGGTGCAGATGATGAACGCGCCGTAAAGCCCCATCAGCGGATTGAGATGAGCCACCAGCGCGAAGGCGATGCACTCGGGCAGCAGGGCGAAGGAAGTGGTAAGTCCGGCCAGGACATCGGCGCGTAGACGTTTTGGTTTCATGGAGGACCGCATGCAGGGGAAGCAGGAAAAGAGTGTGCGGATGTTACGGAATCAGAGGCAGCCCGGCCAGCAGATGGGCCAATGGAAACGCAATCGCGAGCAGGCTCACTCCTACATTTAACCGCGTTCCATCAGAAGGAATGCAATCAAATGTAGGAGTGAGCCTGCTCGCGATGAACGATGACGCGGTCTAAAGCGAACTCACACCATCTCGTCGCGAATCCACTCCACTACCGACGTGCGCTTCGGCACCCAGCCCAACAACTCCCGAGCATGCTTGCCACGCACCCGACTGTTGGAGCCCAAACCATAGTTGGCCATTTCATAGCCCCACTCGGCTTCGGCATCCTTGAGCGCCCAGTCCTGCGGCTCGCCCAGGTTCAGCGCCTGGGCCATGGCGGTGGTCATGTCGATGAACGACGCTTCACCGCTTTCGACGAAGTAGAAGGTGCCAGGCACGTTTTCAGTCAGCGCCAGCAGGTACAGCGCCACCACGTCCTCGATGTGCACATTGGACCAGATGTTCTGGCCGGGGCCGACATGACGCACCACACCGCTTTTGCGTGCCTGTTTGAGCAGGCGCGGCAGTTGCACGCTGTCGCGATGGACGCCCAGGCTGTGGCCGTAGATCAGGGTGTTACAAATCACTGCCGAGTTCACCCCGTCCATGGCCGCCGCCAGGATCAGATTATCGATGGCCACGCGTGCAGCCTTGTCGACCGTCGGCTCCGGCAGGTTGTCTTCGACGTAGATGACATCACTGGATTTACCGCCCGAGGCATCGCCGACAATGCTCGAACCGCTGGTGTGCAGGAACACTTTGCCGGAACCGCGCAAGGCATCGAGCAAGGCTTGCACCGCTCCACGATGATCGCTGCTGGCGGCGTTGATCACCGCGTCCGCGGCAAGCGCCTGATCGGCCAGCAGGGCGCAGTCGTCGAGGGTGCCGATCACCGGGGTGATGCCCAGTGCGCGCAGTTCATCGGCTTGTTCGGCGCTGCGCACCAGACCGGTGACGTTGTGACCGGCCTGGACCAGGCCCGTGGCGATGGAACCGCCGATAAAACCGGCGGCACCGGTAACGAATACATTCATGGAGAAACTCCCTGCGTGGATAAGTGATGCAAGGAGTATCCGGCAGCGATCCCGGAGGAAAAATCCCTGCCGGCCCAATTCACTTTTGCGCAGGAATCACGAATCAACCCTTGAAATCCGCGCTCGCATAATCCGCCAGCTTGCCCTGGATAAAGTCCAGGAAGCATTGAATCCGCAGGGCCAGTTGCGAGTTGCGGTAGTACACCGCGTTGATCGGCTGGCGATAGCCGCTGTTGAATTCGGCCAACAACACTTTCAAGCGTCCGGCACGAATGTCTTCGATAGTCATGAAATGCGACAGGCTGGCGATGCCCTGGCCGTCCAGTGCGAGATGGCGGATGGTTTCGCCGCTGGAGGCGCTGATCGACGCCTGGATCGGCCAGCGATCGCCATGCACATAACGCAGCGGCCACTGGTTGAGGCCTTCGTTCTGGGTGAACCCCAGCAGCGTATGGTGGACCAGGTCAGCCACGGCTTGCGGTGCGCCGTGCTTTTCCAGGTAGGCCGGACTGGCGACGATGTGCAGCGGGCTGCAACCCAGGGAGCGGGCATGCAGCGTCGAGTCGGTCAGGGTGCCGATGCGAATGGCGATGTCGGTGCTTTGCTCCAGCAGGTCGATGATCAAATCGTTGCTGTTGAGTTCGAGCTGAATGTCCGGGTAAAGCCTGCGGAATTCATCGATGTAGGGCACGATGGCGTGCAGCATGAAAGGGGATGCCGCGTTGATCCGCAGCCGCCCGGACGGCGTTTGCTGGCGTGAGGTCAGGCGTTCTTCGAGCTCGTCCATCTGATCGAGAATCCGCTTGGCGTGCTCGAAGAAGTACTTGCCCTCTTCGGTCAGGTCCATGCGCCGCGTGGTGCGATTGATCAGCGTGGTGTCGAGCTTGGCCTCCAGCCGCGACAGCGTACGGCTGACCGCCGAAGGCGTTTGCCCGACCTGCTCGGCCGCCGCGGAAATCGACCCGCATTCAATCACACAGACGAAAACCTGCAATTCATCGGATCTGGCTTTCACGTGTGTCCTCGTTTGCGAATCGGCGCTGCGATCTTCCTGGCCGTTGCATCGGATAGTAGCCGAGCGTTAAGCCTTGAGGCCAAACACCTCAGCCAAATGCTGCTCATAACGCGCCACGTCGCCTTCGATGTTCGGGCGCTTCATCACGTCCACGCACAGGAACGTCGGCAAGCCGGTCATGCCCAGGAACTCGTTGGCCTTGTGGAACGGAAAGTACACCGCGTCCACACCTTTGGCTTCGAAGAAATCGGTCGGGTCGTCGAAGGCTTGCCGCGGGGCGTTCCAGGTCAGCGACAGCATGTACTGCTTGCCGTGAATCAGACCGCCGCTGCCGTACTTCTGCGACGCGTCCGAACGGGTGCGACCGTCGCTGGCATAGAGGCTGCCATGGCCTTCGGTGAAGACTTCGTCGATGTACTTTTTCACGGTCCACGGCGCGCCCATCCACCAGCCGGGCATCTGGTAGATGATCACGTCGGCCCAGAGGAACTTGGCCACTTCTTCGGCGACGTCGTAGCCCTCGTCGATGAAGGTGGTTTTCACATCCATACCGCCGCGATCCAGCACGCTCAATGCGGCTTCATGCAGGGTGGTGTTGTAGCGGCCGTCGGAGTGCGCAAATTTTTTGCCGCCATTGAGCAACAGGACTTTTTTCATGGGAGATCTCGGGAAGGTCGGGAATCGGATGGCGGCAGAGTACCGATCGACCTCGCGCGGAGTAAGCGTCGATTTGGCAAAATTCATTTGACCTACAAGCACGAATCAATAGGCGATTGTTGCCTTAGACTGGCGCCAATTCTGACTTGAGGAGAGATGTAGATGAGTGAAATCCAGGGTTTCATCCTGCACGCCAAGACCCGCCCGGAAAAATCCGACGCCTTCGAAGCGTTTTTCAGCGGCTACGTGCAAGCCAGCCGCGCCGAACCCGGTTGCATCGAATACCATATGTTGCGCGACAAACAGGACCCGACCCTGTTCATCTTCTACGAGATCTGGCAATCCCGGGCCCACCTCGACGTGCACTCGAACCTGCCGCACATGAAGCAGTTTCTCGAACAGCGTGATGAATACCTGGAACGAGACTTCGAGATCCGCGCCATCGAGATGATCAGCCCGTCGTCCGCTAGCCGCTGATCAGCAAATGGCCGCCGAGCACACCCAGGCCAACGAAAAACACGCGCTTGAACCACAGGGCGCTGATCCGCTGGCGCAGCGATTGCCCCAGCCACATGCCGAGCATGGCCGGGATCAGCGCCAGCAGCGATGCGCTCAACTCGCCCCCGCCGAGCGCGCCGCGCCATAGCAATCCACCGGCCAGGGCCAGGGTCGAGACGGTGAATGACAGGCCCAGCGCCTGCACCAGCTCGTCCTTGCTCAAGCCCAGCGCTTGCAGATAGGGCACCGCTGGAATCACGAACACGCCGGTGACCGACGTGATGACGCCGGTCAGCACGCCACACAGTGGACCGAGCCAGCGTTCGCTGCGCCGCCCCACGCGCACAGTCGGCAGGAACAAACCGCTCAGCGCATACAGCAACAACGCCGCGCCCAACCCCCGCACCACCCAATGGCCACCGCTCATGCCGATCCACAGCGTGCCCGCCCCGGTGCCGATGAAAATCGCCAGCAGCATCGGCCACAGCCGTTTGACCAGCCCCGACAGATGCCCGCCGAATGCCAGTTGCCAGACGTTGGTGAGCGTTGCAGGAATGATCAGCAGCGCCGCAGCCTGCGTCGGTGCCATAGCCAGACCGAGCAGGCCCATGGCAACGGTCGGCAGGCCGAGGCCGATCACGCCCTTGATCATGCCGGCCAGCACAAAGGTGCCGATAACCAACAACGAAAGGGCTAACCCGAGATTCTGATAAAACGCAGAGAGTGTATTCATGGGGCTATGGTGGGCCCCCGAGGGCTGATTGAAAATCTGCCATATACTGAGGCTGGCTCTCCCAATACAAGAGGCTGAGAAATGGATTGAGGCTACTGGCCTCTTCGCGAGCAGGCTCGCTCCTACAGGGGATTTGTGAACAACGCATACCCACTGTAGGAGCGAGCCTGCTCGCGATGGCGTCCATCCAGACAACACACATCCAGAGGTTGTTGTTATGCACTTCGACCTGACCGACCTGCGCCTGTACCTGAACATCCTCGACACCGGCAACATCACCGCCGGCGCCGCACGCAGTCATTTGTCCCTCGCGGCGGCCAGCGCGCGAATTCGCGCCATGGAGGCGTCGCTGGGCGTCGAGTTTCTACTGCGCAATCGCCGTGGAATCAGCCCGACGCCGGCCGGCAATGCCCTGGCGCGACACGCCCGGGTCCTGCTGCAACAGGCCGAACGCCTGCAACAGGAACTGGCCGAATACGCCCAGGGCGTCAAAGGCCAGGTGCGGCTGCTGTGCAACACCACGGCGATCACCGAGTACCTGCCGGAGCTGCTCGCGGACTTCCTGCACAGCCACCCCAACCTCGACATCGACCTGCAGGAACTGCCCAGCACCCGCATCACCCACGCCTTGCGCCAGGGCGCGGCGGACCTGGGCATCGTTTCCGACGCGGTGGACACCGATGACTTGCAGACACGACCGTTCCGCGATGATCCGCTGGTGCTGATCATGCCCCGCGAACACCCCTTGGCACAGGCGACCTCAGTGAACTTCACCGACACACTGCATCACGACTACGTAGGCCTGAATGCCAACAGCGCGTTGGCGGTGTACCTGGAAGAGCAGGCACTGCACGCCGGCCTGCGCATGCAGATTCGCATCCGCGCCGATGGCTTCGATGGCGTGATGCGCATGGTCGCCCGAGGGGCGGGGCTGGCAATCGTACCGCTGGCCGCGGTCGAACGCGGGTCAGGTGGACTGTCCTTCAAAAGCTGCGCCCTGCAAGAACCCTGGAGCCAACGCAAACTGTTGCTTTGTGCCCGGGACTTCGCCGCATTGCCCGGCTATGCCAAGGCTCTGCTGCACGCCTTGACTCTCCCCTGAGGGGCAGACTTTATCCTTGAGGTTTGAGCCTCAAGGACAGCGACGATGGGCAAACGAATACTGGTGATCCTCGGGCATCCGTCCAGCAACAGCTTCTGCGCCGCCCTCGCCGAGCGTTATACACAGTCGGCATTGCGCGCCGGGCATGAAGTGCGTCAGCTGTTTCTGGGCGCCATGGATTTTGATCCGGTGCTGCGTGAAGGTTATCGGCAGGTCCAGCCGCTGGAGGCCGATTTGCGTAACGCCCAGACCGACATCCTGTGGGCCGAACAACTGACGCTGGTCTATCCGATCTGGTGGGGTGGCGTACCGGCCTTGCTCAAGGGCTTTTTCGACCGGGTGTTCTTGCCGGGTTTTGCCTTCAAGTATCGCCAGGGCAAAGCCTTCCCCGACAAACTCCTGCGCGGCCGAACCGCCCACCTGCTGGTGACCATGGACACACCGCCCTGGTACTACCGATGGATCTACCGCATGCCCGGTTTGCATCAGGTCCGCAAAACCACCCTGGAATTCTGTGGCATCAAGCCAACCCGAACCCTCACCTTCGGGCCAATTCTCGGCGCCAGCGCAGACCGGCATGCGGCCTGGTTACGCCAAGCCGAAGCTATCGCCAGCGCTTGAGTCGGTCGATAATGCGCCGAGCTTTATCCTCGGAGAAAAGGACCTTCCCATGTACATCGGCCAAGCCGCGCAACGTTCCGGTACCACGGTCAAAAGCATCCGGCACTACGAGTCGATTGGCCTGCTGCCCGCCGCTCGCCGCCAGGGCAAGTACCGCATCTATGACCAGCACAGCGTCGACCTGCTGATGTTCATCAAATGTGCCCGGCAGCTGGGGTTCAGGCTCAAGGAACTGCAGTCGGTCTTCGCCGGACATCAGGGCCCGCAGTTGCCTTGGGAACAGGCACATCAGGTCATCGCCAGCAAAAAACAGGAAATCGCCGAGCGGATTGCGGCGTTGTCGCAACAGCACTCGCAATTGGTCGAGTTCGAGAACAGCCTCGAACACTCCAGGCGCGACTGCCCCCTGAACAGTCTTTGAGGGCCGTGCGTTTCTGGACAGCTCAGTGTCGAGCACAGACAACTGATAGATGGGCAGGCGCTATAGGGTGCGACTTCAGTTCTTGAGCCCACTGCCCGGAGTCATCATGACCGCACCGATTACCGTTCTTCGCGACACCCACCCGCTGCCCGTGCTCGATGCCTGCAAATGGGAAAAACTCGAAGGCGACCCGCACACCGTCAACCTCAATGCCTACACCAGCGAAGACGGCAGCAAGATCATGGGCACCTGGATCTGCACGCCGGGCAAGTGGTACGTGGAATACGTGAAGTGGGAGTACTGCCACTTCCAGGAAGGCTACTGCATCATCACCCCGGAAGGCATGGCGCCGATCCACCTGCGCGCCGGCGACATTTTCGTCATCGAGCCGGGGATGAAAGGCACCTGGGAAGTGGTGGAAACCGTGCGCAAATATTTCGTGTTTGCCTGATACAAAAAAACCGGGGGATCACCCGACGTGATCTCCCGGTAAATAGTTCTCTGCCACACGCAGAACCCTGTGGGAGCGAGCCTGCTCGCGATGGCGATGTATCAGGCAACATTGATGTTGTCTGACCCACCGCTATCGCGAGCAGGCTCGCTCCCACAGTTTTATTGCGGTTTGCGATAGCCATTGATGATCGCCGAGAAGTCCTTGCCACCCTCCCCACGCAAACTCATCGCCTGATACAACTGCTGGGCCACCGCGCCGAGTACCACCGGCTGGTGCGCCTGACGTGCCGCTTCGGTCGCCAGCCCCAGATCCTTGAGCATCAGTTCGGCCCCGAAGCCGCCGGTATAACCGCGCGATGCTGGCGCCGTTTCGACGATGCCCGGCCATGGGTTGTACATCTCCGAGCTCCAGCAACGCCCGGTTGAACTGTTGATGATGCCCGCCAGCACCTTGGTGTCGATGCCCAGGGCATCGCCCAGCGCCATGGCTTCGCTGACGCCGACCATGGAAATTCCCAACAACAGGTTGTTGCAGATTTTAGCGATTTGCCCGGTGCCGACCTCACCACAATGGACGATGTTGCGGCCCATTTGTGCCAGTACCGGTTGCAGAGTGGCGAACAGCTCGGGGGTGGCGCCGACCATGAAGGTCAGCGTCCCGGCGGCTGCACCACCGGTGCCGCCAGAGACCGGCGCATCGGCCATGGCCACGCCCTGTTTGGCGGCGGCGGCGGCTACGTCCCGCGCGGTCTGCGGATCGATGGTGCTGCAATCCACGGCCGGCACACCTTTGCCGATGCCGGCGAGCACGCCGTCTTCACCCAGCCACACACTGCGTACATGCACTGCGGCAGGCAGCATGGTGATCACCAGTTCGGCACCCTCTGCCGCTTCACGGGCCGATGCGCTGATGCTGCCGCCCAGTTGCTCCAGTTCCGCCAGCACGGTTTTGTTCAGGTCCACCAGGCGCAATGCATGGCCGGCCTTGATCAGGTTGCGCGCCATCGGCGCGCCCATGTTGCCCAGACCGATAAAAGCGATTTTCATGTCCGGCTCCTTAACGCAGGTTGATGGTGGTGTTCACACCGTCGTTGACGCTGTTGTCATCGAACCAGCGACTGGTGACGGTCTTGGTCTGAGTGTAGAACTGCACCACTTGCTTGCCGTACGGACCGAGGTCGCCGAGCTTGGAACCGCGCGAACCGGTGAAGCTGAAGAACGGGACCGGCACCGGAATCGGGATGTTGATGCCGACCTGGCCGACGTCGATTTCGTTCTGGAATTTACGTGCCGCCGCGCCGCTCTGGGTGAACAGGCCCGTGCCGTTGCCGAACGGGTTGGCGTTGACCAGGGCAATGGCCTCGTCGAGCGTGTTGACTTCCAGCACCACCAGCACCGGACCGAAGATTTCCTGGGTGTAGATCTGCATGTCGGTGGTCACGCCGGAGAACAGGGTCGGGCCGACAAAGTTGCCCTTCTCGTAACCGGGAACCGAGATCTCGCGACCGTCCAGCTCCAGTTTCGCGCCTTCCTTGATGCCGCTCTCGATCAGATCGAGAATCCGTGCCTTGGCCTTTTTCGAGATCACCGGGCCGACGTCGGTGCCCGGCTCGCTGCCGGCATTGACCTTGAGCTTCTGCGCCAGCGCCTTGAGATCCGGCAGCCACTGCTTGGCCGCGCCCACCAGCACCACCACAGAGGTGGCCATGCAGCGTTGACCGGCAGCGCCGAAACCGGCACCCACCAGCGCATTCAGCGCTTGTTCGCGATTGGCGTCCGGCAGCACCACGGCGTGGTTCTTCGCACCCATCATCGATTGCACGCGCTTGCCGTGTTTACCGGCCAGGTCGTAGACATGAGTACCGACGGCGGTTGAACCGACGAAGGAAACCGCCTTGATGTCCTTGTGGGTGCAAAGCCCGTCCACCACGTCCTTGCCGCCATGCACGACGTTGAGCACACCGGCCGGAATGCCCGCCTCAATCGCCAGTTCCACCAGCAGCATGGTCGACATCGGGTCCTGTTCGGACGGCTTGAGCACGAAGGTGTTGCCGCAGGCGATGGCCATCGGGAACATCCACAGCGGAATCATCGCCGGGAAGTTGAACGGGGTAATGCCGGCGCACACGCCGATGGGCTGGCGCAGGGTGTAGGTGTCGACGCCACCGGCGACGTTTTCAGCGAACTCACCCATTTGCAGACTGCCAATGGAGCAGGCGTGCTCGACCACTTCCAGGCCACGGAAAATGTCGCCTTCAGCGTCGGCAATGGTCTTGCCCTGCTCGGCGCTGAGGACTGCGGCGATGCGCTTGGAGTGTTCGCGAATCAGCGCCTGCAGCTTGAGCATGATGCGCATGCGGGCGCCGATCGGGGTCAGCTTCCAGGTCTGGAAAGCACGATGAGCAGCGCTGATGGCAGCATCGACTTCTTCGGCGGTGGCAAACGGCACTTTGGCCAGTACTTGCTGGGTCGCCGGGTTGATGATGTCGTGCCATTCGGTGGTCTTGGATTCGACCCACTCGCCGTCGATCAACAGTTTGACCTTTTGTACGGTGGTGTCGTTGGACGTGAGCGATACGTTCATGTGGGTCTCCGGATCTTTGCTTTTTTTATTGAGAGCTATCTTGGGAGCCGGGGCGAGATAGTCGCCCTGAGATGAGCCATGTGTCGCGAATTGGTTGTCGGACTGTTTTTGGAGTATAGATGTGCAAACATCTGATAAGAACGCACATAAAAACCGGTCCAACATGCAAAAAAACATCACCTCCCTCGGTTCGCTGAACTGGGATGACCTCAAGTTTTTCCTTGAAGTTGCCCGCACCCGCAAGGCAAGCACCGCGGCCAAGCGCCTGGCGGTCGACTACACCACGGTGTCGCGACGCATCAGTTCCCTGGAAACGGCGTTAGGCACATTGCTGTTCGAAAAGTCCCGGACCAACGGCTTTGTCCTGACCGCCGAAGGCCAGCGGTTGATGGGGTATGCCGAGTCGATCGAAAGTACCTTGCACATGGCGTGCGAGCAGGTTTCCGGGTCCGGCGTGGCACTGTCAGGGCATGTACGCATGGGCTGCACCGAAGGCTTCGGCAGCTTCTTCATCACGCCACAGCTGAGCCACTTCGTCGACACCTACCCGGCGATCTCGGTGGACATCCTGCCGCTGCCGCACTTCATCAGCCTGTCCAAGCGCGAGGCCGACATCGTCATCGCCCTGGAGCGCCCGGAGCATGGCCCGTACGTCTGCTGCAAACTGTGCGACTACCGATTGCAGCTGTACGCGACCCAGGATTATCTGGACAACCACCCGCCGATCCGCAAACCAGCCGATTTGGCCAAACATTCGTTTATCAGTTACGTCGACGACCTGGCGTTCAGCTCGGAGCTGCTGTACCTGGCCAACGTATTGCCCGGCGCCAGCGCCAACCTGCGTAGCACCAGCGTGATCGCGCAGTTCGTGGCGGCGCAGCAAGGACGCTCACTGGCGATCCTGCCGTGCTTCCTCGCCACTCAGGACCCGCGCCTGCTGCCGGTGTTGCCGCAGGAAATCAACATCACCCGACAGTTCTGGATGTACTGCCGGGAGGATCTGCGCAAGCTCAAGCGGATCACCCTGTTGTGGGACTACATCCGCCAGGTCACCGAGCAGAATCAGGGGCTGTTGATGGGGGAAAGTCGGGAGATGTTGTTTGCCGATTAGTCGGAGCTGACCACAATCGCCACCCGGCGATTTTCGGTGCGGCCACTGGATGTGCTGTTGCTGGCCACCGGCACGCTGCTGCCCAGGCCACGCAGCTGGATGTTTTCCTGTTTCATGCCGACGGTGTTGAGCACTTTGGCCACGCTTTTCGCCCGGCGCACGGACAGTTGCTCGTTGTAGGCCTCTTTGCCCGATGCGTCGGTGTGGCCATCGACCCGCACTCGATCGATTCCTACACCGAGCAGCGCCTTGCCGATGCGCTCGACGATTTCGGTGCTCTGTTTGTTCAGGCTGTCATCGTCGCTGCCGAACAACACCTTGCCGGACAAGCCGAAGGCCCAGCCATCGTCGGTCAGCTCGAAACCCTGCTGTTTCAGCACGGCGATTTGCGCCGGGGTCAGGCCTTTTGGCGGGGCGGTCTGGCAACCGGTCAGGCTCAGCAAGGCCACGAACAGTGTCATGGTGAAAAAACGCAGGGAACGCGGGTTGAATGTGAACACGTAAATCAGCTCCTGTTTTGAACATCGGCGGCAGGGTGCTCCGACCCTGCCGTGTACTGTGCGCCTCGGGACAGGCGCTTGGCCTGGTACATCGCGCCATCGGCGGCGTTGAGCAGGGCCCCCGGCGTTGCGCCATGATCCGGGTACACCGCGACGCCGATGCTGAGGGAGGTCAGTACCTGGGTACTGCCCGGCAATGGAATCGGTATGTCCATGCTGGCCAGAATCTTGTCGGCAATCCGTTCGGCGTCTTCGGTCTTGTGCAGCGGCGTCAGCAGCACGGCAAATTCATCGCCACCCAAGCGCGCCACCAGGTCGCCTTCGCGCAGTTGCGCCCGAACCCGATTGGCCACGGCCACCAGCACCGCATCACCCGCCGCATGGCCGAAACTGTCGTTGATCTCCTTGAAGCGATCGCTGTCGAGAAACAGCACCGCCACTCGCTCGCCAAGCTTGTTGGCGTTGCGCAGGGCGCGCATCAGGCGACCTTCGAAAAACGCCCGATTGGGCAACCCGGTGAGGCTGTCGTGGCTGGCCTGGTGAGCCAGGGATTCGTTTTCGCTTTGCAGGTGCGAGTGCCAGGCTTCGAGTTCATCGAGCAGGGCATTGAAGTCGTTGCCGAAGTCATCGAGTTCGGTAATGTCGGCAGGCGGTACGCGTTTGTCGAAGGTCCGATCACTGCGCGCGGCGTGGGCGACGGTGGCCAGGTTGCGCAGCGGCTTGATGATCCCGCGAAGTTGTCGGCGCGCCAAGAAGAGCGCAACCCAGGCACTGATGGCCGTGCACACCAGGATGCCCACCAGACCGCTGAGCAAAAAGCGCATCAGGTTGGCGCCGTGACCGGTGAGCCTGATGCTGCCGACTTCCCGCCCTTGGTGGGTGATCGGCATGCTCATGGGTTCTTCCAGAAACGCTTTGGCGATGTGCAATTCGAGATCGGACACCCAACCGGTTTCCGGTCGTTGCCAGCGGGCCAGCAACTGGCCCTGCTGGTCAAACACCTGGGCGTCGGCCACCTCTTCGTTGGCGGCAATCAACGCCAGCGCTTCGGTGGTGGCGGGTTTGTCGTTGAACACCACCGCGGCTTCCACGGTGTAGCTGATCGAGCGCGCGATCAGGTGCAGGTTGTGATCGGCGTACACGCGCAAGGCCAGCACGCCGAGCAACGTCAGTGAAACACTGGCCATGGCAACGCCCACCAGCGCAACGAGCAAATTGCCGCGACCGATGACCGAATGCAAAGTCGGGCGGCTTCCCGGTTTCAGTAGCTTCATGGCGCCGCCGGCTTGCGACGGGAGAGTTGCAACACGCTCGGATGAATGCGCACGCCGCTGCGGGCGACAGAGTCGAGATTGACCTCGAACGACACCTGCTCGTCGCTGACCCGCAAGCAAAACAGGCTGCCGACGGTGCATTGCTCATCGCTCTCACTGATGCTCAACACCGGATGTCCGATCAATGCGGCAAACAATCGGCTGCGTTCTACGCCAGTCAGCTTGCCGATATAAACCGCATCGCAGTCACTGACAATCGATGGGTTGTCGGCCAACAAACGTTGCACCGTGACAGGTCGACCCGTCGCCTGGGTCGTGCCCTTGACCAGGTCGTCGGTGTATTCGGTGGGGCCAACCAGGCACAAGCGCAGCAGCAAAGGCTCGACGGGCCAGCGGGCATAGCTGAGGATTCCGAGAACCACCTGGGTAACTGCTTTGGCGCGTTGGTCCGCCATGCCCACCGGGGCTTGCGATTGAGCGAAAGCGACGCTGGCCAGCAGACAGAGAAGGATGGCCAGCAGCGCTTTTTTACAGCCAACGACGCGCTCTGTCGTCCTGACAGCCACCTTCATGCAGGGATACTCTTGGATCGTAGCGAAATGATGCCGCAACGATAGCACAGCAACGAAATGCCAGCGAGGCCACGTACTACGTAGCCTCGGGCAATTTCCTACAACTGTTACTGACCTTTCAGCCTGCCGGCTCGCTGCCGTCCTTGAGCTCCAGCATCAGCCCGCTCAAGCGTTTGACCCGGCGTTTCACCGCCTCTTCAAACACGCCCGCACGAGACTCGATCAAGGTGAACCAGTCCTTGGCCCGGGTAATGCCGGTGTAGATCAGTTCCTTGGTGAGTACCGGATTCAAGGCATCGGGAAGAATCAACGCGGTATGCGCGAATTCCGAGCCCTGGGATTTATGCACGGTCATGGCGTACACGGTTTCGACATCATTCAGGCGACTGGGCAGGACAAATCGCACGCCACCCCGGCCATCATTGCGTGGGAATGCCACGCGCAAAACCTGTTTTCCGTGCCCTTCCTGTTCCGGGAGCTTGAGGGCAATGCCGATATCGCCGTTCATCAAACCCAGCCCGTAATCGTTGCGGGTCATCAGCACAGGGCGACCTTCGTACCACTGCTGGTCGCTGTCGATCAGGCGCGCCCTGAGCAATGCCTCCGTCACCCGCTGGTTCAAGCCCTCGACACCCCACGGCCCCTTGCGCACGGCACATAACAACTGGAACGCGTCGAAGGCCTGCAGCACTTGTCGAGCCCAATCAATCCAGCGCGAATCTTCCAGCGGGCTGTCCAGTGGCGGCCGCTGATTGCGCAGCACGCTCAGGTAATGTCGATAACCCTGCGGCCCCTCACCATGGCCATCTAGAAGCAAGCGCTCCAGGGCCCGATCCTGCTCCCCCTTGAGGGCCAGGCAATACACATCGTCATGGCTTCGCGCCGACAACAACTTGCGGGCTTCTTCGGGTTGCTGCTGGTTGACCCAGCGAGCCAGTTGGCCAATGCCGCTGCCTTCACCGAATCGCCGGGAATGACGCAACATCACGACCTGTTGAGCCAATGGATGAGTGCCCTGGGCGTCCTCCTGCAACCCGCTGGCCTGCAGGCTTTCGCCACTGACGGTTTCCAGCCACTGGCGGGTCTGCGGGCTGTACCAGCCAGCCTCCGCATCGCGACACAGGTCCCCCAAAACCGCACCTGCTTCTACCGACGCCAATTGGTCCTTGTCCCCCAACAGCACGAGGCGCGCATGGGCCGGCAAGGCATCGAGCAGGTTGGCCATCATTTCCAGGTCGATCATCGAGGCCTCGTCCACCACCAACACATCCAGCGGCAGGCGATTGCCGGCGTGATGGCGGAAATGACGAGTCCCGGGCCGGCTGCCGAGCAGGCGGTGAACGGTGGTGACGTCGGAGGGGATCTTTTCCCGAACGCCCTCTGTGACCTTCAAGGTCTGGACTTGCTGGCTGATGGATTCTGTCAGACGCGCCGCGGCCTTGCCGGTCGGTGCGGCGAGGCGAATGCGCAGGGGCATGCCGGCATCGACCGCTGGCGCCTGGAGCAATGCCAGCAAGCGCACGACGGTGGTGGTCTTGCCGGTTCCCGGCCCCCCCGTGACGATGCTGAAGGCGCTGCGCGTCGCCAGGGCGCAGGCCAGCTTCTGCCAGTCGATCACTTCACCCGGCCGGGCAGGGCCAAACAACCCGGTGAGGCGCTGGAGCAAGTCATTCGGCGTGGATTCGTGTTCCGTCAGGCGCTCGCGTAGCGAGAGGTCGATCCGCCGCTCGTACGCCCAATAGCGACGCAGGTACAAGCGTTTGCCCGATAGAACCAAAGGCCGGTCGCGCACGCTGTCACGACTGTCAGCGGCCAGTGCGACCAGATTGCTGGCGGCCAGCACCTTGCACCAATGAGCGCCGTCCAGCGATCCCAGCAGCTGCGAGGGCAACAGCATCGCGCCGCCCTGCACGTCACCTTCGGGTGGCAGCGACAGGGCGAAGTCCGGTTCTTTCAGCGTCTCGAACAGGTCGAGGCAGACATGCCCATGGCCCAACTGGTGGCTGGTCAGCGCAGCCGCCAGCAACACCAGTGGATCGTCTTCCGGTGCCAGTTCATGCAGAAACGCCACAAAAGCTTTGTCCAGCGCGCGCAACCAGCCACGCTCGACCCAACGCGAGAGCAACAACAGCAAGTCGTCGGCACGACTCAGTGGTGCCAGATCGGCCAGGCTTTCGGCGGCCAGCGATGTGGGCAGCAAATCGGCGAATGTGCGACTCATAACAGTACTCCCTGTTCCCAGGCGGGCTCGGCCTTGGGCTCTGGCTTGCCCTGGAACAGCCTGTCCAGACGCTCGATCAGTTCTCTTGGCGGCCGGGCGAAAAACACACCCTGGCTGGCCGCACGCGTGCCGCGCAAAAACAGGTACAACGCACCGCCTACATGCCGGTCGTAGTCGTAATCGGCGAGCCGTGCCTTGAGCTGGCGATGCAGGGCCAACAGGTACAACACGTATTGCAGGTCATAACGGTTGTCGAGAATCGATTGTTCCATGGCCTGCGCGGTGTAGGCCGCATCATCGACGCCGAGCCAGTTGGATTTGTAGTCAGCCACGTAATAGCGGCCGTCATGTTCGAACGTCAGGTCGATGAAGCCCTTGAACATGCCGTTGAGCAACACCGGTTCGGCGGCGACCCGTGCCACGCCGTTGTGAGTGTATTGGCACACCAGCGCATCGAGTTTGAGCACATCCACCTTATGGCTGGCGAACCAGAACTCCATCTCGACCTGATACTGCGTCAACTGGCCGAATATCACCGGTGCCTGACCGCCGCCCAGTTGCAGCGGCGACTTGAGCAGATGCTGCAACCAGTCACTCAAGGTGCTGATCCAACCCTCCCAGCCTCGACGGTTGCAGCGACGGGCAATGGCGTCGATCACCTCTTGTGGTGCCGCAGCAAAACCCTCGTCCCCCGCCCATTCGAGCAAGCCATGGAGGAAGGTGCCGGGGTTCGGGCCGCGCGGAAAGCGATGGATATCGCCGCCACCGGCCACCACTTCCCTAGGGGTCTGCGGGTCGAGGCGTTCGTCGTCGAACAGTTTTTGCGCCTGCGGGCTCTCCGGCGCCTCATCCGTGCCGACACTCAGGGTGTCGCCAATGCGCAGCGCGCTGTAGGAAGCGATCCACCAGTTTTCACTGGCCTTGCGTTTCGGAACCAGCGGAACCAACAGCGTCGCGTCGTTTTGCGGTGGCTGGTAATGCACTGTTGTCGCTTCAGGCATCTCGGCACAGGCCAGCGCCGGGCAGTCCTGTTGCAGGTCCCGCAACCAAAGCTGCAACGCCGGGGAGTCGGCCAATGGCGCACCGCCGCCCAGCAGATAACCCAATGCCGACAGATGCAGCACCGAGCCATTGTTGTTGCCGCGCTTGAGGTCGGCCACTCCCAGCCAGCAGGCGTGTTGCGCCCGGGTCAGGGCGACATAGAGCAAGCGCAGATCCTCGGCCAGACGCTCATCGTCAGCCAGGGCAATCAACTCTGCCGTCGGCTTCAAGGTGACCTGGGCATTGCCGGATTCATCGTGGTAGTGCAGCGGCAGGCGGCTGCCATCCACCGGTTTCGCCGAGCAAATGAACGGCAGGAACACCAAGGGATATTCAAGGCCCTTGGACTTGTGAATGGTCACGACCTTGACCAATTGCTCATCACTTTCCAGACGCAGGATCTGCTCTTCGCCAGCCTGCCCGGACAACGCCAGATGCTCGGACAAATGCCGGATCAGGGCTTGTTCGCCATCAAGTTCGGCGGCGGCTTGTTGCAGCAGTTCGAAAAGGTGCAGAAGGTTGGTCAAGACGCGCTCGCCGTCACTGCGGGCGATCAACGCCTGGGGCAAACGGAAGTCGTGCAGCAGGCGGCGCAGCATCGGCAGTACGCCCTGTTTGCGCCAGACTTCGCGATAGCCACGGAACTGCATGACCCGGGATTCCCAGGCCAACTCGTCCTGATTCAGACGCTCAAGTTCCGTCAATGACAGGTTCAACGTGATGCTGGCCAACGCGGCCCGCAACGGACGCTCGACATCTGGCTCGGCGCAGGCCTTGAGCCAGGTCAGTACGTCATGCGCCTCCTGGGCGGCGAACACCGAGTCCTTGTCCGACAGGTAAACACTGCGCACGCCACGGGCGGCCAATTGCGCACGAACCGCCTGCGCCTCCTTGCCGTCGCGTACCAGGATGGCGATGTCCGCCGGCAGCAGGCCTCTGAAGGCTTTGCCGTCCTGGGTGAACCCCGCTTGCCCCTGCTGCCCGCCATTGAGCAATGCCGTGATTTCACTGGCGCAGGCAGCCGCCAGATGTTGCCGGTACACCGCACCGGACAACGCTTGTTCGGCCGGCAAGTGCCAGATGTTCAAGGCCGGGATTGCCTGGTCATTGATGCGCAAGACTTCTTTGCGACCCTGGGAGGCCACTGGCGTGAACGGCACCGGGTTGTCGCCACTCTTCTGCCGAAAGAGGAAAGCGCCGCGCCCTGACTCCCGGGCTTCGGCGCGCTCGAACACATGGTTCACTGCGTTGACCATGCCGTGGCTCGAGCGGAAGTTGGTGCCCAGGGTGTGCAAGCGGCCGGTGGTGGCCTGGCGGGCGCGCAGGTAGGTATGGATGTCGGCACCGCGAAAAGCGTAGATCGCCTGTTTCGGATCGCCGATCAGGAACAGACCGCACTCGGGGCTGTTCTCTTCAATGCGGTAGATGCTCTCGAAGATCCGGTATTGCACCGGGTCGGTGTCCTGGAACTCATCGATCAGGGCGACCGGAAACTGTTCACGGATCAGGGTTGCCAGCCGCTCGCCGCCATCGGATTGCAAGGCTGCATCAAGGCGCAGCAACATGTCGTCGAAACCCATTTCCGCGCGGCGGCGTTTCTCTTCCTCGAATCGCGCCCCGACCCAGCGGGCCGCATGTTGCAGTACGGCGGCATCAGGCGTTGGCAACCCATCGAGACAGACCTTGAGGCCGGCCATCGCATCGAGCCCCGGATGTCGAGGCGCCTCACCTTTCCAGGCTTCAGCCATGCCATCCGGGGTCAGGCGAGTGAAGCCGGTGCCGATATCCAGTTGCTCAAGGGATTCGTCCTCGGCCCAGGCTTTGATCTTTTCAAACCAGGCCTCGAAATAGCGTGCCTGCATCTTGCGACCGTCGACAGCCTTGGTCGCAACGCCCTGGTGACAGATGACAAGCAACTCGTCCGCCCACTGCAGCCAGGGCTTCTTGAGCTCGATCAGCGCCGCCCGTCGCTCTTGCAGGCATTGCGAAATCACTTCGGCGGGTTCCTTCCCTTCATTCGTATCCCGCTCGCTGGCGAACAGCGCACGAATCCGCGGCAGCAGCGCCGCCGGCCCTCCCCAATTGCTGCGCACCCAATTCAAGGCGTCACCTTGCATCGGGTAACAGAACAGCCGCCAGTAATCGCGCAGGACTTCCCCCAGCAAGTCGCTGTGGTCGGTTTCCAGGGTCTGGGTAAACAGGCTGCCGCTGTCGAACGCGTGCTCGCGCAACATGCGCTGGCACCAACTGTGAATGGTCGACACCGCTGCCTCGTCCATCCACTGGGCGGCGATATCCAGGCGGTTTGCGCAGCCGGGCCATTGCTCGGGCAAGTACTGACCACGCAACTCGGCAATCAGGCTGTCGGGGGCCGGGGTTTCATCGCGGAAATAGCGTGCGGCCTCGGCGAGCCGTGTGCGGATGCGTTCGCGCAGCTCTTTGGTCGCGGCGTCGGTGAACGTCACGACGAGGATCTGCGGCGGCAACAGCTCACGTCCGAAGCCACTGTCCTCCCCGCCGTTGCCAAGCACCAGACGCAGGTACAACGCGGAAATGGTGAACGTCTTGCCGGTCCCGGCGCTGGCTTCGATCAGTTGACTGCCGCGCAGCGGGAATGCCAGGGCCAGAGGTGTCTTCGTGCTCATCAGCGCGACTCCTCGCTGGACAGTGAACGCCAGGGAGCTTCAAGAAGCGGGCGATAGAGCGCGTCACACCACTGGGGGAACGTCTCGTCGGCGATCAAGGCATCGTAATCGGCGAATTGGCGAGCGAGTGCCGGGCTTTCGCGACGCTCTCCGTCCGTCGTCTGCCCATCCCCTTCATAGGCCTTGCGCGCAGCGGCCTCGGCTTTGACCGGGTCGGTTTGCCCCAGCCACGCGAAGGCTGTCTTGACTGCGATCGGCAGAGGCTGGCGCATCCCCGACTGCCAGGCCATCAACAGGTCAGCGAGAATTTTCCGCGCCGTGGACTGCTCCAGCGGACCGAGCAACAGGCTGTCGTCGCTGGCCACCAATGCGGTGGTCAGCGCCATGCCACTGGCACAAGCCATCAGATGATTGACCCACGGGCGTGTCAGACGATGCCATTTGCGCGACTTGATCGAGCCGATACTGTTGGGGATCGTTGTGACAGACAACAAACCACCATCAGCACGCTGATGCAGGCCGCTGAGCCAGCCCTCGATGTGCAGGCCCTGCAACTCAATACTGACGGGCAACGCGCTGCTGAGCGGTGTTGGCCACAACGCCAGGAGCTGTTGGTGGCGTTGCAGCAAGTCAGGCAATGGCTCGATCAACTCCCGTTGCAGGCACTCACCGAATCCGGCCATGGGCAGCAGCCCGCTGTTCTGCAACCGTTTCGCCTGATCTTCCAGTGCCTGTCCGGTATTTGCCGGAGCCGCCAACGCCGCTTCGAGCAAACGGTCGCTGAGGCTGTAACGCTGCAACGCATCCAGGACAAAGGGCTCTTCATCGGCCAACGGCACTTCAGCCGCCTCGAAGAAGACCTTCAGTCGCTGGCTGAAAAAGTGCCGTACCGGATTGCGCAGGAAATCCTGCACCTGACCGAGACTCAGTGGTTCGTCCTGAACGTGGGGCGCGAGCACTTCGGTGCTTGGCTGCTGCTCTGCCGCCTGATGAAGCACCTGCCATTCGCTGGCGTAGCTGAACGACTCATCCCCGTCGTGAAAGTAGCGAGCGCTGAAGGGTTGCAACGGATGTTCCCGGGTCATGGCTTCCAGCAGATCCTCGTCGCCTTGCAGCAATCGCCAACCACTGGCCAGGTGATCACGCAACTGGCCAATCAGCACCGAGGCAGGCCGCTCGCTGTTATCGCGGATGCTGCGGCCCACCCAACTGATGTAGAGCTGGTCCCTTGCCGACAGCAAGGCTTCCAGTAGCAGGTAGCGATCGTCTTCGCGCCGGGAGCGGTCACCCGGACGGTAATCACTGCCCATCAGGTCGAAATCCAGCGGCGGCTGCGCGCGCGGATAATCGCCGTCATTCATGCCCAACAGGCACACCAGTTTGAACGGGATGGCGCGCATGGGCATCAAGGTGCAGAAGTTGACCGCTCCGGCCAGAAAACGCTGGGAGAGACGGCCCTGATCCAGACCTGCAAGCCAGGCTTCACGGACGACGGTCAGCGGCAACTCGTCCTGCAACCCGACGGATTCGCAGGTCTCGAGCCAGGTCTCACGCAGCTCTTCGAGCTGGGCCAGCAAGTAGTCATCGTGTTCGTTACCGGCAAGGAAGAACAACTGCACCAACGCCTGCAAGCGCAAGCCCCATTGCCCCGGCGATGCAGGCTGAGAGAGTTCGTGATGAGCCACTTCCAGCGCGTCGAGCAAGGCAACCAGCGGACCGATGAGCGCAGCGTCCAGACCACCGATCTCGTCGTAGGGTTCGATGCCCTCATAAGCATCGGCGCTGCCAACGGCATAACCGAGCAACATCCGTCGCAAGCCGAAACGCCAGCTGTTTTGCTCCAGCTCTTTGGGCAGCCCGAGCCCGGCACGTTGCTCGGCATTCATGCCCCAGCGAATGCCGGCACCTTCGATCCAGCGGTGCAGCGTCGGCAGGTCACGCTCCTCGACAGCAAAACGGGCGCGCAGTGCGGGGACGTCCAGCAGATCGAGAATCTCACTGACGGGGAATCGGCTGTCAGGCAGCTTGAGCAGGTGCTCGACCGCAATCAGCAATGGATCACGACCACGCTGGCCCTGGTCAGCCAGGGTAAACGGAATGAAGCGCGGGTCCTGGCGGTCAAGCTGGCCAAAAACGGCACGAATATGCGGTGCATAGCTATCGATGTCCGGGACCATCACGATGATGTCCCTGGGTCGCAGTGTCGGATCGGCACTGAAGCGCGCGAGCAGTTGATCGTGGAGGATCTCGACTTCTCGCTGGGCGCTATGGGCGATGTGAAAACGGATCGATTCGTCCGTCTGTAGATCGATGGCCGGCCAGCGTTCCCGAGTCTCGTTGAGGGGCCGCAGTTCGAGGATGTCGTCCTGCAACTGGTTGAGCACGTTCAGCGGCTGACCGTCATTGAACAGGTCGATGCGTCCGTCGCGGAATGCCGAACGATAGCTGCTGGGATCGTCATAACTGTCGAGCAGGTTGATGTAGTCCCGCCCCTGCTTGCCCCAGGCAGCCAGCAGCGGGTGGGCATGCTGGTGCAGGGTTTGCGGATCGATCACTACCGGCGTGCCGCTCTTGCGAGCTTGACGCTTGTATTGATGCCGCAACAGGTCTTTATCGGCGACGATGTCCGCCCAATGGTGACGACACGGGTTGTGTACACACAGCAGGACCTGGCTGAACCGTGCCAGTCCCGCCAGTGCTTCCAGGGCTTGGGCAGGCAGGGAAGAAATCCCGAAAACGATCACTCGCGAGGGTAATCCCTTGGGAGCTGTTTCGAGGTTATTGATGCGTTCGACAAATCGCTGATGGACGCCGGCACGACTTTGCGCCATGCCTTCTTCTCCCACATCCAGCAAGAGTGCGCGCCATAACTCTGCCTGCCAGCAATTGGCCGGGGTCAGGGGTTTGGCTTCGCCCCTGGCAGTTCTGGTTTGATGGCGACCTTGCGCCCAGTCTTCGAGCCAGTCAGCTCGATACACCTGATATTGGTCGAACAGATCCGCCAGACGCTCAGCCAGTTGATAGCGTTTGCGCAGGTCGGTGTCATGGGTCAGGAAACGTTGCAGAGGCTCGAAGTACGGCTGATTGATCAGTTGCGGCAGCAGGCGCATCAGGCGCCAGGTCAGCGGGGCTTTATCGAGCAGGGACTTGACCGGAATTTCGTCGCGGCCAAGGACCATGCGATAGAGCTGCCACATGAAGCTGCCGGGCAACTGCACATCGATGGCGGCAGCGATGCCGCAGCCTCCCATATCGTCTTCTTCAGAATCTTCCGCCAGTGCCAGCTTCAGCCATTGGGCAATGCCATTGCTTTGCACCAAGGCGATTTCATTCTCCAGGGGAGCGAGCGGGTAGCGCCGCATCCAGCTGACCACCAGGCTGCGCAATTCGTCCAGGCGGTTGCCGTGAACCACCATAAAACCAGCACTGAGGGACGTCGCGTCCGGCATAAAGGCTTCCTTGGAAAACGCAAATCGAGGGACGACTTTAGCATTTGTAGGAGCGAGCTCGCTCGCGAAGAACGCCAGGACACCGCGTGGCCCCAGGCAGTTAGCGTCATCGTTGACGACCTTCGCGAGCAGGCTCGCTCCTACAGGGCACAGTGTTCGAGGTGTAAATAGGCCAAAAAACAAAACCCCAACTGCTTTCGCAATTGGGGTTTCGGAATTTAATCTTGACGATGACCTACTCTCACATGGGGAAACCCCACACTACCATCGGCGATGCATCGTTTCACTGCTGAGTTCGGGATGGGATCAGGTGGTTCCAACGCTCTATGGTCGTCAAGAA
>NZ_MRCS01000006.1 GCF_002303925.1 Pseudomonas sp. ACN8
GAATTTCTTGACGACCATAGAGCGTTGGAACCACCTGATCCCATCCCGAACTCAGCAGTGAAACGATGCATCGCCGATGGTAGTGTGGGGTTTCCCCATGTGAGAGTAGGTCATCGTCAAGATTAAATTCCGAAACCCCTATCTGCGTATGCAGGTAGGGGTTTTGTTTTTGCGCTCGAAAAACAAGGCCGGCCCACCCAAGGTCAATTATAAAAAAAATCACACAAACCAGGCTCCACGCTTTTGGTATGGTGCAGCTCATTTTTAATGGACTGAATTTGCGCCCACGGATCGGCATTCTTTTTCAAAGAGTTGCTGCACAAGTGCCCGAACCGATACCGATCAAGGACCACGAAAAAGAGACATGCCTGGTCAACAAGAGACTCATGGCCTGCGCCTTGTTCGTTGCGGCTGTCACCTGTGCACTGGTAGTGCGCATGTATGTCCTGCAGGTAGTCGAGTTCGACTATCACTCGACCATCTCCGAAAACAATCGCGTACATGTCCTGCCGATTACACCGCCCCGCGGGTTGATCTATGACCGCAACGGCGTACTCCTCGCAGACAACCGCCCCAGCTTCAACCTGACCATCACCCGCGAACGTGCATCCAATGTCAACGAAGAGCTGGACGAGGTCGTCAATCTCCTGCACTTGCCCGCTGAAGATCGCACGCTGTTCGACAAGGCGATGAAGCAGGCACGTCACCCCTTCGTACCCGTGACACTGTTCTATGAGCTGAGCGAAGAACAGATTGCCGTACTCGCCGTCAACGAGTTCCGTCTGCCGGGCCTCGATGTCGAGCCGCAGTTCGTTCGGCACTATCCATTAGGCGAGCACTTCGCCCATTCAGTCGGCTACGTCGGACGTATCAACGAGAAAGAGTCAAAGGCTTTGGATAACGTCGAGTACCGAGGTACCCAATCCATCGGCAAGACCGGGATCGAAAAATTCTACGAGTCGCAACTGCACGGCCATGTCGGTTATGAGGAAGTCGAAACCAATGCCCAGGGCCGTGTGTTGCGCGTGCTCAAGCACACAGACCCGGTGCCCGGCGAAAACATTGTCCTGAGCCTCGACATCAAGCTTCAGGAAGCCGCCGAACAAGCCCTGGGGGATCGCCGTGGTTCGGTGGTCGCGCTGGATCCGTCGACCGGTGAAGTGCTGGCCATGGTCAGCAACCCGAGTTTCGATCCGAACCTGTTCGTCACCGGTATCAGCTCCAGGGAATACTCTACACTCCGGGACTCCATCGACCGACCGCTGTTCAACCGTGTGCTGCGCGGTCTCTATGCGCCGGGTTCGACCATCAAGCCGGAAGTGGCAATCGCCGGCCTCGATGCCGGTGTCGTCACGCCACAGACCCGTGTGTTCGACCCCGGTTATTACCAACTGCCGGATTTCGATCACAAGTACCGCAACTGGAACCACAGCGGCGACGGCTGGGTGGATATGGATGCGGCGATCATGCGTTCCAACGACACCTATTTCTACGACCTTGCTCACAAACTGGGGATTGATCGTCTGCACGATTACATGGCGATGTTCGGACTGGGTGAGAAAGTCTCCCTGGACATGAATGAAGAGTCTCCCGGCCTGATGCCATCCCAAGCCTGGAAACGCGCCACCCGTCGTCAGGCCTGGTTCCCGGGCGAGACGGTGATTCTCGGTATCGGCCAGGGCTATATGCAGGTCACGCCACTGCAGTTGGCCCAGGCCACCGCGCTGATTGCCAACAAAGGCGTGTGGAATCGTCCGCACCTGGCCAAAACCGTGGACGGTGTCGCGCCGGTGGATGAGCATCCGATGCCGAATATTCTGCTCAAGGATCCACGCGGCTGGGAGCAGGTCAACCATGGCATGCAGATGGTGATGCACGATGCCCGCGGGATTGCCCGGGCCGCAGCGGCGGGCGCGCAGTACCGTATTGCCGGTAAGAGCGGTACCGCACAGGTGGTGGCAATCAAGCAGGGCGAGCGTTACAACCGGGAGAAAACCCGCGAGCGTAACCGCGACAATGCCTTGTTCGTCGGTTTCGCCCCGGCCGAGCACCCGAAGATCGTGATTTCGGTGATGATCGAAAACGGCGAGGCCGGTGGTCGCGTTGCCGGTCCCGTGGTGCGGGAGATCATGGACGCCTGGCTACTCGACCAGGATGGCCATCTCAAGCCGCAGTACGCAGCGCCGAGCAAGGCTGCGGGCGATCCTCACGTCTGAATTTAGTCTGTCAGCCGTTGTTGCAGGCTTTCGAGAAAGATCGTCTCGGCACGGCTCATGCGCTGTTCGCGGTTCCACAGCCAATGAATGTCCACATCGGCAATCCCTTCGTGGGGCAGCAGCAGGGGGAACTCGGATCTGCAGGAAGGCCTCACGCGTAGGCGAGGGTTTTTTCTTCCAGCAACTCCTCATACAAATTTGCCCATTTGCGACCCATTTCGTCCGCCGTGAACAGATTTTGATAACGGGCCTGTGCCTTCTCGCCCATTTGCGCCGCCAGCACCGGGTTTTCCCAAAGCGTGCGCATCGCCTCGCGAAACGCCAATGGATTACTCGGTGGCACCACCAGCCCGGTCTCGTTATGGATGTTGATGTAACTGGTGCCAGTGCCAATCTCACTGGAGATCATCGGTTTGCCATACATCGCGCCTTCCAGCAGTGAAATGCCAAAGGCTTCGGAGCGCAGGTGCGACGGGAACACGATGGCATAGCTCAGTTGCAGCAACGCTACCTTGTCCTCGTCTCCCAGACGCCCGAGGAAGTGAATATTGCGTAAACCCAAGGCGGCCGCCTGGGCATGCAGCTCTTGTTCCAACGGGCCGGCACCGACAATTACTGTCGGGTAATCCAGGTCCTTCAGGGCGTCGAGCAGGATGTGCAACCCTTTGTAGTAGCGCATCACACCCACAAACAGAAAGAACTTATCGCCAAGCTTTTGCCGCCAGTGAGCCGTTCGATCGCTGTCCGGCTGTGGGTAACCCGTCTTGTTCAATCCATAGGGGATCACTCGGGTCTTGTGCTGAAACTGTTGCAACACATCACTGGTGTGGAGGTAATTAGGCGATGCAACGATGATCCGGTCGGCGCTGTGCAGAAAGCGATTCATCAGCGGCCGGTAAAGTTTGAGCAGCTGTTTCTGGCGGATAATGTCCGAGTGGTACGTCACCACGCTGGGTTTGTTCAGACTGCTTGCGAAATGCACCAGGTCCATGAACGGCCATGGAAAGTGGTAATTGACTACGTCGGCCTCCGCTGCCAGCTCGCAAAACTGTTTGAAGACGCTCCAGGAAAAACCCGTGGAGGCGAACTGAATGTCGAGCCGGGCTCGATGGACTTCATGATGCGCGACCTGCATCACCGGCGGTGTCGGATCGGCACTGAGTGTCAGCACCTTGCCTTCAACGCCGTGCAGGGCGCCGCTTTCGCACAACTGGAAAATCACTTGTTCGATCCCGCCGACCGAGTCAGGCAGGTACGTCTTGAAAAAATGAAGAACTCGCATTCAACCTCCCAGAGCCTGGCGGTAAGCGCTGGCCGTGACTTGCGCGCAGCGCTCCCAGGTAAAAAGCCTTGCCTGTAGCAATCCGGCTTCTCGGCATGCCTGCCAATGCGCTAGATCCTCGATCAGACGACTCATTGCATCGCGCAAGCCGTCGGTTTCATCCGGTTCAACATAGTTACCCGCAGAGCCTGCGACTTCGGGCATGGCCGAACGTCGGGTCAGAATGACCGGCGTTCCGCAAGCCATGGCTTCCAGCACCGGCAGGCCAAAACCTTCGTAAAGCGACGGAAAAATCAATGCCCGGGCGCCGGCCAACAGCTGCGCAACGTGCTCGTCAGGCAGATAGCCCAGCAAACAGACACAACCGCGGGCCAGGGCCTGGTGCAATTCTTCGCTGAACTGCTCGCGCTGCCAGCCGGCCATGCCGACGATCAGCAATGGAAAACGCTGACGGACCGATTCCGGCAATCGGGCGTGGGCGCGCAGGGCGAGGGACAGATTCTTGCGCGGCTCCAGGGTACCGACACAGAGGAAGTATTCCCGCGCTTCAACGCCATGGTTCTTGAGTACAGCGTCGATAGCCTCGGGGGATCGCGGGTGAAAACGCGTGGC
This sequence comes from Pseudomonas sp. ACN8, assembly GCF_002303925.1. Taxonomy (GTDB): domain Bacteria; phylum Pseudomonadota; class Gammaproteobacteria; order Pseudomonadales; family Pseudomonadaceae; genus Aquipseudomonas. The sequence continues at coordinate 4,111 of NZ_MRCS01000006.1, forward strand.
TACACCCAGCGGTGCGACGACAAACCGCTCGACCGGTAACCCGAAATGCGCCTGGGCTTCGTCAGCAATGAACTGCGAGTCGGTAAGAATCAGGCTTGCCTGTCGCACGCCATCGGTCACCCGCCGTTCGATTTCTCGCAAGCGCGCCGGTGGCTGCGTTTCGGGATAGTGCAGGTGAGTCAGGTCATGCAGGGTGATGACTGTCGGGCCGTCGAATGACAGCGGCCACAAACTCGGTTCGTGGTAGAGGTCGATGGCTTGCGCGCGGCCTTGATCGAAGCGTTTCTGCTCCAGCCACCGCCGGGCTTGATAGGCCCCCGGAATCTGCCGCAGCAATGGCGTCAGTCGGGAATAGCCGGGCATGGCCGCCTCAGGCAGCACATCACTCCAGCCCCAGCCATGAAACAGCGCCAGTTCAATATCCGGTTCACACGCCAGGGCGTTCGCCAGTTCGACGACGTAGTGGCCGATGCCGGTGCGCGGCGCCTGGAGAATCCGGGCGTTAAGGGCAATGCGCATGTTGCCTCTCTTGTGCGAGCGGCACGTCCGAGAGATTGCGCAGAGTGCGTTCGGCCAATTGCGCACTGGCTTCACGCCAACCGATCCAGCGCCAGTGCGCGACATCACGAGTGGCCGGGAATTGACCGCTGCTCTCGAAACGAATGACCAGGTCAGCCAGGCTTTGTGGTTCGGCCAGATCGAAGTACGCCATGAACTCGCCACCGATTTCGCGAAAAACCGCAATGTCGCTGCCCATGGCCGGCAGTCCACGCTGCATGGCTTCTACCAGTGGCAGGCCGAAGCCTTCCACAAAAGACGGAAACACCAGTGAGCTGGCGTGGGTGTAGGCATGTTCGAGGCTGGTGTCGTTCAGGTCGTTGAACATGAACAGTCGTTGGTTCAACTGCGGGTGATTACGGACCCGGGCCAGCAGTGCATCGCATTTCCAGCCGACTCGCCCGGCAATGCACAGACGGGCATTGGAGCCTGCCGCCCAGGCCCGTTCGAAGGCATCCAGCAGGTAGTCGTGGTTCTTGCGCGGCTCGATGGTACTGACCATCAAAAACACTGGTTCCGGCGTTCTGAAAATATGCGTCAGGCGCGGCTCGACGGCGGCCGTGACTTCGCTCAGGTCCAGTTCGGAGCCGAGGTGGAAATAGTCGAACCACAATTCACTGGCCCTGGCAGGACCCAGGCGGCGCTGCAGTTCATCACGCACCTGATCGCGCACCGTGGCGGAAATGGCCACATAGCCATCGGCGGTTTGGATGATCCAGTCGAACCATTCATTGAAAACCTGCACCAACCGCGTGTCGTAAAACTGCGGATGCGTCACGGGAATCAGGTCGTAAATCACCGAAACGATGCCCACGCCTTCACGTTTGAGTCGTTCGGCAAACGGGAAGAAATCGGTGTGCCAGGACGAGTCCAGCAGCACCAGTTGATCCCCCGGTTGGTGCTGTAGCGGCGTGCAACGTTTGGGCAGTTGATACTGGTTGATGCCCTCGATCGCACGCAGCGGAAGGCTGAAACAGGTGACCGCTGTCACCCGGTAGGCCACGTGCAGCAAACGCTTGATCACCCGTGAGTTGCTTCGGTTGTGCAAGCGCTGATGCAGTTGCCAGAAGCGGTGAGCCAAGCGCCCAAGTCGTCCACCAAAGATCATCAAGGCATCGAAAAACGGAATGTTCAGCGCACCGAGTTTCAGCACCCGATAGAGTTTGCCCTTGAGCATCACAACCGGGATGCATTCAACGCCGTCGACCGATTCCGGTAACTGGTTGACGACGTTGCGCACCACCCGCTGAATGCCCGAATTGACCTTGGGGTGCTGGAAAACGTGCGTACATTCCACCAAAAGACGCGTCATGGCGTGCCCCCCGAGGTCACCGGCGCGCTCGAACGCGTGACGGTGGTCTTCGCGGCCAACCACGAGCAGCCGACAAAGTCTTCCTGGCGGTTGTTGATCACATGGAACACCAACCCGTAATCGCGCCACTCGAAGTTGCGGTCCAGGTGTGAATCCAGGCGTGACAGGCTCAAGGCCACGGAATAGTTCCCCTTGCCCAGCCCCATGACGAAAGCAAAGCGATAGGTCACGCGCTCGCCTGCCTGCAAGTCGGTCAGCGCCTGATCCTGGCGATGGGTGTTGATGCCGTACATGGCCTGGCCCAGGCGATCCTTGATCATGAAGCCCAGCACCAGCCGTTCGATGTCCTGGCAAACCTCGACATTCACTTCCAGCACGACCGGCTGGCCGACTTCGGCGGCGTCGATGGAGCGTTCATGTTGGTCGAGCAAGCGCACGGTCAGGATCCGGGCTTCACCCGTTCCCGAAATGGTACTGACCTGGCCGCCTGCGAGGGCTTCCTGGCGCACGGTCTGTCCTTCACGCTCGGCGAGCAGGGCGTTGTAGTAATCCATCACGGATTCGGGTGTGTCGTGCATGGCCATGTGGCCGTTTTCCAGGAGGATCGCCGAGTCGCAGATCGACTGAATCGCCCCACGGTCATGGGAGACGATCAACAGCGTGGTACCGGCTTTGCGAAAACTGCGGATGCGGTCGAAACTTTTGTGCTGGAAGTAGGCATCGCCCACCGACAGTGCTTCATCGACGATCAAAATGTCCGGGCGCCGCGCGGTAGCCACACTGAACGCCAGACGCATTTGCATACCGCTGGAATAAGTGCGCACCGGGTGGTCGATGGCGTCGCCAATTTCCGCGAAGCGTTCGATTTCCGGCATCAACGCTTCTATTTCTTCGACCTGCATGCCCAGCAGTTGCCCGGCCATGACCGCATTCTGCCGGCCGGTAAAGTCCGCATGAAAACCCATGCCCAATTCCAGCAGGGCGGCGACGCGGCCTTCGAGCTCAATGGTGCCTCGGGTGGGTTGGGTGGTGCCGGTGATCATCTTCAACAAGGTGCTTTTGCCGGCGCCGTTGACCCCGACGATACCCACCGATTCTCCGGGGGCAATCTGGAAGGTCACGTCCTGCAGCACCCAATGCTGGCGATGACGGATCGGCGAGAACGGGACCAGCCATTCAACCAGTCGACTCCAGCGGGAAGGGTATTGTTTATAGGCCTTGCCCAGGCCGGTGACGCGTATGTGCCCCATCAGAGTTCATCCACCATTTCACCGACCCTCTGCCGAAACAGCCGAAGCCCGATGACGAGAAACAAAACGCTGGCGACCAGGATCGGCAGCAGCGAACTCCAGACGGGCCATTGGCCATACAGGAAGATGTTCTGGTAGCTGGTGATCAGGTTGGTCAGGGGGTTGAGTTGCAGCAAGCGCTGCACCCAATCGGGCAGGATGCTCAGCGGGTAAACGATTGGCGTCAGCCAGAACCAGAATTGCAGACAGATGGCGAAAAATTGCCCGACATCGCGAAAAAAAACATTCAATACGCCAAGAATAATCCCCAACCCGGCACAGAACATCACCTGTAACGCCAGCAGAGGAATGAGCGCCAACAGCGCCAGGCCCGGTAGTCGACCGGTGATCAACAGAAAGCCGAGGAACAAGCCGATGATGATTGCGAAGTTGATACCGGCATTCAACAGCACGATCACCGGCAGGCAGATCCGTGGAAAACTGATTTTTTTCAGCAGGTTGGCGTTATCCAGAAACATGTTCTGGCTGCGCACGGTGATTTCCGCGAACAAGCCCCAGGTCAGCAACCCGGCGCAGAGGTAGATGCTGTAGGCCATGCCGTCATCTACCCCCGGTAAACGCGCGCGCATGATCTGGGAAAAAATAACGGTGTAGACAATGATCATCGACAGCGGATTGAGCACGGTCCACAGGGCACCGAACAACGAATTGCGATAACGCGCCTGAAACTCTCGCTGGACGCTACCGAGGATGAACCCTCGATAGCTGCTCAGCGTGCGGTAAAGGGAAAGCAGCATTCAAACCGTCCTGCCGTATTGATCTTCGAAGCGGACGATGTCGTCCTCTCCCAGGTATTCGCCGCTTTGCACTTCGATGATCACAAGGTCGATCACGCCCGGATTTTCCAGGCGATGCTTGTGACCCGCGGCAATGAAGGTCGATTCGTTCTTGGCCACCAGGCGAGTGCCAGTGCCATTGTTGGTGACCCTGGCCATGCCTTCGACCACCACCCAGTGTTCATTGCGATGGTGGTGCATCTGCAGTGACAACTTGGCGCCGGGCTTGACCACGATGCGTTTGATCTTGAAGCGCGGGCCTTCCTCGAGCACGGTGTAGGTGCCCCATGGCCGGCTGACGGTACGGTGCAGGCGATAGGCTTCGTGCTCTTTATCCTTGAGTTGCCTGGCCACCCGGCGCACATCCTGGGCGCGGTCGGCGTGGGCCACCAGCACCGCGTCGGCGGTGTCGACGATGATCAGGTTGTCCACGCCCACGGTCGCGACCAGACGGTCTTCGCTGTGGACGAAGTTGTCGTGGCTGTCGATGAAAATCGACTCGCCGACGGCGCGGTTGTTTTGTGCATCCGCCGGTACCAGCGCGGCCACCGCACCCCAGGATCCGATGTCGCTCCAGTCGAAACGGGCCGGCACGACAACCACCTTGTCGGAGCGCTCCATCAACGCGTAGTCGATGGAAATGTCCATGATCTCGCCAAACAGGGCCGGCGACAGTTCCTGTTGCAGGCAACCCGCGTTTTCCACCGCAGCGCTGGCGGCCATGCAGGTTCGCGTCTGCTCCAGCAAGTCGGGCGCATGGGTTTGCAGTTCGGCCAGTACGCTGGCGACCGAGAAGCAGAACATCCCGGAGTTCCACAGGAAGTTGCCGCTTTCCAGGTAATGAGTCGCGGTTTGCAGGTCAGGTTTTTCGACGAAGCGTCGCACGCCGGCAGCGCCCTTGTCGTCCAGCGAAGTGCCGGCTTCAATGTAGCCAAAACCGGTTTCCGGCGCCGTCGGCACCACACCAAAGGTCACCAGGTGACCGCGCCTGGCCAGCGTCACGGCATGCTCGACCGCGTCCTTCAGTGCGTCGACATTGACGATCAGATGGTCGGCGGGCATGACCAGCATGATCGCGTCGTCGCCATGCAGGGCCTGGAGGGAGAGGGCGGCGGCGGCAATGGCCGGCGCCGTGTTGCGACCCGTCGGCTCCAGCAGGAAGTGCCCGCGATGACGGCCCAGGTGCGCGTCCCGAAAGTGATCCTTGCTCTGGAAGTAGTACTCGCGGTTGGTCACCGTGACGATATCGCCCCAGCCGGCGATCAGCTGCGCGGCACGCCGATAGGTCTTGCCCAGCAGCGACTGGCCGTCGGGCAATACCATGAAGGGTTTGGGATGGTCCTCACGCGACACCGGCCACAACCTTGTCCCGGCACCACCGGAGAGAATCACGGGAATCAGCATGGCCTACTCCTTGGCGACGCGTTTCATGTCCGCATCCATCATCATGCGGATCAAGGCATCCAGATCGGTTTTTGGTTTCCAGCCCAGCACACGCTGGGCCTTGGCCGGGTTGCCGAGCAGCACTTCGACTTCGGCCGGGCGGAAGAACGCCGGGTCGATCTTCACGTAGTCGCGGTAGTTCAGGCCCACATGATCGAAGGCAATCCGGCACATCTCGCGCACGGTGGTGGTCACACCGGTGGCCACCACGAAGTCGTCGGGCTTGTCCTGTTGCAGCATCAGCCACATGGCTTCGACGTAGTCCCCGGCAAAACCCCAGTCGCGCTTGGCGTCGATGTTGCCCAGGCGCAGTTCCTGCTGCTTGCCCTGCTTGATTCGGGCAGCGGCATCGGTGACTTTGCGCGTCACGAACTCGATGCCGCGCAGCGGTGATTCATGGTTGAACAGAATGCCGCTGCTGGCGTGCAGGTTGAAGCTCTCGCGGTAGTTCACGGTGATCCAGTGGCCGTACAACTTGGCTACGCCATACGGGCTGCGCGGATAGAATGGCGTGTTCTCGTCCTGCTGTTCGGCCTGGATCAGGCCGAACATTTCGCTGGTGGACGCCTGGTAAAAACGCGTGTGCGGGCTGAACTGACGGATCGCTTCGAGCAGGTGGGTCACGCCCAGGCCGTCGACGATGCCGGTGGTCACCGGTTGATCCCAGGAGGCCGCGACAAAGCTTTGCGCGGCGAGGTTGTAGATCTCGTCCGGCGCCGACTTGATCACCGCGCGCTGCACTGAACAGGCATCGGCCATGTCGCCCTCCAGGTAGACGATGTCTGCCTCGACCCCCATCTCACGCAGGCGCCAGCGCGAGTCGCTGCTGCGACGCGCCACCAGGCCGTGGACTTTGTAGCCCTTGTCGAGCAGCAGTTTGGCCAGATACGCGCCGTCCTGGCCGGTGATACCTGTGATCAATGCACTTTTAGTCATTCTTGTCGTACTCGCTTCTCCCGGTCGGACAGGATCGCCCGCAGGGATTGTTGTGTTGTGATTTCAGACTTCCATCCGGTGGTTTCGATCAGGCTGCGAATGCTCTGCTCGCGCCCCGAGCAAGCTGACGTACAGGAACGTGCCGGTGAAGCCGCATGCCTTGAAGGCTCGCAGCAGGTTCAGGGTGCCCAGCAGATTGATGTTCAGGGTGCGCGCCGGATCACGAAAGGCGTCCGGGACGAAAGTCTGGCCAGCCAGGTGAATTACCGCATCGGGCAATTCCGGCCACAAGCCTTCGAGGCTGTCCGGCGCGGCGAGATCGTAGCGGCAAGGAACAGGCAGAAGTTCCCATTCCGAGGCATCGGCCTGCAAACGCGATTGGGTATGTTGTCCTGTGAATCCAGTCAGGCCCGTGACAAACAGACGTTTTTTCAACCGCGACCCCCCGGTCATGCATTTCATCCATTCCTGATTGGCTTGATGGAAGGGTCTTACGAACCAACAGGATCGCTCGCAAAGACAGATGAAATGTTTGTTGTAGTTGTTTGCTGGTCAATCTGTGCCATTTGCTCGGCAATTTCAACAGGTCCAATCGTGACCGGTCAGTTCTCGTCAGCGTAGCCTGATTTATTCTCGTCGGGCGGTTCACGAATCCTCAACGGATGTGGTTAGAATGCCCTTCGTCACGAGTATCCGGGGTTCGGCAGCGTCGCTTCGAAACTGCGAGAAACTGACCACTAAAACAAGAACGAAGACGGGCAGCAAGACGATGGACGAGCGCCAGTAAACACTGACTCGAACCGTGTTCTCCCCGTCATGGCGTGAGGCTGCCGGGATGGCGGTGTCACCGTGGGATACCATGAATTTTATTCTTTACTCCGACGTCAACGACAGCTCCATCAGCCAGAGTCTCGGCCGTCCCGAGTACAGTTACTACTTCGTGCTCAAGGCGTATCGCCCTGTACTCGAAAGCCTTGGGCGAGTGCATGTGGTGTCCTCCACCGCCGAGGTCGATCCGCTCTACAAACAATTATTGGCCGCCGGCGAAGACAGTCTGTTCCTGTCGTTTACGCCGCCGCAGAAAACCCCGAACGACCTTGAGTGCCCGACGATCTGCGTGGTGGCCTGGGAGTTTGATTCGATTCCCGATGAACAATGGGATAACGACCCGCGCCAGGACTGGACGCAAATGCTGGCGCGGCAGGGCCGGGTGATCACACTCTCCAGCCATACCGCCCGGGCGATTCGTCGGGCCATGGGCGAAGACTTTCCGGTGTTGGTGTTGCCGACGCCGTTGTGGGAAAACTTCGCCGACATTCGTAGTCGCCACACCAGCGTCCCGATCAGCACCGGCTCGACCCTGGACATCAAGGGTTGCATCTTCGATACGCGCACCCTCGGGCTGAGCGCCGATGCACTGATTCCCGTCGTGCCGAGCGCCGAGGAACTGACGGCGCTCGAGGCCGAGCTGGAGGCATTGAAGCCACCGCCGCTGACGCTCAAGCGCCGCTTGGTGATTGCTCGCCATTACCTGCATATGTGGCGTCTGGACAAAGGTAAATCGCTGCCGGTCCCGGTTCATCGCACGCATTTTCTAAGCCAGTGGTACTGGGAAGGGATTCGCGACTTGTTGTCGCAAACCGCCCATGAACGTCTCGCTGACTGGTTGCCGGCCATCGCCGGCCCGCAGACGATTGCAGTACCCGAGCCAGACCCGCGACAGTGGCCGGACACCACCGCCCAGGTCGAAACACAGGTTGACGGTGTGGTGTACGTCACCGTGTTCAACCCGCGTGACGGTCGCAAAAACTGGCATCAGCTGATCACCGCATTCTGCTGGGCGTTCCGTGAAACGTCTGACGCGACACTGGTGCTGAAGATTACCCAAAGCGATCTGTCGTCCTACCACGACGAACTGATGACGTTGCTCGCGCAGCTTTCGCCGTTCGCCTGTCGGGTGGTGGTCATGCACGGCTACCTGGACGACCCGCAATACGCCCGTCTGTACGAAGCCGCCAGTTACTACGTCAATGCCTCGCGCTGCGAAGGGCTGTGCCTGCCGCTGATGGAGTTCATGGCCAGCGGCAAACCGGTGATTGCCCCGGATCACACGGCCATGGAGGACTACATCGATGAGCGTGTGGCGTTTGTGGTCACGTCCAGCGAAGAGCTGACCATCTGGCCGCAGGACACTCGCATCATCTACCGCACCCTGCGTTACCGGCCGGATTGGGGTTCCCTGAAAACCGCTTACGAAAACAGCTACCGTCTGGCCAAGGAACAACCGCTGGAGTATCAGCGCATGTCCCTGGCCGCCGTCGAACGCATGCGTGATTACTGCGCATTCGCCCCGGTGCACAAACGCATGGCGGATTTTTTCGGGCTGGCGCCACAGGCTTTGCCGACAGCAACCGTGACGGATACCGCCTCATGCTGATCATCATTCATTCGGAAACCAACCAGCACACCATTGCCCGGAACCTTGGCCGCTCGGAGTACAGCTATTACTTCGTGCTCAAGGAGTACCGACCCGTGCTGGAGCGGCTGGGGCGAGTGGTAGAAGTCAGCGACCCGCAGACCGAAGTCGATGCCTTGTACCTGGACTGTTTATCCCGTGGCGAAGCGTGCGTGTTCCTGTCGTTCTCACCACCTCATCGCACGCCGGTCAATTTCACCTGCCCGACGCTGCCGGTGTTCGCGTGGGAATTCAGCACTATCCCCAACGAACCCTTTGCCGGTGATCCGCTCAATGACTGGCGCACGGTATTGCAGGCAGCGGGTGCGGCGATTACACATTCCAGCTACACCGTGAGTGCGGTGCGCGAGGCGATGGGCGCCGACTATCCGGTCATCGCGGTACCGGCCCCGGTGTGGGACCGCTTTTGCCAACGCGGCGCCCACTTGCAACGTCAGCCCTTGGCCAGTCAGGTGCGGTTGACGCTCAAGGGGTTGCTGGCCGACAGCCGCGAACTCGACTTGCGTGCCTTCGGCCCCGTGGCCACTCGCCAAGGTGCGGGTATTGATTTCGAGGCCCCGCCGAGTGAGCACGAGTTGGTCCTCGACGGCGTGATTTATACCTCGGTGTTCAACCCCGGTGACGGGCGCAAGAACTGGGAAGACATGCTCAGTGCCTTTTGCGTGACGTTTCGCGAGGTGGACGACGCAACGCTGGTGCTCAAGTTGACGCACCACGATGCCGAGCAAGCGCTGACCGACATCCTTCACCACTTGTACAAAAACCAGTCTTACCGCTGCCGGGTCGTATTGATTTACGGCTATCTGGCTGACGCGGACTATGAGCAGCTGGTGCAAGCCACAAGTTATGTGGTCAACACATCCTATGGCGAAGGCCAATGTCTTCCGCTGATGGAGTTCATGTCCTGTGGCAAACCGGCGGTGGCGCCACGGACCACGGCGATGATCGATTATCTGGATGCCGATAATGCATTCCTGATTGACTCCACCGATGAGCTGACGGCCTGGCCACATGACCCGCGCAGGGCGTTTCGTACCTTGCGCTACGTCACCAATTGGGCGTCGTTGTGCAGGGCTTACCAATCAAGCTATGACGTGGCCAAGGGTGATCCCGGGCGTTATGCACAGATGTCCGTGCACGCAGTGGCCAGCCTCAGGAAGTTCTGCAGCCAGGCCACAGCCGAGCAGCGGCTTGGCGTATTTTTTGAGCGTTTGTTCGAAAACCGTGTCGTGGAAACCCCTGAGGCATGATTCGCGCATTGGTCAGACGTTTCTTTCCAGAGACGAAACCCGAGCCCCGGCCCGCGCCGTCGCCGGTCGAGCAATCCCGTGTGTCGCCAAGAGACGTGGGCTTGCACGATGCAATGCATGACGGCTGGTTTTGCGGCGACAGCGGCGAATTGCTCAAGGGGTTTGCCATTACCGCCGACGACACCTTGCTGGATGTCGGCTGCGGCGAAGGGGTGGCGACCTTGTTCGCGGTCCGCCAGGGCGCGTCGGTGATTTTCACCGACAGTGAACACGACAAGGTCCGCGAGCTTGCCCGGCAAGTGGCGGCGCAATCGGACAAACCGAACCTGGGGCTGGTCAGCAACAGTTTGCCGCTGCCATTGGCCGACGGGTGCGCCAGCAAAGTCGTGTGCATGGAAGTGCTGGAACACATCGATCAGCCAGAGCCCTTCATGGCCGAACTGGTGCGCATGGGCCGCCCCGGCGCGCTGTACCTGCTGAGCGTGCCGTCCCCGGTGGGCGAGCATCTGCAGAAAGGCATCGCCCCGGCCAGCTATTTTCAATCGCCCAATCACGTGCAGATTTTCAGCCCCGAGCGATTCGCCGCGCTGGTGGAAGACGCGGGCCTGGTCATCGAGCATCGCCAGGCCACCGGGTTTTTCTGGGTCATGGGCATGATTTTTTTCTGGGCCAGCGAGCGGGCTGCCGGGCGTGAATTGGGTGGCGCGGTTCGCGACCGGATTCAGGCGCCGTATCCGCCGCTGATGGAGAGCTGGGCGAAAACCTGGCAGGACTTGCTGGCCCAGCCTGACGGGTTGGCGATCAAGCAGATGCTGGACCGGTTCATGCCCAAGAGCCAGGTGATCATTGCCCGCAAACCCCATGTCCAGGAGGGCGCATGAGCAACGAAAAACGGATCATGGACATCGAGTTGCTGCGCGGCATTGCGGTGCTTGGCGTGCTGTTTCATCACCTGCAGGACAGCCTGTTCGCGGCGGCCGTGCCGTTGCTGCAGGCCATCACGCTGTACAGCCAGCCGTGGTGGGGCGTGGATCTGTTTTTCGCGATCTCGGGTTTCGTCATTGCCCGCAGCCTGATCCCGGCCTTGCGCCGCTGCACAACTCGCCAGGAATACTGGCAACAGACGCGCAATTTCTGGTTGCGCCGGGCCTTTCGTTTGCTGCCGTCGGCCTGGCTGTGGCTGGCGCTGATGTTGTTGGCGTGTCTTTTTCTCAACCGCTCCGGCGCGTTCGGCACCCTGCACGCGAACCTTCAGGCGACACTGGCCGGCGTTGCGCAGTACGCCAATTTCCGCTTTGCCGACAGTTTTTATCATTACGAATATGGCACCAGTTTCGTGTACTGGAGCCTGTCGCTGGAGGAGCAGTTCTACCTGCTGTTCCCGCTGATGATCGTGCTGTTTCGCAAGCACCTGGTGTGGGCGTTGCTGGCGCTGGTGGCGGTGCAATTGTTCACCTTGCGCACGCCGATCCTGATGGTGGTGCGTACCGACGCGCTGGCCCTTGGCGTGCTGTTGGCGATGTGGAGTACGCAACCGTCGTACCTGCGCTGGGAGCCAAAATTCCTGCGTCGTCCATGGGCGGGTGTTGCCGCACTGATCGCGGTATCGCTGCTGCTCAGCTTCATGGCAACGGATCGTTTCACCTTCACGTCTTACCGGATCGGCGTGATTGCGCTGTTGTGTGCGCTGCTGGTGTGGATCGCTTCTTACAACCGAGATTACCTGTTGCCGCGCGGAGTGTTCAAAAACCTGATGACCTGGGTCGGCAGCCGTTCCTACGGGATTTACCTGATCCACATCCCGGCCTACTTGCTGGTTCGTGAGTTCATTTTCCGTTTACAGGCTGCCGGGCTCCCCAGTCCGGCTGGCCATCCGATTCTGATGTTGCTGATGGCTGGCGGCCTGATCGTGCTGCTGAGCGAACTCAACTATCGCTTCATTGAAATGCCCCTGCGCAACCGCGGCGCCTCGCTGGTCAAACGCCTGGGCACCTCCCGAACAGCCATCCCATCCTCTGGAGCCACCTCATGCTGAGCCTTTTGAAGAAACTCACGGCGGGCACGCCCGCGCCTGTGCAGGCAGAGACACCGCCCGCGGCGCCAGTGGCGGAGAAAGTCGACCCCTACATGCTCGGTCTGCACGACGCGATGCTCAGCGGCTGGTTCAATCAGCAGACCGGCGAACTGTTCACCGGCTTCCCGGTGACCCCCGAGGACACGCTGCTGGATGTCGGCTGCGGCGACGGCGGCAACGTGCATTTCTGCGGGATGCGCGGGGCGAAGATCATCATCGCCGATATCGACGCGGCCAAGGTCGAGGCGACACGCCAGCGCCTGGGCGATACACCGGCCCGCGACGTCGAATGCCATGTCACCGACTGCAACCCGCTGCCGATTGCCGATGGGACGGCCACCCGGGTGGTGTCGACCGAAGTCATCGAGCACGTGGACGATCCGGCCCAATTCCTCGCTGAACTGGTGCGTGTGGGCAAACCGGGCGCGTTGTACCTGCTGAGCGTCCCGCACCCCAGCTCCGAAGACCTGCAGAAAGATATCGCGGCGGCCGAGTATTTCCAGAAGCCCAACCACATTCGCATCATCAGCGAAGAACAGTTCAAGGCCATGGTCAGCGATGCCGGCCTGGAAGTGATCAGCCACAGCCAGTACGGATTCTACTGGTCGATGTGGATGCTGTTGTTCTGGGAAGCCAAGGTCGATTTCAGCAACCCGGACCATCCGTTGCTCAACCACTGGGCGGACACCTGGCAGGCGATCCTGGCTTCGCCACGGGGTACGCAGATCAAGCAGGCGCTGGATGCGGTGGTGGCGAAAAGCCAGGTGATCATTGCGCGTAAGCCCTGATCGGCATTAGGGCTACCCACATGCTCATGCATGATCCAGCGTCGCAGACAGGTTCGGCGATCGGGTACTGATGCCCATGAAGCGCCGCACGCGTTCCCCTTCGGCATCGCATCGTATGGTTTGCGGTGCGGCATCCAATTGGATGTTACCGTTTTCCATGAATACGACCCGGTCGGATATCGACATGGCAAAGTCCATTTCGTGGGTCACGATCAGCATGGTCATGCCTTCTTTGGCCAGGTCGCGGATCACGTTCAGCACGTCGTTGACCAGTTCCGGGTCGAGGGCCGAGGTCGGCTCATCGAACAGCATGATCTGCGGCTCCATCGCCAGGGCTCGAGCGATCGCCACGCGCTGTTGCTGCCCGCCGGAGAGCTGGTGCGGGTACTTGTGGGCATGGGCCAGCAAGCCGACCTTGTCCAGTAGCGCGTAGGCACGATGTTCACTCAGCTCGCCCGGCTGACCGTGGTAACGGGGCGCCAGGGTGACGTTGTCGAGAATGGTGCGGTGCGGGAACAGGTTGAAGCTCTGGAACACCATGCCGATGTGCCGCACGCCTTTGCGCAGGCGGGCGCCGTTGGGTTTGTCCGACGCTTCGATGAATTTTTCGCCGAACAACAGAATGTCGCCGGTATCGATGGTTTCCAGGCCGTTGACCGTGCGGATCAGAGACGTTTTGCCGGAGCCGGATGGCCCGATGATCGAGACCACCTGGCCGTATTCGACATTCAGGTCGATACCCATCAGTACCTGGTGGGTGCCATAGCTCTTCTGGATGTTCTTCAGTTGCAGGATGGGCGTCGCGTTATTGCCAGCGGCTTTGCGCGCAATGTCGGGCAAGGCTTCGGCGCTGGCCTTGAAACTGGCGATGGTGGCCGCGTCGAGTGTGTGCGGCTTGCGGAAGTTCAGGTCCAGGTAGCGCTCCAGACGCTGCAGGAAATAGCCGAACACGGTGACGATCAACACGTAATAGACGCCTACCGCGGCCAGGGTTTCCATGACCAGGAAGTTGGTGGCATAGAGGCGTTGGCCGACGGTGAGGATTTCGGTCAGGGAGATGACCGAGACCAGCGAGGTTAGCTTGACCACCGTGATGTATTCATTAATCAGCGTGGGCAGCGAAATACGGAAGGCCTGGGGGATCACGATCAGGCGTTGCATGCCGAACAGGCCGACACCCAGAGCGCGCCCGGCTTCCTTCTGGCCCTTGGCCACGGAGATCAGGCCGCCACGATGGATTTCCGCCATGTACGCCGCTTCCGTAACCACCAGGGCCAGCAACCCTGCGTAGAAGGGGTTGGACAGAATCGGTCCGCTACCGGGAAACAATTGCGGCAGGTTGTAGACGAAGACCACCAGCACCAGCAACGGGATGCTGCGGAAGAACCAGATGTAGACCGCTGCGGGAATGCGCAGCAAGGGCGATTGGGACAGCTTGGCCGAGGCCAGGACAAAACCCAGCAGCATGCCGATGAACCAGGCCAAAGCACTGAGCTGGACCACCGTGACGCAGGCCTTCCAGAAGTCCGGCAGGGAGAACAGGGATAAGAAATACGACCAATCGAATTGCATGGGGCACCTCGATCTGCCGCCCCGGTGCAGGGGAGGCAGATGACCAGACTACAAGGACAGGTTCTTAGTTGGCAGTCGGATCTTCCAGGCCATATTTCTGGAGAATTGCCGCGTATTCACCGCTCTTTTTGCTCTCCTCGAAGGCCTTTTGCACGGCCTGGAAAGTTTCGTCGTTACCTTTCTTGACGAAGATGCCCAGGGTTTGCTGATAAATCGGATGCTCAGTGGTGATCACGACCCGGCCGTTGGTCTTTTCCGCGATCATTTTTGCCGCGCCAGCGATTTCGACCTGGGCCTGGATGTTTTTGGACAGCAGGGCCTGCGTCACTTCGGGCGCCGAAGGGTACTCGCTGACGGTGATCGCGCCTTTGTTGTTCGGCACGCAGTAATCATCGGAGAGCTTCTTGAATTCCTTGACCCAGGTGGTGCCCTGTTCCAGGCCAAGTTTCAGACCGCACAGGTCTTCAGGCTTTTTCGCATTGATCTCGCTGCCCTTGGGCACCATGACCGCGGCGCCGGTATTGGCATAGGCGATGGTCTGGGCCTGGGTCTGGCGCTCCGGTGTGATGTACATGCCGGAAATGATCGCGTCGTACTTGCCGGAGTTCAGGCCCAGGATCAGGCTCGGGAACTTGGTATCGACGAACTCCACCTTGGCGTTCATGTGTTTGGCCAGTGACGTTGCCAGCTCGGGGTCCGAACCCACTACGTTTTTGTCCTTGTCATAGGACTCGAAGGGCGGGTAGGTGATCTCCATGCCGACCTTTAACGTGTCTGCCGCGGCCATGCTCACCGAGGCACCGAACATACCGGCTGCCAATACAGCCAGGCTCAAAAGGTTTTTCTTGTTGTTTTTCATGATGTGCTGACTCCGGCGCAGGTAGGGGTTTAGCTGAAAACTTCAATCAGGACGGTTGAGCCTGATTTTTCAAATGTCCGAAACTGGCGGGCTTGCGTGCCTTGCCTGGCAGTTGAACGTCCCCGTTGGCCACCCTCTGGCGCAGATACTGATAGGTCTGCAACGCCTGGCCATACATGTGTTCGCCGATGGTGATTTCTTCGTAGTCGTTGCCTGCCTGGGCGAACCCGGGCAGCGGCTTGATCTGGGTGTGGTAGTCGCAGGCATAAAACAGTGGGAAGGAGTAACGCTCCTCCTTCACGCTGCGTACCCGGTGCGCGGTGGCAACGAAAGCGCCTGCCGTCATCACTTCCAGCATGTCGCCGATGTTGACGACAAAGGCATCGGCCATCGGTGGTGCATCGATCCATTGGCCACGATCGTTCATAACCTCTAGGCCCGGTTTGTCGGCCAAAAGGATGGTGAAGCACTCGTAGTCAGTATGGGCGCCAAGACCCGGTGCGTCATGGGCTGCACCGTCGAAGGGATAGTGGATCAGACGCAGCTTGGACGGCGGACGGGTCACCAGGCTGTCGAAATAGTTTTCTTCCAGGCCCAGGGTCAGGGCGAAGCCGCCGAACAGGCGCCGGCCCAAGGCGAAGATGGCTTCATAGTAGGCCTGCACCGAGGCCTTGAAACCTTGCAGCTGCGGCCAGTCGTTGGGCCCCAGCAACGGGGTGTTGGCCAGCACCAGCGGGTCATCGGCCGGGACTTCGAAGCCGACGTCGAAGGCTTCCTTGTGGTCCGGCTTGCCCTTGGAGTAGACCTCCTCGCCTTCGGGCACAAAGCCCTTGTGGGTTTGCGAGGTGCCAATGTAGTGGCGCATCTTGGCGTCCAGGGGCTGGTCGAAAAAGTCCTTGGCAGCCTTGCGCAGGTTGGCGATCAGTTGCGGGTCGATACCGTGATCGGTGATGTAGAGGAACCCGACCTCGCTGGCGGCGCGCCCCAATTGTTCGGCGACGGCCAGGCGGTGTTCCAGTTCAAAGCTGAACAGACCGGCGATGTTGACCACCGGGATGCTATTGAAGTTGGCTTTGTGTGTGTCAGTGCTTGCGCTGTTGTTTTTGTTGTCAGGCATGACGCATCGGCTCCCTAAGGATGGCTTGAATGGCTGAAACGGTCGAAGTGTTCACGCTCGGTCTGGCCCATCCACACGTTCAATGACCACAGGTCGGCGACCGGGACATTGGTGAAGGGCAAGTGATGCAGGTAGCCGTCGGCGCCGAATTCCGGGGTCAGGGTGCTGACCTGGTAACCGCGGGTTTGCTGCGAGCGCCAGATGCTTTCCCAGTGCTGTTGATGGAAGGCCAGTTCCCTTGCATATTCCGGAGCCGCCGGGTGCGGAACCTGCGGTCCCTGGTCATAACCGACCCGGGCCTGGATATGGTGAACCCGCTCGATGAAAGCGCTCAGGTCATCGGCCGGGTCATTCAACAGGCGCTCGCAGGTCACGACCCAATGGCTGATGTCACTGGTGAACAACAGCTCGGGCAGTTGCCGGATCAACTCCAGGGTCACCCAGGGGTTGAACAGCGAACGTGAGCGGTGGGTTTCAAAGCTGCAGACCTGGCCGTGCTTGCGCGCCAGATCCAGCGCCAGGCCAAAAAACTCCACTTGCTGTGGCAAGGACCAGCGGTCATTGCCCGCCAGCACGTTGACGAAGCGTGGACCGAGTTCGGCAGCCCAGGCGAGTTTCTGGTCGAGGTCATCAAGGTGAGCGGCAGGCGTTGCCGACTGGTCCGGCAGCACGTCGTACGCGGTGAAGACCGTGCTGATATAGCCCAGGCGATTGGCCTGCAGAAAAGCGCCAAACTCGGCCCGTTCACGGGTGTCCAGTGGCAGGCGTGCTTCCATGCCATCGAAGCCCGCGTGCAGCAACTCCTCGAGCGCCTGAGCCTTGGTGGCGGTATAGCCCCACAGCGTGCGGAAAATTTCCAGCTTCATCGGTGATCCTCAAAAATCCCAGGGCCTGCTGCAAAAGCACTTCGACGGCGCCAGGCCGCCAAGAGCCTGGTTCGCTGTGGAGTCGATGTTAGGCACAGGCCGGGCACTGAAAGAATCTGAAAGTTCAAATGAATACTTCAGACTTTCATTAACAAATAGCTTGCTATTTATAGTGCTGGCCAAGAGGGATTTTAAGGGCGAGAACGTGTCTGCGTTGGCTATTAGCGAGAGATGCCATTGTTACGGCATCATTTTGAAGAGTCCCAAGCGACACCGGGCCGACGAAGTTCCAGGCTACTTGTCATTCCTGGCATGCGCTACCTTCGCTCGAATGCCATCAAGATATTGGGACTTAAGCTCTGTCGTTAACGGCCCAAGAATGGGGTTTGCCTTGAACCGGGCCAACAGATGCTCAATCACCCGATCCACCTTGGCGTAGGCAGCAGTGACGCTTGAAGGTACCAGCGGATCAAACTGAATCCCTTCCATCTCGATATCGAGTCGCTTCAACACGGGTTGTGCATCCAGGATCTGGTGGCGTATTTCATCCACTGAACATTGCATTGTCGACCTCCTTGTAATGCCATAAGTACAGACACGCCTATCGTTAACTGCATCTCGGATGACGCAGTCAGGGTATGGCAGTTGCTGTCTTAAAAATGAAACAAAATTGTCGCGTAGAAATATTGCTGAAATGTTTCAATCCTATGATCGAGGGAGATCTTTTTTCAGGTTACCTCCCACATGCGTCGAGTTGTGTTCAATCAAAAAGGAGGCGTTGGCAAATCAAGCATCGCCTGCAATCTCGCGGCTGTCAGTGCTGCCGAAGGCTACAGGACGCTGCTCGTGGATCTCGATCCTCAGGCTAACTCGACTCAATACCTGACAGGGCTGACAGGCGATGATATCCCCATGGGGATTGCCGATTTCTTCAAGCAAACCTTATCCAGCGGCCCGGCCAGCAAAAAGAATCGGGTGGCCATCACTGATACTCGCTACGACAATCTGCATCTGGTCACGGCCAGCCGGGAGCTTGCCGACCTGCAGTCAAAGCTTGAGTCAAAATTCAAGATCAATAAGCTGCGCCGCTTGTTGGTGGAGCTTTCCGAGGATTACGAGCGCATTTATATCGATACGCCGCCGTCCCTGAATTTCTATACCTTCAGCGCACTGATCGCCGCCGACCGCGTACTGATTCCATTTGATTGCGACAGCTTTTCCCGTCAGGCGCTTTATAACGTCATCGCGCAAGTGGCCGAGTTGCAGGCTGACCATCATGAGTCGTTGATCGTGGAAGGTGTGGTGATCAACCAGTTTGTGGCGCGTGCCAGCGTGCACCAGACGCTGATCGACGAGTTGTTGGCCGAAGGCTTGCCCGTGTTGCCGGATTATTTGAGTAGCACGGTCAAAATGCGTGAGTCCCATGAAGCGTCGGTGCCCATGATCCATCTGGCGCCACGCCATAAGCTTTCATTGGAATTCGTCAGCCTGTTTTCCGCTTTGGAAAGAGCCGGTTGATCCGTGCGCTGAACATAAAATTGCAATCGAAATGCCAGTACGATGACTCGCGCGCAATCGCTAGCTCCAGCTTCGAATCAACACCTGTTTTCCTGGCTGTCCTTGGGACGGCCATTTTTTTTGCCAGAGATTTTTGGACGCCGCATTTTCAGTTTTTGCATTTAGTCCTCGGCTTGTCGAAGTTCACAGGTGAATACTCCGCCCACAGTGACTGAGTTGAGTCGTAGATTTGTGGGCGACGCTGAACCTGTGGGAGCTAGCCTGCTCGCGAAGAACGATGACACGGTCCACCTGACGGAACACAAGCGCCCTACGGCACTTGCCATAGCCCTGACGTTAACGTAAAGATTGCTCCAGGGCGCCGACGTATCAAGGCGCAGGGCTGATGACCCGGAGCGCTTGATGACGCCAATAAAAACAAACTCCCCCAAACTGCATCGCGAAGCCCGGCTGGCCCGGGAGAAGCTGCACCTGGAAGGTGAAGTGCCGGATGGCGTCCTGCGAGCGGAAATCGATGCCTCGTGGCGGCGCAGCCTGAGCCATGGCGTGCATTTCAATGCCAAGCATGAGCTGGCGCTGGAGTCGAGTGCCAGCCTCGACGTGTTGCTGGCCAGCAATCGCTTGCTGATCGACGCCGCGCTGCCGGCCATCGATTACCTGGCCGAGCGTCAGGGCAAGGAAGGGCTGATCATCCTCGCCAACTCCGACGCCACCATCCTCGCCGTCGAAGGTCGCGCCGACCGCCTCAAGGGTAGTGGTCTGCAGGACATCACCCTCGGTGCGTGCTGGAGCGAAGCGGTTCGCGGCACCAACGCCCTCGGCACGGCACTGGTGGAAGCCCGGCCGACCCTGATCGATTGCGGCGAACATTATCTGGATCGCCTCAGTGATTTTTCCTGCACGTCGGTGCCGATCCATTGCCCCCAGGGGGACATTCTTGGCGTCCTCGACCTGACCCGCGAAGGTCCCCTCGGCCGCGCCCACGACAGCACCGCGCTGCTGGCCATGGCCGTCAGCCAGATCGAAAGCCGGGTGTTCAACGCCAGCTATCCGGACGAAATCGTCCTGGCCTTCCACAGCCGCAGGCAATACCTGGAATCCCCGTGGCAAGGCCTGCTGGCCGTGAGTCTTGGCGGACAGATCCTGGCGGTCAGCGCCCAGGCCTGCCAGTTGCTCCACGCCGAGCGCTCGGCCCTGGTCGGTCGACGCTGCGAAGAGTTTCTCGGCGTCGACGGCCTGCAGTTGTTGGCGCGTCTGCATCAGGGCGGGGCCGGCAGCCTGCAAACCGCCAAGGGTGAATTCTTCTACAAGACCCTGCGCGCGCCGCAACGCTCGATCAACGTCAGCAGCCCACCGCGCACAGCAGCGAAACCGGCCAAGGCGCAACCGGATCTGGAAGCGCTGGCCGGCAGCAATACGCGCTACGCCCGTGCCTTGCGCATGGCCCGTCAAGGCCTGGCCAATGAGTTGCCGGTCTTGCTGCTGGGTGAAACAGGCACCGGTAAGGAGGTCATCGCCCGCGCCCTGCACATGGCCGGAAGCCGCTGCGACAAACCCTTCGTGGCGGTGAACTGCGCGGCCATTCCCGAAGGCCTGATCGAGTCCGAACTGTTCGGCTACCGCGAGGGTGCATTCACCGGTTCACGCCGGGGCGGCATGGTCGGGCGCTTGCAGCAGGCCCATGGCGGCACCCTGTTCCTCGATGAAATCGGCGACATGCCACTGGCCTTGCAGGCCCGACTCTTGCGGGTGTTGCAGGATCGCAAGGTCGCGCCCCTGGGCGCTGGCGAAGAGCAGGACATCGACGTCGCGCTGATCTGCGCCACCCACCGCGACCTCAAGCGTCTGGTGGAGGAAAAACACTTTCGCGAGGACCTGTTCTACCGGGTCAATGGCATCAGTGTGATGCTCCCGGCCCTGCGCGAACGCGAAGATTTCGGCGCGCTGGTGAGTCGCATGCTGACGATACTGGGCGCCCCCACCGTGGTCCTGCACGACGATTTCGATCGCTTGCTCAGTGGCTATCACTGGCCCGGCAACATCCGCCAACTGGAGATGGTCCTGCGCACCGCGCTGGCCATGCGCGAACCGGGTGACACCGTGCTGACTCTCGATCACTTGCCCGACAGCATGCTCGACGAGTTGACCGCCAGCGAACGGCCCCAGGCCGGCAGCATCCGGGAAAACGAACTGGAGCTGATCCGTCAGTCCCTGGACACGCATCAGGGCAATGTCTCGGCCGCCGCTGACGCTCTGGGCATCAGCCGCGCGACCCTGTATCGCAAGCTCAAACAGTTGCGTTCGTGATGCAGCGTTTTATCGTTCGGCTGATCGACAGCCAGAACCCCGAGGCCCTGCAAGCGTCACTGCGCTGGCTGTACGGCTTTGTGCGACCGCATCGACTGGCGATTGCCGGGCTGCTGGGCCTGTCGGTCTGCGCCTCGGCGCTGGTACTGGTGCAGCCGTGGCTGACCAAACTGCTGATCGACGATGGCCTGTTGGCGCGCAACTTCCCGATGCTGGTGTTGATCGCCGGTCTGATGATCGTGGCCGGGTTACTGGGCACGGCGCTCTCGGGGATCAACCGCTACCTGCACACGCGACTGTCCGGGCGCATGCTGTTTGCCCTGCGCGATGACTTGTACCGGCATTTGCAAACCCTGTCGCCGGGCTTTTACGGCCAGCGGCGCATCGGCGACCTGATGTCGCGCCTTGATGGCGACGTCGCGGAAATCCAGCGGTTTGCCGTGGACTCGCTGTTCTCGGCCGTGTCGAGCGTGATCGGCCTGGTGGTTGCCATCGCGATGCTGTTGACGCTGTCATGGAAACTCTCGCTGCTGGCCCTGGTGCTGATTCCCCTCGATGTCCTCTGGCTGCGCTGGATGCGGCGTAAGGTCGAGCGCGATGTGCGGCAGTTGCGCGAGCGTTCGGCGGACATGTCGTCGTTCATGGTAGAAACATTGCCGGTGATGAAATTCATCCAGTCCGCTGGCCAGCAACAGCGCGAAGCGCGGCGCCTCGAGACGCTGGGGCAGGGCTACATGAGCCAGTTGCTGCGCCTGCAGGTCACCGAGTTTTTCACCCAGGCCGTGCCCGGCACGCTGACCTCGCTGTCCCGGGGCTGCGCATTTTTGATCGGCGGTTACTGGGTGGTGCAGGGCACCTGGCAGCTCGGCGCGCTGATTGCGTTTTCCACTTACCTGGGGATGGCCGTGGGGCCGGTGCAGAGTTTGCTCGGGCTCTACGTCGCGATCCAGCGGATGACCGTCAGCCTCGGCCGGGTCATGGAGTTGCGCGGCGAACAACCGACCGTACTGACGCCCGTCACGCCACGTCCGATGCCCAATGGCGGCGATCTCTGGTTCGACAACGTGCACTTCGCCCATCCCGGCCGCCAATCGACCCTGCGCGGCATCGAGGCGCGGATCCCCTACGGTATGAAAGTGGCTCTCAGCGGCGGCTCGGGCGTGGGTAAATCCACCCTGATCGACCTGCTGCAACGTCATCACGATCCGCAGTCGGGCCGGGTACTGCTGGGCGATGTCGATCTGCGTGAACTGGATCTGTTCCAGCTGCGTCGACGCATCGCCATCGTCAGCCAGGACATCGTGCTGTTTCGCGGCAGCCTCGCCGACAACCTGGCCTACGCGGTGCCGGACGCCAGCCGCGAGGCGATTGGCGAAGTGGCGCGGCTGGCGCAACTCGACAGCCTGATCGAGTTGTTGCCCGAAGGCCTCGACAGCCCATTGGGCGAGCGGGGCCAGCAGTTGTCCGGCGGGCAGAAGCAACGCATCGCGATTGCCCGGGCGCTGTTGCAGGACCCATTGATTCTGGTGCTCGATGAAGCCACTTCTGCGGTGGATGAAGCCACCGAGCGCGAAGTCATCGACGCCATCGACCGCTTGTTCGCCGGGCGTACGCGCATCCTGATCAGCCATCGCCCTTCAACCCTGGCCGATGCCGATTTGCGCTTCGAACTGCTCGACGGCGTGCTGACTTCCAAAGCGGTGCTGCATGAAACCTGAGTTGCGCATGGGTGTGGTGGACAGCGGCCACTCGGCAGCACAACGGGTGCAGGTGATCGCGGGTCGGCGCTTTTCATTACTTGAAGACGGCCTGGCCGAGGGCGACTTGCGCGACGACCCGCTGGGGCATGGCAGCGCGGTGATCGAGGCGGTCGGCCGGCGTGCACCTTCGGCGCTGTTTTGCGTGGCCCAGGTGTTCGACCAGCGGGGTGTCACCAGCGCCTTGCAGATCGCTACGGCGATCGACTGGCTGCTGACGCAGAACGTGCGACTGATCAATCTGAGCCTTGGCCTGCGCCAGGATCGCAGCCTGCTGCGCGCGGCCTGCGCGGCGGCGGTGGCGCGGGGCGTGCTGCTGTGTGCGTCGAGTCCGGCCCAGGGGGAAGGGGTGTTTCCGGCGAACTATCCGCAGGTGTTGCGGGTGACCGGCGATGCGCGGTGCGCCGAGCAGGAATGGTCGTGGCTCAACAGCGCCCAGGCAGATTTCGCCGCCTGTGTGCACGGTACCTACCCGGGGCAATCCGGGGCGAGCCTCGGATGTGCCGCCTTGAGCGGGCACATCGCCGGGTTCCTCGCCGAACAGCCCGGTGCCAGCAATGAGCAAGTCATCGAGTGGTTACGCGAGCATGCCCGTTATCGTGGCCCTGAACGGCGATTCGGGCCATGACCGACATCGTCGTTCTTGGCGCCGGACCGGCCGGTGCCGCCGTCGCACTGGGGCTACGGCGGCAGGGCCATGGCGTCACGCTGATCAGCGAATGGCGCCGGTTTGCCGCGCTCGAAGGGGTGTCGGTGCGGGTTCTGGAGGCCTTGCGCAGCGCGGGCCTGCATCAGGCGTTGACGGAGGCGGCGCTGCCTTCTCAGCGCCAGGTGAGCTGGAACGGCCAGCACCACGCGCAGAACATCGAATACTTGCTCGACCGTCCGGTTTTTGACCGAGGCCTGCGTGAGGATTTGCGTCTGGCGGGGGTCGAGCTGATCGAAGGCCGGGTGCTGACGGTTCAGTCATCGGCCAATGGTCATCGAATTGAAATCGACGGCCGCGGACCGTTGTTCACTCCGTTTCTGGTGGAAGCCCGCGGACGTCAGGCACCCGCTATCGGCAAAGGCTTGCGTGGGCCCGAGACGGTCAGCTTGCTCAATCGCTGGCAAGGTGCGCCTGGCGACACCGCCAGCGCCGTGGAAAGCCTTGAGGACGGCTGGGCATGGATGGCGCGGCGCGCCGACGGCCAGTGTTACTGGCAATGGACGGTGGACGTGACCAGCGCCGGGTTGCCGGGCAAGGCGCAATTGCTCGATTACTGCCGACAGCGCCGCCAGGGTTCGAAGCTGGCCGCCGAATTTTTTGCTGGTGAAGCGCAAGGTGATCTACAGCTGCACGCCCGCAGCAGTACGGCGATTCTGAGCCCGCAGGTGTGTGGCGAAAACTGGATTCGGGTCGGCGATGCGGCCATGGCGGTGGACCCGTTGTCGGGCAACGGCATCTTTCAGTCCTTGTCTTCGGCGTTGCAGGCGCCGGCGGTGATCAACACGCTGCTGTGCAAACCCGAACGGGCGGCTTTGGCCCAGCGTTTTCACCAGCAACGGGTGGCGCAATTGTTTTTGCGGTTTGCGCGGATCGGCCGGGATTTTTATGCCGATGAACAACGCTGGCCGGATCAGCCGTTCTGGCAGGCACGACGGAACTGGCCGGACGCCGAGGTGGCCCATGCCGAGGCGGATTTCAATGCGCTGAGGATCGAGCGGGCACCGGTGTTGCGTGATGGGCTGGTCGATGAGGCCGAGGTGGTGATCACGGCGGATCAGCCGCTGGGGATCTGGCATGTGCAGGGGGTTGAGGTGGCGGCGTTGGTGCGGCGGTTGCGCAGTGAACCGGCTGAGCAGGTGTTGGCCGGCTTAACCACTGAACAGGGAAGAATGGTCAGGAGTTGGTTATTGGCTCAGGGATTCAAACCCTGAGTTCTGGGTTGCCGGGGCGGGCCTCATCGCGAGCAGGCTCGCTCCTACAGGGGATTTGTATTCAACACAAAACCACTGTAGGAGCGAGCCTGCACGCGATGAGGCCGCCGAATCAGAGTTTGATCAACACCGACTTCAACTCAGTGTAATGCTCGATCGCCGCATACCCCATCTCACGCCCGACCCCGGACATCTTGTAGCCGCCGAACGGCAGCGCCGGGTCCAGGGCGCTGTGGCAGTTGACCCACACCGAGCCTGACTTGATGCGCGGAATCATCCGGTGTACCGCCGCCAGGTCATTGGACCAGATACTCGCGCCCAATCCATACGGACTGTCATTGGCCATGCGCAGCGCATCGGTCTCATCATCGAACGGAATCGCCACCAGCACCGGCCCGAAAATTTCTTCCTGCACCAGTGAATGCTTCTGATCGACATCGACAATCACCGTCGGCTTGACGAAGAACCCCGGGCCGAACTGTTCACCGCCGCAGGCGATGGTCGCGCCGCTTTCCCGGCCCTTTTCGATGTAGCCGTAGACGCGCTCTTGCTGGCGCGCCGAGATCAAGGGTCCCATGTCGACGCTCGGGTCCAGACCGTTGCCCAGTTTCATGGCGTTGGCGATGTCGCTGATGTCCGCCACCACATTGTCGAAGTGCTTGCGCTGTACATACAACCGCGAGCCTGCGCAGCAGACCTGGCCCTGGTTGAAGAAAATCGCGCTGGCGGCCCCCACTGCGGCGGTTTTCAGGTCGGCGTCAGCCATGACGATGGTCGGCGATTTGCCGCCCAGCTCCAGGGTGACCCGGGTCATGGAATCCATGGCGATCTTGCCGATCTGCTTGCCCACGGCGGTGGAGCCGGTGAAGGTCAGCTTGTCCACCCGCGGGTTGTGGGTCAGGGCCGAGCCGGCGGTGATGCCGGTACCGGTGACCACGTTGAACACGCCTTCGGGATAACCGGCCTCCAGCACCAGTTCGGCGAGTTTCAGTGCGGTCAGCGGGGTTTCGTCGGCGGGTTTGAGCACCACCGTGCAACCGGTGGCCAGGGCCGGACCGAGTTTCCAGCAGGCCAGCAACAGCGGGAAGTTCCAGGCAACGATGGCGCCGACCACGCCCACCGCTTCGCGTCGGATGAAACTGTGGAACTGGTCGTTGGGCATCAGCGGTGCCGACACGTCAACCGTAGAACCTTCGATCTTGGTCGCCCAACCGGCCATGTAGCGCAGGAAATCGATGGACAGTTGCACGTCCATCACTTGGGCGACCGCCGCGCTTTTACCGTTGTTCAGGCATTCCAGTTGCGCCAGCAGCTCGGCGTCGCGCTGCATCAGGTCGGCGAGTTTCCACAGCAGGTTCTGCCGCTCCCGGGGGCGGGTGCGGGTCCAGGCCGAATCGTCGAACGCCTGGCGGGCGGCGAGCACCGCGCGGTCGACATCCTCCGGCGTTGCCCGTGGCACCACGCACAGCTCTTCTCCAGTGGCCGGGTTGTGCAGGGGCATGGTCTGGCCGTCGGCGGCCTCGACCCAGTCACCGCCGATGAGCATGCGCGGGGCACGCTGGATGAATGCCGAAGTGGCGGGAAGCAGGTTTGGGAGCGACATTGGCGAGGCCTCTTGTTGTTCGTGAGAACCGGGCTTTCGCAATGGCTGTGCCAGTTATGTTTTTTCGGCCAAAAGGCCCGATCCTGTGGGGCGACAGATATTTTCCGGGTGACCGTGAGATCGATAAACGTCGCAATTTGCGACGACGTGAGACGTCCCGAACACAATACCCTGTAGGAGCGAGCCTGCTCGCGATGGACTAAAGAGCACTGCGTTTAGCCGGTAAGCACGCGTAATCGTTAACGACCATCGCGAGCGGGCTCGCTCCTACAGAAAGCTATGCTTGTCTCAGGGTGAAACAGTTGTCGCGAAATTAAACGTGGAACACCGACGACACGATTGGCAAAACACCGGCCTCTATCGGCAAGTCATTGATTCATAGAATTATTCATAAGCTGGCACGCTCCGTGTATTGCTCATCTCAGACGTTTCTCTTGCCTCCGTCAGCGGATCAAAGCCGACGGCAGAAACCATAAAAACGATAAGCCACAACAATAAGAACGCACCGTGCGAGGTTCGACGTTGATGAAGAGAAAACTCCGATCGGGCATGAGCGCCAGCCTGCTGGCCGTAGCCGCTTGTATAGCGCTGCATTCGCCTCATAGCCTGGCAGCCCGCGACGCCCAGACCATCCTCAAGGAAACCTGTCAGGGTTGTCACACCCCCGAAGCCGATAATGCCCTCAGCCGCATCAGCCACCAGCGCAAAACGCCGGAAGGCTGGTTGATGAGCATCGCCCGCATGCAGACCATGCACGGTTTGCAGATCAGCGATGACGACCGTCGCACGCTGGTCAAGTACCTGGCCGACACCCAGGGCCTGGCGCCGAGCGAAACCGACGGCGTGCGCTATGCGCTGGAGCGCCGGCTCAATACCGTCGAGCAGTTCGACGACCCAACCCACCAGATGTGCGGCCGTTGCCACTCCGGTGCGCGGGTCGCCCTGCAACGGCGTCCGGCCCAGGAGTGGGAGCGCCTGGTGAACTTCCACCTCGGCCAATGGCCGTCGCTGGAATACCAGGCGCTGTCCCGGGACCGCGACTGGTTCGATATGGCCCGCAAGGAGATGGTGCCGCTGCTGGCCAAGCGTTATCCGCTGGACAACCCGGCCTGGAAAAAATGGCAGAGCGCGGCGCCGAAAGCCGAGGCCCTGGTGGGCGACTGGAGCTTCAGCGGCCACCTGCCGGGCAAGGGTGAGCTGGCCGGTGTCATGACCGTGAGTGCCGATGGCAGCGACATCTTCAAGGTCAGCGTCAAAGGCCAGTACGCCGACGGCAGCCCGTTCAATGGCGACGGCAGTGCGATTCTCTACACCGGCTACGAATGGCGCGGCAACGTGACCATCGATGGCGTGACCATGCGCCAGGTGTTCGCCGCCCAGGGCAATGCGATGCAGGGCCGGATGTTCGAGGCCGAGCACGACGAGCGCGGTCTGGACTTCGTCGCCGCCAAACAGGGTTCCCAGCGTTTGCTGGCAGTGCAGCCGGGTTACCTGAAGGCCGGCAGCGAAAGCGAAGTGACCCTGATCGGCAGTGGCCTGACTGGCAAGCCGGACTTTGGTAAAGGCGTGGAAGTGCTCGACGTGATCGAGCAGAGCCCTGAGCGGATCAAAGTCAAACTCAAGGCGGCAGCCAATGCTCAACCGGGCGTGCGCGCCGTCACCGTCGGTACGCTGAAAGGCCCGAGCCTGTCGGTGTACAGCAAGATCGCCTCGGTCAAGGTGGTGCCGGAATTCTCGGTGGCGCGGATCGGCGAGGGCGGTGGTTCGACGCCGAAAGTCCAGGGCCGTTTCGACGCGGAAGCCTGGGGCAAGGGCGCTGACGGCAAGCCATATCGCATCGGTGTGTTCCCGGCGCAGTGGAAAGTCGAAGCCTTCGACGACCGCGCCAGGGAAGACGAAGACGTCAAGTTCGCCGGCACCATGCAGGCCGACACCGGCGTGTTCACCCCGGGCGATGCCGGGCCGAACCCTGCACGCAAGATGTCCACCAACAATGCCGGCAACCTCAAGGTCATCGCCGCCGTCGACGACGCAGGGAAATCCCTGACCGGCGAAGGCCACATGATCGTGACCGTGCAACGCTGGAACAATCCACCCATTCCTTGATGTGCCTGGCGTTCAACGATTCAGACACTTTTCGGAATGACCGCAAGCCCCGCCAAGCGGGGCCTGCACAGGAGGTTGGCAATGGGCACTATCTTGAATCTGGTCGAACGTAACCTGCACGAAGTGCAGGTCGATGCCGACCGCATGCTGTTTCACATCCCCAGCAGTTCGCTGTTCGCCAGCGATGAACTGACGGGTACCATCATCGATACCTTGCGCGGGCCCGGTTGTTCTTCGGACGACCTGATCCAGCGCCTCGCCGCGCGTTTCAATGGCGAGGAAATCACCGAGACCCTGCGCGAGCTGATGGCCCTGGAGCTGGTCAGCGACGGCTCGCCACTGACCCCGGACATCGCCACCAAGCGCGTCGAGCGCACGGCGATCAATACCGTGGTGCTCAATGTCAACACCGGCTGCAACCTGAGCTGCACGTATTGCTACAAGGAAGACCTCGACAAGCCGTCGGCGGGCAAGAAGATGGACGTTGAAACGGCGATCGCCTCGGTGGAAATGCTGCTGCGCGAATCCCCGGACGAAGAGCGTTTCACCGTGGTGTTCTTCGGCGGCGAACCGCTGAGCAACCGCAAGCTGATCGAGTACATGGTCGACTACTGTGAGAAGCGTTTTCGCGAGGCGGGCAAGTTCGTCGAATTCGTCATGACCACTAACGCCACGCTGCTCACTGAAGAAACCGTGGACTACCTCAATGCCCACCGTTTCGGACTGTCAGTGAGTATCGACGGGCCGAAAACCGTGCACGACCGCAACCGCATCACCGTGGGCGGGCAGGGCACTTATGATGTGGTGCGACGCAAGGCCGAGATGCTGCTGTCGCGCTACAACAGCCGTCCCGTTGGCGCCCGGGTGACCCTGACTACCGGCGTGACCGACGTCGAAACCATCTGGGATCACCTGTTCAACGAACTGGGTTTTGCCGAAGTCGGCTTTGCCCCTGTGACCTCCGGCGACATCAGCAGCTTCAACCTCACCAGTGACGAACTGGTGCAGGTGTTCGCCAACATGAAGGCCCTCGGTCGTCGTTACCTGGAAGCGGCACTGGAGCACCGCAACATCGGTTTCTCCAACCTGCACCAGCTCATCACCGACATCCACGAAGGCCACAAGAAAGCCCTGCCATGCGGCGCGGGCCTGAAGATGCTGGCAGTGGATCACAAGGGCGAACTGAACCTGTGCCACCGCTTTACCGGTTCGAGCCTGCCGACCTTCGGCAACGTCCACAGCGGTGTGAAACAGGTGGAGTTGAACGACTTCCTGTCCCAGCGCCTGGATCGCACCAACACTGGCTGCGAAGACTGCCAGATCCGTAACCTGTGTTCCGGCGGCTGCTACCACGAGAGCTACGCCCGCTACGGCGACCCGACCCACCCGACCTATCACTACTGCGAACTGATGCGTGACTGGGTCGACTTCGGCATCGAGGTCTACACCCGGATCATGGCCAATAACCCTGCGTTCATCAGCAGTTACATCACTCCGCGCAAGGCTCACTGATATGAAACATCTCAAGGCAATCAATAACAAAGCGTTGAAGCTGGATCAGGCCGCGGACGAGAACCGCATTGAAGAAGTGGTGGCCATGAGCTCCGTGGCGGGCTGTGCCTCGACCACCGACCCGGGCTGGGAAATCGATGCGTTCGGCGGTGTGTCGTCGCTGTGCCAGCCGATGGAAGCCGACCTCTACGGTTGCTCCGACCCGTGCTGGTGGCCGGCCCAGGTGCCCGACATGATGAGCACCTACCCGGACTGGAACAAGGATGCCCAGGCGTCCAACGACAACTGGCGCAACCTCGGCACTGTCTTCCCCAAAGACAAGTGATCACAGAAGAAGGATTCCAGCATGCGTAACATCAAAGCCTGCGGCCTGGCCGCGTTCGCCGTCCTGAGCAGCTGTTCTGTCAGTGTTCTGGCCGATGAAAACACCGCGCTGCAAGTCGGTCACGAATACATGGTGACCACCAACTACCCGAACAACCTGCACGTGATCGACCTGGCCACCGACACCCTGTTCAAGACCTGCAAGATGCCCGACGCCTTCGGCCCCGGCACCGTGCAGCTGTCGCCGGACCGCAAGACCGCCTACGTGCTGAACAATCACTATGCGGATGTCTATGGAGTCGAACTGGACAACTGCAAGCAGGTGTTCCACGCCAGCATCACCCAGAAGCCGGGGGAAAAAGCCAAGTCGATGTTCGCCTTCACCCTCAGCCACGACGGCAAGGAGCTGTACACCGTCGCCAACCCGACGCTGATGATGAACGATCGCTACGAGGTGCAGCAGCCCCGGCTCGACGTGTACAAGACCGACGCCGGCATGGACGCCAAGCCTGTGCGCAGTTTTCCGGCACCGCGCCAGTTGACCATCATGCAGAGCGGTGATGACGGTACGCTGTACGTGGCCGGGGCCGATGTCTACAAGGTCAATGTGCAAACCGGCAAGTTCGACGTACTGATCCCCAGCCGTCACTGGAAGCGCCCGAACTACAGCGCGCCGGACGTGCTTTACGTGTGGAACCAGCAGACGTACCGGCATGACTTCTCGCTGCTGTACACCGCGGCGAAGTTCAAGGACAAGAAACAGGACCCGGCCACCGCCGAATACCTGTACGGCCTGTTCAGCGTCGACCTGAAAACCGGCAAGACCGAAACCACCGACTTCGGCCCTTTGACCGAAATCTACTTCAGCGGCATGCGCTCGCCCAAGGACCCGAACCTGATGTTTGGCGTGCTCAACCGCCTGGCCAAGTACGACATCAAACAGAAGAAAATGCTCCAGTCCGCCACGCTCGATCACTCGTATTACTGCATTTCCTTCAACAAGGACGGCAGCAAGATCTACCTGGCGGGGACCTTCAACGACGTGGCGATCTTTGATGCCGACAGCCTGAAGCAGACGGGCAGCATCAAGTTGCCGGGCGGGGACATGGCGATTACCACGGCGCAGGTTTTCGTCCGGTAATTGTGGCGTCTGAACTGACGCTATCGTCGGATCGCCGCCTGGATCAAGCTCGCTCCTACAGGGTTTCCGGTCAGGCACAAAATTTGTGGTCACCGAAAATCCACTGTAGGAGCGAGCCTGCTCGCGATGAAGCCCTTACATACA
Source organism: Pseudomonas sp. ACN8 (assembly GCF_002303925.1). Taxonomy (GTDB): domain Bacteria; phylum Pseudomonadota; class Gammaproteobacteria; order Pseudomonadales; family Pseudomonadaceae; genus Aquipseudomonas. The sequence continues at coordinate 35,780 of NZ_MRCS01000006.1, forward strand.
CCAGAGATTCAAACCCCCGGCACCGGACACCCCAAATCCCCCTCCTGACACTTCAGGTAAGTCTTGAACATCTCTACCCGCGCCCTGGTCAATTCAGTTACACAATTGCTGTAGATCAGCGGATACACACTCCCGCCTTCCACCCCGGACGCCGAGAACTTGCACTCGGCATCACGGAACGCAACCCACGCCCGCTGCGCGCCCACCAACTGTTTCTTGCTGTCCGGGTTGCTCTTGAGTCGCGAAGTGATCTGCTGGTACAGCGTATTCAATTCCTTGTCGGCGGCCGCATTCTGCTGGGCAGCGCACTGGTTCATCGTCGCCTGGTTGCTGGCGTTGTCGCAGTCCACGGCGAACGCCATGGAGGTGAATAACAGGGGCGTCAGCGCCAAGAGTAAGCGTGGTTTCATGCTGGAGTACTCGTTATGACCTAATGAGAGGTGCATCGTAGCGCCGAGGGGCATAGGCAACCGCCGCGCGGGCTTTTCATGGCGCTATCCTTTTCGATGCTGTTTCGAGGCCGAACGTTAGCAGTTTCGCCCCCTTGATTTTGCGAAAACCCCAGAACTTATCAGCGCAATTGCGACCGAATATCTCAGGCATGTTTGATTGCCAATCCCGATTGGTACTACTTTAGGGTTGGTCTTGTGGTCTTACTGACCTACTGTTCAAGTACAGGAGGTGACTTATGAACCCAGCATCTGATCGCATCGAAAGGAAAGTCCTGCTCAAGGCCAAGCGTTCGCAGGTCTGGCGTGTGCTGGCCAATGCCGAAATGTTCGGACAGTGGTTTGGCGTGGCGCTGGAGGGCAAGCGTTTTGTGGCAGGCGAATGGACCCAGGGGCAGGTTACCTATCCCGGTTATGAGCATTTGCGCTGGAATGTACTGGTAGAACGGGTCGAGCCGGAGCGGCTGTTTTCGTTTCGCTGGCACCCGTACGCTGTGAAGCCTGAAGTCGATTACTCCCAGGAACCCACCACCCTGGTGAAATTCGAGCTCGAAGACATGGACAACGGCACGTTGCTCAAGGTCTCCGAATCCGGATTCGATCACATTCCCCAGGCCCGTCGCGAAAAGGCTTTCCGCATGGACAGTCGTGGCTGGGAAGAGCAAATGAACAATATCGAGCAGTTTTTGATCGAAAACGCCAAGTCCCACGAGCAACAGAGTGGCTGAAGCCGGCTCGAAACCTGAGGCGTCTAAGGGTTTTCGGAAGGGGGTTTATAGCGAATGTCTTACACGCGATGGTAGCGATATCGCCTGTTACAAATTGGATCCGAAGCGTATTCTGGCCTTACCCACTGAAGCACAGGATGTGCTCAGGATCATGGATGATCGACCATCTGCAAGGAACGCTACGACAAGGAGTCGTCATGGTCTTGGAAAAACCCGCTTCGGCGGGTTTTTTTTGCGCGCATGAAAAGTCGCGGCGGCAGGAACCGTGTTCCTGCCGCCGTTTTTTCACTGAAGGTCGAGTTTCGCCGCTGCGCGCTCGGTGATCTGCGCCCGCAGCTTCAACGAGACGGCAGCCCGCTGGCGAGCCTCTTCCAGCACACTGGCCGGGGCCGTCTCCGGGCTGCCCGCGGTAAACGGCGGGGCCGGGGCGTATTCCAGTTGCAGTTGCACCAGCTCGGCGGTGGCCTGGTCGAACAGCTCGGCGGCCAAGGTCAGGGCGAAGTCGATACCGGCGGTGATGCCGCCACCGGTCAGCAGATTGCCGTCGCGCACCACCCGGTCTTGCACCGCGATTGCGCCCAGCGGCTTGAGCAATTCGTGATACGCCCAGTGAGTGGTGGCGCGTTTGCCCTTGAGCAATCCCGCCGCGCCCAACACCAGCGCGCCGGTGCACACCGACGTGATGTAGCGGGCGTTGGCGGCCTGGGCCTTGAGAAAGTCCAGGGTCTGGTCATCCTCCATCAAGGGGCCGACGCCACTGCCACCGGGCACACAGATCACGTCCAGTGCCGGGCAATCGTCGAAGGTGGTGGTCGGTTTCAACAGCAGGCCGGTGCTGGCGGTGACCGGCATCAGGTCTTTCCAGATCAGATGCACTTTCACGTCCGGCAGCGAGGCCAGTACGTCATAAGGGCCGGTCAGGTCCAGTTGTTGAACCTGTGGAAACAACAGAAAACCGATCTGCAACGTCATGGTGTTCTTTCTCGTGAAGTGGGTGGACGGTTTGACTTTAGACTCGTAGGCTTTGGCGCATACGCCAATATCCCCACGAATTACGCCAAATGTCGAAAACCATCCATGTGCTCGCTTTCGCCAACGTGCAATTGCTCGACGTCACCGGGCCGTTGCAGGTATTCGCGTCGGCCAACGACATTGCCCGCCAGCAAGGCCTGCCACCACCCTACGCGCCAACGGTGATTGCCAGCGGCGGCGGGGCGGTGATGTCGTCGGCGGGCTTGGCGTTGTTGGCCGAATCGTTACCGGATGAGGGCACTGATACCCTGATCATCGCCGGTGGCTGGGGCGTTTACGCAGCGGCCGAAGATGCGCCGTTGGTCGCCTGGGTGCGCGAACATGCCCGTGGCTGCCGACGGGTTTCCTCCGTGTGCACCGGCGCGTTCCTGCTGGCGGCCAGCGGCTGGCTCGACGGCCGGCGCGTGGTCACCCACTGGACCCGTTGCGAGCAACTGGCACGGCAGCATCCGCGACTGCACGTCGAGCCCAACCCGATCTTCATCAACGACGGTCCGGTCTGGACCTCGGCCGGGGTGACCGCCGGCATCGACCTGGCATTGGCCATGGTCGAACAAGACCTCGGGCGCACCATGGCCCTCGAAGTCGCCCGGCAACTGGTGGTGTTTCTCAAGCGTCCGGGTGGCCAGTCGCAATTCAGCGTGACCCTGTCACTGCAACAGGAAGGCAACCGTTTCGACGAACTTCACGCCTGGATCAGCGAAAACCTGACCCGCGATCTGGGTATCCCGACCCTGGCCTTGCAGGCCGGCATGAGCGAACGCAGCTTCGTGCGCCACTACCGCGCCGACACCGGCCAGACCCCGGCCCGGGCCATCGAACTGATCCGCGTCGAAACCGCGCGGCGTTTGCTCAGCGATACCGGCGTGCCGATCAAACGGGTGGCGGTGCAATGCGGCTTCGGCAGCGAAGAAACCCTGCGCCGCAGCTTCCTGCGGGCCATGGGCGTGACGCCACAGGCGTATCGGGAGCGGTTTTCGGTTGGCGGAGCGGATCCGGTGTCCGGTTCACGTCAGGCTTCAGCTTCCGCCAACTGATTGAAATACTTCGCCCGATCCGGCGTAAACGTCACCACCATGCCGGTTCGCGAGCAGGTCAGCGCCCGCTCTTCGCTCAAATCAACATCCAGATCTTCCCCGCGTAGTCCTTGCCACTGTGCGAGGTATTTGAGAGAGCCATATTTTTCGAGTTTCTTCAGGCTGCGGCTGACGCCGCCTTTCCAGCCCAGTACGGGCAGCTCGCCGGCGAGGCACTGTCGGGCGAGGTCGGGGAAACGGGCGGCGCGCTGGCGGCCGACTTCCCAGCATTTGATCAGGCCCTTGTCACCGGCCTCCCAGAGTTCTTCGCGGTTCAAACCGGTTCGGAGCGGGGAATCGATGCTGCGTTGGATGCGTTGGCTCATTCTGGTTCCTTGAATTCGGGGGGTGTTGGACAGCTCCGCTGTACCCGTAGAGCAAGGATGTTAGGTGGGGATGTAACGGCTGGCAACAAGACATTTCAAGGTGTAAGAAATTTACGAAATGGGCAGTGAGAGTGGTTTTGCTAACAAACTTCAAAAGTCTGTAAGTGTTCTCGCAAGCAATGAGAAATTCGAGATGCTTGCATTTGTTATTTTTTCCACAGGGTCTCTAGTAGTTGTTCGCTTTTTAGGTGTGGGGTTAATTTCTCTAGTAGATGAGATGTTCGGCGCTGTGCATATTCAAGTATTTCTTCGTTAATGATAATGTTGTTGTGTAAGAAGATAAGGCTTCTTAGTTGGTTGGTTTTTATTAGTGCTGGTGTGCTGTTGTTGATTAATTGTTTTATGGATTCACCATACCCATTGACGAATTGCTCCCAGGATTTGAGTTTTTCCAATTCCGTGTGTTCGCTCCCCGTGAGCCACCAGATGAACGTAGCGACATCAAATGCCGGGTCAGAGATTCTGGTGTGCTCAAAGTCAATCAGGGTGCACGCATTAGAAGAATAAAGTGCGTTTCCTGGCCAGGCATCTCCGTGGCAAATACAACGTTTCATACGCTCGGTATGGGATAGGGTAGTTAGATTTATATCGTTGTGTAAGGTTTGTATGATTGTCTTTAATTGAATGGTTTTTTGGGAGCGGTTGGGGCTTCCAAGCTTTGATATTAGATGCTTAACGTTACTGGTATCGTGTTTTGGATTTCTGAACGGGGGCGGTGGAATGTGATGCAATGTGAATAATGCTTGGCCAAACAGATAGTCGTCTGACTGAGCTCCGGCATTTGTAAGATACGGGTTGCCAGTGCACTCACGAGTGAGAATGCCATAGTAAAACTGGTTCTCGTATAGGTAGGTTTTTTCTATCTGGGCTTTCGCAAGTATTGGATTGATGCTGTTGGGTTGGCGGGATGATATATGAAATGTGATTTTTCTTTCGAAAGAAATTCTTTGTTTTGAATGGTCTCTTTTATTGAAAATCTTGAAAATCAACGAATCGTTTTCGTTGGTTATTCTGAATATTTTGTTGACTGCGTCGTAAATGAGCTCAATGTGCTTTATGTGTAGATCGTATGCCTCGGAGATTGAACGCATTAGGCTGTCCAGGCTATTCATGTACAGGCTCCTGAAAAAAAACGATAGATTGCGAGGGCGTTTGTTGTTGTGTGATTTTAGTCGGAACTATTGGCTGGATATCAAGAAGGCTTGGCGTGTGTTGTGGGAACAAAAAAACAGAATGTGACAGCGTTTTTAATAATACCCCCAGAAAAAAGCTTTTTACGCCGATCTACTTGGATCTGATATTGCTGACAGTATTCTCGGAACAGTCCTACATCGGCTTATGTACAGCAAAAATACAAAGTGCTGCCGGCTAACGCGGTTATTGGGGGGGACCATCAAACCTCACGGCTGCCAAATAACCTTCTCCCCACTCAACCTCCGATCCAGAAAGCACGCCGCACTGATCAACGCCAGATGCGTCAGCGCCTGCGGCGTGTTGCCCATGTGCCGCCCATGGCTGTCGAACTCTTCGGCGTACAACCCCAGCGGGTTGGCGTACCTGAGCAGTTGTTCGAACTCCAGGTGGGCCTTGTCGAGCTGGCCGGCGCGGGCCAGGCATTCGACGTACCAGAACGAGCACGCGGCGAAGGCGCCTTCGCTGCCGGGCAGGCCGTCGATCTGGCTGTCGTCGTTGCGGTAGCGGTAGATCATGCCGTCGCGCACCAGGCTCTTTTCGATGGCTTCCAGGGTCGCCAGCCAGCGCGGGTCGCGGGCGCTGACGAAACGCACCAGCGGCATCAGCAGCATCGAACCGTCCAGGCCGGTGCCGCCGATGTGCTGGACGAAGTGCCCGCGCTCCTCATTCCAGAAGTTCTCCCAGATGTCGGCGTAGATCGCCTGGCGGGTCTGGTCCCAACGTGCGAAAGGTGCCGGCAGCGAGCGTTTTGACGCGAGGCGGATGGCGCGGTCCAGGGCGACCCAGCACATCAGTCGTGAATGCAGGAAATGGTATTGCGCGCCGCGCATTTCCCAGATGCCGACATCCTTTTGCTCCCAGGTTTCACAGACCTGATCGACCACTTCCACCGTGTGTTTCCAGCCTTCATGGGAAATGGCTTCGCCGTATTTGTTGACCAGGTAAATCGCGTCCATCAGCTCGCCAAAGATATCGAGCTGAACCTGTTCGTACGCCTGATTGCCGATGCGCACCGGTTGTGCGCCACCATGACCGGACAGGTGCGCCAGTTCGATCTCCGGCAGCTCCTGGCGACCGTCGATGGCATACAGGATGTTGAGTTTCATCGGCTTGCCCCGGCAGTCGCTGACCCGCCCGCGCAACCAGCGCATGTAGGCGTTGGCCTCTTCGACGAAGCCCAGGCGCATGAATGCATAGACGGTGAACGAGGCGTCGCGGATCCAGGTGAAGCGATAGTCCCAGTTGCGTGCGCCGCCAGGACTTTCCGGCAGACCGAAGGTGGCGGCGGCGAGAATGGCGCCGTGTTTGCGCGAGGTCAGCAGCTTCATTGCCAGGGCCGAGCGGTTGACCATTTCGCGCCAGCGGCCGCGGTAGTTGGACTGGCCGATCCAGTCGCGCCAGAACTTCAAGGTACGCTCCAGGCACAGTTGCGCGGCGCCTTCCTTGAAGCGCGGATCGTCGAGGGCGCCGAGCAGGAATTGACCGGTCTGGTCTTGTTCGAGGGTGAATTCGGCGACCGCCACGTTAGCGTCGATGCGCAATGCCTGATCCGAAGAGAGCCGCAGAGTCGGTTGGTCGGCTGCCTCAAACACCACATCCTGTTTATTCTGGCGTGCGCGAGTGTGGGCGCGGGCGTAGTCATGGCGCACGGCGCAGCTCATGTGAAAGGTGGCGCGGCCGCTGACCACACGGATCCGCCGCATCAGCAGCGGCAGATCATCCTCGGTGTCGCCGACGGGCAGCAGGTCGGTGACCTCGACCACGGCGCGGTCGCTGAGCCAGCGGGTCAGCAGTACATTGGTGTCGGGCAGGTAGATTTGCTCTCGGCGGGCGTCGGGCAAGTCCGGTGACAACTGGAAAATCCCGGCCTCGGGGGTGTCCAGCAGCGAGCAGAAGATCGATGGGCTATCGAACTCCGGCCAGCAGAAAAAATCCACGCTGCCCTTGTCGTTGACCAGCGCCGCGCTGCGCATGTCGCCGATGATGCCGTGGGCGTCGATGGGGCGTTGGCGTTCGGGGGGATCGACCATTGTCGCGAAACTCCGGGAACCGGGGGCCTAAATAGCTGACTGGTTTGGGTGGGCGAGAGTTCATTCGGCGAGAGGTGTGAGTTGTCTGTTCTGGCCCCATCGCGAGCAAGCTCGCTCCCACAGTTGATCGGTGTACACAGTCCCTTGTGGGAGCGAGCCTGCTCGCGATAGCGGACTATCAGTCGACATCATTATTGCCTGACACACTGCTATCGCGAGCAGGCTCGCTCCTACAAGGGATCGCAATCCGGCTAATTCCGACTACACCTCATCCGTTCTCTTTACAGACAACTCTCGAGGAAAGCCCGGTGACCCCGCTGACATTGCTGTGCCTGCCCTATTCGGGCGCGAGTGCCATGGTCTATAGCCGTTGGCGGCGCAAATTGCCGGAGTGGCTCAGGCTGCAACCGGTGGAGCTGCCGGGACGTGGCGCGAGGTACGGCGAGCCCCTGCATACCGACATGCGCCGTCTGGCGCTGCAATTGGCCCAGGAACAAAAAGCCACGCTGAAGGCGCCGTACGCGTTGTTCGGGCACAGCATGGGCGCGCTGCTGGCCTGCGAGATGGCCCATGCGTTTCGCTCGCTGGGTTGCCCGGAGCCGGTAGCGCTGTTCGCCTCGGGCACCGCCGCGCCTACGATGCGCGCCGAATACGACCGAGGCTTTGCCCAGCCTAAAAGCGACGCCGAACTGATCGAGCAACTGCGCACCCTCAACGGCACCAGCGAAGAGATCCTGGCCAACGAAGAGTTGATGAGCCTGACCCTGCCGGTGCTGCGTGCGGACTTCCTGCTCTGCGGGCGTTTCGAACCAGTGCAGCGCCCGTTACTCAAGTGCCCGGTGCACGTGCTCGGCGGCAAAACCGACCGCGCCACCGCCGAACAGTTGATCGGCTGGAGCCAGGAAACCCGTGGCAGCTTTTCGGTGGACATGCTGGCGGGTGGGCACTTCTTCATCCATGAGCAAGAAGCCAAGGTGCTGCGGGTGATCAAGGATCAGCTTGAGGTGCATCATCGACGGCATGGGTTGAAAGCAGTGGGCTGATCCGATTCATGCATCACCGCACACCTTGTAGGAGCGAGCCTGCTCGCGATGGCGGCATCACATTCAACTTGAATGTGTCTGACCCGCCGCCATCGCGAGCAGGCTCGCTCCTACAGGTTTTTTCATTGTTCTGTATTGCGCATTTCACCTCCCGCCTGATCCGCTAATTTTTCCCGCCTGCATTCGTTTTATAGGCACGACGCGCCTTTGCGCCTGCTGCCTACTGATGCGGATGCCGATAGATGAATGCTCAAGACTCCTTGAAACTTGCTCGCCGGTTTATCGGGTTGCCCCTGGAAAAGCGCCAGATGTTCCTTGCGGCCTTGCACAGGGAGGGCGTGGATTTCGCCCGTTTCCCGATTCCGGCCGGCATCGAGGCCGAGGATCGCCAAGCGCTGTCGTACGCCCAGCAACGCATGTGGTTTCTCTGGCAACTGGATCCCCACAGCGGTGCGTACAACCTGCCGGGCGCAGTACGGCTGACCGGGCGCCTGAACCTGTCGGCGCTGGAACAGGCATTCGCCAGCCTGGTGGCGCGGCATGAAACCCTGCGCACGGTGTTCGCCCGTCAGGCCGATGACAGCTTGCAGCAAGTGCCGGCCGCTGCGCCGCTGCGGATCGAACAGGTGGACTTCAGCGCATTGCCTGCCAATGAGCGCGAAGGTGCAGTGGCTGAAACCGCCAAACAGCAATCGGTACTGCCGTTCGATCTGTCGACCGGTCCGCTGCTGCGGGTGACCTTGCTCAAGCTCGCCGAGCAGGAACATGTCCTGCTGTTGACCCTGCACCACATAGTGTCCGACGGCTGGTCGATGAACGTGCTGATCGACGAATTCATCCGCTGCTACGACGCCTTCGATGCGGGCGCGCAACCGCAGCTGGCAGCGTTGCCTATCCAGTACAGCGACTACGCCCTGTGGCAGCGCCGCTGGCTGGAGGCGGGGGAGCAGGCGCGGCAACTGGCGTACTGGCAGGCGCAGTTGGGTGACGAACACCCGGTGCTGGAATTGCCCCTGGACCATTCGCGCCCGGCGATGCCGAGCTATCGCGGTACCCGCTTCGAATTCGCGGTGGAGGCGCAACTGGCCGAGCAACTGCGCAGCACCGCGCAGAAACACAACATCACCCTGTTCATGCTGTTGCTCGGCGCCTTCAACACGTTGCTGCATCGCTACACCGGGCAAACCGACATCCGCGTCGGCGTGCCCATCGCCAACCGCAACCACGCGGAAATCGAAGGCCTGATCGGCTTCTTCGTCAACACCCAGGTACTGCGCACGCAACTGGACGGCCAGACCCGGGTCGACGACCTGCTGCGTGCCATCAAGGAAACCGCCCTCGGCGCCCAGGCCCATCAGGACCTGCCGTTCGAGCGCCTGGTCGAGGCGCTGAAACTGGAACGCAGCCTCAGCCACACGCCGCTGTTCCAGGTGATGTACAACCACCAGCCACACGTGGCCGACATGGCGTCGGTCGGCACCGCGTCCGGCCTGGAGCTGGGCAGTATCGACTGGCAAAGCCGCACCACCCAGTTCGACCTGGCCCTCGACACCTGGGAGAAGGGCGGCAAGCTGCACGCCGCGCTGACCTACGCCAGTGACCTGTTCGAGGCCGATACCATTGCACGCATGGCCGGGCACTGGACGCGCCTGTTGCAAGCGATAGTCGACGATTCGACGCAAAAAATCGGCGAGTTGCCGATGCTGACGGCAGCTGAGCAGCAAGTGCTGGTGCAAGACTGGAACCGCACCGCCGAGGTCTATCCGGTCGAACAGTGCATGCACCAGTTGATCCAGGCGCAGGCCCGCCGCACCCCCGGCGCGCCGGCGCTGGTGTTTGGCGAACGTCAGCTCAGCTACGCGCAACTCGACGCCCGCAGCAATCAACTGGCGCACTGCTTGCGCGAGCAGGGTGTTGGCCCGGATGTGCTGGTGGGCATCTGCGTCGAGCGTTCGCTGGAAATGGTCATTGGCCTGCTGGCGATTCACAAGGCCGGTGGTGCCTACGTACCGCTGGACCCTGAGTACCCGGCCGAACGCCTGGCCTACATGATCGAAGACAGCGCGATTGGCTTGCTGCTCAGCCAAAGCACCTTGATCGGCGTACTGCCCACCGATGGCGTCAAGGTCATCACCCTGGATCAGGAGCAGGATTGGCTCGACGGCTACAGCGAGACCTGCCCGCTGGTTGAAGTGCATCCGTTGAACCTGGCCTATGTGATCTACACCTCCGGCTCCACCGGCAAGCCGAAGGGCGCTGGCAACAGTCACGCGGCGCTGGTCAACCGCCTGTGCTGGATGCAGCAGGCTTACGGGCTGGATGGCAGCGACTCGGTACTGCAGAAAACCCCGTTCAGTTTCGATGTGTCGGTGTGGGAGTTTTTCTGGCCGCTGATGACCGGCGCGCGCCTGGTGGTGGCGCCGCCGGGGGCGCATCGTGAACCGGCGCAGTTGATCCGCCTGATCGATGACTACGGTATCAGTACGCTGCACTTTGTGCCGTCGATGCTCCAGGCGTTCATCCACGAGCCGGGTGTCGAGGCTTGTACCGGCCTCAAGCGCATCGTCTGCAGCGGTGAAGCCTTGCCGCTGGATGCCCAATCGCAGGTGTTCAAAAAACTGCCGGGCGCAGGTTTGTACAACCTGTATGGCCCGACCGAAGCGGCCATCGACGTCACCCACTGGACCTGCATCGACGAAGGCGCCGACAGCGTGCCCATCGGCCGGCCCATCGCCAACCTGCGCACCCATGTGCTGGATGCGCAATTGCTGCCGGTTCCGGCTGGCGTGGCGGGGGAGTTGTACCTCGGCGGTGCCGGTCTGGCGCGCAGTTATCACCGGCGTCCGGCGCTCAGCGCCGAGCGGTTCGTGCCGTGCCCCTTCCATGACGGCGCGCGCTTGTACCGTACCGGCGACCGCGTGCGCCAGCGTGCCGATGGGGTGATCGAATACCTCGGTCGCCTCGACCATCAAGTCAAATTGCGCGGCCTGCGCATCGAGCTGGGGGAGATCGAAACCCGCCTGATGCAGCATGCCCTGGTGCGCGAGGCCGTGGTGTTGGTGCAGGGTGGCAAGCATCTGGTGGCGTATCTGGTGCTGGAAAAACCCGGTGCCGATGAACAGTGGCCACAAACCCTCAAGGCCTGGCTGCTCGGCGGTCTGCCGGAATACATGGTGCCCACCTACCTGATGCCACTGGACGCCTTGCCGGTGACCGCCAACGGCAAGCTTGACCGCAAGGCCTTGCCGCCACCCGACGCCGTGCCGCAACAGGCATTCGTCGCGCCGCAGGATGCAATGCAGACCGCGCTGGCGCAGATCTGGCAGGACGTTTTGGGTCTGGAGCGCGTGGGGCTTGAAGATAATTTCTTCGAGCTTGGCGGCGACTCGATCATTTCCATTCAGGTGGTCAGCCGCGCCCGTCAGGCTGGCATTCGCCTCAGTCCGCGGGACCTGTTCCAGTACCAGACCGTGCGCAGCCTGGCATTGGTCGCGGTGTTCGACAGCCGCAGCACTGTCGATCAAGGCCCGGTCAGCGGCGAAGTGAGCCTGACCCCGGCGCAGCATTACTTCTTCGAACAGGCCATCGCCCAGCGTCGGCACTGGAATCAGTCGCTGCTGCTGACGCCCCGGGAAGCGTTGAATCCTGAGACGTTGGAACAGGCGTTGGTTACCGTCATCAACCACCACGACGCCTTGCGCCTGCGCTTCGTCGAAGGTGCCGAAGGCTGGCAACAGCACCACGCAGCGCCAGTCGAATCAGCTGGATTGTGGCAGCGTCAGGCGTCTTCGACCGATGCCTTGACCGCCCTGTGCGATGAGGCGCAACGCAGTCTCGATCTGGCAAACGGGCCGCTGCTGCGTGCCTTGCTGGTCAGCCTTGACGATGGCAGCCAGCGCCTGCTGCTGGTGGTCCATCACCTGGCAGTGGACGGGGTGTCGTGGCGGGTTTTGCTCGAAGACTTGCAACAGGCTTACCGGCAAGTGGCGCTGCCCGAAAAAACCAGCGCCTACCAAGCCTGGGCCGCGCACCTGCAACAGCATGCCGGCACCGTGCCTGGGCAAATGCCGTACTGGCAGGCGCAACTGGCGGATGCCCGGGACCTGCCGTGTGACAACCCCCAGGGCAGTTTGCAGCAGCGCTACGGGCACAAGATCGAGACGACACTGGACACCGAGCTGACCCGCCTGTTGCTGCAACAGGCCCCGGCGGCCTATCGCACCCAGGTCAATGATCTGTTGCTCACGGCGCTGGCGCGGGTCATCTGCCGCTGGAGCGGGCAAGGCTCGACGCTGATCGAGCTTGAAGGCCACGGCCGCGAAGACTTGACTGACGACCTCGACCTGAGCCGCACCGTCGGCTGGTTCACCAGTCTGTTTCCAGTGCGCCTGCAACCCGAGGCCGGTGCGGCGAATTCGATCAAGTCGATCAAGGAACAACTGCGCGCCATTCCTGGCAAAGGCCTGGGCTACGGCTTGCTGCGTTATCTCGGTGAAGCGGCACAGCGTCAGGCCCTGCAAGACCTGCCGGCGCCGCGGATCACCTTCAACTACCTGGGGCAGTTCGACCGTCAGTTCGACGACGCCGCGCTGTTGGTCCCGGCCCCGGAAAGCGGTGGCCAGGCCCAGGGCGACGATGCGCCGCTGGCCAACTGGCTGAGCGTGGAGGGCCAGGTCTATGGCGGGCAGCTCTCGCTGCAATGGGGCTTCAGCCGTGACATGTTTGCCGAGTCCACGGTGCAACGACTGGCCGATGCCTACACCGAAGAACTCAAGACGCTGATCGAGCATTGCTGCGCGACTGCGGCGGGCCAGGTCACACCATCGGACTTCCCGCTGGCACGCATCACCCAGGCACAGCTCAATGCCTTGCCTGTTGCGGCACCGGCCATCGAGGACGTTTACCCGCTGACGCCCATGCAGCAGGGCATGCTGTTCCACACCCTGTACGAGCCCCAGGCCGAGGCCTACATCAATCAATTGCGCCTGGACATCCAGGGCCTGGAACTGGCGGCGTTCGGCCGTGCCTGGCAGGCGGCGATCAACCGGCATGACATCCTGCGCAGCAGCTTCCACTGGCTTGGGCTTGAGTGCGCGCATCAGGTGATTCATCGCCGGATCGACCTGCAACTGCAAGTGATCGAAGCCGCCGACATCGACCTCGACACACTGGCCGCCGAGGAGCGCAGCCGCGGCTTCGAACTCAGCGCCGCGCCGTTGTTCCGCCTGCTGCTGGTGCGTCGGGGCAGTGAAGACTGGCACCTGATCCATACCAGCCATCACATCCTCATGGACGGCTGGAGCAACGCCCAGTTGCTCGGCGAAGTGATCCAGCACTATGCCGGCCAGACCTTGGCCAGGCCGTTGGGGCAGTACCGAGACTATTTGGGCTGGATTCAACAGCAGCCACTGCTGGCCGGCGAGCAGTTCTGGAAGCAGGCGCTGGCGCCGCTGGAAACGCCGACGCTGTTGGCGCAAGCCTTGCCGACGCCCGTCGATGGGCGCGGCATGGGCGAACATCAATTGACCCTTGAAAGCGCCGCGCTGCAGCGCCTGAGCGATTTCGCCCGCCAGCAGAAAGTCACCCTCAACACGCTGCTGCAAGGCGCTTGGGGCCTGCTGTTGCAGCGCTACACCGGCCAGTCCTGTGTGGCCTTCGGCGCAACCATTGCCGGGCGTTCCGCGCCGTTGCCTGGCATCGAGCAGCAGTTGGGGCTGTTCATCAACACCTTGCCGATCATCGCCGCGCCGCAGGCCGGGCAGTCGGTGGCCCAGTGGCTCAACGACCTGCAAGCCCTGAACCTGAGCCTGCGCGAGTTTGAACATGTGCCGCTGTACGACATTCAGGGCTGGGCCGGGCAACAGGGGGCGCTGTTCGACAGCCTGTTGGTGTTCGAGAACTTCCCGGTGGCCGAAGCCCTCAAGCAAGGGGCGCCGGCGGGCCTGACCTTCGGCGCGCTGCACAATCACGAAATCACCAGTTACCCGCTGACCCTGGGCATCGAAGTCGGCGCCACGTTGCGACTGGACTTCAGTTTCGACCGTACCAGGTTCACTGCCGCGCAGATCAGCCAGTTGGGTGCCAGCCTGCTGCATGTGCTGGCGCAATTTGTTGCCCAGCCACAACAGGCGCTAGGCGTCGTCAGCCTGCTGGACACTCAGGCCCAAGCCCAGGTAATACGCGGCTCGCGTCCGCCTGCGCCGCCACTGGACAGCCCGTTGCTGGCCCATCAGCGCTTCGAGCAACAAGCGGCCCGCACCCCCGATGCGCTGGCGGTGATGGTCGGTGACGAGCGCCTGACCTACGCCCAACTCAATGCGCAAGCCAACCAGCTCGCCCATCGCCTGCGCGCCCAGAGTGTGGCGCCGGGGCAGCGGGTTGGCCTGTCGGTGCGGCGCAATGCGCAGATGATCGTCAGCCTGATGGCGATCCTCAAGTCCGGCGCCGGGTATGTGCCGCTCGACCCGGATTACCCGGCCGAGCGCCTGGCCTACATGATCGAAGACAGCGGCATCGACCTGCTGCTGGCGCAACCGGGCCTGCTGGCCGATGTAGCGCTGCCGCAGGGGTTGTCGCGCCTGGCGCTGGAGCCGGGCGCAGACGCGGGGTATTGCACCGACAACCCGGTCAACCTCGCCAGCGCCGAAGACCTCGCCTACCTGATCTACACCTCCGGCTCCACCGGACGGCCGAAAGGCGTGTGCCTGGCCCATGCCGCACTGCGCGAGTTTTGCGTGATTGCGTCGGACTATTCACAACTCACCGCGCAAGACCGCGTGTTGCAGTTCGCCACGTTCAGCTTCGACGGCTTTGTCGAGCAGTGCTACCCGCCATTGTGCGTGGGTGCGGCGCTGGTGATGCGCGGCGATGAGCTGTGGGACACCGACACCCTCTATCGCCAGATCATCGAACAGGGCGTGACCCTGGCGGATTTGCCGGCGGCGTACTGGTTCCTGCTGGCTCAGGAGTGGGCCGCGCAATCGCAGCGGGACAAGGGGCGTTTGCGCCAGGTCCACGTCGGCGGCGAAGCCATGTCGCTGGAAGGCCTGAAGCTGTGGCACGCCGCCGGTTTGGGCGATGTGCGCCTGCTCAACACCTACGGGCCGACCGAAGCCACGGTGGTGTCCAGTACCCACGCATGCACGCTGGCCGATACCCGCAACCACATCGGCGTACCCATCGGTAAAGCGCTGCCGGGTCGCGCACTGTATGTGCTGGACAGCGAGGGCCATCTGCTGCCGACCGGTTGCGTCGGCGAATTGTGCATCGGCGGCGACGCCGGCCTTGCCCAGCGCTATCACCAGCGACCGGGCTTGAGCGCCGAGCGCTTCATCGCCGATCCGTTTTCCGCCACACCGGGTGCGCGGCTGTACCGCAGTGGCGACCTGGCGCGTTATCGCGAAGACGGCGCGCTGGAATACCTGGGGCGCATCGATCACCAGGTGAAAATTCGCGGTTTCCGCGTCGAGCTGGGTGAGCTGGAAGCGCACCTGCAAGGCCTGCCGATGATCAGCGAAGCCGCAGTGCTGGTGCACGAAGGCGTTGGCGGCAAGCAATTGATCGGCTATGTGGTGCCGGCCGATGCCGAGCGGCTGCCGGCGGATGCGCGTCAACTCACCGACACCGTGCGTCGCGCTCTGGGCGAACGCCTGCCGGACTACATGCTGCCGGCGCAACTGGTGTTGCTGGCGGCGTTGCCGCTCAACCGCAACGGCAAACTCGACCGCGCCGCGTTGCCGGCCCCGCAGGTCTGGGAGGCCGAACTCGGCAGCGCCCCGCAAGGCGCACTGGAAATCGAACTGGCGCAGATTTGGCGGCAGGTGTTGCGGGTCAATCGCGTCGACCGGGAAAACAGCTTCTTCGAATTGGGCGGGCATTCGTTGCTCGCGACGCAGATCGTCTCGCAGATCCGCCAGCGCCTGGGCCTGTCGGTGAGCCTGCGCAGCCTGTTCGAGCATCCGCGCCTCGAGGATTTCGCCGCTCAGGTGCAAACGCTGCAACACAGCTGTGAACGCCCGGCGCTGGTGGCGGACACCTCTGGCGAACGCCAGCCGTTGTCCTTTGCCCAGCAGCGCCTGTGGTTCCTGTGGAACCTGGAGCCGGACAGTTCGATGTACAACATGCCCGGTGCCTTGCGCCTGCGGGGCGAACTGAATCTCGACGCCCTGCGCCTCACCTTTGAAACCCTGGTGCAGCGTCACGCCGTGTTGCGCACCACCTTCTACGAAGAAGACGGCCAGGCCTGGCAGCGGGTCCACGGGCAGTTGCCGTTGAGCTTCGAGACCGGCGACCTGCGGCATCTGCCAGCGCCAGACGTCGAGGCGCAGCATCTGGCCCGCGAGGAAGTCGCGCGGCCATTCGACCTGCGCCACGGTCCGTTGCTGCGGGTGCGGGTGCTGCGGGTCGCGGATGATCAGCATGTGCTGTTGCTGACGGTGCATCACATCGTCGCCGATGACTGGTCGTTCCGCGTGCTGATCAATGAATTCATCACGCTGTATCCAACCCTCAACCGTGGCCAGACCCCGCAACTGCCGGCGCACAGCGTGCAGTACGCCGACTTCGCCAAATGGCAGCGCCAGTGGCTGGAGCAGGGCGGTGAGTTGCAACGCCAGCTCGACTACTGGCAGCAGCGCCTTGCCGAGCCACAGGCGGTGCTGGAGTTGCCCGCCGATGGCGACCGGCGCACGGCGCAAGAGGGTGCCAGTGCCCATTTCACCTTCAGCGACGAACTCAGCCGGCAGTTGCGCGACTTTGCCCAGCAACGCGATTTGTCGCTGTTCATGCTGCTGCTGGCCGGTTTCACCCTGGTCCTGCGCCAGCGTACCAAGGTCAGTCGGGTGCGCATCGGCACCGATATCGCCAACCGAAATCAAGCCGAGCTTGAAGAAATGGTCGGCTTCTTCGTTAACCAATTAGTACTGCAAGTGGAGGTCGATGCCGAGCAGTCGGCGGCACAGTTGCTGGAGGCCTGTCGCCGGGCGGTGCTGGAGGCTTCGGACCATCAGGACCTGCCGTTCGAGCGTCTGGTGGAAGCCTTGCGCCTGCCGCGCCGGGCCGGTCGTTCGCCGCTGTTCGACATCAAGCTGATCTACCAGGAAGGCGTCGGTCGCCTGCCGTCGATGGAGGGCTTGCAGGTAGAGGACTTCCCGTCCGGGCGTCAGGCCGCCGAGATCGGCATGGTCGCCGCGTTCTACAACGATGCCGAGCACATTCACCTGAGTTTCGAAACGCCGGTGGGCCAGTACCTGCCGAGCACGCTGGAGTCTTTGTTCGAACAGGTCCGGGCGGTGCTCGAAGCGCTGATACGCGCTGACGGGGTGCAGGTCGGTGAGTTGCTGGACCTGGCGGCTGATGTGCAACGCCTTGCCGATGCGCGCGTGAACGAGCAACGCAAGGCCCTGCTCGGCGGTGCCATGGCGATCAAGCGTCGCTCGGCGAACCGTGGCGCGCCGGCTGCGCAATCCGCGGCGGACTGATTCAGTCGGCGGCGCCCTTGAGCGCCGCCGTCAACATTTTCTGGAGGGGTTTATGACCGTTTCAACGACCAAGTCCATGCCCAGGATGGGCCGTGGTGCCCGCAAAAGCCTGTCCACCGATCCGACGCGGCTGGTGAGTTTTGCGCCGATGTTCGAAGGCCTCAGCATGCCGCTGGTGTGCCGTCCGGCCGTGTCCGGCGTGAGCCTGGTGGAATGGGCGAGCCAGAATCGCGCGCTGATCGAAAGCAAGCTGCTGGAACACGCGGTGATCCTGTTCCGTGGCTTCCAGGTGGCCGATATCGGCGAGTTCAACCGTTGCGTCGACGGGATTTCCGGCGGCGCCCTGGAGTACCTGTTCCGCGCCTCGCCACGGACCCAGATCAGCGGCCAGTTCAAGATCTACAGCTCCACCGATTACCCGGCGGCGGAGAAAATTTTCCCGCACAACGAACACTCGTATTCGCCGGTGTTCCCGCGTCACCTGTATTTCTACTGCGACACGCCGTCGACCACCGGCGGTGAAACCCCCTTTGGCGATACCCGCCGGATCCTCGCGCGGATCGACCCGGCGGTGCGCGAAGAATTTACCCGCAAACGCATCATGTACGTGCGCAACTACGGCGATGGCATGGGCCTGCCATGGCAGACGGTGTTCCAGAGCGAGGACCGCGCAGAAGTCGAGGCCTACTGCGCAAAAATCGGCATCCAGGCCGAATGGAAGCCGGGCAACCGCCTGCGCACCCGGCAGAACGGCCCGGCCATCGTGCGCCATCCACTGAGCGGCGAGCGCATCTGGTTCAACCACGGCACCTTCTTCAACGCACTGACCCTGCCGGACAGCATCCGCGACAACCTGCTGCGTGAATTCGGCCCGCAGGACCTGCCACAAAACACCTTCTTCGGCGACGGCTCGCCGATTCCCGAGGATGTGATTCGCCACCTGCAAGGCATCTACCGCGAGGTGATGGTCGAGTTCGCCTGGGAGAAGGGCGACGTGGTCCTGCTCGACAACATCCTCAGCGTGCATGCGCGCAACGAATTCACCGGCTACAGAAAAATCCTCACGGCCATGGCCATCGCGCAGAAAAGCGCCGACCTGGATCAGGAATAAGGACACCCGACATGAACACCACCGCCCTCGAACCTTCGGTAGACGTATTCCAGACTTCGGCCCAGCAGGCCTTTTATTTGCGTGCCCAGGCGCTGGGCGCTCGGCCGCTATTCGCCGCGCTGACGTTGCCGGTCGCCCGGCCAGTGGACGCCCTGGCGTTGCGCACGGCGCTGGAGACACTGGGCCAGCGTCATGAAACCCTGCGCACGGTCTACCGCCGCTTGCCGGGCATGAAGTGGCCGGTGCAAAGCCTGTGCGCTGGGTTACCACTCACACTTCTGGGCAGCCAGCCTTCGGTGGCCGAAGCCTTGAGTCGCAGCCGTGAAGTCATGATTGAAGATTCGAATCAGGCGCTGGTGGTGGCGCAAGTTGAAGACGGAGCAGGGCAGCCGTTCATCACCCTGCTGGCCCCGGCATGCAGCTTCGACGAGGCATCGCTGCGGGTGCTGGCGAGTGAACTGGGCAGCCTGTTGCGCGGTGAAACCCTGGGCGACGACGAGGACGCGCTGCAATACCTGGACTACAGCGCCTGGCAGGAAGAACTGCGCGAAGAAGACATCGGCCACCAGGGCGCCGCGTTCTGGCGCAACCTGCAACAGCAATTCGCCGTGACCCACCGTTTGCCGTTCGAAAAAACCGTTGAAGTGTCCCTGGCTCGCCGTCAGGTCACGCTCAGCGATGCCACCTGGTACGCCGGGGTACAACGACTGGCTGATGAGTCGAACGTCGAGGCACCTCAGGTCGCGTTACTGCTGTGGAGCGCATTCGTGGCGCGCATCGGCCAACAGGAAAAAGGCCTGATCGGCTGGCAGGTGGACGGTCGCAACGAGCAGACCGCCGCCACCCTCGGGCGTTTCGCCCGGCGTTTGCCGGTGGCCTTCGAATACCGCAGCCAGCAGACTCTGGCGCAAGCCTTGGCAACCTTTGCCGCCAGCGTCGAACAGTCGCTGTCGTGGCTCGATTGCCTCAATGAATTTGAATTGAGCACCGAAGGCACCGCGCCGCTGCGTTACGGCTTCGTCCATCAGGCTGGCGAAGAGGCCGCAATCGAGGTGGACGACGGCAACCCGGAAGTCCTGCGCTTGCGAGTGCTGGGCGATCAGTTGCAGTTGTCGTGTCTCGACGGTGCGTTGCCTGAATCGATGCTGGCCGAGTGGCTGGGGCAGTTTGCCGAGTTCAGTCGGCAACTGTTGGCGTCGCCCGAACTGACCCTGGCCGGGGCTGATCTGGTCAGTGCCGCGCAGCGGACCCGTCTGATCGAAGGCTTCAATCCGAACGCCACCGAGCAGGTTTTGCCGTGCCAGTTCCTGCACGAGTTGTTCAGTGAACAGGCGCGCCTGCATCCGCAACGCATCGCCCTGAGTGTCAACGGCCAGCGCCTGACCTATGCCGAACTGGATGCGCACTCCAACCAAGTGGCCAATACCTTGCGCGCCCAAGAGGTGGCGGCGGATGAAATCGTTGCGGTCTACGGTCAACGTTCTCTGGAGATGGTTATCGCCCTGTTGGGCACGCTCAAGGCTGGCGCTGCGTACCTGCCACTGGACCCGAACTACCCGATCGAGCGCCTGGCGTTCATGCTCGCCGACACCGGCGCGCGCCAGGTACTGGCCTGCCAGCCGCTGCCAGACGCGTTGCACAGTGAGCGTGTGGTTTCCCTGATGCCGGGGGCCGAAGTCTGGTCCGCCGCGTCAACCCGGCCTGAGCCACAGGGCGACAGCGCCAACCTGGCCTACGTCATCTACACCTCCGGTTCCACCGGCATGCCCAAGGGCGTGATGGTCAACCATGCCAACGCCTTGGCCTCGACCCTGGCGCGCAACGCTTTCTATCGCCAGCCACTGCGCGCATTTCTGATGCTCTCGTCGTTCTCCTTCGACAGCTCGGTGGCCGGGGTTTTCTGGGCGCTGGGGCAGGGCGCGACCCTGTGCCTGCCGGACGAAGACAACTACAAGGATCCGGCCAGACTGGCGGCGTTGATCCAGCAGGAAGAGATATCCCACTACCTGACCCTGCCGTCCTACCACGCGCAGATTCTCGAGCACCTCGACCGCCAGGCACTGGCCTGTGTGATCGTCGCTGGCGAAGCCTGCGGCAACGCACTGGTGCAGCGACATCGCGAGGCATTGCCGGGGGTGGCGCTGGTCAACGAATACGGCCCGACCGAAGGCACCGTGTGGTGTTCGGCCTGGGAACTGCCGCTTGACCAGGACGATGACAGCATCCCGATCGGCCAGCCGATTGCCGGCATGCGCCTCCACGTGCTCGGTCCGGACCTGCAACCGGTGGCTGTGGGCGTCGAAGGCGAGCTGTATGTCGGTGGCGCCGGCATCGCCCGGGGTTATCTGCAACGGGCCACGCTGACGGCCGAGCGTTTTGTCCCCGACCTGTTCGCGAAGGCGGCGGGCCAGCGTCTGTATCGCACCGGCGACCTGGCGCGCTATCGCGCCGATGGCGTGCTGGAGTATCTGGGCCGGGTCGACCATCAAGTGAAAATCCGCGGCTTCCGCATTGAGCTGGGGGAAATCGAGTCGGCCATGCGCAACGCGCCGGGCATCGAGGACGCCGCCGTGATTGCCCACGAAACCCCGACCGGTCCGCAACTGCTGGGCTTCGTGGTGTCACCGGCCGACACCGCCGAGATCCGCCTCAACGAATTGCGCAGCCATCTGGCCGAGGCGCTGCCCGAGCACATGCAGCCGGCGCGCTTGCAGGTGCTGGAGCGTTTCCCGCTGATGCCCAACGGCAAACTCAATCGCCAGGCCTTGTTCGATCTCGATGTGCGCCGCAGCGTCTTTGTCGCGCCGCGCAACGACCTGGAAAAGACCCTGGCGGCGATCTGGGTCGAAGCGCTGCAGGTCGAGCGCGTCGGTGTGCACGACAACTTCTTCGAACTCGGCGGGCACTCGCTGCTGGCCACGCGCATTCGTGCGCGGATTCAGGAAGAACTGAACCTGGCGATCCCGCTCAAGCTGTTTTTCGACGGTGACACCCTGGAGCGACTGGCGGCGGAAATCGAGCAGTTACACCAGCACAGTGAACACAAAGAAAACGATGTAGACGCCCTTGAAGCGTTGTTTGACGAAGTGGATGAGGAACACGCGCGATGAGTGCCGCACCGGACAGAATGATGACCCTGGCCCAGCGTTTCTGCGGCTTGAGCGCGGACGCCCGGCGTGCGTTGCAACAGAAGATGCATGCCCAGGGGCTGACCCTGGAACTGCTGCCGATCCCGCCACGGGACCGCGCCGTCGACACGCTGCCGGCGTCCTACGCGCAGCAGCGCTTGTGGTTCCTCTGGCAGATGCAGCCCCAGGCCACTGCCTACAACCTGACCGGTGCCTTCCGCCTGAGCGGTGAGCTGAACCCTGAGGCGCTGGCGCAAACCCTGGACGCGCTGGTACAGCGTCACGAAGTACTGCGCACCACCTTCGTCTTCGATGAGCAGCAAGTGCTGCAAAAGATTCACCCATGGATGGATGCGCCGCTGGTGGAAGTCAGCGCTGGCGACGAGGCCGAACTGCAACGGCAGATCGCCCTGAACGCCGAGCAGCCATTCGATCTGCACAGCGGTCCGTTGATGCGCTGCCGCTTGATCCGCCTCGATGCGCAGCAACATGTGCTGGTGCTGACCTTCCACCACATCGTCACCGACGGCGGCTCGCTGCCGATCCTGTTGCAGGAGTTCACCCGGCTCTATGCGCAGTTCAGTACCGGGCAGTCTGCGCAGCTGCCGGAGTTGGGCATCCAGTACGCCGACTTCGCCCGCTGGCAGCGCCTGTGGCTTGAGGCTGGCGAGGCCGAACGCCAGTTCAATTACTGGCGCGAACAGTTGGGGCACGAGCATCCGCCACTGAACCTGCCGACCGACCGTCGTCGCCCGGCCATTCCAAGCCAGCAGGGGGCCAGTGTCGAACTGGAAATCTCCCCGGCGTTGACCGCCTCACTGCGGGATCTTGCCCGCCGCGAAGGCTGCACCTTGTTCATGTTGCTGATGGCGGCATTGCAGACGCTGTTGCACCGCTACAGCGGCGAACAGGACATCCGCGTCGGCGTGCCAATTGCCAACCGCACCCGCCAGGACGTGGAAAACCTGCTGGGCTTTTTCGTCAATACCCAGGTGCTGCGCAGCCAGCCGCGGGCCGACCAGCCGTTTGCGCAATTGTTGGCCGAGATAAAAGCCGCGGCACTCGGCGCGCAAGCCCATCAGGATTTGCCCTTCGAGCAACTGGTCGATGGCCTGGGCGTGGAACGCAGCCTGAGCCACACGCCGCTGTTCCAGGTGATGTTCAACCACCAGAGCGACAGCGGCGACCCGCAACGCTGGGACCTGCCGGGGCTGAGCGTCGAACCGCTGATCTGGGACGAAAAGACCACCAAGTTCGACCTGATGCTCGACACCGTCGAGGGCGACGAGGGCATCCATGCGTCGTTCGTGTACGCCACCGAACTGTTCGACGCCTCGACCATCGAGCGCCTCGGCCGGCACTGGCTGAACCTGTTGCAGGCGATTTGCACTGACAGCACGGTTGCCCTGGCGGACCTGTCCATGCTCGATGCCTGCGAGCAGCAGGCCACTCTGTTCGACTGGAATCGCACTGCCGGGTTGACCAGCGATCAGCCGAACCTGTTTTGCGCCCATCAACTGATCGAAGCCCAGGCCGCCGCGCACCCGCACAACATTGCCGTGACCTGCGACGGCGTCACCCTCACTTACGCCGAACTGAATCGCCGCGCCAACCGCATCGCCCATCACCTGCGCGAGCGCGGAGTCGGTCCTGACGTGTTGGTGGGTATCGCCCTGGAGCGTTCGCTGGAGATGATCGTCAGCCTGCTGGCGATCCTCAAGGCCGGAGGCGCCTACCTGCCGCTGGACCCGCAATACCCGCAGGACCGTCTGGCCTACATGCTCGCAGACAGCGGCACGCGCCTGTTGCTGACCGATTCCGCACTGTTGCCGCGTCTGCCGTTGAACGAAGAGATTGAAGTGATCTGCCTCGATCACGCCAGCGACTGGCTGTTTGAAGCCAGCGCCGACAACCTGCCGAACCTGACGGCGCCGGAGAATCTGGCCTACGTCATCTACACCTCCGGTTCCACCGGCAAACCGAAAGGCACGCTGCTGCCCCACAGCAACCTGACGCGGCTGTTCAGTGCCACCGAACACTGGTTCGGTTTTAACGCCGACGATGTCTGGAGCCTGTTCCACTCCTATGCCTTCGACTTTTCCGTGTGGGAAATCTTTGGCGCGTTGTTCTACGGCGGCAAGCTGGTGCTGGTGCCGCATGCGGTCAGTCGTACCCCGGAAGACTTCGCTCGTTTGCTCAGGGATGAGGGTGTCACGGTACTCAACCAGACCCCCTCGGCCTTCCGCCAGTTGATGCCGTTCGCCTGCGCCAATGCGCAAAACCTGTCCCTGCGTTATGTAGTGTTCGGCGGCGAGGCGCTGGACGTGGCCAGCCTGCGTCCGTGGTACGACGCCTTCGACGACCGGCAGCCGTTGCTGATCAACATGTACGGCATCACCGAAACCACGGTGCACGTGACCTACCGAGCGCTGTCCCGCGCCGACCTCGACGGCGCCAACAGCTCGCCGCTGGGCGAGCCGATCGCTGATCTGCGCTGGTACGTGCTCGACCCGCGCCTGAACCCGGTGGCCAAGGGTTGCGTCGGTGAGTTGTACGTCGGCGGTGCTGGCCTTGCTCGCGGTTATCACCAGCGTGCCGACCTGACCGCCACGCGGTTTGTCCCGGACCTGTTCGCCACCGAGTCGGGCGCGCGCCTGTACCGCACCGGCGATCTGGCGCGGTATTGCGCCGATGGCAGCATCGAGTACGCCGGGCGTATCGACC
This sequence comes from Pseudomonas sp. ACN8, assembly GCF_002303925.1. Lineage (GTDB taxonomy): Bacteria > Pseudomonadota > Gammaproteobacteria > Pseudomonadales > Pseudomonadaceae > Aquipseudomonas. The sequence goes on from NZ_MRCS01000006.1 coordinate 60,160, forward strand.
ATCAAGTGAAGATCCGTGGCTTCCGCATCGAACTGGGGGAAATCCAGGATCGCCTGCAAAGCCATCCGGCCATCGAGCAGGCGCTGGTGCTGGCGCCACAGGTCAATGGCAGCTCGCAACTGGTCGCGTGGTTCACCGCGACCGGCGGCGACAGCGATTTGCGCCAGTGCCTGCGTGAACATTTGCAGGCTGGTTTGCCGGACTACATGGTGCCGGCGCATCTGATCAAACTCGACCGATGGCCGCTGACCGGCAACGGCAAGCTGGATCGCGGTGCATTGCCCAAGCCTGACGCGGCGCTGGCGCAGCAGGCTTACACGGCACCGATGGATGCGCTGCAATCCGAATTGGCGGCGATCTGGCAGGACGTGCTCAAGCTCGAGCGCGTAGGCATCGACGACAACTTCTTTGAGCTGGGCGGCGACTCGATCATCTCGATCCAGGTGGTCAGCCGTGCGCGTCAGGCCGGGATTCGCATCACCCCCCGGGACCTGTTCCAGCACCAGACCGTGCAGAGCCTGGCGAAGGTCGCGGTACGCAGCGCCGGGTTGCTCATCGACCAGGGGCCGGTGCGTGGCGAGGTGCTGCTGACGCCGATCCAGCACTGGTTCTTCGAGCAGGACATCGAAGCCCGTCATCACTGGAACCAGTCGCTGCTGTTGGAACTGCGTGAACCACTGGACAGCGCCAACCTGCAACAGGCATTGGCCGCGTTGGTGGAGCATCACGATGCATTGCGCCTGCGTTTGCGCAATGTCGACGGCGTCTGGCAGCAGGCTCAAGCCGAGCAGTGGAACAGCGCCGAGGTGCTGTGGCAGCGCCAGGCCGCCAATGCCGATGAATTGCTTGAGCTGTGCAACGCCGCGCAAGCCAGCCTGAATCTGCAGGACGGTCCGCTGTTGCGCGCCTTGCTGGTGGACATGGGCGCGGCTGGACAGCGCCTGCTGCTGGTAGTGCATCACCTGGCGGTGGACGGCGTGTCCTGGCGGTTGCTGTTGGAAGATTTGCAAACGGCCTACCAGCAGGCGCAGCAAGCCCAACCCCTGCGTCTACCAGCGAAAACCAGCGCCTATCAGACCTGGGCCGCTCGCCTGCAATCCCATGCGCAAAGTGCTGTATTGGCCAGCCAGGCCAGTTACTGGCAAGACCAGTACCGCGACGTGCAAGTTGAACTGCCCGTCGAAAACCCCCAGGGCAGCCTGGCCAGCCAGCACGCTGTGAGCGTGGAAACGCTGCTCGACAGCACCTTGACCCGGCAATTGCTGCAAGATGCTCCAGCGGCTTACCGCACCCAGGTCAACGACCTGTTGCTGACGGCGCTGGCGCGGGTGTTGGGCCAATGGACCGGTCAAACTTCGACCCTGGTGAAACTGGAAGGCCATGGTCGTGAGGACCTGTTCGACGACATCGACCTCACTCGCACCCTGGGCTGGTTCACCTCGATTTTTCCGGTGAAACTCACTCCGGCCACTGATCTGGCCGGCAGCGTCAAAGCGGTCAAGGAACAGCTGCGCGCCGTGCCCGACAAAGGCATCGGCTTCGGCATCCTGCGCTATCTGGCCGACGCCGGCCTTGAGGATCTGCCGTCACCGCAAGTCACCTTCAACTACATGGGCCAGTTCGACGCCAGCTTCGACGAACAGGCGCCGTGGCGCCCGGCCAAGGAAAACGGTGGCGCCGAGCAGGGAGCATCGGCCGAACTGGACCGGGGCCTGAGCATCAACGGCCAGGTGTATGCCGGGCAACTGCGCCTGAGCTGGACCTTCAGTGGTGACGTGTTCAACCCGCAGACCGTGCAGCGTCTGGCCGACGCCTATGCGGTGGAACTGCAGCAACTGATCGAACATTGCCTCAGCGGTGCCGGCGGCCTGACCCCGAGCGATGTGCCGCTGGTGCGCGTCGATCAGGCGCAGCTGGATGCCTTGCCGCTGGCGGCCAGCCGGATCGAAGACATCCTGCCGCTGTCGCCGATGCAGCAAGGCATGCTGTTTCACAGCCTGTTCGCCCCGGATGCCGGGGCTTACATCCCGCAGATGCGCGTGGATGTGCAGGGTCTCGACGTCGAGGCGTTCCGCGATGCCTGGCAACAGACGCTGCAGCGCCATGAAGTGCTGCGCGCGGCGTTCTTCAGTGAAAGCAACGGCTCGCGGCCGCTGCAAGTGATCCTCGCCGACGCCACGCTGCCGCTGACTGTGCTCGACTGGCGCGATCAAACCAAGGTGACCGAAGCGCTGGATCGCCTGGCGGAGGACGACCGTTTGCGCGGTTTCGACCTGACGGTGGCGCCGTTGCTGCGCCTGACGTTGGTGCAGACCGCCGCTGACCGCCATCACCTGATCTTCACCAATCACCACATCCTGCTGGACGGCTGGAGTACCTCGCAGTTGTTCGGCGAAGTGCTGCAACGCTACTCCGGTGTCATACCGGCGCCAGTCGTTGGCGGATATCGCGATTACATGACCTGGCTGGGCAGCCGTGATCGCGCCACATGCGAAGCGTTCTGGCTGGAGCAATTGCAGTCGTTCACCGAGCCGACCCGTTTGGCCGGCGCCTTGCCAGGACCGGTTGCAGGGCAGGGCGGTGCTCATCGCACCCTGCACCTGAGCCTGGACCGCGCGGCCACCGAACGCCTGAGCGGCTTTGCCCGTCAGGCCCGCGTCACGCCCAACACTCTGCTGCAAGCGGCGTGGCTGTTGCTGTTGCAGCGCTACACCGGGCAGCAGACTGTGGCGTTCGGCGCCACAGTGTCGGGGCGTCCGAGCGAGTTGCAAGGCATCGAGCAGCAGATCGGTCTGTTCATCAACACCTTGCCGGTGATCGCCACACCGCACCCCGAGCGCACGGTCAGCCAATGGATCGATGAAGTCCAGGCGCTCAACCTCAGGTTACGCGAAGTCGAATACACGCCGCTGGCAGATGTGCAGCGCTGGGCCGGTCATTCTGGCGAGGCGCTGTTCGACACACTGCTGGTGTTCGAAAACTACCCGGTGGCGCAAGCGCTGGAGCAGGGTAACGCCAGTGCGCTGAAGTTCTCCGGTATCAGTCACCACGACCAGACCAGCTTCCCCTTGGCCATCGCCGCCGAGCTGGGTGAATGCCTGGACTTGCGTTTCAACTACGACACGGCGCTGTTCAGCGCCGAAGCCATCGAAGGCTTGAGCGCACGTCTGCTGGCGTTGCTCGATGCCATGGTCCGTGCGCCACAGCAGCCATTGGGGCGCCTGAGCCTGCTCGATGCCGAACAAACGGCGCAGCAGGTCGAAGGCTTCAACCGCACCGCGCAGGCCTGGCCGGATGTGCGCCCGGTCTACCAGTGCTTCGAAGCCCAGGCGCTGCAAACCCCGCAGGCCCCGGCCCTGGTGTTTGCCGGCCAGACCCTCAGCTATCGCGAGCTCAACCAACAGGCCAACCGGCTGGCGCACTACCTGCGCAGCCAGGGCGTCGGCGCCGAAGTGCTGGTGGGCATTGCCGCCGAGCGTTCGCTGGAACTGGTGATCGGCCTGCTGGCGATCATGAAGGCCGGTGGCGCCTATGTACCGCTGGACCCGGACTACCCGCGCGAACGCCTGGAACACATGTTCAAAGACAGCGGCGTACACCTGCTGCTGACCCAACGGCATTTGCTGCAGCAGTTGCCGATTCCAGCCGCCACCACCGCGATCTGCCTGGACGACATGGCGCCGTTGCTCGAAGGCCGCAGCGAAGAAAACCTGCCCTGCGTGGTCGAGCTGCAATCGCTGGCCTACATGATTTACACCTCCGGCTCCACCGGCAAACCCAAGGGCGCGGCCAACCGTCACGATGCCTTGTACAACCGCCTGGCGTGGATGCAGGGCGCTTATCCACTGGACGGGCGCGACACCGTGTTGCAGAAAACCCCGTTCAGTTTCGACGTGTCGGTCTGGGAGTTTTTCTGGCCATTGATGACCGGCGCACGCCTGGCCGTGGCCGAACCGGGTGCCCATCGCGATCCGGCGCAACTGGTCGGCCTGATCGAGCAGTACCAGGTCAGCACCCTGCATTTCGTGCCGTCGATGTTGCAGGCGTTTGTCCAGGGAGAAGGCTTCGAGCGTTGCGCCAGCCTGCGGCAGATCCTGTGCAGCGGCGAAGCCCTGTCGGCAGACTTGCAGCACAGCCTGTTCCGCGTGCTGCCGAACGTTGGCCTGTACAACCTGTACGGCCCGACCGAAGCGGCCATCGACGTGACCCACTGGACCTGCATCGATGACGGCGCCGTCAGCGTCCCGATCGGTTATCCGATTGCCAACCTGGTGACCTACATCCTCGACGACAGCCTGCAACCGCAAGTGCAAGGTCGCGTGGGTGAGCTGTACCTGGGCGGCATCGGCCTGGCCCGTGGTTACCACAACCGTCCGGGCCTGACCGCCGAGCGCTTTGTCGCCAGCCCGTTCGGTGAGCAGGGCGAGCGCCTGTACCGCACCGGCGATTTGGCGCGTTACCGCGAGGACGGCGTGATCGAATACGTCGGGCGCATCGACCATCAGGTGAAGATCCGTGGCTTGCGCATCGAGCTGGGGGAAATCGAAGCCTGCCTGCTGGAGCATCCATCGGTGCGCGAAGCGGTGGTGATCGCCCTCGACGTTGGCAAGTCCAAACAACTGGTGGCTTACGTCACAGGTGATGCTGCCCTCGATCCACTCAAGCAACACCTGCGCAACGCGCTGCCCGAGCACATGCAGCCGAGCCACGTGCTGCTGCTCGAACAGTTGCTGGTGACGCCCAACGGCAAGCTCGACCGCCGCGCATTGCCGCAGCCGGACCAGCAAGTGCGCGAATACGTTGCGCCGCGCAATGCCGTGGAAGCAACGCTGCAAGCGGTGTGGCAGGCGTTGTTCGAAGTGCCGCAGATTGGCATGCAGGACAACTTCTTCGAACTGGGCGGTGATTCCATCGTCTCGATCCAAGCCGTGAGCCGCGCACGCAAGGCCGGGTTGAGCATTTCGCCCAAGGACGTGTTCAGCCATCCCACCATCGCCGAACTGGCCTCGGTCGCTCAACCGGTCGGGGAGGATCAAGCTGTACCGACTGTGTTCGCACCGACAGCAAAAATCGAACTGAGTGACACGCAATATCAGGCGCTGGAACTGACGGCGGACGAAGTCGAGGATGTTTATCCGCTGTCGCCGATGCAGCAGGGCATGCTGTTCCACTCGGTGCAGGACGGCGACTCGGGGCTGTACGTCAACCAGATCGAAGTGGGCGTGCGCGGGGTTGATGGCGCGCGTTTCCGTGAAGCCTGGGCCGACACCGCCCGGCGTCACGGGATTCTGCGCACCGCATTCCTCTGGGAAGGCGACAAGGAACCGCTGCAAGTGGTGCTGCGTGATGCGCCGTCATTGCTCACCGAACTGGACTGGCGTGGTCTGGATAATCAGCCCGGGCGTGTGCGCCAACTGGCCCTCGAGGAGCGCGAACGTGGCTTCTCGTTGAACCGCGCACCCTTGTTGCGCCTATTGTTGGTGCGCCTGGAGGACGACCGCTATCGCCTGATCTGGACCTATCACCACATCCTCATGGACGGCTGGAGCGTGTCGCGCCTGATCGGTGAAGTGCTGCGCCATTACAGTGGCGACGAGCACGAGCCGGTGGCCGCCTATCGCGACTACATCGACTGGCTCGGCCAGCAAGTCGCCGAGGCCAGCGAGGCGTTCTGGAAAGGCAAGCTCGCCAACCTCGAAGGCGCCACGCACCTGGCCCGCGCTTTGCCGGTCAAGGCGCCGCAGGCGGGTTACCACGCAATCTATACGCACCTGAGTGCCGCGCAGACCGGACGTTTGCAGGCCTTTGCCCAGCAACAGCAAGTGACGCTCAACACCCTGGTGCAAGCCGCGTGGCTGTTGCTGTTGCAGCGCTACACCGGCCAGCGCACGGTGACCTTCGGCGCCACCGTGTCCGGGCGTCCGGAAACCCTCAACGGCTCGGAGAACATGCTCGGGCTGTTCATCAACACCTTGCCGGTGGTCAATACGGTGCCGACTGAAGCCCGCGTCGGTGACTGGCTGCGCGAACTCCAGGCCTACAACCTCGACATCCGCGACTTCCAGCAAACCCCGCTCAGCGATATCCAGCGCTGGGCCGGGCAAGGCGGACAGTCGTTGTTCGACAGCATCATCGTGTTCGAAAACCAGCCGGTGGACCGCACCCTGCGCGAATGGAACGGCGACTCGCTGCGCTTCGAGGACATTTCCGATTTCGGCCTGACCAGCTTTGCCATGGATCTGATGGTCAGCCTCGATGAAGGGCTGCGCATCGAGTACATGCACCAGCGCGATCAGTTCGATCTGACCACCGTGGAAATCCTGCGCGGCCACATGGAAAGCCTGATGCAGCGCCTGTGCGACGACGCCGGGCGCGCCGTCGGTGAGCTGGGCCTGCTGACCCTGGACGAAGGCCGGGCGCTGGACGGCGAGCTGCCGGTGATGGCCGAGGGGGGCGAGACGCCGGTGCACGAGCTGATCCGTCAGCGTGCGCGACTGCAACCGGATCACACGGCGCTGGTGCTCAGTCATGCCGAGCGTGACGCCGAGCAGTTGAGCTACGCCGAGCTGGACCGTCGCTCCGACGCCTTGGCGGTGCATTTGCTGGAACGGGGCGTGCAGGCCGAAGACGTGATCGGCGTGTTCATGGAGCGCTCGCTGGAGCTGGTGGTGTCGCTGCTGGCGGTGATGAAGTGCGGTGCCGCCTATGTGCCGCTGGACCCGCAATACCCGCAGGAACGCCTGCGCTACATGATGGCCGACAGCGACATGCGTCTGCTGCTGACCCAGGAGCGGCTGCGCGATAGCGCACAACTCAATCCGGGCACAACGATGGTCGCCGTGGATCGCTTGAACCTTGATGTCGATGTGACGCTGCCTTCGTGTTCCGTGCACGCCGAGCAATTGGCCTACCTGATCTACACCTCGGGCTCCACCGGTAAGCCGAAAAGCGTCGCCGTGTCCCACGGGCCGCTGAGCATGCACGTGCAAGCCATCGCCGAGCTGTACGAGATGGACCCGGACAATCGCGAACTGCATTTCATGTCGTTCGCCTTCGACGGTGCCCATGAACGCTGGATCACCGCGCTGATCAGCGGCTCGACCCTGGTGATCCGCGACAACACCCTGTGGACCGCCGAACAGACCCTGGCGGTGCTGCACCGCCAGCGCATCAGCGTCGCCTGCTTCCCGCCGGCGTACCTGTTGCAACTGGCCGAGCACGCCGAACTGCAGGGCGGCGATCCGCCGCCGGTGCGCATCTATTGCTTCGGTGGCGATGCGGTGCCGGACGCCACCTTCGAACGGGTCAAGCACACCCTCAAGCCACAATACCTGGTCAACGGCTACGGTCCGACGGAAACCGTGGTCACGCCGTTGCTGTGGAAAATCGCCGCCGACGGCCACTGCCAGGCGATGTACGCGCCGATTGGCCAACGCGTCGGCGCCCGCAGCCTGCACGTGCTGGACATGGACCTCAACCCGTTGCCGGTGGGCATGGTCGGCGAGCTGTATATCGGCGGACGGGGTGTCGCGCGCGGCTACCACCGTCACCCGTGGCAGTCTGCCGAGCGCTTCGTCGCCGACCCGTTCAGCGCCGAGGGCGGGCGCCTGTACCGCACCGGCGACCTGGTGCGCCGGCGCGAAGATGGCGTGTTCGATTACGTCGGGCGCATCGACCATCAGGTCAAGGTGCGCGGCTTCCGCATCGAATTGGGCGAAATCGAAGCCCGTTTGCGCGAGCAGGCCGGGGTCAACGATGCGTTGGTAGTGGTGCGGGACAACGGCCAGGGGCCGCAACTGGTGGGCTATGTGGTCGCGGCGCAAGACGATGGCCTCGGCCCGCGTTGCCAGGCGGCATTGCGCGAAAGCCTGCCCGACTACATGGTGCCGACGCAGGTCGTGGTGCTGTCGCGCTTCCCGCTGACCCCGAACGGCAAGCTCGACCGCAAGGCCCTGCCGGCCCCGGCCTTCAGCGGTCGCGAATACATGGCCCCGCGCACGCCGCTGGAATGGGCGCTGGCGGAGATCTGGCAGCAGGTATTGGGTATCGAGAAGGTCGGCATCACCGACAACTTCTTCGAGTTGGGCGGCGATTCGCTGCGCACCCTCAAGGTGATCTCGAAAGTCCGCGCCCTGAACGAGCCTGACTTCCAGCTCAAGCTGCGGGACATGATGGCCAAACCGACGATTGCCGGGTTGTCCGGAGTCGATGAACAGCCCGTGCGGCAGAGTCCGCAACCGCTGTTGCTGCTCAACCAGGTGGTGAATGATCAGCCGCCGCTGTTCTGCCTGCACGCCGGTTTCGGCACGGTGTTCGACTACGAGCCACTGGCCCGGCGCCTGGAGGGGGAGCGCACGGTGTACGGCGTGCAATGCCGAATGCTGCTCGACCGGCAATGGCACGACACCTCGCTTGCGCAGATGGCCGCCGACTACGTCGAGGCAATCCGCGCCCGGCAACCCCAGGGGCCGTACCACGTGTTGGGCTGGTCGCTGGGCGGGGCGTTGGCGTTGATGGTGAGTGACCTGTTCGAACAGCAGGGGCAGCGTGTGGCATTCGTCGGTCTGGTGGACAGCTTTGTACCGACCCAGGCCAATGCCGTCGCCAGCCCGGATGAGTGGCGTACGGATCTGGCCGAGTTCCTCGGTGCAACTTTGGGCATGGATGGCGAGGTGATTGCCCGGGTGTTGACTACCGAGTCGGCAGGGGACCACGACGCCGTGGCGCGGATCATTCGCGCGGTGATCGACAGCGAAAGCGATCAGGCCAGCGGTTATGCGCTGCTTGGTGCCGACGAGTTGGCCCAGACGTTCATGGTCAGCACACGCTTGAAGGCGCTGTCGCGGCAGGTCGAAACCCTGCCGATTGTGCAGGCCGAACTGCATTGCTGGTGGGCCGATGGCAACCCGACGGCCGAACGCACGACCCTGGAGCGTCAGCAACCACGGCTGCGCAAGGTGCAAACGGTGATGGCCGGCCACTTCGATATCCTGCAGCAGGATGAGTGCCTGGACGCCGTGGTGGCGGCGCTAGGCCGGGAGGTCGTGCCGCAGTTCTAGGGCTTGCCCGCGACAAAAACAGGCTCGCCCTAATGAACGGTCCTCACTGTTCGTTTATTGGGCGAGCTTTTTATTTTTGGAGACTACCGCCCATGGCACTGCACCCGGACATCGAAGGATTTCTAGAGCTGGCCGAGTTCGGCCGCCTCAGCGGCAAAAGCCAACCCATGCATGAGCTGAGCCCCGCAGAAGCGCGGCAGCAGTTCGAACAGACTTCGCAGCTGCTCGATGCGCCGCCGACGGGCGCCTTGACGGTGACGGCGGTCAGCATTGCCGCGCGGGACGGGCATTTACTCAACGCACGGCTGTATGCCAAACAGCAACCGGACAGCGAACCGCGCCCGGTGTTGTTGTACTTCCATGGAGGCGGCTACGTGGTGGGCAGCCTCGATTCCCACGACACCCTGTGCCGGCGCCTGGCGCTGGCGGGGGAGTTTGCCGTGTTGTCGGCGGACTATCGGCTGGCGCCGGAACACCGTTTTCCCACCGCCTACAACGATGCCGAAGACATCACCCGTTGGCTGGCCATCACCGGAGCCAAGGCGTTGGGGCTGGACGCCAGACGCATTGCACTGGCGGGGGACAGCGTCGGCGGCAGCCTGGTGGCATCGCTGTGCATCGCCATTGCCCAGGACCCATTGGGCTGGCCACTGGTGCCGCGCCTGCAAGTGTTGCTGTACCCGGTGATCGACGCAGTAAAAAAGCGCCCGTCCCTTGAGCGATTCGCCGAAGGCTACCTGCTGGAAGCCACCACGCTGGAGTGGTTCTACCAGCAGTACCAACGCAGTGAAGCGGATCGTGCCGACTGGCGTTTTTCACCGCTGTACGCCGAGTGCGTGCAAGCGCTGACGCCGACGGTGCTGTGGCTGGCCGAATACGATCCACTGCTCGACGAAGGCCTGGCCTGGGCCGAGAAACTGCGGACCGGGGGGCAACCCGTTGTGCTGGAGGTAAAGTCCGGCATGACCCACGACTTTGCGCGCATGGGCGAGATGGTCCAGGAAGTGCCGGGGATGCTGATGCAACTGGCGGCGCAGATCGGCGAGAGTTTGACCTGACGCATAGCGTAGTGATCAGCGACACCGTACCCCTTGTAGGAGCGAGCCTGCTCGCGATGGCGGCAGCACATTCAACTTCAATGTGTCTGACACACCGCCATCGCGAGCAGGCTCGCTCCTACAGTTCGTTTTGCGCTGAATCGGATAACTAAGGCGGATCAAGCCGATCCAGCGCCCGATTCACCGCCAGTTCCCCCAGCATGATCACCTGCGCAATCCCCAACAGCGCATGGCGACTTGTCCCCTCCAGATGATCCACCAGATCGTTGGCCATGACATTGGCCGACGCCAGGGATTCGCAGGCGTGCACCAGCAGGGTTTCGGTACTGAGTTCGGGGTTCACGATGAACATGGTGCTGGGTGTGCGCGGGGTGGCCATGATGTTGGCGCCCGGGTTGAGGTAGTGATTGAGCGCGCGCTCGGCGGCTTCGTGGAATTGTTTGGAGTCGGGGCTTTCGTAAGGGGAGGCCGGGTCGGTTTCCGGCGGATTTGGAGTTACCTTGAACATAAAAATCTTCCTCTAGTAGTGAGCCCACAACCATCTCGCTACTAAACGAAAGGGTGGCGGCTGTGCGCAAGTTAGTAGACCGGTGAGGAAGCGAACCGGCGCGCCCGAGGGCGCCATGCACACAGCCACCATCAAGTGCAGACGAATGTCCGACTGGATGAAACTTGTGCAACCGTTCAACCTCATCGGGCTACTAAACCCGATCACTGGAAATCAGTGACGGAATCAAGTTACCGACGACCCCCAAGGCGCACAAGCCGGCGGATTCTGGCGTACCTGTAGGCAACGGCGCAAGGCGTTGTGGCTTTCACGAAGTAACCTGTAGGTCGCTTAAACAGGCGCTGTCGAGTGGTTTTTAACCTGCTGTTTTGCCTTGTCAAAGAGCGTTGAATTCCTCGGAGTCGGCAGGAAGAGTCCTACGAAAATTTGCGGTTGGCCCTCGGAAGTACAGCGCTTACGATGTGACGCGACGCACGCCGGGTAAGCCAGTGACATTCATCATTGCCAATGACGACAACGGCTTTGGAGGCCAAAATGAAAGCCGAACCGTCCCCCATCGTTTCAGGGCTTCAGACCGAAGAGCAGGCCGCCAGCCATGACCGCTGGTTCCGCGCCAAGGTGCAAGCTTCGATAGACGACCCACGCCCGAATGTCCCGCACGATCGGGTGATGGCTGACATGCGAGCCCTCATCGCACGAAGGTCTGAAAAAACCAAGGACGATTCAATGATGGATCTTAAAAAGAACCTCATCGGTTGCCTGATATTCCCCATCGCTCCTGTCGCAGTCATTTATCTGACCTTCGCCCTGTGCAGCGACATCTGGGCAGAAAACTTCTACACACCCGGTGAGGACGGCGGAGAAGTCGAGCCCATGCTGGCTCTCCTTATCATTCCGCTTCTGCTGGTGATCGTTGCATCGTTGCTGGCGGGGCTGACCGGGTTGAGCCGATGGATTACGCGGCGCTTCGAACCCGGTGCCTGGTGGCGATGGCTGCTGGCGATTCCACGTTTGGTCCTGGCAGCCGTCGCATTGTTTCTGTTTTTGCTTTCAAGCGGTTTCCTGATGGGCGATACGCTCGGTCCATTCAGGCATTGGCAGGTGGCTTGTGCATGGGCAGCCTGTGCAGCCACCGTGAGCGCATTCCTGGTTCAGCAATTTTCACGCCTGAAGGAATAGTCCTTAAGCCACGGACAGGGGGCTGCCGAGCTATCTTCCGCATCCCGTATCGGCTATGTAATATCGACATCGGCCCGATGCTGCCCGTATTAAGGATGAACACGCTATGACCCCGCAGGACACTCCACTTCAAGACATCGCCGCGCCCGAAGGCGTTTGTTATGGCTGCGGCAGCCAGAACCCGCACGGGCTGCACATCAAGAGCTTCTGGCATGAAGACGGGGTGCATGTCATGGCCGAGCATTTGCCGGAAGACAAGTACTGCGGCTGGCCGGGTCTGGTTTACGGCGGTTTGATCGCGATGCTGGTCGATTGCCACTCCAACTGGGCGGCGATGGCTTATCACTACCGGGCAGAGCAACGCGAGGTGGGCAGCTTGCCCCACATCACCTGCGTCACCGGTAACCTGGGCATCAAGTACATCAAGCCCACCCCGATGGGTGTCCCCCTGACACTGCGTGCAAGAGTCGAGGGCGAGGTCGGGCGCAAAAGCCGGGTCATCTGCGAGATCTTCGCCGGGGATGTCCTGACCGCTGTCGGGGACTCCACGTTTGTCCGCGTCGATACCGAGCAACTCAGGGCCGCTGCACAAGCAGAAAACGGAACCGGCTCACTACTGTAGGAGCGAGCTCGCTCGCGATGGACTCAAGAGCGCTGCGTTTAACCAGTAAACACGCGTTATCGTTAACGACCATCGCGAGCATGCTCGCTCCTACAAGTGGAGTCAGCCGGCCATCAGTACTGCGCGCGCAGGCTCAGGGTCAGGGTGCGCGGGTCGCCGTAGAAGTTGGTGCCCCAGGAGGCATCGACGCGGTCGTAGTACTTGCGGTCGAACAGGTTGTTGGCGGTCAGTGTCGACGACAGGTGTTCGTTGAACTTGTAGCCCACCTGCGCCGAGGTCACGGCATAGCCGCCTTGTTTGAACTTCACATCACGCTGGTAGTAGGTGTCGCTGACTACACGCACGCCACCGCCGACGCTAAAGTCCTTCAGCGCACCGTCGGTGAACTCGTACTTGGTCCACAGGTTGTAGTTGTGCTTGGGCGTGATGGTGCTGAAGGTCTTGCCTTTGTTGGCCTGATCGCCGTCCAGGAACTTGGTGGAGGTGAAGGCGTAACCGGTGACGATGCTCCAGTTGTCGGTCAGGTTGCCGCTCAGCTCGGTTTCCCAACCCTGGCTGCGGGCCTTGCCTTCGGTCATGTAGGCACCGGAGGTGTTGTCGTACTCGGCGCGGTTTTCATCGTAGATGCGGAAGGCCGCAACGCTGGCGTTCAGGCGTCCGTCGTAGAATTCGCGCTTGAGGCCGATCTCGTACTGCTTGCCTTCGCGCGGGCCGACCGGCTGGCCGTCTGTGCCGATTTCACTCTGCGGTTTGAACACGCCGGTGTAGCTGAAGTAGGTCGACAGTTCAGGGGTGATCTTGCCGATGATGGCGCCGTACGGCACGACCTTGCGGTTGATGCTGGTGTGGGCTTCGCCGAAGTTGTTGAAGAAGGCGTTGGCGTTCTTCGCGTCGCTTTCGTACCAGGTGACACGGCTGCCGCCGATGACATCGAGCCAGTCGGTGACGTTGAACTTGGCGCGGGTGTAGACGCCGTACTGATCGGACTTGGACCAGTTGCCGTTGACGTGCGCATAGTCGTTGCGGGGAATGTCGATGCTGCCCGGATCGAACACGTTGATCGGGAAGTACTCGCCGCCGCCGTAGGTGAAGTCCTTGTCCAGATGCTGGTACTCGGCGCCCACGGTGAACTCGTGCCGACGATCGGCGAATTCGAACGGCGTGGTGACGAAGCTGTCGACGCCGACGGTCTTGATGTGGGTGTAGTAGTCGTAGGCCACGGCCCAGCTGTCACCGGTGGCCGGGTCGACCGCGCCGTCGGCCCAGGTGAAGTTACGCTCCGGGGTTTCGGCGTCGCGGTAGGTCAGGGTGGTCTTGAACTGACCGCCGTTGTCCAGTTCGTGGTCGAGTTCGGCGAAGGATTCCCAGACTTTTTCGTTGAGGGTGTTCCACTTGGCGTCGACGAAGGTCGAGCGCGGTACGTCGAGCAATGAGCCGTCGGCGTAGGCCGGCAGGCCGAAGGCCGGGGTGGAGTTGTTCTTCTGGTAGGCGCCGCCTACCGACAGGGTGGTGGCCGGGTCGAGGTCGAATTCCAGGCGACCGTAGACCATCGGGCGTTCGTTCTGCGCGTAGTCGACGAAGGACTGGTTGTTCTCGTAGGCGGTGATGAAACGACCGCGCACGGTGCCCTGTTCGTTCAGCGGGCCGGTGACGTCCACCGAAGAACGGTAGCGATCGTAAGAGCCGGCGGCCAGTTCGCCACCGAGGGCGAATTTGCTCAGGGCGCGCTTGCGCACCACGTTGATCGTACCGCCGGGTTCACCCGCGCCCTGGTACAGGCCCGACGGGCCGCGCAGTACTTCGATGCGGTCGTACATCGCCAGGTCGAAACTGGTGGCCATGTCGCCCTGGCCGGTGGGCTGCGAGACGCCGTCGACCTGCACCTGATCGACGAGGAAGCCACGCATGTAGACGTCGTTGAGGCTGGAACCGGAGTTGTAGGTTTTGATGGTCACGCCGGTGACCTGGCGCATGGCGTCCTGCAGGCTGTTGAGGTTCTGGTCGTCCATGCGCTGGCGCGTGACGACGGACACCGACTGCGGGATGTCCTTGAGCTTGATGTTGCCTTTGCCGATGGTCACTTCATCGCTGGTGTAGGAGTGCGTGCCTTCGGTGGTCGGCCCCAGCGCCACGCCGGTGATGGACGTCGCACCCAGTTGCAGTGCACTGGAGTCACCGGCCGATGGCACCAGCGACACGGTGTTGCCATTCAACTGAAAATTGATGCCGCTCCCCAGCAGCAAGGTTTTCAGTGCCTGTTCCGGTTCCATGTTGCCGGACACCGCCGTGGACTTGATGCCGTTGACCATGTCCTGGCTGTAGAGAATCTGCAGGTTGGTCTGCTGGCCCAGTTGGCGCAATGCGCTGGCCAGCGACTGAGCCGGCACATTGACGTTCACCGGGGCTGCCTCGACCTGGGACGTACCCAGCAGCAACAGGGTCAGCAGCGCGCCCGGCACGACCGTTCGGAATTTCCTTTGCCGTTCGATGGCTAGCGCCAAGGGTGCGCGGGACAGAGTAAGGCTTTGCATTGCTCGAATCGCTCCAGAATGGTGTGTGCAGTTTTTTAGTTAATGATAATTATTATTAGACGGACCACTTTGGCTAAACCGGAAAACAAACTTCAAAAAACAATGATTTGCGTGCGGCAATGGCACTCAAACGGTTGTGCGCTCGGTGACGACCCGGCCCGATTCCATGCGCACCAGTTGATCGGCCATGTCGAAATAGCGGTCGTCGTGGGAGATCACGATGATGGTCTTGCCCAGGCGTTTGAGGTCCGGCAGCAGCTCGGTGTAGAAGATGCGGCGGAAGGTCGGGTCCTGGTCGGCGGCCCATTCGTCGAACACCAGCACCGGGCGCTCTTCCAGCCAGGCATTGACCAGCGCCAGGCGCTTGCGCTGGCCGGTGGACAGGTCGGTGGTGGTGAAGCTGCCGTCCCTGACGCTGACCTTGTGCGCGATCTCCAGCCGCTGCAGGTATTGGTTGGCATCTTCGGGAATGTGCTGGTCGCCCTGGACCACGTCATCGAACAGGTAGTAGTCGGCAAAAATCGTGGTGAACAATTGGCGGTAGTCGTCGCGATTGTGCGCATCGATGCCTTGGCCGTTGAGCAGGATCGATCCCTGTTGCGGCGCGTAGAGACCCAGCAGCAACTTGATCAGGGTGGTCTTGCCGCAGCCGTTTTCGCCGACGATGAAAACGATGTCGCCTTGTTCGATGGTCAGGTTCACCGGGCCCAGGCGAAACGCGTCGCTGCCGGGGGCGGCGGGGAAGGCGTAGCTGACGTTGTCCAGTTGCAAGCGGTTGACCACCGTCGGCGAGGTGCCTTTGTCGTTGAGCAGCAGGTGCGGCTCGGGGGAGGAAAACTGGCTGGACAGTTCGGCGATGCGGCGAAAGGCAATGCGCGCCCGGCTGACGATCGGCAAGGTGCTGACCAGGTGCTCGATCGGGCCTTTCATGTACAGCAGCACCAGCACGAAACCGCTCATCACCGCTTGGTCGGCACTGGGCCAGAACGATTGCAGGGCCAGCGCCAGGCCGATCACCACGAAGAACAGCATCGAGCCCAGGGTCTTGGCGATCACGAAGGTGTTGATCGAACGCACCTGTGTGTTACAGATGAAATCGGCGGTGCCCTGGATGCCCTTGACGAACATGCGCTGGCGGCGCGGGCGGTGGATGCGCAACTCCTTGGCGCCGCCGGCAATGGCGTTGTAGTGCTTTTGCAGATCGTCCTCGGCATCGCGGGCGGCCATGAAACCCTGGATGCCCTTGCCCTGGGCGTAGAACTGGATGCCGGTGCCGATGGCAATCGCCAGCACCATCATCAGGAACATCGGCCACGACAACATCGCCAGGTAGCCCATGCAGCCGAGGGTCACGGTCAGGGAAATCGCCAGCGGTGCGAAGGCGAAGGCGAAGTCGCTGATGGTGTCGACATCGTGGGTCAGCACCGGGATCAGCCGGTGGCTGCGGTAGCGCTCGATCTGCTCGATGGGCGCTGAAAGCACCTTTTCCCCAAGGGTTTTGCGCAGCCTGGCAATGATGTGCTGGCCGACGTAGTTGGTGCCGATGTCCGAGCAGATCGAACTGCCCAGGGCCAGCAGGCACAGGCCGCCGAACAGCGCGACCACGCCTTGGGTCAGGCCATTCGGCGAGTGCAGCGCGTTGTTGATGGTGGCCAACAGCGCCGTCACGCTCAGGCCACCCACCATGCCCAAAAGGATCGACAGACTGACGACGAGCCGGAACGGTTTGAGGAGGCTGAACAATTCATGAATTGCACCGCGCGTTGGCTGGGTCATGGGCAGAGGGTTCCTTGGGTCTTGAGGCAGATACCCAGTAGAACGTCTGGTGGAGGGCTTAATTTAAAGGGTGGGAGACGGGTGGCGGGGGCTCGGTCCGCTGACAGGGTACAAATCAGTGTGGGAGCGAGCCTGCTCGCGAAGGCGGACTATCAGTCAACTTCTACTGCGACAGGCAGACCGCTTTCGCGAGCAGGCTCGCTCCCACAGGATGGGGAAGCTAGAGAGTGCGCACGACGCGAAATCCGATCCAGTCGCCACGGGTTTGCGGGTCGATGTCATTGCGGTTGCCCGAGCGGGAAAACACTGGCGCTTCGCCCCAGTCGTTGCCACGGATGCGCAGGGTGTCGCAGTTCGGTTCGGTCCAGGCGCTGCCATCGGTGGGCGCGCCGACGTAGTCCGGGTGGTAGCAGTCGGCGATCCACTCGTAGACGTTGCCATGCATGTCGTACATGCCGAAGGCATTCGCCGGAAAGCTGCCCACCGGTGAGGAGTAACTGTAGCCATCGGTGGGGCCGTAGGTGTTGGCATGGGTGGCGATGCTGTACTCGGTGCCGGGGTCGAACGGGAAGGGGAACGCTCCCGTTGACCCGGCGCGGGCTGCGTACTCGCGCTGGGCCTCGCTGACGATGTGGTAATGCTGGCCGGTTTTCATCGACAGCCAGGCGACGTAGGCGCTGACTTCGGCGAAGTTCATGCACACCGCCGGCTGGCGCGGGTCCTGGGGGTAACTCGGTTTGCCATTGGTGCATGCCCGGCCGGGGCGGGTGTCGCCATCGGGCAGGGTGACTCCGGTTTCCTTCATGTATTGGGCCCATTCGCCAGCGGTGATCTGGTAGCGGCTCATGGCGAAGGGTTTGTCGAACGTCACCTCATGCATCGGGCCTTCATCTGGCTCGCGGCCGACCTCGTCGTCCGGGGTGCCCATGGTGAAGGTGCCGGCGGGCAGCACCACCATTTCCGGGCAGTTACGGCAATCCTTGAAGACCTTGCCGGGCAACGGCGCGGTGTAGGCCTGGGCGAGGCCGGGCAAGGCGCTGCCGAGCACGGCCAGCAGCGTCAGGGCGCCGAGTTTTTTCAGGGTGCTTTTCATAATGGCTCTCGCTCAGTCAGACCTGGTTGGCCAGCAGTTCCATCAGGCGGTCGATGTGCGCTTGGGTATTGAGCAGCCCCGGCGACACACGAATGATCGGCCCGACATCCCGGTCCACGGCATCGCACACCACGCGCTGATCCATCAGGTAATTGGCGACCTCCTCGCAGTCCCGGTTCTTGATGCGGAAGAAGGTGAAGCCGGCGGAATATTCCGGCGACAGCGGCGTGACCAGCTCCACCGACGGGTGTGCCTGCAAGCGTTTTTTCAGGTAGCTGTTGATGGCGTGAATGCGCATCGCCACCTCGGCCTTGCCCAGCTCCAGGTGCAATTTGAAAGCTTCGGTCAGTGCCCAGCGGTGTTCGAACGAGTGGTAGCCGCCGTAGGTCATCACCGTGGAAAATCGGGTGGCTTCGGAGAAGGTCGGGATGGTCGGGGTCACGTCCTTGAGCTCGTCGGAGCGGGCGCAAATGATCCCGGTACCCCGTGGGCCGAACATCCATTTGTGGGTGCCGGCAATGAAGAAATCGCAGTGCATGTCCGGGAAGTCGACGTTCTCCACGCCGAAGCCGTGTACGCCATCGATCACGTAGAGGATGCGGTCCTTGTCGGCGCGGCCACGGTTTTTCTCTTCCACCAGTTTGCCGATCTCTCCGATGGGCAGCTTCACGCCGCTGCCGGAATGCACCCAGGTCATGCCCAGCACGCGGGTTTCGGGGCGGATGTTGCGTTCAATCGCGGCCAGCACTTCGGCGGTCGAAACCTTGTACGGGTCTTCGAACAATTTGATCTTGCGAACCTGGGTGCCGTCCTTCTGGGTGCGGTATTCGAACACGCTGTTGGCGGCGTAGTGCTCGTGTTCGCTGGTGAGGATCTCCTGATCCGGGCGCACGTGGATGCCGGCGTAGATCATCGCCAGGCCTTCGGTAGTGCTGCCGGTCAGGGCGATCTGCGACGGCTTGGCTTTCAGATAGCGACCGGCCCACACGCGCACCTCTTCTTCGCGGCGTTCGGTTTCGCCGCGATGCCAGTCCATGGCCAGGCCCGGGTTGCGATCCAGATTGGCGCGGTGCATCTCGATGGCTTCACGCACAGGCAGCGGGTGCGAGGTCACCAGGAAGTTGGCGAAGTGCAGGTAGTTCGGGTCTTGGGTGAAGAGTTGGCGCAACTGGTCCCATTTGTCCTTGGGCAGTGGCGCGGGGCTGGCGGCCCGTGCTGGCAGACTCACGGCGGAGACCAGGGGGATGCCGGCCGCGAGGATGCCGGCCTGCTTGAGGAATGAACGACGGTTGGTCATGGATTCGGTTCGCTTTGGCAAAGGAGAAATCAGTTTTGAACGACAGGCCGGGAGGACTTCTGCACCTGGTCCCAGACCCGCAGGAAGTTGCCGCCCCAGAGCTTGGCGATGTCGGCCTCGCTGTAGCCGCGGCTGATCAGTTCGGCGGTCACGTTGCGGGCCTCGCTGACGTCTTTCCAGCCGTCGAGGCCGCCGCCGTCGTTGAAGTCGGAACTGATGCCGACGTGGTCGATGCCGATTTTCTTCACGGCATAATCGATCGCATCGCCGTAATCCTTGAGAGTGGCCTTGGGTTCTTCGTCGAGGATCGAATAGAGCTGGCTGGCGTACTCGCCGAAGCGCTGCTCGGGCCAGACAGTGATCACCGGATCGCCGGGCATCAGCGCCATCTCCAGGCCTTGCAGTGGTTGCAGGTCGAAGCGGGCGCGCAGGGCGTTGAGCTTGTCCTGGGTGGCCTGGCTCAGCGGGCGGATATAGGTCGGGAAACCGACGATCTGCACCACGCCGCCGCTGTTCTTGATCAGCTGCATTTCCGGGTCGCTGAGGTTGCGCGGGATGTCCACCAGCGCGCGTGGTGCCGAGTGGGAGGCGACCATCGGCGTGCGGCTCAGTTGCGCGACTTGCTCCAGGGCCTTGGTCGACATCTGCGACACATCGATGATCACGCCCAGGTCGTTGAGGCGATGTACCGCTTGCTTGCCGATGTCCGACAGCCCACCCAAGGCGTCCCGCGAATCATTGAAAAACGGCAGCGGCCGTGACGAATCGGCCCAGGCGTTGTTGCCCACGTAGCTGAAGCCGAACATGCGCATGCCGCGCGCGGCCCACTTGTCCAGGGCGTTGAGGTCATTGCCCAGCGGATAGGCGTTGAGCATGCTGATGAACACCGCGAATTTGCCTTCGCCATGCAGGCGGCGGAAGTCGTCGGGGGTGTAGGCGATGGCTACTTGATTGGGGAAGTCACGCACCATCGCGCTGATGATCTTGTAGCGGGTTTCCTGCTCATGGCGGGCCTCGTCGACGAAACCGGCGGTAGGGCGATGGGGGGCGTTGGGGCCGTTCCAGATTTCCGGCCAGCCGAAAATCGTCAGCGCCGCACCGGACAGGCGCCCGCGCCCGGTCTTGATCAGGTCGAACTGGCCTTCGCCGTCCTTGTCGACTTCATTGCCGGCGGTGCCGAAGTCCATGGGCACGGTGATGTGGCTGTCGAACGAGAGAATGCGTTCCTGCAACTGATCGGCCTGTTTCATCACCTTGACCGGGTAGCCTGGGTTGTCCCTGAACCCGTAGTCCCAGGCCGCGAAGCCCGCTCCTGCGCTGATCGCCAGGGCCAGCGGCAGGCCGATGAAAAGAGCCTTTTTTGAACGTGGTTTTGTCATTGTCGTCTCAGTCAGGTTCGCCGCCCCGGATCAGGCGCAGGGGCCTTTGCTATCTGGGGGGAACGAGTGGCTGGCCGGAAAATTTAGCGCGGCTGATGGCCTCATCGCGAGCAGGGCTCGCTCCTACATGGGAATGCGGTCTCCTGTAGGAGCGAGCCCTGCTCGCGATGCTTTTTAAATTTATGCGGGCAACAAACGTTCTAGCTTGGATAAAGCCTGCTTCATGGCTGACACAGGTAGGGCAATGACGATTTCTCGACGATGGTTCCTCGCGGGTCTGGCGCTGACCGGTGCCGCCGTGCCGGCGGTGTATTACGGGCATCGCGAACTGTCCAGGCCGGACCCGACCATCACCCCCGGCGAAGCCTCGTTCGAGGTGGCGGATGTTGCCGGCCAACGCTTGGCGGATACCTTGCGCGGGGTCTGGCAGATTCGTTTCGAAGGTCGTGACGCCGGTATCGAAGGCTTGCCCCTCGAAGGCCTGGAGGTGTTCCTCGACATCGGCCACAAGGGGCGTGGTTTCAGTGGTTATCTCGACACCGCCGAGCGTTTGCGCTCCACCGAGGAGCCCCGTTACCGGGTGCTCGGCGATCTGTCCGGGGCCAACCCGAAGCAGCTGGCCTGGCGACTGCTGGGGGCCAGCGGCTGTTGCGATTACGAGTTCGACATGACCCTGGACGAGGTGTGGGCCGGTTTCGGCAACGCCGGCAGCGGCAGCCTCAGTGGACGGGTGCTGGACCTGAATCGGCCACTGATGCTCACCGCGCAGGACAATCGCTTCATTGCCGTCAAACGGGAATTCCCTGAAGCCCGGGAGCGCGCCGGCCTCAATCCGACCCTGCTGGCCTGGCTGGTATCCCCGGAACACCGGTTGTTCCACCAGCTTTGGCATGCCTCCCGGGACAAGTGGCACAAGCTGTCCGAAGACCAGCGCGGCGCCTTGCGCGGGCTCGGCTGGCAACCCGGACCGCGAGACACGGAGCGTGACGCCCGAGGTGAACGCAAGGATCGCAACGGTTCGGGCGTGGACTTTTTCTTCATGCACCGGCACATGCTCGGCACCGCGCGCTCGATGCAGGACCTGCCGTCCTGGACGCACTTCCCGTTGCCGCAGCCGGAGCTGGCGCGGGACAGGCTCGGCTTTGCACGTTACTTCGACAACCACGACGGCACCGCTTTGCCGCCGACCTGGCTGGCCGAGGACGATGACGAGTACACGCAATGGGTCAGCGACATCAAGACAGGCGAGACCTATCACAGCAATTTCCAGGTCTGGGAATCGCGCTACCGCGATCCGCGTTACCTATCGACGTTGACCCTCGGTCAGTTCGGCTCGGAGGTCGAACTGGGCCTGCACGACTGGCTGCACATGCGCTGGGCTTCGGTGCCGCGTGATCCGTCCAACGGTCAGCCGGTGCCATTCGCCCGGGATCCGGCGGACTTTTCCGCACGCTGGTTTGCACCGGAAAACGATTTTCTCGGCGACCCGTTTTCTTCCCATGTGAGCCCGGTGTTCTGGCATTTCCACGGCTGGATCGACGATCGCCTGGAAGACTGGTTCCGCGCTCACGAGCGCTTTCATCCGGGGCAGGTCAGTCGGCTGCAGGTCAACGGCGTGCAATGGTTCGCGCCAGGGCGCTGGGTCGAAATCGATGACCCGTGGCTCGGCCCGAGCACCCATGGCTGCAGCACCACGCCCGGTTTGCAGACAGGCAAGTCAGTGGAAATGGACCCGGAAACCATGAAGCTGGCGCTGCGCATTACCTTTGGCGAAGACGAGAAGAAACTTGCCGGCTTGTTCCGTAAGGTGCCACAACGGCCGTGGTATGCGCGGCATTTGAAGGCTAAACAGAGCCAGGCTTGATACCGCGTTATCGTTCAATCGCGAGCAGGCTCGCTCCTACAAGGTTTAGTGTTTTCCGCATGGTTCGGGCACGACACAAATCATGTAGGAGCGAGCCTGCTCGCGAAGGCGTACTCACTGACGACAAAGATTACAAAACCTGCCACCCGCCACCCAACGCCTTGTACAGCGCAATACTCGCCTGCATCCGCGACAACCGCAGTTGCACGTTCAAATCCTGCGCCGCATACAGCGTGCGCTGGGTTTCCAGCACCGTCAGTAAATCCTCGGCCCCGGCCTGATAGCGGCTTTGCGCGATGTTGAACGCGGTCTGTGCCTGGCTCAGCTCTTCGCTCTGCCACCCGCGCTGTTCATCCAGTCCGCGGATGCTGTTGAGGGCCTTTTCGACGTCGGCGAAGCCGTTGATGATCGCGCCGCGATAGGTCTCCAGCAGTTCCTCCTGGCGTGCCGTGGCCTTGTCGCGCTGGGCGCCGAGGCGGCCGTTGTTGAACACCGGCGCGAGCAGCCCGGCGGTGAGGTTGTAGAAGGGGCTGCGCAGAATGTCGTCGGCCCGGTCGGCGCCGGAGCCGATTTCGGCGGTGAGGGTCACGGTCGGCAGCATCGCGGCCCGGGCGACGGTGACGTCGGCCTGGGCGGCGGCCAGTTGCGCCTCGGCCCGGGCAATGTCCGGACGGCGGCTGAGCAACTGGCTGGGTACCCCGGCCTCGATGTCGGGCCAGGTCAGTTGATCGAATCGCTCCTGACCCAGTGACAGCGCCTGAACCGGGCGACCGAGCAGGACAGCGAGGCTGATCCGTGCATCCTCGGCCTGTTGTTGCACCAGCGGCAGCTGGCGTTGCTGCGCTGCCACCAGGCTTTTTTGCTGCGCCAGTTCCAGGGCCGTGGCCGAGCCCGAATCGAAACGGGTCTGCACCAGTTTCAACACGTTTTGGGCATTGGCCAGATTCAACTCGGCGATGCGGCTCTGCTCCTGCAACGACAAGGCTTGCGCGTAGCCGTTGGCCACACCACTGAGCAACGTCAATTCCACTGTGGCCTGATCGAACTCGCTGGCTTGCAGACTGAATTGCGCACTGTCGCGACTGGCCCGTTGGCCGCCCCAGAAATCAATTTCGTAGCTGGCCGTCAGGTTCGCCGTGAAGTAGTCGACGGCATCGTTATCCCTGTCGGCATCGAGCTGACTGTAGCCGCTGCCGCGCAGCAGTTTCTGGCGATTGGCGTTGACCCCGGCCTTGACCTCGGGCAATTGCGAGCCGCCGGCAATCACCGTGTCGGCCTGGGCCTGGCGTACTCTCGCGATGGCTGCGGCCAGGTCGTAGCTGCCAAGCCGTGCCTGTTCGATCAGGCGCCCCAGTTGCGGGCTGCCGAAGCGGTTCCACCATTGCTGGTTGTCATGGACAGTGCCTGCGGTGTGCGGCGATTGCCAGGCGGCGGGCGGCTGGATGCCGCTGTCCGGGCGCTGGGCCGGGCTGCCACAGGCGCTGAG
Source organism: Pseudomonas sp. ACN8 (assembly GCF_002303925.1). Lineage (GTDB taxonomy): Bacteria > Pseudomonadota > Gammaproteobacteria > Pseudomonadales > Pseudomonadaceae > Aquipseudomonas. The sequence goes on from NZ_MRCS01000006.1 coordinate 84,012, forward strand.
CAGCAGGCACAAAGTTAACAGGCTGAGTGGCGGCTTCATCAATCGATCATTCACTGGTAAGGGCCGTGACCGGGTCGAGTCGGGCAGCCTTGCGGGCCGGCATGTAGCCGAAAACGACACCGGTGACCAGGGCGCAGCCGAAGGCACCCAGCACCGCTATCAGGGAGAACGCGACAGCGACTTCGCTGACAATCAGCACGCCACCGACGATCAGCGCCAGGGCGATCCCGGTGAGGCCGCCCACCACCGAGAGCATCACCGCTTCGGTGAGGAACTGGCGCAGAATGTCGCGCTGGCGGGCACCGGTGGCCATGCGGATACCGATCTCGCGAGTCCGCTCGCGCACGGTCATGAGCATGATGTTCATCACGCCGATTCCGCCCACCAGCAGGGAAATCGCCGCAATCGAACCGAGCATCAGCGACAGGGTGTTTTGTGTGCGCGCCTCGGCCTGGATCATCGCCGCGTTGTTGGTCAGCTCGAAATCGTGCTTGCCGTCGTGCAGGCGCAGCATCAGTTGCTCGATGGCTTTTTCGGTTTCCTTGACCTTGCGCGCGTCGGCGGCGGCGATGGCGATGTATTCGGGATTGTGGGTGCCGAACAGGCGCACGCTGGCGGCGGAGTAGGGGATGGCGATGCGGTCGTCGCTGTCGGAGTCGCCGGAGCTGGCGCCTTTTTCCGCGAGCACGCCGACCACCTGGAAGGGGACGTTTTCGATCAGGATGTACTGGCCGATCGGGTTGGCCACGTCCTTGAGCAGTTTGGTCCGCACCTTGTGCCCGATCACCGCGACCGCCGCGGCGTTCTGTTCGTCGGCGTGGGTAAAGTAACTGCCTTCGACCACCGGCCAGTTGAAAATCGCCGGGAAGTTGGTGTCGTTGCCGCCGACGTAGCTCATGTGGTCGAGGTTGCCGAAACGCACCCCGGCCTCCTGGCCGTTGACCGGCATGATTCGTTTCACCTGGGGCAAGCTGGCAATCGCCGCGACTTCATCGAGGGTGACGATGCCCATGGGCGTACGCGGGTTGGGCGCCGAGCCGCTGAGGTAAATGATGTTGGAGCCGAACGCGCCCATCTGCGCCATCACCTGGCGTTTGCTGCCTTCGCCGACGGCCAGCATCACCACCACCGAGGCGACGCCGATGATGATGCCGAGCAGGGTCAGGGCGGTGCGGAACTTGTTGATCCACATCACTCGCCACGCCGCGTGCACGGCATCGACCAGTTCGCCTTTCCAGGCGCCAGTGGCTTCTGCGCTTTCGCTCAGGCGCCTGCGTAAATCGACGGCTTGCAGGGCGCCGGGGTTGGCCGAGTGTTGCGCGGCAGGATTGTCCCGGGCGCTGTCGCTGATGATCTCGCCGTCGCGGATCTCGATGATGCGTTTGGCCCGGGCCGCTACTTCGCGGTCGTGGGTGATGAGGATCACCACGTGGCCCTGGCTCGCCAGCTCGTCGAGCAAGGTCATGACCTCGGCGCCGCTGTGGCTGTCGAGGGCACCGGTGGGTTCGTCGGCCAGGATGATGTGGCCGCCGTTCATCAACGCGCGGGCAATCGACACCCGTTGCTGCTGCCCGCCGGAGAGTTGATGGGGGCGGTTGCCGGTGCGCGAAGCCAGGCCGAGGCGCTCGAGCAGGGCGGCGGCGCGGGCGTGGCGTTCGGCGGCGGGCAAGCCTGCGTAGATCGCCGGCATCTCGACGTTTTCCTGGGCCGAACCGGAGGGAATCAGGTGGTAGCCCTGGAACACAAAACCAAAGGCTTCACGGCGCAGCCAGGCCAGTTCGTCACTGTCCAGCGCCGCGACGTTTTCCCCAGCGAAGCGGTATTCGCCCGAGGTCGGGCGGTCGAGGCAGCCGAGGATGTTCATCAGCGTCGATTTGCCGGAGCCGGAAGCGCCGACGATCGCCACGAACTCCCCGGCATGGATCGACAGGTCGATGCCACGCAGCACGTGGACTTCAGGCGCGTCGCCACCGCCATAGGCTTTGCGGATGTCCGAAAGGTCGATCAGGGGCGTGTGCATTCAGCGCCACTCCCGTCGACCGGGCCGATCAACAGGTGATCGCCCTCCTGCAGGCCGTCGAGGATCTGTACCCGCAGGCGGTCACTGATGCCGGTGCGCACGTTGCGCTGCTCGATGCTGCCGTTGCTGGCGACCACTTGCGCGGTCTGCCGGTCTGTCTGCGGGCCGGCCTGCAGGGCTGCGATGGGCGCGGTGAGTACGTTCTGCGCCTGATTGGCGACGAAAAATACCTGGGTGGTCATTTCCGCCATCAAGGCGTTGTCGGCGTTGTCGACGTCCAGCAACACGGTGTACAGCACCACGCGGGCACTCCCGCTTTTGCTGGTGCTGGCGGGGCTGCCGCTGCCCTGGCTGGTCTGGTCCAGCGGCTTGGGCGGGACGGGCAGGATTTGCCGCACGGTGCTGGTCCAGCGCCGGGTGCCGCCGCTCAGGGTGGTGAACCAGGCGTGCATGCCGGGTTTGACGTGGCCGATGTCGGCCTCCGAGACCTCGGCCCACACGGTCATTGGCGACAGTTTGGCGATGCGCAGGATCAGCGGAGTCTGCTGTTGGGCGTTGAGGGTCTGGCCGACCCGGGCATCCAGCGCGACCACGGTGCCGGCCATCGGCGCATAGATCCGCGTGTAGCCAAGCTCCGCCTGGTCGCTGCGCAGGCTGGCTTCGGCCTGGCGGATCTGCGCCTGGAACATGGCGACCCGTGCCTGGGTGGCGCGCAGTTCGGCCTGGGCGGTCTGCACGTCTTCTTCACGGGTGGCGCCGCCGGCGGCGAGGTTCTGTTGACGCTGGTACTTCTGCCGGGCCAGGTCGTGTTGCGCGCGCTGTTCCTGCAGCTGCGCCTTGAGATTTTCGACGGAGAAGCGCCCGGCATCAAGTTTGGCCTGTTGCGTGGACGGGTCGATTTCCACCAGCAACTGGCCTTCCTTGACCACATCGCCGACTTCCACGTGGATCTTGTGGATCTGCCCGGAGGCCTGGGCGCCGACGTCGACATAACGCCGCGGTTGCAGGGTGCCCAATGCGGTGACGCTGCTTTCAATGTCGGCGCGGCTGACCTGGACGGTGACCAGCCCGTCGCGGCCCGGCGGGATGAACTGCCAGGCGGCGACGGCCACCACGGGGATCAGACAAAGTGCTGCAAGCAGGGCGCGTCGGGTCTGTCGGGGACGTTTCATGCAGGGTTCCAGCCTGGGAAAATCGGCCCGTCGTTCAGCGGCGGAGGCGGGCAGAGACGGGGAGCTGTCCTGTAAACGATGGACCGGGCACAGAATTTAGGCGACGACACAACCCACTGTAGGAGCGAGCTTGCTCGCGATGGCCGCAAGGACGACGCGATAAATCAGAAAATACGCATCATCGTTCACGACCATCGCGAGCAAGCTCGCTCCTACAGGGGGCGAGACAATTTATCGGGCAAGTTGAAGCAGTACTTTAAATCTATATGAGAATTACTATAAATTACGCGACTCGAACTGCCACTATCGTGCCACTGTGTAATTCAGCGGTCACCGAACCGGCTCAAGGACAGAAACCGCACCCCCGTGCGGACGGGAGTCATGTTGGAAAACTACTATCGCGAACTGGTGTGTTTCCTGAACGCCAGGCTGGGCAACCGTCAGGTGGCCGAAGATGTGGTGCATGACGCTTATCTGCGGGTCCTGGAGCGCTCCAGTGATACGCCGATCGAGCAGCCCCGGGCATTCCTTTATCGCACCGCCCTGAACCTGGTCATCGACGACCATCGACGCAATACCCTGCGTCAGGCCGAACCCCTGGACGTGCTCGACAATGAGGAGCGCTATTTCACCCCTTCGCCACAAAGCATGCTCGATCATGGCCAGCGCCTGGAAATGCTCCAGAGTGCCCTGGCGGAGTTGCCGAGGTTGTGCCGCGAGAGTTTTCTGCTGCGCAAGATCGAAGGCCTGTCCCATCCGCAGATTGCCGAGCAACTGGGCATTTCCCGGGCGATGGTCGAGAAGCACATAGTCAATGCCATGAAGCATTGCCGTATACGCATGCGACAGTGGGACGCCTAGTGATCCCGGGCGGTTAAATTTTTTTTCACGGTCCTCGTTCCTACTCAACAGACGACCTGTTGTGCGGCCCACGGCCTGTCAGGTCACTTAGGTTCAATGTCCCGCTATGGCGGGGAGCATCCAGAGGACACTGGAAATGACACAGGCAATTGCATCGCCCCTCGTTCACGACCTGATCGGCGTCGGATTCGGCCCGTCGAACCTGGCACTGGCCATCGCGCTGCAAGAGCGCGGGGCGAGCCAGGGCAATCTGGATGTGCTGTTTCTCGACAAGCAGGCCGACTACCGCTGGCACGGCAACACCCTGGTGACCCAGAGCGAGTTGCAGATTTCCTTCCTCAAGGACCTGGTAACCCTGCGCAATCCGACCAGCCCTTACTCGTTCGTCAATTACCTCAAGGCCCACGGGCGCCTGGTGGACTTCATCAACCTGGGCACCTTCTATCCGTGCCGCATGGAGTACAACGACTACCTGCGCTGGGTCGCCGGGCAGTTCACCGCGCAAAGCCGCTACGGCGAAGAAGTGCTGACCATCGAGCCGGTGCTGCACAACCATCAGGTCGAGGCATTGCGGGTGATTTCCCGCGATGGGAGCGGGCATCAGCAGGTGCGCACCACCCGTTCGGTGGTGGTCAGCGCCGGTGGCACGCCACGCATTCCCGAGGTGTTCAAGGCGCTCAAGGATGACGGCCGGGTGTTCCATCACTCCCAGTACCTGGCGCAGATGGCCAGGCAGCCGTGCGTGGACAACCGGCCGATGAGCATTGCGATCATCGGTGGCGGGCAGAGCGCGGCGGAGGCCTTCATCGATTTGAACGACAGCTTCCCGTCGGTGCAGGTGGACATGATCCTGCGCGGCTCGGCACTCAAGCCGGCCGACGATAGCCCCTTCGTCAACGAAGTGTTTTCGCCGGAGTTCACCGACCTGGTGTTCCAGCAGCCAGACAGCGAGCGCGAGCGACTGGTCAACGAGTACCACAACACCAACTACTCGGTGGTGGACATCGATCTGATCGAGCGCATCTACGGCATCTTCTACCGGCAGAAGGTCTCGGGCATCGCCCGTCATGCGTTCCACACCCTGACCACGATCGAAAAGGCCACCGCCAACGAACGGGGCATCGAATTGGTGTTGCGCAACAACGCCACCGGTGAAGTCTCGGTGCGTCACTACGACGCCGTGGTGCTGGCCACCGGTTACGAGCGGCAGATGCACCGCAAGCTGCTGGCGCCACTGGAAGAGTACCTGGGTGATTTCGAGGTCGATCGCCACTACAAGCTGATCACCGATGAACGCTGCAAGGCCGGCCTCTACATGCAGGGCTTTTGCCAGGCCAGCCATGGGCTGAGCGACACCTTGCTGTCGATCCTGCCGATACGTGCCGATGAAATTGCCGGGTCGTTGTATGAGCATGGCAAGCATCGCGGGAATGGGCGGTCGGTGGTGGATTTGTTGTTGGCCACTGCCAGCTGAGTTTGCTGCGTCTGTAAGGCCGCCATCGCGAGCAGGCTCGCTCCTACAATGGACCGGTGTTCACAGGACCAATGTAGGCGTGAGCCTGCTCGCGATGAGGCCATTGAAATCACCCAAGACCCTCAATCCTGAACCCTTCCTGAAGAACCCCGCGATACCCCCGGCAAGACTTTGTAACGGGTTTACTCGCCAAACATCGGGGCGTAAGCTTCGCGCGTTTTCATCCATTACGGAGACCCACAGTGGGTACTTGTTCGAGTGACAGTTGTCGGCCGGTCTCGGTAACCGGCATTTTCTCGGCAAGATAACGCGCAGTCTCCTGTGCCGTTGTCTCGCCGACAAGCGAGCAGCGGCATCCCGATCATGGCCAGTCCCGGCCGTGTCCCGACGTCCCTCTCATCGACGCTGAACAGTGCGTGGTTTCGACTTTTTGTCGTGGCCGCCGCTCTATCGACACGTCAGTCATTCGTGACCGGCGCGCCAGGCCTTGCTTTGCCGGTTGTTCCGGCGGCAGCGGCGTGGACCTGCCTGCTCGACGGTTTCCCGGCTGACCAAAGGGGCACCAGCCATGAAACTTACCCTCAAGGAATTCTTCGCAGGCTTCCTGCGTAACCGCCACATCGCCCGGCACTTCCGTCGCCTTGCGTTGCTGGAAACCTTCACCGACACCACGGTCAGCCGTGAAGTCCCGCCCACCCTGGCGCAAACCCTGGTGGCCGCTGCCGGCAGCGACACGGGGCAACTGCTCAACAATTTGGGCAGTCACACCGACGGTTTGAGCGAACTTGAAGCCGATGCCCTGCGCGAGCAATTGGGCCTCAATGAAGTCGAGCACGAACAGCCGCTGCCCTGGTGGACCCACCTGTGGCACTGCTACAAGAATCCGTTCAACCTGCTGCTGACCTTGCTGGCGCTCATCTCCTGGCTGACCGAAGACATGAAAGCCGCCATCGTGATTTTCTCCATGGTGGTGCTCTCGACCTTGCTGCGCTTCTGGCAGGAAACCAAATCCAACCAGGCCGCCGATGCCCTCAAGGCGATGGTCAGCAACACCGCCACGGTGATGCGCCGCGACCTTGAGGACCAGAGCGCGCAGCGTATCGAGTTGCCGATCAGGCAACTGGTGCCGGGCGACCTGATCGTGCTGTCTGCCGGTGACATGATTCCCGCCGATTGCCGGGTGCTCAGCGCCAAGGACCTGTTCGTCAGCCAGGCGGCCATGACCGGTGAATCGATGCCGGTGGAAAAATTTCCCCGCCAGCAGGACCGCGACACTATCAACCCCCTGGAACTGGACAACATCCTGTTCATGGGCACCAACGTGGTGTCCGGCACGGCCATGGCGGTGATTGTCACCACCGGCAACAGCACCTATTTCGGTGCCCTGGCCCAGCGCGTCGGCGCCACCGACCGGGCGCCGACTTCGTTCCAGACCGGGGTCAACAAAGTCAGCTGGCTGCTGATCCGCTTCATGTTCGTGATGGCGCCGCTGGTGTTGTTCATCAACGGTTTCACCAAGGGCGACTGGACCGAAGCGTTGCTGTTCGCGCTGTCGATCGCCGTGGGCCTGACCCCGGAAATGCTGCCGATGATCGTCACCTCGACCCTGGCCAAGGGCGCGGTGTTCCTGTCGCGCAAGAAAGTCATCGTCAAACGCCTCGACGCCATCCAGAACTTCGGCGCCATGGACGTGCTGTGCACCGACAAGACCGGCACACTGACTCAGGACAAGATCTTCCTGGCGCGCAACGTCGACGTCTGGGGCAACGCCTGCGATGATGTGCTGGAAATGGCCTACCTCAACAGCTACTACCAGACCGGCCTGAAAAACCTGCTGGATGTGGCGGTGCTCGAACACGTCGAGATCCACCGTGAGCTGAAAGTCGGCACGGCGTTTCGCAAGGTTGACGAGATCCCGTTCGACTTCACCCGCCGGCGCATGTCGGTGGTGGTCGCCGAGCGCGATCAACCGCACCTGCTGATCTGCAAGGGCGCGGTGGAAGAGGTGCTGGCGGTGTGCTCGCAGGTACGCCATGGCGAAGTCGATGAAGCCTTGAGCGAAGAATTGCTGGCGCGAATCCGTCAGGTCACGGCCACGTTCAACGGCGAAGGCTTGCGTGTGGTGGCGGTTGCTGCTCGGCCGATGACCGAAGGACGCGACACCTACAGCCTGGCCGATGAACAGGCACTGACGCTGATTGGTTACGTGGCGTTCCTCGATCCACCGAAAGAAAGCACTGCCCCAGCCATCAAGGCGCTGGCAGCCCATGGCGTGGCAGTGAAAGTACTGACCGGCGACAACGAGCTGGTGACGGCGAAAGTCTGTCGCGAAGTCGGCCTGGAACAGCAAGGCCTGCTGATGGGCAACGACATTGAACGCATGAGCGATGCCGAGCTGGCGAAAGCGGTGGAAACCACCAACGTCTTCGCCAAACTGACGCCATCCCACAAGGAGCGCATCGTCCGGCTGCTCAAGGGCAACGGACACGTGGTCGGTTTCATGGGCGACGGCATCAACGACGCCCCGGCGCTACGCACCGCCGACATCGGTATTTCGGTGGACAGCGCCGTGGACATCGCCAAGGAAGCGGCCGACATCATCCTGCTGGAAAAGAGCCTGATGGTGCTGGAGGAGGGCGTGCTGGAAGGGCGCCGGACCTTCGCCAACATGCTCAAGTACATCAAGATGACCGCCAGTTCGAACTTCGGCAACGTGTTCTCGGTGCTGGTGGCCAGTGCGTTCATCCCGTTCCTGCCAATGCTGCCGATGCACCTGCTGGTGCAGAACCTGCTCTATGACATTTCGCAGATCGCCATTCCGTTCGATAACGTCGATGAGGAAATGCTCAAGCAACCGCAGCGCTGGCAACCGGCGGATGTCGGACGCTTCATGCTGTTTTTCGGGCCGATCAGTTCGATCTTCGACATCACCACGTTCGCCTTGATGTGGTACGTGTTCGACGCCAACACCCCGGATCACCAAACCCTGTTCCAGTCCGGCTGGTTCGTGGTCGGGCTGCTGACCCAGACCCTGATCGTGCACATGATCCGCACGCCGAAGATCCCGTTCCTGCAAAGCCGCGCGGCCATGCCCTTGCTGGTGATGACCGGGCTGATCATGGCCGTGGGGATTTTCCTGCCGATGGGACCGCTGGCGCATTACTTCAAGTTGCAGGCGTTGCCGTCGCTGTACTTCGTGTTCCTGCCGGTGATCCTGCTGGCGTACATGGCGCTGACCCAGGCGGTGAAGGGGTTCTACATTCGCCGGTTTGGCTGGCAGTAATGCTGCCAGATGTAGGAGCGAGCCTGCTCGCGATGACGGAGTGTCAGTCAATATCCATGTCAACTGATACACCGCTATCGCGAGCAGGCTCGCTCCTACAGGGATCGTGTGTTTTTCCAGGAGTTTTATATGCAAGCACTTAGCAACCTCAACCTGAACTCCCTGCTCGACACCCTGGTCAGCCTCAGCGCGGCCTTTATCCTCGGTGGCCTGATCGGTTTCGAGCGCCAGTACCGGCAACGCACCGCGGGCCTGCGCACCAACGTGCTGGTGGCGGTGGGCGCGGCGATTTTCGTCGACATGGCCAACCGGCTCGCCGGTGCCGAAGGCGCTGTGCGGGTCGTCGCCTACGTGGTTTCCGGTATCGGCTTTCTCGGTGCCGGGGTGATCATGCGCGAAGAGGGCAATGTGCGCGGCCTCAATACCGCCGCCACGCTCTGGACCTCGGCGGCGGTCGGTGCCTGCGCCGGTGCCGACCTGCTGGCCGAGGCGTTGCTCGGCACCTTGTTTGTGCTGGCGGCAAACACCCTGCTGCGGCCGATCGTCAACAACATCAACCGTCAGCCGCTGGACGTGATTTCGGCGGAAGTCACCAACATCGTCTATGTCATTGCCCGACGCACGCAGCAGAAAACCGTGCTGGCCTTGCTCGAAGCCGAGCTGGAACGCAGCAACTACCCGGCCAGCGATGTCGATGTGCACGCCTTCGGCACGGATGAAATTGAAATCGAAGCCACCCTGGCCACCACCTCGGTCGATGGTGATGAACTGGATGCGCTGGTGGCACGGATTTCGACTTCGACCTTGGTGGTGCAGGCGTTCTGGAGTCCGAGTACCACGGAGTAAAGTCAGATTAACCGGCGTTTATTTAGGAATATTCCTACATAAATCTAGGAAGGTCTTCCGTAGGCTTTGCGACCTCTTGAAACCGACATCCTTTTGGAGGTGATCTTGCCGAACAAATCCTTGCGCATCCTGATCGCCGATGCGCAGCACTTCAACCGCCTGCGGATCGAGCGGCTGTTCAATCAGCTCGGCTACTTTCGCGTGGCACCGGTGCAGAGTCTCGACGAGCTCCTTCCACTGGTGGAGTACGGTTGCGAGCCTCTGGACCTGGTGCTCATCAATGGAGCGATGGCCAGCGAAGGGCTGGACCTGTTGAATTTCTTTACCGAAAACCCGCAAGTCCATCAGGCCTTTATCTTCAATGTACAGCAGGCGTCGTTGCCGCCAGTCGCGGGCAACGTCCAGCTCAGCCAGGCCGCGCTGCCTGACTTGACGTCCATTACGCAGCTGATGAGCGCCATCGAACATCGCCTACCGTTTGTCGGAACTGTCATTTCTGTCAGGTAGTTCTTTCCAGCCTTCCATGCAAAAGTCTGTGCGCAGCGTTGTGCCCCACCGCTGCGGTGCCTGGAGGGCATTTTTTGCCCGATCGTGTTGTTTTGCACGGGAGTTGTCATGAAGTCAGCACTGATTGTGGAAGATCATCCGGTGGTTCGCTCCATGATCCAACTCGTACTCAAGGGCGAAGGGTTCAAGCAGGTTTACGAGGCCTCCCGTGGCGATGAGGTCCTGGCGTTGATCCGGGAGCATCGACCGGATGTCGTGCTGCTTGATCTGGGTCTTCCCGGTGTGGCGGGGCTTGAGGTGATGGACCGTATCAAGGCCGAAAACACGCGATGTCGCGTGGTGGTGTTCACTTCACTGGAGGCCCAGTTCTATCAGGACCGCTGCATGCGTGCCGGGGCTGTTGCCTATGTTTCCAAGAGCAAGGACCTGGATGATCTGAAGGCGGCGGTGAATTCCGTAATGGCCGGCTATACCTATTTCGCCCAGATCTCCTCGAGCTCTGTGTCGATGGGGGAGTTGCAACGTAGCGAAAAGCAGTTGATCGAAAAGCTCTCCAATCGTGAGTTGACCATTTTGCAGTACCTGGCCCGGGGTTCGAAAAACCTGGAAATCGCCGAGATCATGCACCTGAGCTACAAGACCGTCAGTACCTACAAGACCCGACTCACCCTCAAGCTCAACGTGAGCTCGTCGGTGCACTTGAGGGATTTCGCCCTGCGCAATCATCTGATCTGAATGAACGCACTCCGACGACTGGCCGGTGGGGTGCTGATCGGCCTTTTTCTCTGGGCATCGACGGTCTGTGCACAACAGTCGTTGACCCTGTTGGGGCGCTCGAGCGTCGAAGGCCTGAGCGTCAGGTTGTCGCAAACCGAGTCGCGCTGGCTACAGAAAAAGGGCCGATTGGTGCTGGCTGTGTCGGCGCCGGACTATCCCCCCTTCGAGTTCAATACGGCGGGCAAGGTATTCGAAGGCGTGACCGCCGATTACGCCGGATTGCTCGAACAATTGTTGAACGTCGCCATCGAGGTCCGACGTTATCCGTCCCGGGCCGATGCGGTGCGGGCCATCAAGGAGGGGCAGGCAGACCTGCTGGGAACGGCCAATCGATTTGAAGCCGAAGATCCACAGCTGCAGATGTCCAGCGCCTATGCGGTCGATCAACCGGTGCTGGTCACCCGCACCGATTTCCCTCCGGTGCTCGACCCGACACTGGCCGGCAAGCGGCTGGTGATGCTGTATCACTACTTGCCCGAATACAGCGTGCAACAGTTCTATTCCAGGGCGCAGGTCCAGTTGTTTCCCTCGACATTGGCGGCGATGGGCGCCGTAGCGTTCGGCCAGGCCGATGTCTACCTGGGTGATGCGATCAATGCCCATTACCTGATCAGCAAAAATTACCTGAACAACGTGCAACTGACGGACTTCTCGCCCATGGAATCCGGGCGTTTTGCCTTTGCGATGGCCCGCGACAACGATTCGCTGTTGCCCATCGTCAACAAGGCGCTGGCGGCCATCACCACCAATGAACAAATGAACATCCTGCGCCGCTGGGGGGCCAACGGGGTGTCTTTCCCGGGCACTCAGTCATTGCAATTGAGCGTGGCCGAACAGCACTGGCTCAAACGGCACCCGCGGGTGAAGGTCGCAATCAACGAAAATATCCCGCCGATTTCATTTGTCGACAGCGAAGGCAAGTTCCGCGGTATTGGCGTCGATGTGCTGACGAAAATCAGTTTGCGCACCGGCTTGCAATTCGACATCCGGGGCATGAAGTCGGTGGCCGAGATGATGACCGCCATCAAAAGCGGGCAAATCGATGTCCTGGCGGGTATCGGCCTCAGCTCCCAGCGTGAAGATGAATTGCTGTTCACCCGCGCGTTTCTGAGCAGCCCTTCGGTGCTGGTGACCCGCGTGGACACGGACAGCCCCAGGACGCTGGATGACATGGCGGGAAGGACGTTGGCGCTGACCCAGGGCAACATTGTCGGCGAGTACCTTCGCCAGCATTACCCGCAGATCCAGCTGGTGGATGCGCCCCTGTCGACGGACGCCATGGAAATGGTCGACCAGGGCGAGACTCAGGGTGGCATCAACTCCCTGATCAGCGCCCGTTACCTGATTTCCCGGCAGTATCGCGATCGCCTGCAAGTGACCAGCACCGTGGGCACCGACCCTGCACGAAGCACCCTGGCGACCAGCCGCGAGGCCACCGAGCTGCATTCGATCCTGGACAAGGCGCTGTTGAGCATCCCCCCCGAAGAAATTGACGAGCTGACCCAGCCCTGGCGCTATGACGCGATGGTCGAGCAGAGCTATTGGCTACGACACCGGCAGGCGATCGTGCAGGCATTTGCGCTGGCGGGTGTCTTGCTGTTGCTCGCGTTGGCCGGGATTGTGTGGCAGCGCCGACAGATTCGCCAGCGTCAGCAATTGCTCGGGCAATTGCAGGAAGCCAAGGACGCGGCGGACGATGCCAACCGGGCCAAGACCACGTTCCTGGCCACCATGAGCCATGAAATCCGCACGCCGATGAACGCGCTGATCGGCATGCTCGAACTGGCACTGAAACGGGCCGATGAAGGGGAGACCGACCGCGCCGCCATCGAGGTGGCGTCCAACGCCGGGCAACAATTGCTGGATTTGATCGGCGACATTCTGGACGTCGCCCGGATCGAATCCGGGCATTTGTCGCTGGCGCCGGAGCGGGTCAATCTGCAAGCGCTGGTGACGTCGGTCTGCCGGGTTTTCGAAGGGCTGGCGGTGCAGAAGAATCTGCAGTGGCGGGTCGAACTCGACGAACACAGTGACTGTGACGTGATGCTCGATCCCACGCGCTTCAAACAAGTGCTGTCCAATCTGCTGAGCAACGCGATCAAGTTCACCCGTGAAGGCCAGGTGAGCCTGACACTGCGGGTGCGGCCTCAAGCCCCGGCGCACCTCTCCGTCAGCGTACAGATCGAGGACAGCGGCATCGGCATCAGCGCGCTCGACCAGCAACGTCTGTTCAGCCCGTTCGTGCAGGCGGGTAACAACCAGCAGAGCGCCCGGCAAGGTTCCGGCCTGGGCCTGGTGATCAGTCGTACCCTGTGCGAAATGATGGGCGGCCGGTTGCACCTCGACAGTGAGCTTGGGCGCGGCACGCGGGTGGATATCAGCCTGGTGCTGCCCGCGCTGCAAGCATTGCCAGCGGGGGGGATGCCCCAGGATCCGGCGCAACTCACGACCCGGGCGTTGTCGATTCTGGTGGTCGATGATTACCCGGCCAATCGCCTGTTGCTCTCGCGGCAGCTGAGCTATCTGGGCCACAGCGTGGTGCTGGCGGAGGACGGGGCGCAGGGGCTTGAACAGTGGCGCGGGCACAGGTTCGATCTGGTCATCACCGACTGCAACATGCCGCAGCTCAGTGGTTATGAATTGGCGGGTGCGATACGCGAGCAAGAGCGGGTGCAGGGGCTGTCGTCGACGCTGATCCTGGGCTTTACCGCCAATGCACAGGCTGAGGAGAAGGCCCGGTGCCAGGTGGCGGGCATGGACGATTGTCTGTTCAAGCCCATTCGCCTGGTGGATTTGCAGGCGTGGCTGGCCCAGCGGTTTTCCAGCACACCTTCAGCGGCTATCGATGATCCTGGCGTCGCCGAGTTCGATTTGAGCGGGCTGGAGCGCTTTGCGGATGCGGACCGTGAGCTGATCGATCAACTGTTGCACGATCTGGCGCTGAGCAACCGCGAGGATCGCGTGCATTTACTGGCCTTGCACGCCGGCGGCAATCGCCCGGGCTTGCAGGAACTGGCACACCGGATCAAGGGCGGGGCGCTGATGGTGCGCGCGCTCGCCCTGGTCGAGTGTTGCGAACAGCTGGAGCAGGCGTGCAATGACGGCCGCGCGGCAATGATCGATGGCGCCGTCGACCGGTTGCAGCAGGCCATGGCCCGTCTGGACCAGCGTCTGGAGCAGGATTGAGCCTCAATCCCAGTTCGGTGCGATGCCTTTCGGGCTGGTCAAGCGGTGGCCACGATCCAGCGTTGCGATCAGGGCCATGTCGGCCTCGCTCAAGGTCAGCTCGCGAGCCTTCAAGTTGCTTTCAAGGTTGGCCCGGCGAGTGGAAGACGGGATCACCGCGTAACCCGATTGCATGGCCCAGGCCAGGGTGACCTGCGCCGGTGTCGCTTGCAGGCATTCGGCGATCTGCTGGATGAGCGGGTCCTTGAGGACTTCACCGTAAGCCAGGGTCATGTACGAGGTGATACCGATGCCCTGGCTGCGTGCGAATTCGACGACCTCGCGGTTTTGCAGGTACGGGTGCAGCTCGACCTGGTTAGTGGCGATGTGCTCGGCACCGATGGCCGCGACTGCCTGTTTCATCAGGTCGATGGTGAAGTTGGACACGCCGATCTGCCGGGTCAGGCCCAGGCGTTTGGCTTCGAGCAGAGCGCCCATGAACTCTTCGACCGGCACTTGATCGTCCGGCGACGGCCAGTGGATCAGGGTCAGGTCCAGGTAATCGGTCTGCAGTTTGCGCAGGCTTTCTTTCAGACTGTCGATCAAACGATCACTGGCCAGGTTGGCGACCCAGATCTTGCTGGTGAGGAACAACGCCTCCCGGGCGATGCCGCTGGCGGCGATGGCTTCGCCGACGTCGGATTCGTTCTCGTAGATTTGTGCGGTATCGATCACCCGGTAGCCGAGCGCCAGGGCGGTGCTCACCGAATCGATGACCACCTGGCCTTGCAAGCGAAAGGTACCCAGGCCGAAGGCGGGAATGGACATTGATGACTCCAGAGGTTGCAGTGGGAATGGGCGGCAGTATCGGCGCCTGCATCCGTGAGAAAAACCGCTGGAGCGGCAAAGCAATGTTTACCGAAAGTCATGAATCATCGGCAGCTTGCAGCATTGATGGTGCCGGCCTCATCGCGAGCAAGCTCGCTCCCACAGGGGATTTGTGGTGCATATAGATCCAATGTAGGAGCGAGCCTGCTCGCGATAGCCATCACTCGGTCTAAACCCTTGCCCCGACTCTAGGCAATATCACTGCGACTGAATTCCTCCCCGAGAAAGTCGATCAACGTGCGCACCGAAGGCAGCAAACCCCGACGCGAAGGGAAAATCGCATGAATCACGCCGCTTTTCGGTGCCCAGCCCGGCACCAGTTCCACCAATTGCCCGGCAGCGATTTCGTCGCGCACCACCACACTGGGCAGGTGCACGATGCCGATCCCGGCGACCGCCGCATGGCGCAACGCCAACAGGTCATCGGTGACCATGCGCGGCGCATGCCGGATCATCGCGGTGCTGCCGTCGGCCCCGAACAGTTCCCACTGATATTCGCGTTGCGCCGCGCCCCAGTGCAGGCTCGGCAAACCGCTGAGGTCGGCCGGGGAGGCCGGTGTCGACAGGCGCGATAAATAGGCCGGGCTGCCGACCACGCTCTGGGTGCTGTTGCCCAGCACCTTCATCACCATGTCGGTGTTTTCCAGCGGTGGAAAACGAACACGCAGGGCAATGTCGAAGCCTTCGTGAATCAGGTCGACCCGACGGTTGGTGCTCTCGATGAACAACTCCACCAGCGGGTATTTGAGCATGTAGCGGGTCAGCATCGGCCCGACCCAGGAATTGAGCAGCGCCGTCGGGCAACTGACACGCACCAGGCCCTGGGGTTCGGAGCGGTTGCGCTCGATCAGTTCGGCGGCGCTTTCCGCCTCCACGCGCATGGCCAGGCAGCGCTGGTAATAGGCCTGGCCGATTTCCGTCAACGAGCAATGCCGACTGGTGCGGTGCAGCAGGCGCACGCCGAGGCGCTCTTCGAGTTCGGCAATGCGTCGGCTGAGCTTGGACTTGGGCATGTCCAGTGCCCGGCCGGCCGCGGCGAAACCGTGATGCTCCACCACCTGGGTGAAGTAGTAGAGGGTGTTGAGGTCTTCCACCATCGTTCTCCAAATAGAACGCTAAAGCTGATTTTTGCAGTCTAGCGCAGCAAAGGTCACGGTTTTAAGCTTTGTCCATGGCTTCACTCACCTCATCAGGAGACACCATGAAAAACATCATCGGTATCTACACCAGCCCACGGACCCATTGGGTCGGCGACGGTTTTCCGGTTCGCACGCTGTTTTCCTATGACAACCTGGGCAAGCACATCAGCCCGTTCCTGTTGCTGGATCACGCCGGCCCCGCTGAATTCACCCCGACCACCGAGCGACGTGGCGTTGGTCAGCATCCGCATCGTGGCTTCGAAACCGTGACTATCGTTTACAAGGGCGAGCTGGAGCACCGGGACTCCACCGGCAGTGGCGGCAAGATCGGCCCCGGCGATGTGCAATGGATGACCGCTGCCTCAGGGATCCTGCATGAAGAGTTCCACTCCGAGGGATTCGCCAAAAGCGGCGGCACCCTGGAGATGGTGCAACTGTGGGTCAACCTGCCGGCCAGGGACAAAATGGCCGACCCCGGCTACCAGACCATTCTCGACGGCGACATCCCGAGCATCGCCTTGCAGGACAACGCCGGCAGCCTGCGCCTGATCGCCGGTGAGTTCGACGGTCACAAGGGCCCGGCGCGCACCTTTACCCCGGTCGACGTATGGGACATTCGTTTGAATGCCGGCAAGTTGCTCACCCTGGATCTGCATGAAGGGCGTAACACCGCACTGGTGGTCTTGCGCGGCACGGTTCAGGTCAATGGCCTGGAATCGGTGCGCCAGGGGCAACTGGCCCTGTTCGATCGCAAGGGCGATCAGCTGACCCTCGAAGCCAGCGAAGACGCGGTGGTGCTGTTGCTCAGCGGCGAGCCGATCGACGAGCCGATCGTCGGTCACGGCCCGTTCGTGATGAACACCGAGCAAGAAATCCACCAGGCCTTCGCCGACTTCCAGTCCGGTCGCTTCGGCCGGATGCACGCTTAATTCGCAGCGCTTTTACACCCGACTCTACACAGGATGAGTAGGCCGGTTTTCAGGCCAGGGATGGCTGTTGCCCAAAAGAAAGAGGAAACGCACATGAACACTGCCTACGCGGCCAACTTCAACGGCCAGAAACCGACCATCGACCCCAATGACAGCGCGATGCTGTTGATCGATCACCAGAGCGGACTGTTCCAGATCGTCAAGGACATGGACGTGCCCCAACTGCGCGCCAACGCCATTGCCCTGGCCAAGGCCGCAACCCTGCTGAAGATGCCGGTGATCACCACCGCTTCCGTTCCCCAGGGGCCGAACGGGCCGTTGATCCCGGAAATCCACGAGGCCGCACCCCATGCGCAATACGTGGCGCGCAAAGGTGAAATCAACGCCTGGGACAACCCGCAGTTTCACGCGGCGGTCAAAGCCACCGGCAAGAAAACCCTGGTGATCGCCGGCACGTTGACCAGCGTGTGCCTGGCGTTCCCGTCCATCGCCGCCGTGCATGAAGGCTACAAGGTGTTTGCCGTGGTCGACGCCTCCGGCAACCACTCGAAACTGGCCACTGATCTGACTGTTGCCCGTCTGGCCCAGGCCGGGGTGGTGCCGATCGACATCATGGCTACGCTATCCGAACTGCAAGGCTCGTGGAACCGTCCGGATGCCGAGCAGTGGGCGGCTGTCTATGCCCAGGCCATGCCGCATTATCAATTGCTGATCGAGAGTTACCTCAAGGCCCAGCAAGTGGCGAACGAACACGAGGCGCTGGACTCTCAGCGCTGATCGGTGACCCCACGCCGATTTCCACTCGGCATCGATAACACGCGAGGACTACTGCAATGACTACTTCCTACAAGCGTCTGGACAAGGACAACGCCGCGGTTCTGATGGTTGATCATCAGGCGGGCCTGTTGTCACTGGTGCGCGACATCGACCCGGATCGATTCAAGAACAACGTGCTGGCCCTGGCCGACCTGGCCAAGTACTTCAAACTGCCGACCATCCTCACCACCAGTTTCGAAACCGGTCCCAACGGACCGCTGGTGCCCGAGCTCAAGGCACTCTTTCCGGATGCGCCGTACATCGCTCGCCCGGGCCAGATCAACGCCTGGGACAACGAAGATTTCGTCAAGGCGATCAAGGCCACCGGCAAGAAGCAACTGATCATCGCCGGTGTGGTAACTGAAGTGTGCGTGGCGTTCCCGGCGCTTTCGGCACTGGCCGAAGGTTTTGAGGTGTTCGTGGTCACCGACGCGTCCGGCACTTTCAACGAACTGACCCGCGAATCGGCGTGGAACCGCATGACCGCTCAGGGCGCGCAACTGATGACCTGGTTCGGCCTGGCCTGTGAACTGCACCGCGACTGGCGCAACGACATCGAAGGCTTGGGCACGCTGTTCTCCAACCATATTCCGGATTACCGCAACCTGATGACCAGCTACAGCACGCTGGCCAATAGCAAGTAATCCAGCCAACACGCTTTCCCCTGTGGGAGCGAGCCTGCTCGCGATGACGGTACAACAGGCACTGATGTAGTGACTGTCAGGCCGCCATCGCGAGCAGGCTCGCTCCCACATTGGTTTTGTGGTGATTGCAGAAACCAGCCAAATCAATTGCTCCTACACTATGGCCAATCCATGCGATCTTCGCGTTATTGACCCTGGCTGGAGTTGCTTGATGCTGTCATTGCTCACCGAACACCCATTGTTTTGCGCGATGGCGCTGATCCTGATCGATCTTGGGTTGTGGTACTTGCTCAGTGCCGTTGGCAGCGCCTGGCGGCTGCTGGTGCGGGTGGTAATTTTTTCGTTGTTCAGCCTGCTGTTGTTCAACGAAGGCATGAACCCGATGGAGCCAGCGCCCTGGGCCGACAACGTACCCTTGCATCTGGCGGCCACCGGTTTGCAAATCGGCTGGTGGTTGTTCGGTGCACGGACCCTGACCGTGCTGATCGGCGCGGTGATGATGCAACGGGTCGGGCATACCGGGCGATTGCTTCAGGATCTGCTCGGTGCGGTGATTTTCCTGATCGCGATCATTGCCGCCCTGGCCTATGTGCTCGATCTGCCGGTCAAGGGCGTGCTGGCGACGTCCGGTGCGTTGGCGATCATCGTCGGCCTGGCCTTGCAAAGTACCCTCAGCGACGTGTTCTCCGGGATCGTCCTGAACACCACCAAGCCTTATCAACTGGATGACTATATCTCCATCGATGGCATGGAGGGCAAGGTGACCGACATCGACTGGCGTGCCACGCGCATGCAGACCTCTCAAGGCAGCATGGCGGTGATTCCCAATTCACTGGCGGCCAAGGCCAAGATCATCAACTTCAGTCGGCCGAGCGATATTTTCGGCATATCCATCTCTGTGGAACTGAGTCCGCATGCGCGACCGAACACCGTGATCGATGCCCTGGAGCGTGCCATGCAGGGCTGTCGCCTGCTGCTGGATAAACCAGCGCCTAACGTCGCCCTGAAAAACGCCAGCAGCGCCGGGGTGGAGTACGAAATCAGCGGGTTTGTCGCGTCGATGAGCGAGAAGCGTGAGGTGCGCAATCAACTATACGATCTGGCCTACCGGCACTTACAGGCATCCGGGATCAACTTGTTGTCGAGCGTGGAACTCGACCCGCCGGTCAACTTGACACGGCAGCGGGCGTTACTGGACAGCTCGCCGATTTTCTCCACCTTGCGTCAGGAAGAGAAAGACACCTTCAGCCAGAACATGACACTGCAAACCTTCCGTGCCGGGGAGACGATTCTGGAAGCGGGGGAGGTCAGCGATCACTTGTACATCATTGAGTCCGGCGTGGTCTCGGTGACGTTGATGCGCCACGGGGCGCCATTCGAATCAGGGCGCATGGGGCCGGGGGAAGTGATCGGCGAGGCCGGGATCCTGGCCGACAGTTCGGTGCCTGCGCAGTTCACCGCCAAGACCTTCTGTGGCCTGTATCGCATCGAAAAATCCTACCTCAAGCCGTGCCTGGATGCCCGTCACGACATCAGCGATGCAATGAAAACCTTGCTCGATTACCGGCTGCTCAAAGCGAAAACCCTGACTCAGGACCTGCCGGTGGCACAGGCGAAAAAGGGCTTTTTGCAGTGGTTGCGCAATCGGGTGTGAATGGCCGCTGCGCGGTTCGTCGGATCGCCGCCCGGAGCCGGCTCGCTCCCACAGGGAAATGCGGTCAAATGTGGGAGCGAGCTTGCTCGCGATGACGGCAGTGAGCTCAGCAAAAGTGAAGAGTGAAACCCATCACACCCTCGGCAATGGCCTCCTCGACTTCTGGAAGATTGGCTATTTGTGCAGACCGGTCGTGGGACTAACGTAGTGACACACCCACTTGCCCTGGAGCATGCCATGCAATCCCGTATCGATTTCTACACCGCTTCCCCTGACGCCCTCAAAGCGATGATCGCCCTGGAAACAGCGGTGTCGAAGCTGCCGCTGGAAAAAAACCTCATCGAACTGGTCAAGCTGCGCACCTCGCAAATCAACGGCTGCGCTTTTTGCCTGGACATGCACAGCGCCGATGCCCGCAAGGGTGGTGAGTCCGAACGTCGTCTGGCCACACTGTCGGCCTGGCGCGAAACGCCGTTCTTCACCGAGCGTGAGCGCGCCGCACTGGCCTGGACCGAATCCCTGACCCTGATCAGCCAGACCCATGCCCCGGACGAAGACTATGAGCTGGCTACCGCCCAGTTCGATGCCAAGGAACTGGTCGACCTGACTGTCGCCATCACCACCATCAATGCCTGGAACCGCCTCGCCATCGGCTTCCGCAAAATGCCCCAGGCCTGACCCGCACAAGCATCAATGCGCATCGGCACTCGGCGCGGCCGGTGGTTGCACTTTGCGCATCAGGGGCACCATCGCCGTGGCGATAATGAAGCAGACCATGATCATCAGGAACGCATCGCCATAGGTTTGCGTCTGGGCTTCGCGGTAGGTCAACAACCATAACTGATGCAGGCTGGCGGTGACCCCGGCGTCACCGCCCTGACCGAGAGCGGCGAAGTTGTTACTGACTTGGGACAGCCATTGGTTGAGCGCCTCGTTGGTGCTGTTGAGGTTCTCCGCCAGCCGGGTGAAATGCAGGTTGGTGCGGTCGTTGAGGATGGTCGCGCAGGCGGCAATGCCGATAGCCCCGCCCAGGTTGCGCATCAGATTGAACAACCCCGACGCATGCTTGAGCCGTGCCGGCGCCAGGCCGCCGAGGGTCAAGGTCACGGTTGGCGGCACCGCCAATTGCTGGGCAATTCCGCGCAGGGCTTGCGGCAGCATCAATTCCCTGGCCCCCCAGTCATGGGTGATCGGGCTGAAATCCCACATCGATAACGCGAACAACCCAAGGCCGGTCATCATGATCCAGCGCAGGTCGATGCGGTTGGCCAGAAAGGCATACAGCGGAATCGCCATGATCTGGAACACCCCGGTGGAGAAAACCGCCAGACCAATGTCCAGCGCACCGTAGCCACGCACCCGGCCGAGGAACAACGGCGTCAGGTAAATGGTGGCGAACAGGCCGATGCCGGTGACGAACGAAAAGAAACAGCCGAGGGCAAAATTGCGGTCCTTCAAGGCGCGCAGATCGACAATCGGATTGGCCACATGCAGGGTCCGGCCGATGAACGCCAGCCCGGCCAGGCCGCTGATCCACGCGGTGGTCAGGATCGTGCGGTCGCTGAACCAGTTCCAGCGCGGGCCTTCTTCGAGGGTGTATTCCAGGCAGCCGAGGAACAGCGCCAGAAACACCATGCTCAAGTAATCCGCGCCTTTGAGCAGCGACAGTTCCGGCTGGTCGATTTTCACCAGCATCGGCACGGCCACGGCGACAAAGATGCCGGGGACCAGGTTGATGTAGAACAGCCAGTGCCAGGACGATATGTCAGTGATCCAGCCGCCGATCACCGGGCCCAGGGTCGGCGCCAATGAGGCCACCGCGCCGATGGTCGCGGCGGCGATCACCCGTTGCTTGCCGGTAAAGAACACGAAGGCCGTGGTGAACACCAGCGGGATCATCGAGCCACCCAGAAAGCCTTGCAGGGCGCGGAAGGCAATCATGCTCTGGATGTTCCAGGCCACGCCGCACAGCAGGCTGGTCAGGGTGAAACCCACCGCCGATGCGCAAAACAGCCAGCGCGTCGAAAACACCCGCGACAGCCAGCCGGACAGCGGGATCACGATGATTTCGGCGATCAGGTAGCTGGTTTGCACCCACGCGGTTTCGTCGGTGCCGGCGGAAAGCCCGCCGCCGATGTCACGCAACGAAGCCGAGACGATCTGGATATCCAATAGCGCAATGAACATGCCGATGCACATGCTGGCAAAGGCGAAGACCTTGGTTGCCGTCGCCATGTCCGCGGCATTGAACGGTTGTGCCGGGGCGGCGAGGGCGCGGCTCATGGCGCGCTGGCCACGGCTGGTGCTTGAGGCTCCTTGCGCGTGTCCACTTCTGCGGTCACCGACAACCCCGGACGCAAGTGGCCGAGCACACTGTCGGCCGGGTCGAGGTGGATCCGCACCGGCACCCGTTGCACGATCTTGGTGAAGTTGCCGGTGGCGTTTTCCGGTGGCAACACACTGAATTGCGAACCGCTGGCAGGGGCGAGGCTGTCCAGATGACCGTGGAATTCCTGGCCCGACAGCACGTCGGCACGGATCACCACCCGTTGCCCCGGCACCATGCGGGCCAGTTGGTCTTCCTTGAAATTGGCATCGACCCACAGACCGCTGGCCGGCACCACCGAGAGCAATTGCGAGCCGGCCTGGGCATAGGCGCCGACCCGTGCCCGGCGATTGCCGATCACACCATCGACCGGCGCCTTCAGTTCGGTGTAGCCGACATTCAATTGCGCAAGGTCACGCTCGGCCCTGGCCTGGATCAAGGCGGCCCGGGCTTGTTGTTTCTGGGTGTCGATCACATTCAACTGGCGCTGCGCGGCCAGCAGTTCAGCCTGGGCGCGGTTGCTTTGGGCCTGGGCCGTCTTGAACGTGGTGTTGGCGCGCTGGGCGCTTTCCACCGAGACGGCGTTGGTGATCACCAGTTTTTTGTAGCGGGCATCGTCATCCCGCGAACGGGCGGTTTCGGCACCGGCGGCGTCGATGCCGGCGCGGGCCTGGCCAATGACGGCCTGTTGCAGTTGTTCGGTGGCGTCGAGGTTGGCCAGCAGGGCCTCCTGGGCGGCCACTGCGCCTTCGGCCTTGGCCAGGTTGGCGCGGTAGTCGCGCGAATCGAGACGGATCAGCACGTCGCCGGCCTTGACCTTCTGGTTGTCGGCCACCAGCACTTCGTCGATGTAACCCGCCACTTTCGGCCCGATCACCGTCACATCACCGCCGATGTAGGCGTCGTCGGTTTCCTCGATGAAACGCCCGGCAGACCACCAATGCACGCCATATACACCAGCCAGTACCAGTGCGGCGATGCCCAGTGTTGGCAACAGCAGGCGTTTAGGCTGGGGAGGTTTGGCGGCAGGCACCGGGGCAGCCAGGTCGGGTTCAGCGGTGGGCATGCTGGTCATGGAGGATTACCTGCTGGAGCGGGGGTTATTTATGATGAGTGTAATATGACGTATGTAATATTTTGAGGCAATTGGTTTTTGCTGCCGGTCGTCAGGTGATAAATGAGAGGGGGATCAGATTTTGAATTCGATGAATAACTACTGTGGGAGAGGGGGGGCAGATTTTGAGTTCGATGAATAACTACTGTGGGAGTGAGCCTGCTCGCGATAGCGGTGTGTCAGGCAACATCTTTGCCAACTGAACGGCCGCAATCGCGAGCAGGCTCGCTCCCACACAGAATCGGGAATGAAAAAGGCCGGTGATCTGCGCAATCACCGGCCTTTTTTACAGCTATTGCTTAGACGCGTTCAAAAATCGCCGCGATCCCCTGGCCACCACCGATGCACATGGTCACCAGCGCGTAACGACCGCCGGTGCGATGCAGTTCGTGGATGGCTTTGGTGGCGATGATTGCGCCGGTCGCGCCCACCGGGTGGCCCAGGGCGATGCCCGAACCGTTCGGATTGACCTTGGCCGGGTCGAGGTCCAGTTCCTGGCTGACGGCGCAGGCTTGGGCGGCGAAGGCGATGTTGGCTTCGATCACGTCCAGGTCGGCGACGGTCAGGCCGGCGCGCTTGAGTGCCAGGCGCGTGGCCGGGATCGGGCCCAGGCCCATGAATTCCGGTTCGACGCCGGCGTGGGCGTAGCTGACCAGGCGGGCGAGGGGTTTCAGGTTGTTGGCCTGGACCGCGTTACCACTGGCCATGACCAGTGCCGCTGCACCGTCGTTGAGGCCCGAGGCGTTGCCGGCGGTGACCGAACCGTCCTTCTTGAACGCAGGCTTCATCGCCGCCAGCTGTTCCAGGGACGTGGCGCGCGGATGTTCATCGACGCTGAACAGTTTGACGCCTTTGCGATCCTGGATTTCCACGGTCGCGATCTGCTCGCTGAAGTAGCCGTTGGCAATCGCGTGGGCCGCGCGTTGCTGGTCTTCGAAAGCCAGGGCGTCCTGCATTTCGCGGGTGATGCCGTTGCGCGCGGCGACGTTCTCGGCGGTGATGCCCATGTGGATGCCATGGAAGGGGTCATGCAGGATGCCGAGCATGTAGTCGATGACCTGGGCGTTGCCCATGCGCGAACCCCAACGGGCGGCCGGCATCAGGTACGGGCCGCGGCTCATGGATTCGGCGCCGGCACCGACGACGATGTCGGCATCGCCGAGCATCAGGGTCTGGGCGGCGTTGATGATCGCTTGCAGGCCCGAACCGCACAGGCGGTTGACGTTGTAGGCCGGGGTTTCCTTCGGGATGCCGGCGTTCATCGCCGCGACGCGGGAGATGTAGGCATCACGGGTTTCGGTCGGGATCACGTTGCCCATCACCAGGTGGCCAACGAGCGCCGGGTCCACGGCGGCTCGCTCCAGGGCGGCTTTCACGGCCGTGGTCGCGAGGTCGGCCAGTGGTACGTCCTTGAGCGAACCACCGAAGGTACCGATGGCGGTACGGGCGGCGCTGACGACGTAGATTTCTGGAGTGTTCATGGCTGGTTTCCTTTCGGTGGATTCTTATCTGTACTGCGATTGAGCAGGGCGTTCAAGGCGGTTTTCGCCTCGTCGGTATTCAGGCGCTGGATGAACAGCGTGTTTTCTTCGCGCAGGGTGGCTTCCAATTCTGGCAACGTCGCCTGTTTCATCAATTGGCGGGACTGGCGCAAGGCTTGCTGTGGCATGGCCAAAAAACGCTGGGCGATTTTTGTCGCCGCCGCCAGGCATTGTGCGCCGTCATCGAAGGCCTCGTTGGCCAGACCCCAGGCCACCGCTTCATTACCGTCCAGGCCGTTGCCCAACAGCAGCAGGCTCGTGGCGCGGGCATGGCCGAGGCGGCGTGGCAGCAACAGGCTGGCGCCGAATTCGGGACACAGACCAATGTTGACGAATGGCATGCGCAGCTTGGCGTTGCGGGTGACCAGCACCTGATCGCAATGCAACAGCAGCGTGGTGCCAATGCCGATGGCCGCCCCGCAGACTGCCGCGACCAGCGGTTTTTGCAGGCGCGTGACGACCTTCATCAAGTGGAATGCCGGGGCGTCCAGATGAGTGGGTGGATTCTGCAGGAAATCCACCAGATCATTGCCGCTGGTGAAGCACGCCGGGCCACCGGTGAGGATGATCACGCCGGTCTGCGGGTCTTCGTCAGCGGCCTGCAGCAGCTCGGCCAGTTGCGTGTACATGGCGTTGTTCAGCGCATTGAGCTTGTCCGGGCGGTCGATGGTCAGCGTCAACACGCCGTCGCGTTGCTCGTGTTTGATCAGGTCGGTCATCGCAGGCTCTGCAGGGTCGGTTCAGGGCTGCCACTTTAAGCGCCGGACAAACTCCGGATCTATGGCAAAACGGGTCAACTGCACTGCCGCTTTTTGCCATGCCGGTGTGCCAAAAGCGATACACACCCATTCGGGGTATGGCCGCGCCCGGCGAATCGACCAATAGTGGGGGCATCCGCTCATCCAGAGCCGAACTCGCTATAAGGTGCATTTGCTATGGGCAAGACACTGCTTAAGGTGATTTCCAGTCTGTTTGTTGTACCGCTGACATTGAATGCCTACGCCGCTCAAGTGGACGACGGCAATACGCTACGGCTTTACAACTGGGCGGACTACATCGGTGAAAAAACCATCGCCGACTTCGAAAAGGCCACCGGTATCAAGGTGGTCTACGACACCTTCGATTCTTATGAAACGGTACAGGCCAAGCTGCTCACCGGTCATTCCGGTTATGACCTGATCGTGTTGAATGCCTCCCTCGCGCCGCCGCTGATCAAGGCCAAGGTGTTCCAGCCGCTGGATAAAAAGCAGTTGCCGGGGTGGACCAACCTGGATCCGCAGATCCTCGAAGACCTGCAAGGCTATGACCCCGGCACCCAGTACTCGGCGCCCTACACCTGGGGCAGCAACGGCGTCACCTACAACGTCGACAAGATCAAGGAACGCATGCCGGACGCGCCGATCGGCTCGCTGGCGATGATCTTCGATCCGAAGATCGTCTCGCGCTTCGCCGATTGCGGCGTGACCCTGCTCGATGCCCCGACCGAAGTCATTCCCATGGCCCTGAAGTACCTGGGACGTGATCCACGCAGCGCCGCACCGGAAGATCTGAAAGCCGCCCAGGACTTGCTGCTGTCGGTGCGGCCGTACATCCGCAAGTTCGACTCGGTCAATTACCTGACCAGCCTGCCCAACGGCGACGTGTGCATGGCCATGACCTGGTCCGGCGACTACGCCACCGCCATGGCCCGCGCCGCAGAAGCCAAGAAGAAGATCGACCTGGCCTACTTCATCCCCAAGGAAGGCTCGCTGATCTGGTTCGACAACCTGTACATCCCGGCCGACGCGCCCCACGTCGCCAATGCCCACAAGTTTCTCGAGTACCTGATGCAACCGCAGGTGATGGCGGACGTGAGCGACTTCATCAACTACGCCAACAGTAACGCCGCGGCCACGCCGTTGTTGAACGCCGATGTGCGCAACAACCCGGCGATTTACCCCGACGCGCAAACCCGCGAGCGGCTGTTCCCGCAGAAGACCCAGGACGCCAAGGACATGCGGGCGATTACCCGGGTCTGGAGCACCGTGAAAAGCGGCATCTGATGGGTTCGATCGTTAGTCATTTCGATTAGAGGTTTATTTATGGCGACTCCAACACGCAGCGTTTTTTCCCCAGCGGACGAGTCCCGGCTGGTCAAGGCCGACAAGGCTCACCATATGCACGGCTATCACGTGTTCGACGAACACGCCGAGCAGGGCTCGTTGAACATCGTCGCCGGTGATGGCGCCTATATCTACGACACTCAGGGCAACCGCTTTCTCGATGCAGTGGGCGGCATGTGGTGCACCAATATTGGTTTGGGCCGTGAGGAAATGGCCGAAGCCATCGCCGATCAGGTGCGGCAACTGGCCTATTCCAATCCGTTTTCCGACATGTCGAACAACGTGGCGATCCAGCTGTGCGAAAAACTCGCCAGCCTCGCTCCCGGCGACCTCGACCATGTGTTCCTCACCACCGGCGGCTCCACCGCCGTGGACACCGCCTACCGGCTGATCCAGTACTACCAGAACTGCCGTGGCAAACCCGAGAAGAAGCACGTCATCGCCCGATTCAACGCCTATCACGGCTCCACCACCCTGACCATGTCGATCGGCAACAAGGCCGCCGACCGGGTCCCGGAGTTCGATTACGCCAACCCGCTGATCCACCACGTCTCCAACCCCAACCCGTACCGTGCGCCGGACGGCATGGACGAGGCGCAGTTCCTCGAGTTCCTGGTCAAGGAGTTCGAAGACAAGATCCTCTCGATTGGCGCGGACAAGGTCGCCGGGTTCTTCGCCGAGCCGATCATGGGCTCGGGCGGGGTGATCATTCCGCCCCGGGGTTATCTCAAGCGCATGTGGGACGTCTGCCAGCGCTACGACATCCTGTTCGTCGCCGACGAAGTGGTGACTTCGTTCGGTCGCCTGGGCAAGTTCTTTGCCTCTTATGATGTGTTCGATGTGCAGCCCGACATCATCACCACCGCCAAGGGCCTGACCTCGGCTTACCTGCCGCTGGGCGCCTGCATCTTTTCCGACCGTATCTGGAAAGTCATCGCCGAACCGGGCAAGGGCCGCTGCTTCACCCACGGCTTCACCTACAGCGGGCATCCGGTGTGCTGCACGGCGGCGCTGAAGAACATCGAAATCATCGAGCGGGAAAACCTGCTGGCCCATGTCGACACGGTGGGGGCGTACCTGGAAGAGCGCCTCGCGACCCTGCGGGACTTGCCGCTGGTGGGGGATGTGCGCTGCCAGAAACTCATGGCCTGCGTGGAGTTCGTCGCCGATAAACGCACCAAGGCGCTGTTCCCCGACGAGATCAACATCGGCGAGAAGATCCACGTGCGGGCCCAAGCCCGGGGTTTGCTGGTGCGGCCGATCATGCACCTCAACGTGATGTCGCCACCGTTGATCCTGACCTTTGCCCAGGTCGATGAAATCGTCGAGACCTTGCGCGAATGCATTCTGCAAGTGGCCGCCGAGCTTGAAGCGAGCGGACAGTACGCGGGCCAATGATTTCGTCAGTCAGGCTGTTACCAAGGGCGTGTCCAGCCGCTAGACTGCGGGGCATGAGCAAACCAGACGACGATACGCTGATCGCGGTGCCCTTCGGGGCATTGCACAAATGGCATGGGGGAATGCGCGAGGCATTCGCCCATATCGATGAGCCCGACGCCCTGCAACACCTGGCGTCGGCGTTGGCGCAGATGGTGTCCGTCGAGTCGATGATGATCAGCCTGGAACGCAAGGACCGCGCACCGCAGCTGCTGCATCAGCGCGGGATTGCCCAGGAGTATCAGGTCTCGATTCTGGAGCGCTATTTTGCCGGTGGTTATTTGCTCGACCCATTCTGCCTGGCGGTGGAGCAGGGCTTGGCGCAAGGCTTCTATCATCTGGAGGAGATTGCCCCGGACAACTTCTTCGACAGCGACTACTACAAGTCCTATTACCTGAAGGCGGGTTGCTCGGAAGACAGTTACTACATCGTCGATATCGGCAATGACACGAAGATTTCCGTCAGCCTCTATCAGGGTTTCGGCGGCGAATGCCTGAGCGCCGAACAGCTGAATCTGCTGCGTGCCGTAGAGCCATTGGTGCGCGAATTCATCAGCGAATTCAGTCAACGGGGAATGCTGCGCAGTAGTGAGATCCAGTGCGATAAAGACCAGGGCCTGCGCGATGATCTCAAGCACCGGGTGCAGTCGGCGTTCGAGCATTTCGGCAGCGACCTGCTCACCGAACGTGAGCGACAAGTGGCGCATATGGTGTTGCGCGGGCATTCGGTGAAATCCACGGCCAGCCAGATGAACATCTCACCGGAAACCGTGCGCATGCACCGCAAGAACCTGTACCTGAAACTGGAGGTGGGGTCGCAGTCGGAGTTGTTTGCGCTGTTTATCGAGTGGTTGCGCAAGCATTAGCAGACAACGCAGATCAACTGTAGGAGCGAGCCTGCTCGCGAAGAACCTGAGATCGCCACGGGGTGTCAGGCAGCCAGTTTCATCGTTCACGAGCATCGCGAGCATGCTCGCTCCTACAGGTGTAATTGATCGGCCACAGATTTTTTGACCAACCCGGAACCCTGTAGGAGCGAGCCTGCTCGCGAAAAACCTGAGAGCACCGCGTTCATCCAGAAAGCGCATGCCATCATTCACGTCCATCGCGAGCAGGTGTTGCGTCAGTCTTCGCGTTTTACGACCAGGGTGAGAATGTCATAACTCGCCACCAGCTCACCCAACTGGTTGGTCACTTCCACATCCCACGCCACCACCCCTTGCGGGATGCCCTGAGGGCTCTTCTTGCCCTGATCGATCTTGCGCTTGCAGGTCAGGCGCGCCTGGATGGTGTCGCCGATGCCTACCGGGTTGATGAAGCGCAAGGTGTCCAGGCCATAGTTGGCCAGCACCGGGCCGACGCCAGGGGAGACGAACAGACCGGCCGCCGCCGACAGCACGAAGTAACCGTGGGCGATGCGCTTGCCGAACTGCGATTCCTTGGCCGCGATCTCGTCGAAGTGCATGTAGAAGTGGTCACCCGACAGGCAGCCGAAGTTCACCAGGTCCGCTTCGGTGACGGTGCGACGGTGAGTCAGCAGCGATTCGCCGATCTGCAGGTCCTGGAAGTGACGACGGAACGGATGCACGTCGGTTTCGATGACCTTGGCGCCGCGCACGTATTCGCCGGTGACCGCCGCCAGCATGGTCGGCGAACCTTGCACCGCCGCGCGTTGCAGGTAGTGCTTCACCGCGCGCAGGCCGCCGAGTTCTTCACCACCGCCAGCACGCCCCGGGCCGCCGTGCTTGAGTTGTGGCAGCGGCGAGCC
The DNA here is from genome assembly GCF_002303925.1 of Pseudomonas sp. ACN8. Taxonomy (GTDB): domain Bacteria; phylum Pseudomonadota; class Gammaproteobacteria; order Pseudomonadales; family Pseudomonadaceae; genus Aquipseudomonas. Next base: position 114,475 of record NZ_MRCS01000006.1, read on the forward strand.
GTGGCCGGTGGATTCGCCGGCGCAATGGCGATCCAGCACCAGCAAACGGCCGTGCCAGACAGCCGCGACCGGGATGGCCTTGGCGGCGATTTGCGGATCCTTGGTCACCAGGCTGGCCACCAGGCTGCCTTTGCCGCGAGCGGCCAGGGCCAGCGCTTCGTCGAGATCGTCGTAGGCCATCAGGGTGCTGACCGGGCCGAACGCTTCGATATCGTGGGCACCGCCCTCGGCGTGCGGGTCGCGGGCCTGCAACAGGGTCGGGGCGAAGAACGCGCCTTTGTCGACATTTACACCACGGGGTTCGAAACCGTCGCGGGCGCCGAACAGCATGTCGCTGCTCTGCAACAGCGCTTCCAGACGTTCTGCCACGTCTTTCTGCTGGTCGTGGGAAGCCAGTGCGCCCATGCGCACGCCTTCGACCGACGGGTCGCCGACCACCACTTTGGCCAGGCGATCGCGCAGGCGGGTAGCAACGGCATCGATGTGTTTGGCCGGGACGATGGCGCGGCGGATGGCGGTGCATTTCTGCCCGGCCTTGGTGGTCATTTCCCGGGCGACTTCCTTGATGAACAGCTCGAATTCTTCGTCATCCGGGGTCACGTCCGGGGCGAGGATCGCGCAGTTCAGCGAGTCGGCTTCAGCGTTGAACGGTACCGAATTGCGGATCAGGTTCGGGTTGACCCGCAGCTTGGCCGCGGTGTCGGCGGAACCGGTGAAGGTCACCACGTCCTGGCCTTGCAGGCGGTCGAGCAGATCGCCGGTGCCGCCGATGATCAATTGCAGACTGCCCGCCGGCAGCAGGCCGGATTCGTCCATCAGGCGCACCACGGCTTCGGTCAGGTAGCTGGTGGCGCTGGCCGGCTTGACGATGCACGGCATGCCGGCGAGGAAGCTCGGGGCGAACTTTTCCAGCATGCCCCAGATCGGGAAGTTGAACGCGTTGATGTGTACTGCCAGGCCACCACGAGGCACCAGAATGTGCGTACCGGCAAAGGTGCCCATTTTGCTCAGCTGCATGGCCGGGCCTTCGTGGACGATGTTGCCCGACGGCAGCTCGCGGGAACCGAGGCTGGCGTAGGTGAACAGCGTGCTGTTGCCGCCTTCGATGTCGATCCAGCTGTCGGCACGGGTCGCGCCGCTGTGGTGGGATATCGCGTAGAGCTGTTCCTTGCGCTCGCTCAGGTACAGGGCCAGGGCCTTGAGACGCTGAGCGCGCTGCTGGAAGTCCAGCGCCATCAAGCCACTGATGCCCTGGCGACGGCCGTGCTCGATGGCTTCGGCGAAGTCTGGGCGCTCCTCATGGGTGCGGGCGATTTCATGGCCGTCGATGGCGCTGCGCAGCACTTGTGCGCCCTGTTGACCGATCCAGCGACCGGCGATGAAACTCTGCAGGGTAGGGGCATGCAGTGTAGGTGAAGAGGACATCACGATTGCTCCTGGTTTTGAAGGGTTGTGGCGCGGTCGCGACCGCGCCATTCAGGGATTACCAAAGCGCCAGGGTGTAGCCGACGATCAGCCGGTTTTCATCCAGGTCGGTCGTCAAGCCATTGCCGGATCGGAAGGTCACGTTGCGCCAGCGCAGGCTGACGTTCTTCAACACACCGCTCTGGATGACGTAGCTGATATCGGTGTCGCGCTCCCATTCGCTTCCGTTGTCGACGGTGCCTGCCTTGACATGGGTGCCGTCGGTGTAGCGAGTCATGAAGGTCAGGCCGGGAATGCCTTGCGCCGCGAAGTCATAGTCGTAACGCAGCTGCCAGGAATCCTCGTCGGCGCGGGTAAAGGTGTTGAACGTCACCAGGTTGACCACATACGGATCGCCGCCGTTGAGGAACGGAAAGGCGCTGTCGCCGGACAATTGCTGGTAGGCGGCACTGACCTTGTGGGCACCGTGGGACACCGTGAGCATGCCGTTGAAGTTACGGTTGTCGATGCGCCCGGCCTTTTCCGCGCCGTCACCCCGGCTGTCGAAATAACGCAGGTCGCTGCGCAGGTTGAAGCCGTTGCCCAACGGTTGCGTATGCACCAGTCCGGCGAATTGCTGGCGATAGATCTGGTCGAGCTTGCCGTAGTAGTAGCTCAGGTTCAGTTGCGGACTGAACGCGTAGCTGCCGCCGCCGAAGTCGAAGTGATCGCTGGTGGCGGCGCCGAAGCCGATGTCATCGTTGCTGGAGGAGTCGCGCAGGTTGTCCTTGGTCAGGCGCCCGGCATTCACCGTCAGGCCGTCGATTTCCTGGCTGGTCAGCAAGCCGCCTTCAAAAGTCGAGCCCAGCAGGCGCGTGTCGTTGTAAGTCGCCACTGGCAACAAGGGTTGCAGGGTGCCGAGTTTCAATACGCTTTTGGAGACCCGCACTTTGCCGGTCAGGCCCAGTTCGCTGTACTCGTCGTCGGGCTCATGGCTCTGCGGGCCGAACGGCAGCAGGCCGGTGCCACGGCGATCCGGGCTGGAGTCGAGCTTGAGCCCCAGTTCGCCCAGTGCGTCGAGACCGAAACCGAAGGTGCCGTCGGTGAACCCGGATTCGATGCGCGCAGTGAATCCCTGAGCCCATTCTTCGGCCTTGGATTGCGGCGCGTTGTCCTGACGGAAATCGCGGTTGATGTAGTGGTTGCGCATATCAATGCGGGCCTTGCTGTCGCCGATGAAGTCGGCCATGGCGCTGGGGGCGATCATGGGCAGACTCATTGCGGCGGCCAGCGAAAACAGTGATGGGTAAGACGTGGTACGTGCGGGCTTCATTATTTTTATTCCCTGCCAATATTTAGTGTTTGCTGGCGCCGGTGGCACCGATGCCGGTCATCGAGCGGATGAACTGCGCCAGATAACGGCCACGCTCAAGGGCTGCACGAGGCGAGGTGTCGGTGACGGAAAACAGCCATGCACTAAAGAACGCCAGGCTCATGGAAAACAGCGCCGGGTTGGAGTACGGGAACAGCGCCTTGTCGTGATGCATCACGTTGACCCACACCGCCGGGCTCAGCACCAGCAAGACAATCGCCGAGACCAGTCCGGACAGACTGCCGAGAACCGCGCCGCGGGTGGTCAGGCCTTTCCAGTACATCGAGAGGAACAGCACCGGGAAATTCACCGACGCGGCGATGGCCAGCACCAGACCCGAGAGGAAGGCGATGTTCTGCGACTCGAACAGCAGGCCGAGGATGATCGCCAGCACACCGATGCACAGGGTGGCGATGCGCGACACGCGCATTTCTTGCTGCTCGCTGGCCTGGCCTTTGCGCATCACGCAGGCATACAGGTCGTGGGACACCGCCGAGGCGCCGGACAGCGCCAGCCCGGCAACCACTGCCAGGATGGTGGCGAAGGCGACCGCCGAGATGAAGCCGAGGAACAGGTTGCCGCCTACTGCCTGGGCCAAGTGCACGGCGATCATGTTGCCGCCGCCGATGATCGCGCCGCTGGCGTCACGGAACGCTGGATCGGTGCCGACCATGACGATGGCGCCAAAGCCGACGATGATCAGCAGCAAGTAGAAGTAGCCGATGAAACCGGTGGCGTAGAACACACTTTTACGCGCTTCCCTGGCATCGCTGACGGTGAAGAAACGCATCAGGATGTGCGGCAGGCCGGCGGTGCCGAACATCATGCCCAGCCCCAGGGATATCGCGTCGATCGGGTTGGACAGCAAGCCGCCGGGGGCCATGATCGCATTGCCCTTGGCATGCACGGCGGTGGCGCCGGCAAACATCGCCTCAGTGCTGAAGCCGAAGTGCTTGAGCACCATGAACGCCATGAAGCTGGTGCCGAACAACAGCATCACCGCCTTGATGATCTGCACCCAGGTGGTGGCGAGCATGCCGCCGAAGGTCACGTAGAACACCATCAACACGCCGACCAGCATGACTGCGTAGAGGTAGTCGATACCGAACAGCAACTCGATCAGCTTGCCGGCGCCGACCATCTGCGCCACCAGGTACATCAGGGCCACTGTCAGGGTGCCGAAGGCCGAGGTCAGGCGCACCGGGGTCTGTTCCAGGCGATAGGAAACCACGTCGGCAAAGGTGTACTTGCCCAGGTTGCGCAGGCGTTCGGCAATCAGGAACAGGATGATCGGCCAGCCGGCCAGCACGCCCAGGGCGTAGAGCAAACCGTCGTAGCCATTGAGGAACATCATCGCGGAAATGCCGAGGAACGAGGCGGCCGAGATCATGTCGCCGGCAATCGCCAGACCGTTCTGGAAACCGGTCATGCCGCCGCCAGCGGTGTAAAAGTCGCTGGTGGAGCGGGTGCGAAGAGCCGCCCAGCGTGTCACGCCGAGGGTGAACAGCACAAACACCAGGAACATGCCGATGGCGTTCCAGTTCAATGGTCGGGACGCGCCGTCGGCGGCCATCGCAACATCAGTGACAGCCGCCAGCGGCAGCAGGAACAACGCAAGAAGGCGGTTCATCGGGCGCACTCCTGCTTGAGTTTTTCATTCAGCGGATCGATCACGTTGTTGGCGCGATAGACATAGAACCCGGTCAGCGCAAAGGCCAGCCCGACGATGACGACACCCACCAGCATGCCCACGGTGGTCACGCCGCCGCTCAGGGATTGACCGAGGGTAGAAGGGGAGAAAGCTACCAGCAGCACGAAGCCGTAATAGATCACCAGCATGGCCAGGCTCAATGACCAGTACAGCTTCTGTTTACGGCGAACCAGCTGGATGAAATCCGGGTGCTGGCGAATGAGTTCTACTTCATGGGGTGTCATGACGCGCGCTCCTTTGTTGTTTTTGTTTTGGGTGAAACTACGGCTCGGCCCCTGTAGGAGCGAGCCTGCTCGCGATGGTCGTCAACGATAACGCTGGGTGCCTGATACCCCGTGGCGATCTCGGGTCCATCGCGAGCAGGCTCGCTCCTGCAAGGGTTTTGTGTTGATTCAGAGCTGATCGAAATCCAGCACTACCTTGTCGCTGACCGGGAACGCCTGGCACGACAGCACATAACCGGCCGCCACTTCGTAGTCTTCCAGGGCGTGGTTGCTGTCCATTTCCACTTCGCCTTCGATGACCTTGCACTTGCAGGTCGAGCACACGCCGGCCTTGCACGAGTAGGGCAGTTCCGCACCTTGCTCGTTACCCGCTTCGAGGATGCTCTGGCTGTTGCGCGGCAGGTCGAACGCCAGGGCGCGGCCGTCGCTGATCACAGTGATCTGGCTGACCGCCGCATCCACCTGGCGGGCGGCTTCACGGGCGGCGCGTTTTTGCTCGCTGCCGACGGCGGCGAACAGTTCGAAATGGATGCGCTCTGGTTGCATGCCCTTGGCCTTGAGGCTGTCGCGCACGGTCTCGGTCATTTCCTGCGGGCCGCAGATGAAGGCGGCGTCGAGGGCCTTGACGTCGAGCCAGCGGCTGAACAGTTGCTCGCATTTCTCGGCGTTGATCCGGCCGTTGTACAGGTCGACATCCTGCTGTTCGCGGCTGAACACGAAGATCAGGTTCAGGCGTTGCAGGTAGCGGTTTTTCAGGTCTTCGAGCTGTTCGCGGAATAGCGCCCCGGAGCTGGAGCGGTTGCCGTACAGCAGGGTGACGCGGCTGTGGGGCTCGGTTTGCAGGGTGGTCTTGATGATCGACAGGATCGGCGTGATGCCGCTACCCGCCGCCACAGCCAGGTAATTGCCATGGCGCGCCGGGTCGAGCTCGACGCAGAAGTGCCCGGCCGGTGGCATCACTTCCAGGGTGTGCCCGGCTTTCAGCTGTTCGTTGGCAAACGCCGAGAAGCGCCCACCCGCCACACGTTTGATGGCGACACGCAGTTCACCGTCGTTGACCCCGGTGCAGATCGAATAGGAGCGGCGTACTTCTTCGCCGTCCAGTTGGGTGCGCATCACCAGGTGCTGGCCTTGGGTAAAGTGGAAGCTGTCCTGCAAGTGCTGCGGAATCTCGAAGGCGATGGACACCGCGTCACGGGTCTCGGTGCGCACGTCCTTGATGGTCAGGCTGTGAAATTTGCTCATTGTTGTTCTCCAGCTGGGACGGCCGATTCGCCGCTCAGATGCACTTGAAATAGTCGAACGGTTCCCGGCAATCGATGCAGCGGTACAGCGCCTTGCAGGCGGTGGAGCCGAACTGGCTGAGGACCTCGGTGTGGGCGCTGCCGCATTGCGGGCACACAACCTGCGGGCTCTCACAGAGCAGGCTGCGTTTGCTGGTGCTGCCCTCGGGCGGCGCGATGCCATAGGCGCGCAGGCGTTCGCGGCCGCTGTCGCTGATCCAGTCGGTGGTCCAGGCCGGGGTCAACTTGCGCTCCAATTGCGGCGCCTTGAATCCAGCCAGTTCCAGGGCTTCGCGGATGTCGCTCTCGATCACTTCGGTGGCCGGGCAGCCGGAGTAGGTCGGCGTGACCACCACGTGAAGGTGACCGGCCTGCCAATCCAGATCGCGGACGATACCCAGGTCAACCACGCTGACCACCGGCACTTCCGGGTCCATGACCTCTGCCAGAATCGCCCACGCGGCTGCCAGGTCGGTCGGTTGAGCCGGCCGGGCGCCGAGGTCGCTGGCGATCAGCTCACCAGGTTGCATCGGGGTACGCTCGCGGCAGGAACTGCATTTCGGCCAGCAGGATGCCCAGGTGTTCGGTGTGCAGGCCTTTGCGTGCATTCAGGTAGAAGTAGTTCGGCGCCGCAGGAACGGGCAGGGTGGCGCCGGTGAAAATCTGCTCGACCCTGACCTGCCACTGAGCGGCCACGCTGGCGATGTCCGGGGTGATGCCGGCTTCGCAGAGGCGTTGCTCGCTGGCATCAAAGGCGATCAGTTCAACGGTGAAGCGCCAGACCTCGGGAATCGCCGCGAGCATGCGCTTGTGGCTTTCCTCGGTGCCGTCGCCCATACGCTCGATCCATTCGCCGGAGCGGCGCAGGTGATAGGTCACTTCCTTCACCGCCTTGGCGGCGATCCCGGCGATGCGTTCGTCGCTGGACTGGCTGAGGCCCTGCAGCACCGGCAAATGCCAGGCGTCATAGAGGAACTGCTTGAGCATGGTCACCGCGAAGTCGCCGTTGGGTTGTTCCACCAGCAGCAGGTTGCGATAGGCGCGCTCGTCACGACGAAACGCCAGGTGATCGGCATCACGGCCGTCGTCCAGCAGTTCGGCGGCGTATTCCAGCCAGTTGCGCGCCTGGCCCACCAGGTCCAGGCCGACGTTCATCAGCGCCAGCTCTTCTTCCAGCGCCGGGGCCTTGCCGCACCACTGGCACAGGCGCTGGCCCTGGATCAGGGCGCTGTCGCCGAGGCGCAGCAGGTATTCGATCAGATCGGTCTTGTTATTCATGGTCGACCTCACATGTGCCCGACTTCGGCCGGCAGCTCGTAGAAGCTGGCGTGGCGGTAGACCTTGTCGTCCGACGGATCGAACAGCGGGTCTTTTTCATCCGGCGACGAGGCGGTGATCAATGCCGAAGGCACCACCCACAGGCTCACGCCTTCGCTGCGACGGGTGTAAAGCTCGCGCGCGTTCTCGATGGCCATGGTGGTGTCGGCGGCATGCACGCTGCCGACGTGCTTGTGGTTGAGGCCGTGCTTGCTGCGCACGAAGACTTCGAAGAGGGTCCACTCGGACATTTCAGTTACTCCACATCAGGTGGCCGGATCAGGCGGCGTTCTTGTTTTGTTTTTTGCGGGCGTGGGCGACGGCGGCTTCACGGACCCAGGCACCGTCTTCCATCGCCTTGCGGCGGGTGGCGACGCGTTCCTGGTTGCACGGGCCGTTGCCCTTGAGCACTTCGTAGAATTCGTTCCACTGGATGTCGCCGAAGTCGTAGTGACCGCGTTCGGCGTTCCATTTCAGGTCCGGGTCGGGGCAGGTGCAGCCCAGCAGCTCAAGCTGCGGGATGGTCTGGTCGATGAAGCGCTGGCGCAGTTCGTCGTTGCTCTGGCGCTTGATTTTCCAGGCCATGGACTGGGCGCTGTTCGGCGAGTGTTCGTCGCTCGGACCAAACATCATCAGCGACGGCCACCACAGACGGTTGATCGCGTCCTGGACCATGTCTTTTTGCGCCTGATTGCCGTGGCGCATCATGGTCAGGAGGATTTCGTAGCCCTGGCGCTGGTGGAAGCTCTCTTCCTTGCAGATGCGCACCATGGCCCGGGAGTAGGGGCCGTAGGAGGTGCGCTGCAGCACCACCTGGTTAACGATCGCCGCACCATCCACCAGCCAGCCCACCGCGCCCATGTCGGCCCAGTTCAGGGTTGGGTAATTGAAGATGCTCGAGTACTTGGCCTTGCCGCTGTGCAGCTTGGCGACTTCTTCATCGCGGTCGGCACCGAGGGTTTCCATGGCGCTGTACAGGTACAGGCCGTGGCCGGCTTCGTCCTGGATCTTGGCCATCAGTTGCAGTTTGCGTTTGAGGCTTGGTGCGCGGGTGACCCAGTTGCCTTCGGGCAGCATGCCGACGATTTCGGAGTGGGCGTGCTGGGAAATCTGCCGGATCAGGGTCTGGCGATAGGCATCTGGCATCCAGTTCTTGGCTTCGATCTTGATTTCTGAATCAATTTTTTCCTGGAAGGCGCGTTCCTGTTCGGACATCTCCGAGAGGTCCTTGATGCGCTTGACGCCTGTTTCTACGAGCTGTGCGTACATTTTTGAGTTCCCGCCTTGAATCTGTTCTGGGGCATGGGGAACTTTATAAGCGATACAGAATTTAATATCAAACACAAAATGACGTGTCGTATTTGTTTTTTGTATCGCTTTGGGTGGGTGGGCTGTTTTTGGGGGGTGCAGGATAGTCGGTGTGCATATCCATTTCTGCGGTAACGGCCACCTGTGGGGCGAGCCTGCTCGCGAAGACGGCCTGACAGCCAACCAATCCCTTACAGGCATACTCGGATCAACTGTAGGAGCGAGCCTGCTCGCGAAAAACCTCCAGACAACGCATACCTCCAGACAGCGCGCGTCATCGTTGACCTCCATCGCGAGCAGGCTCGCTCCCACAGAAAAGCTGATGGGTGTGCACCCAAAACCCAAAAAAAGAGCCCCGCAAAAGCGGGGCCATAAGGGGTGCAGCAGTCATGCTTTGGGAGGTCATGCTTTCGGACGTTTATCCACCACGTGGCAAGCTTTGCCTTCCGATCGCTTGATCGAATGAAACGGCTGCAAAACAATCCGCGAACTGATCCCGATATACGTCTTGATGTGCTTGCTCAACTCCCCGCAAACAGCCTTCTGCTGTTCATCGCTCAGGTGCTGGTGCTCAGCCTTGAGCTCGACATGCACATCAACACTGTCCAGGTTGCCATTGCGATACAGATGGATCTCATAGCACTCGGCAAGTTGTTTGACTTTGAGAACCTGCTCCTCGATCTGCGTCGGAAACACGTTGACCCCGCGGATGATCAGCATGTCATCGCTGCGCCCGGTGATCTTGTCGATGCGTCGCATCGGCCGTGCGGTGCCCGGCAGCAGGCGCGTCAGGTCGCGGGTGCGGTAGCGGATCATCGGCAGGGCTTCTTTGCTGAGCGAGGTGAACACCAGTTCGCCCATCTGCCCGTCCGGCAGCACTTCGCCGGTGACCGGGTCGATGATTTCCGGGTAGAAGTGGTCTTCCCAGATGGTCGGGCCGTCCTTGGTTTCGGCGCATTCCATGGCCACGCCCGGGCCCATGATTTCCGACAGGCCGTAGATGTCCAGGGCGGTGATGCCCATGCGTGCCTCGATGGCGCTGCGCAGCTCGGCGGTCCACGGCTCGGCGCCGAAGATGCCCAGGCGCAGGGCCAGTTTGTGCGGGTCGATGCCTTGGCGCTCGATTTCATCGGCGATGTTGAGCATGTAGGACGGCGTGACCATGATGATGTCCGGCTGGAAATCCTTGATCAGTTGCACTTGTTTTTCGGTCTGGCCACCGGACATCGGGATCACCGTGCAACCCAGGCGTTCGGCGCCGTAGTGCGCGCCGAGGCCGCCGGTGAACAGGCCGTAGCCGTAGGAAATGTGCACCTTGTCGCCACGGCGGCCACCGCCAGCGCGGATCGAGCGCGCCACCACGTTGGCCCAGGTGTCGATGTCGTTCTGGGTGTAGCCGACCACGGTGGGTTTGCCGGTGGTGCCGCTGGAGGCGTGCAGGCGCACGATGTCGTGCATCGGCACGGCAAACATGCCGTAGGGGTAGTTGTCTCGCAGGTCGGACTTGGTGGTGAAGGGGAATTTCGCCAGGTCGTCGAGGGACTTGATGTCGTCCGGGTGCACGCCCAGCGCATCGAAACGCTGACGGTACAGCGGCACGTTGTTGTAGGCGTGGTTCAGACTCCAGCGCAGGCGCTCCAGCTGATGCTGGCGCAGCTCGTCGATGCTGGCGGTTTCCAGCGGGTCCAGCACAGGGTCCAGCACGGCTTTGGCAATTGGCATGTTCATGTGTTCACTCGAATTGTTTTTGTGTTCCAGCCCTTTTGCACAAGGGCTTTGAGTGCATGCCCCAAGGATACCTCTCGGCTCCTTGGGAATCGCGATTCTTTAGTGGGATAGACGCTCGATAATCAGCGCGATCCCTTGGCCGACACCGATGCACATGGTGCACAGGGCGTAGCGGCCGTTACGTTCTTCCAGCTCGTGCAGGGCGGTGGTCACCAACCGTGCGCCGCTCATGCCCAGTGGATGGCCCAGGGCGATGGCGCCGCCGTTGGGGTTGACCCGCGGGTCGGTGTCGCTCAGGCCCAGTTCACGCAGTACCGCCAGACCCTGTGCGGCGAAGGCTTCGTTGAGCTCGATCACGTCCATGTCGGCCAGGCTCAGGTTGGCCACCTCCAGCACCTTGCGGGTGGCCGGCACCGGGCCGATGCCCATGATCCGTGGTTCGACGCCGGCAGTGGCCATGGCCACGACCCGGCCACGGGCGGTCAGGCCGTGGCGTTTGGCGACTTCCGGGCTGGCCAGCAGCAAGGCGCAGGCCCCGTCGTTGACCCCGGAGGCGTTGCCGGCGGTGATGCTGCCGCCTTCGCGGAACGGCGTGCCCAGCTTGGCAAGCTGTTCAAGGGTGGTGTCGCCGCGTGGGTGTTCGTCGTGCTCGACCACTTTGGCCGGGCCTTTGCGCTGCGGAATTTCTACAGCGACGATTTCCTTGGCCAGACGCCCGCTCGCTTGGGCGGCGGCAGCGCGTTGCTGGCTGCGCAGGGCGAAGGCGTCCTGGTCGGCCCGGGAGATGTTGAACTGTTCGGCGACGTTCTCCGCCGTTTCCGGCATGGAGTCGATGCCATAGGTCTTTTTCATCAGCGGATTGACGAAGCGCCAGCCGATGGTGGTATCGAAGATCTCGGCCGACCGGGAAAACGCCTGCTCGGCCTTGCCCATCACCAGTGGCGCGCGGGACATGGATTCGACGCCGCCGACCAGCATCAGCCCGGTTTCGCCGCTGCGAATCGCCCGGGCGGCGGTGCCGATGGCATCCAGCCCGGAGCCGCACAGGCGATTGAGGGTGGTGCCCGGCACGCTGACCGGCAACCCGGCCAGCAGCGCCGACATGCGTGCGACGTTGCGGTTGTCTTCGCCGGCCTGGTTGGCGCAGCCGTAGATCACGTCGTCGACCGTGTTCCAGTCCACTTGCGGGTGACGGCGCAGCAGTTCGCGCAACGGTACCGCGCCGAGGTCGTCGGCGCGCACGCTGCTCAGGACGCCGGCGTAACGGCCAATCGGGGTCCGGACTGCGTCGATGATCAGGGCGTCATTCATTGGGGGTCTCCTGCGTCAGCACCGGGCCGCGCACTTTGTAGGATTTGCCGTGGAACAGGGCGATCAATTGGCCCTGCTGGTTTTCGATGCGCACGTCGTAGTTGCCGGTGCGCCCGGAACGGCTCTGCTCGATGCAGTCGGCGTTCAGCGTGTCACCCAGGCGCGCCGGGGCGATGTAGTCAATGCTGCAACCGATGGCCACGGTGGCTTCGTTGTAGCTGTTGCAGGCAAAGGCGAATGCCGAATCGGCCAGCGCGAACAGGTAGCCGCCGTGGCACGTGCCGTGGCCCTGGACCATGTCGGCGCGCACTGTCATGCCCACTCGCGCGCAGCCGGGGCCGGCCGAGAGCAGGCGCATGCCCATGGCCTGGCTGGCGGCGTCGCGCTGGAACAGCGATTGCGCGCATTCACTGGCCAGGGACATGGCTTCATGGTTAGTCATGGAAGTTTCTCCCTTCGGCGACGCGACGGCGCAGCAGCAGCGACGGCCGGTAGCGTTCTTCGCCATAACTGGCTTGCAGGTTTTCCAGCGTTTCAAGAATGTGCGACAGGCCAATGGCATCGGCCCAGGCCAGCGGCCCTTGCGGATAATTGACCCCGGCGCGCATGGCCAGGTCGATGTCGGCGGCCGAGGCCACGCCTTGCAGCAGGGCGTCGGCGGCTTCGTTGGCGAGCATGGCCACGGTGCGCAGGACGGCGAGGGCGGGGCTGTCGCTGAGCAGGCTGACCTTCAGGCCGGCCCGTTGCAGCAGGGCAACGCCTTGTTCGAGTGCCAGCGGGTCAATGCCTGCCGCATGGCTGATGGCGATGCGTTTGGCATGACAGTAATCGAATGCCAGATCCAGCAGGATCAGGTTGCGCAGCCCGTCTTCGTGAGCCCTCTGGCAGGCCATGCGCCCGTCGCTCAGGGCCAGCACGGCATCACCGACCCGCAGCAAACCTTGGCCGTCGCGCTGGATGATCTCGACGCCTTGTTCATGCAAGCGTGCGAGCAAGCCTTTAGCGATACCGAGGTCGCCTTCCACAGCACAAACCTCGACCTTCGCATCGCTGCTGATTTCAGCGGCGTGCGGGCGCTCCGCACCTTGGGCGTAGCTATAGAAACCCCGACCGCTCTTGCGTCCCAAACGCCCGCCGTCCACCAGTTCTTTCTGGATCAACGACGGCAGGAAGCGCGTGTCCTGGTAGTAAGCGTCAAACACCGAGCAGGTTACGGCGTAGTTGACGTCATGGCCGATCAAATCCATCAGCTCGAACGCGCCCATGGCGAAACCGCCAGCCTCGCGCATCAACGCATCCAGTGTCGGGCAGTCGGCCGCGCCTTCCTGCAGCATCCGCAGGCTCTCGGCGTAGAACGGCCGGGCCACGCGGTTGACGATGAAACCCGGCGTCGAACGGGTGTGCACCGGTTTTTTGCCCCAGGCCTTGGCGGTGTCGTACAGGCACTCGGCGAGTGTCGGATCGCTGGCCAGGCCGGAGACGATTTCCACCAACGCCATCACCGGCGCCGGGTTGAAGAAGTGCAGGCCGAGCAGGCGTTGTGGATGATCAAGCTGTGCGGCGATGCTGGTGATCGATAGCGACGAGGTGTTGCTGGCGAGGATGCAATGCGTGCCGCAGATGCCTTCGAGCTGACGGAACAGCGCGCGTTTGACCTCGAGGTTCTCGACGATGGCTTCGATGATCAGATCGCAGTCGGCCAGGGTCTCGATGGCTTCTACCGCTTGCAGGCGGGCAATCGTCGCGCTGCGCAAGTCGGCGGACAGTTTGCCGTTCTCGACCCGCTTGCCCAGTTGGCGGTCGATGCCTTCAATCGCTTGAGCGGCAGCGCCGGGACGATTGTCCAGCAGCAATACCGGATGGCCGGCCTGGGCCGCGACCTGGGCGATACCGGCACCCATGGCCCCGGCGCCGATCACGGCGATGCGTGCGTTGGTGTTCAGTGCGGTCATGACTCAGCGTCCCTTGAAGCTTGGGGTGCGTTTTTCCATGAAGGCGCCGACGCCTTCGCGGTAGTCCTCGCTGCGCCCGGCCAGACGTTGCAGATCTTTTTCCAGCTCAAGCTGCTCGTCGAAGCTGTTGCTCAGGCTGGCGTTGAGGCTGCGCTTGATCAGTGCCAGGCCGTAGGTCGGCTGGGTCGCCAGGTGGCGGGCCAGTTTCAAGGCTTCGTCGCGCAAATCGGCGTCGTCCACACACTGGTAGATCAAGCCCCATTGCTCGGCTTGTTCGGCGCTCAGGCGGTTGCCCAGCAGCGCCAAAGCCTTGGCCCGGGCCATGCCGACAAGACGCGGCAGGGTCCAGGTGCCGCCTGAATCAGGGATCAAACCAATCTTGCAGAACGCCTGGATGAAACTGGCCGAACGCGCCGCCAATACCAGATCGCAAGCCAGCGGAATGTTGGCGCCAGCCCCGGCCGCCACACCATTGACCGCGCAGATCACCGGCAGCGGTAGGTCGCGCAACTGGCGGATCAACGGATTGTAGAACCTCTCGATGGACTCGCCCAGATCCGGCACGGCGCTGCCCGGCGCGACATTGCGGTCGCTCAGGTCCTGCCCGGCGCAGAAGCCGCGGCCTTCACCGGTCAGCAACAACACGCGCACGTCCGGGTTCTGCCGTACTTGCTTGAGTGCTTCCTTCACTTCGCCATGCATCTGGGTGTTGAAGCTGTTGAGCTGGTCTGGCCGATTGAGGCTGAGCAGGGCGACGCCGGCGTCGATGGAAAACAGGATGTGTTCGAAGTTCATGGTCTTGGCGTTCTCTTGGCAGTCGTTCGAATTCAGTGGTTACTGGCCGGTGAAGGTCGGCGTGCGCTTTTCCTGGAAGGCGGCAATGCCTTCGTCGCGGTCGCGGGTGCCGGACAGCACGGTGAAGGCGTGGCGCTCGAAACGCAGGCCGCTGGCCAGGTCGGTGTCCATGGCCTTGAGCAGCGACTCTTTGGCCAGGCGCACCGCCAGCGGTGCCTTGGCCGCGATGCTGCGGGCGATGTGCAGGGCGCGCTCGACGGTGAGTTCCGGTTGGGTGACGTCGCTGACCAGGCCGGCGCGCTGGGCCTGGCGGGCGTCGATCGGCTCGCCGGTCAGCACCATCTGCATGGCCATGGATTTGCCGACGGCGCGCAGCAGGCGTTGGGTGCCACCGGCGCCAGGCATGATCCCGAGGTTGATTTCCGGCTGGCCGAAACGGGCGTCTTCACCGGCAATGATGATGTCGGCGTGCATCGCCAGTTCGCAGCCACCGCCGAGGGCGAAGCCGTTGACGGCGGCGATCAGCGGTTTGCTGAAGCGGGTAATGGTTTGCCACGAGGCCTGGCGCGGGTCGTCGAGGATCCCGACCAGATTTCGTTCGGCCATTTCCTTGATGTCGGCGCCGGCGGCGAAGGCCTTGCGGCTGCCGGTGAGGACCACGGCGCGGGTGTCGGGGTCAGCTTGCGCAATGCTCAGTTCGGCGGCCAGTTCGCCCAGCAACTCGGTGGTCAAGGCGTTCAGGGCTTGCGGGCGCTGCAGTGTAATCAGACGGACGCCAGGCTCGATCAATTCGACGGCAAGGGTCAGAGGCATGGCGGATGCTCTCACGGTGCACGCTCGGCGTGGTGCCGGCTCGTTATTGGATCGGCCGCGGGGGCCGGTTTTGCCCAAGTATAGCTATAACGTGATACGTAAATGCAATATGAAAATAGATTTAATGTGTCTTATTGGTGAGTGTTTCGATTTTCAGGCTTCCTGCCGAAGGGGGGCTGATGGCGGGTTTTTTCTAGAAAACATTGGGTTTGGCGGCGATTTTAGAGACGCGTTGGCATTCGTCGGAAAGGTGCATTTCAAGTGATACGGTTTTTAGTCTTTGTACTGTTAAAACTGATGTGATACAAAATTAGTAATTATTTGCATCGCTTTGTGAGGGACGCGTTCATGACCTGCTACAGCCTTGATGGCCTGACTCCGGTGGTTGACCCGAGCGCTTATGTGCACCCGTCCGCCGTATTGATCGGTGACGTGATCATCGGCCCCCATTGCTATGTCGGTCCGCTGGCCAGCCTGCGTGGAGATTTCGGGCGGATCGTGCTGGAGGAGGGCGCCAACCTGCAGGACACCTGCGTGATGCACGGTTTCCCCGACAGCGACACCGTGGTCGAACGCAACGGCCACATCGGCCACGGCGCTGTGCTGCACGGTTGCCGGATCGGCGCCGATGCGCTGGTGGGCATGAATGCGGTGGTCATGGACAACGCCCGGATCGGCCCGCGTTCATTCGTTTCGGCGGCGGCGTTCGTCAAGGCCGGCTTCGAATGCCCGGAGCAGTCGCTGGTCATGGGTGCACCGGCCAGCGTCAAGCGCAGCCTCAGCGATCAGGAAGTGGCGTGGAAACAGGCCGGCACCCGGGAATATCAGCAACTGGCCCAGCGTTGTCTGACGCAGATGCAGGTCTGCGATCCACTGAGCGAACCGGAGCCGGATCGCCCGCGTATCAGTGACAGCGGGTTGCGCCCGAAAGGCAGTGCCTTGTGAACACGGCCCCTTGTAGGAGCCAGCCTGCTGGCGAAGGTGGGTCAACTACCTTGGCGTTGACTGACACACCTTCGCCAGCAGGCTGGCTCCTACAAGGGGTTGGGCTTAACCGGTTGGCTTTCGGTATATTCCTTTTCTTTTTTCGCACGGAACGCCCATGTCGTCCCTGACTCCCTTGAACCATCTGATTACCCGCTTCCAGGAACAGACGCCAATCCGCGCCAGTTCCTTGATCATCACGTTGTACGGGGATGCCATCGAACCCCATGGCGGCACCGTCTGGCTGGGCAGCCTGATTCAGTTGCTCGAGCCCATCGGCATCAACGAACGACTGATCCGTACCTCGATTTTTCGCCTGACCAAGGAAGGCTGGCTGACCGCCGAAAAAGTCGGTCGTCGTAGCTATTACAGCCTGACTGGCACCGGTCGCCGGCGTTTCGACAAGGCCTTCAAGCGGGTCTACAGCACCACGATGCCGGCCTGGGATGGTTCCTGGTGCCTGGTGATGCTCTCGCAGCTGACACAGGACAAACGCAAACAGGTGCGCGAGGAGCTGGAGTGGCAAGGTTTTGGTGCGATCTCGCCGGTGGTGCTGGCTTGTCCGCGCAGTGACCGCTCTGATGTCAACGCGACGCTGCTCGACCTCGGCGCCCAGGAAGACACCATCGTCTTCGAAACCACCGCCCAGGACGTACTGGCCTCCAAGGCCCTGCGCCTGCAGGTGCGCGAGAGCTGGAACATCGAGGAGCTGGCGGCGCACTACAGCGAGTTCATTCAGCTGTTCCGGCCGCTCTGGCAGGCGCTTCGCGAGCAGGAAAACCTGCAACCGTCCGACTGCTTCCTGGCGCGGATCCTGCTTATTCATGAATACCGCAAACTGCTGCTGCGCGACCCGCAGCTGCCGGACGAATTGTTGCCCGGCGATTGGGAAGGCCGTGCGGCCCGGCAGTTGTGCCGTAATATTTACCGTTTGATCTATGCCAAGGCCGAAGAATGGCTGAACGCCGCGCTGGAAACGGCCGACGGCCCGTTGCCGGATGTGGGTGAAAGCTTCTATCGGCGTTTTGGCGGACTGAAATAGCACGTCATTGTTCAGGGAATGGTGCGGTTCAGGAGACTCGAAGCATCCGATGTCGTGTGGATTGACGTAGACAATAAAAATAAGCCTGCGTGAGGCCTGACATGATTTCTACAACAGCACAGCGCCATGATGGGTTCGACCAGTGGATCCATCAGATCAACCAGATCTGTGGCGCCTTCAACGCACAACCCCTGGGCAGCGAATTTGCCGGGCGTATCCGCGAATACCAGAGCGATGCGCTCAAGCTCAGTTTCGTCGACGCGTGCCAGGCGCGGCTGTACCGTACGCCCCAGGAAGTCGCGGCGGGCGAGGGTGGCAAGTATTTTGCGGTGTTCCAGCTCGACGGCACGGCGGGCATGGCCCAAGGCGACGACAAGGTCTTGCTGTCCCCCGGCGACATCACGCTGATCGATGCCGCGCGGCCCAGCGACTTCACCTACGGCGAAAACTCCCGGCAGTTGTCGCTGATCCTGCCGTATCAACTGGTCGAACAAACCCTGCGCTTCAATCAGGTCAAGTGCGGCCACCGGATTGCCGCGACCTCGCCCATTGCGATGCTCTCGCACCGGCTGATCCTTGATGCCACCCGCCAGCAGCACCTGACCCGCCAGGAAAGCGAAGCGACCCTGGAGGCGATTGTCAGCCTGCTGCGCCCGGCGATCAGCCAGACCGACGACTGCACCGATTCCCACGAGCGCATTTTCCGCAAGACGCTCACCTGCATCGACGAAAACATTCGCTCCGAAGACCTGTGCCCGGAATGGCTGGCGCGGGAAGTCGGCATGTCCACCCGCGGCCTGTACCGCATGTTTGCCAAGAAGGGATTGGTGGTGGCGCGCTACATCAAGAACCGTCGCCTGGACCTGTGCGCCGAATCCCTGCGTCGGTCAGGCAGGGACGAGAAGTTGTCGGTGCTGGGGTATTCGTGGGGGTTTTCCGATTCGAGCTACTTCTCCACCGCGTTCAAATCGCGCTTCGGCATTGCGCCGGGAGAGTATCGCAAGCGGTATGCCTGATCGGTTCCGGCCAACCCTGTAGGAGCGAGCCTGCTCGCGAAGAACTCAAGGACACCGCGATTCTATTGAATTGGCGCGTTATCGTTGACGACCATCGCGAGCAGGCTCGCTCCTACAGGGTTTTGCGTTCGGCCTGGTTACTTCGGTGAGCTGAGATTCAAGGTCGGCGTTTCATCGAAGAAGTTCCAAGGCTTGAGCAGCACATGCACCCATTCGGTCGGCATGATCGGCCATTCCTCGGCACGGGCGATGTGGGTGGTGCCGGTGGTCAGCCAGACCACATCGTCGGTGTTCTCGATGGAGTGGTTGTCCTGGGTGAACTGCCCCAGGCCCGAGTCCTTATCCGAGCGGTTCGGGTACTTGCCTTCCGGGTATTTTTCTTCCGGGTTGTATTGCGTCACCCATAGCTGCTTGTCCATGAAACTCAGGCGGTGGTAGAGCCATTCGTCCTTGCCGAAGTTGGCGCCCTTGGCCACCGGGTGCGTGCCGCCGGCGTACGGAATCAGCTGATAGGAAACCGGGTTGCCGACCTTGTTCTCCTTGCTGGAGTTGGTCAGCAAACGCACGGTCGACGGGTCGAATTTCTGCGCCGCCTGTTGCTCGGTTGTGACGACTTTGGTTTCGGTCTGCATGGTGCTGGTGCGCGGGCCGCCACGGTCGTTCGGCAGCACCACCGGGTTCACTTCCACCAGCGAATTCTGCTCGCCGTCCACGTCCATGTCGAGGCGGAAGTTGTAGATGTGCTGGTGCGTGGTGCCGACGATGTTGTGGTCCAGCAGGGTGCCGTAGCGTGTGTCTTCCCTGGCGGTGTCTTCGTGCATGGTTTTCGATTTCACGCCCTTGACCGCTTCGATGCCGGTGGCGCCGGCGTCGATGCCGAGGGTGCCGTTCTGCTGGAAGACCCAGTCGAAGATGTAGTCGTAGTTGCCCACGGTACTGATCCAGCGCACCACCAGTTCACGACGCTCGGTGCTGAGGTTGGGCTGGCCCATTTCCTGGTGTTTGTATTCCGGACCTGCGTAGCGCTCGAACACCGCCATGGCGCGCGGGATTGCCGTCGGTGCGCCGGTATAGTCGGCGATGGTGGCGTCCAGCAACACGGCGTTTTGCGGGGCGTCTTTGCCACGGGCAATCGGTGAAGTCAGGGTGCCCATGCCGTAGTCGCCGGAGTCGAGGTAGGCCTTGAAGTACCAGCCGATATCCGGGTCGCCGTAAGGCACGATCATGCCGCCCAGCGAACCTTCGTACATGATCTTGCGTTTCTTGCCCTTGTCGTCGTAGGTGACGGTGGACAGGACCGGCCCGACTCGCGAGTCGAGTCGAACGTGGAAGTCCCAGTTCTGCCAGTGAATGCTGTTGCCGCTGATGGTGTAGTTCTTGCCCTCGGGCTCGATGATTTCCAGCGGTTTGACCGCCACGCCCTGGCGTCCGCGACCGTCATACGGCGTCGGCTTCATCGGTACCGGGATGAGCGCTTCGTCTTCGATCTTGATCAGTTTCTTCTGTTCCAGGTCGACAATCGCTACCAGGCCCTCGATCGGGTGCGCCCAGTAATTACCGTCACCGGTGTTGAGGTAGCTGACGATTTTCAGCAGGCGCTTGTCCTGAGCCAGGCCGTCCTTACCGTCGAAGTAGCCGACGGTCAGCGGCGTGGCCACGACTTTCTTCACGTCATTGATGCCGCGCTTGGCCAGGGCCTGGGCGTACTCCGGGCTGGTTTCCACGGCGGTTTGCACCGTGGCGAAATCGTCCAGCAGGACCATGCCGTGGGCGCCTTCGATCGGCTTCCAGGACTTGAGTGCTTTGGTGTCGAGATCGACCAGCGCTTCGATCACGTGCTTGCCGTCGAGCACCACGATCGAGGCCTCACGCGGCTGGGCGACGTTCTGCCCGGTAAAGACGAAGTTCCACACCTGATCCTTCGGCGGCTCCTTGATCGAGACTTCGGTGAAGCGGAAACCGGGTTTGTAGTTTTCCGATTTCTTGACGATGTCCACGGCCGTGGTGATTTCGGCCGCGCTCAGGGGATTGAGCGGGTTGGGGCGGGTCTCGACGACGAAGGTCTTGTCCAGCCCGGATTGGAACACCTGGTTGATAAAGTCCTTGGACATGAACGCCGTATGGTCCTTGAACACCACCGGCACCGTCAGCTCGATACGCTTGCCGTTGAGCATCGCCACTTTGCTGTCGGGCTTGACCTTGAGGTAGACCCCGTCCTTGGCGATGGTGAACAGATTGGCGTAATCGTCCCATTTCACCGTGGCGCCAAATTCCTCAAGACCCGCTTGCAGCGGCACCATGTCGGCGTGACCGCCGTGGGCCTGGGCATTGCCCGCCCAGAAAGGCAGGCCGAAGGTGCTCAGGGTGATGGCCAGGGCGAGGCGGGCAAGCGGTGTTCTTTTGGGCGACGCTTTGGGGCTGAACATGGGTGAATTCCTGGGGAAAAGCCGGGTACGGGCACTCCTGCACTTTGTTACAACCCGTCAATGGATGCTTTTGAATGCCTGCCAGATTTCTTGGGTTCCGTGCCGCGATCCAGCTTTCCTGACGGAAGGCACATTGGCAAGCGGACAAAGTGCTCGTTCATTGGAGCGCAGTCATTGCTTCAAGTTAATAGGAAGCATTACTATTCACGCCCCGTCTCCACAGCACACCGCAATGACCTTCAAGCTGCCCCGCAGACACGGCTTTTTCGAGCATTACGAAGAGTTGGTTGGTACCTGGACCCGTCGCCTGAGGAATCGTCAGCAGGCCGAGGACCTGGCCCACGACACCTTCGTGCGGGTGCTTGAGTCCGATTCGGCGGTGGTGCAACAGCCCCGGGCGTATTTGCACCAGACCGCGCGCAACATTGCCGTGGACGGTTATCGGCGTGAGGACCGGCGGGGCGCCATGGAGTCCGAGGCGATTGATCTCAGTGAGTCGCCGACCGGCGACCCGGAGCATTTCATGCACGCGATCCAGCTGGCTGATTCCATCGAACGGGCACTCACCGAGCTGCCGGTCAACTGCCGCAAGGTGTTTGTCTGGCAGAAAATCGAGGGCCTGACCCAGGCCGAAATCGCCGAACGCCTGGGGCTGTCCAAGAACATGGTGGAAAAGTATATGATCCGCACGCTTCGGCACCTGCGTGATCGCCTGGACGGGTTGCAGTCATGACCGGCCGCGCCTTCTCCTCCCCAGCCAAACAGGAACTTCCATGATGGATACTCGTGATTGCGCGTGCGGGCAAACAGCGGTTCGCGATGACGCGGCGCAGTGGTTTGTGCGTTTGCAGGAGCCTGTTGCGGATGTCGAAGTGCGGCGCCGGTTTCAGCTCTGGCTGGACCAGCACCCCCAGCACCGAAGCGAATTCGAAGTACTCCAGGGCTTGTGGAGCGCCGCCGACCTGGTGCCGGCGACGCGTTTGCGGGCCCTGTGTGAAACCCCGCCAGCCCTGAAAAAGCCTCGCCCGATGTTGCGTTACGCAGTGGCCGCCAGCGTGCTGGCCGTGGCGCTCGGCCTGGGTTTGTTCAGCGGCCTGAATCATCCGGCGCCTTACACGGCCGAGTTTTCAACGTCCCTGAATGAGCGACGCCAAGTGGCGTTGCCCGATGGCTCGGTGGTCGATCTGGACAGTCGCAGCCGGATCCAGGTGCGCTTTGAAAAGGGTCTGCGCAACGTTGAGCTGAGCGAAGGCGAAGCGATGTTCAGTGTCGAGCACGACACCAGCCGACCATTCGTGGTCGCGGCGGGCAGCGGCAAGGTCACGGTCACCGGCACCCGATTCGATGTACGCCATGGCGCCAGCGAAACCCGGGTGGTGGTGGAGCAGGGTACCGTCAAGGTTCAAGGGCGCGATGCCGGCGATAACGATTTCATCAATCTGACGGCAGGCCTTGGCACCCACGTCGATGCCCGGGGCAAAGTTGCCGCCGCCTATGCCGTCAACCCGACGGAAATGACTGCCTGGCGCAATGGCAAACTGGTGTTCAACAACGCCAGCCTCACCGATGTCGCCGAGCAGGTCTCGCGCTATCGCGAGAAGCCGCTCAAGGTCGCCAACGCAGCAGTGGGCGATCTGCGCCTGACCAGCGTGTTCAAATCCGACAATACCGACGCACTGCTCAAGGCCTTGCCGAGCATCCTGCCGGTGGCCGTGCGTACCCTTGGCGATGGCAGCCAGGAAATAATCTCAAAATAAAATTCAGGTTTTTTTCGAGTTCATCGTCTTCCTGTTCAACTGCAACTGGTTTGCATTAACAAGCGCACACTCTTGCGATCCACAGGATTACGTTCGACGTGAAAAACTCCACCGCTAAAAACAACAAACTCCCCTGGTTGCCGCTGGCCCTCGCGCTGGCGGTCAATATTGCGTTGCCCCAGGCCTTCGCCGCCGACGGCATCCGCATTGCGGCGCAACCCTTGGGAGAAGCCCTGAGCCAATTGGGCCAGCAAACCTCGCTTCAGGTGTTCTTCAGCCCTGAACTGGTTGCCGGCAAGCAGGCCCCGGCGGTGGATGGCAACCTTTCCCCGGAAGACGCGCTGCGCCAGTTGCTGCAAGGCAGCGGCCTGCAATACCAGATCGATGAAGGTTCGGTGACGTTGATGCCGGCACCGACTTCGGCGGCCAACGGCCCGCTGGAGCTGGGCGTGACGGACATCAAGGTGGTCGGCGACTGGCTCGGCGACGCCGATGCCGCCGTGGTGCAGAACCACCCCGGCGCACGCACCGTGGTCCGCCGCGAAGCCATGGTCGAGCAGGGCGCGATGAACGTCGGCGACGTACTTAAACGTGTCCCGGGCGTGCAAGTCCAAGACGCCAACGGCACCGGTGGCAGCGATATTTCCCTGAACGTCGGCGTACGCGGTCTGACTTCGCGCCTGTCGCCTCGCTCCACCGTGCTGATCGACGGCATCCCGGCGGCGTTCGCGCCTTACGGTCAGCCGCAACTGTCCATGGCGCCGATTTCCTCCGGCAACCTCGACAGCATCGACGTGGTACGCGGTGCCGGCTCCGTACGCTACGGACCACAAAACGTGGGCGGCGTGATCAACTTCGTGACCCGCGCGATCCCGGAAAAAGCCTCGGCGGAAATCGGCACCACCCTGGAAACCTCGCAGCACGGTGGCTGGAAGCACATCGACACCGCGTTCATGGGCGGCACCGCCGACAACGGCATGGGTGTGGCGCTGTTGTACTCCGGCGTGAACGGCAACGGTTACCGTGAAAGCAACAACGGCAACGACATCGACGACGTGATCCTCAAGACCCATTGGGCGCCCACCGATGTCGACGATTTCAGCCTCAACTTCCACTACTACGACGCCAAGGCCGACATGCCCGGCGGCCTGACCCAGGCGCAGTACGACGCCGACCCGTTCCAGTCCGTGCGCGACCACGACAACTTCAGTGGCCGCCGCAAGGATGTGTCGTTCAAGTGGGTGCGGCAGATCGACGATCGCACCCAGGCCGAAGTGCTGACCTACTACACCGACAGTTTCCGTGGCAGCACCATTGCCTCGCGGGATCTGAAGACACTCAATTCCTATCCGCGCAGCTACTACACCTACGGTATCGAACCACGGGTGTCCCATGTGTTTGATGTGGGCCCGACCACCCAGGAAGTCAGCGTCGGTTATCGTTACTTGAAAGAGGCCATGCACGAAGAGGCCAGTCGTGTGGCGCTGGTCAACAACGAGCCAGTCGTGCGTCCGGGAGCGGACGGCCATGTCTATCAGGACCGCACCGGTGGCACCGAGGCCAATTCGGTCTACGTCGACAACAAGATCGACGTCGGCAACTGGACCGTCACCCCGGGCATTCGCTTCGAGCACATCAGCACCGATTGGCACGATCGCCCGGTGCTCGATACCGCCGGTAAACGGGTGCCGGAGAAAAAACGCAGCATCGAAAGCAACGAGCCGCTGCCGGCCCTGAGCGTGATGTATCACCTGTCCGATGCCTGGAAATTGTTCGCCAACTACGAAACCTCGTTCGGCGCGCTGCAGTATTTCCAGCTGGGGCAGGGCGGTATCGGTAATGAGCCCGCCAACGGCCTGGAGCCGGAAAAGGCCAAGACCTACGAGATCGGCACGCGCTACAACGATGACGTGTGGGGCGGCGAAGTGACGCTGTTCTACATCGACTTCGACGACGAATTGCAATACATCAGCAATGACGTGGGCTGGACCAACCTCGGCGCGACCAAGCACCAGGGTATCGAAGCCTCGGTGCATTACGACATGGCTGCGCTGAACCCGCTGCTGGACGGCCTGACCGCCAACGCCGGTTTCACCTACACCCGCGCCACCTACGAAGGCGAGATCCCGGGCTTCAAGGGCCGTGACCTGCCGTTCTACTCCCGCCAGGTTGCCACCGCCGGCCTGCGTTACGACGTCAACCGCTGGACTTACAACCTCGATGCGTTCGCCCAGTCCAAGCAGCGTTCGCCGGGCACCGGCGTGAACGCCGATGGCAGCTTCAACGGCAACTACATCACCGAAGGCAGCGCTGACGGCCAGTTCGGTGATATCCCGGGTTACGTGCTCTGGGACGCACGTGCCGGCTATGACTTCGGTCCGCAGGTGTCAAACCTGAAACTGGGGGCGGGGGTGAAGAACATCTTCGACAAGCAGTACTTCACCCGTTCCAGCGACAACAACTCGGGGATGTACGTCGGTGCGCCGCGCACGTTCTTCGTGCAGGCCAGTGTCGGGTTCTGACAGACCGAGTGGACCCCATCGCGAGCAGGCTCCCACAGTAGATCTTCTGTGCACACAAAATTTGTGAGCGACACAGATCCAATGTGGGAGCGAGCCTGCTCGGGAAGCTTTTCAGACCTTCAACACTCTCCCGCCAACGGCCACCGCCACCAGCAACAACGCCATCAAGGCAAAGGCAAAGCTCAAGCTGCTGCCATGGGCGACGAAGCCGATGACGGCGGGGCCTGCCAGGATGCCCGCATACCCCAGGGTGGTAATGGCCGGCACGGCGATGCTTTCGGGCATGACCGTCTGCTTGCCGACGGCGGTGTACAGCACCGGAACAATGTTCGAGCAACCGCCCCCCAGCAGCGCATAACCCACCAGCGCCGCCTCCCAGCTCGGTGCGAACGTCGCCAGAAACAGTCCTGAAGCGGCTGTCAGCCCGCCGAACACAATCACCCGCGTCGCGCCCAGGCGTCGCACGATTTTGTCGCCGGTCAAACGCCCGGCCGTCATGGTCAGGGCAAACGCCGCATAACCAAGCCCGGCATACGCCGTGTCGATGCCACGTTCCTGCGTCAGGAACACCGCGCTCCAGTCCAGTGCCGCGCCTTCGGCGAGGAACACGATGAAGCACATGCCGCCGATGAACAGGACGATGCCGTGGGGCACCGCAAAGGCCGGCCCCGAACTCTCGCTGCCGTAGGGCAATAGATGCGGCACGGCCTTGGCCAGCGCGATCAGCAGCAACACGATCACCACCAGCGTGGCTCCCAGGGGTGAAATCCCCAGGCCAAGCAAGCCGCTGACACCCGCTGCACCGACAATCCCGCCCAGGCTGAACAGGCCATGAAAACCCGACATCATGTTTTTGCCGCTGGCGCGCTCGACGATCACCGCTTGCAGGTTGACCGTCGAATCCACGGTGCCGAGCCCCGCGCCGAACATGAACAACGCGGCGATCAGCGCCGGAATCGACGACACCGTCGCCAGCAGCGGCAAGGCGACACAGATCAGCAGGGTTCCGCCGGTCGTCACCCGTCGGCAGCCGAAACGTGTGGACAGGATCCCGGCCAACGGCATCGCCAGGATCGAACCCACCCCCAGGCACAGCAGCAACAAACCCAGGGTGCCTTCATCCAGTCCGGCCCGGGCCTTGGCATAGGGCACGAGCGGCGCCCATGCGGCGATGCCCGCTCCGGCGATGAAAAAACCGATGCGCGTGGACATCTGTTCCAGGCGGCCGGGAACGAAGGTGGTCTGGCTGTTGAGGCTGGTCATAATAATCCTTGGCAAAAAGCGTCGCGTCCTCAACGGACAGTGATCGGCCTGTGAGGGTTCGATCAGTGCCCGGAAAGTTTACGGTCAAACAGAGCGACATCGTTGCACAGCGCCGCTGCTTTTCGCGATATGTTGAGCCATTTCAATGACACACGGAGGGCGCCATGGCGCAGCGGTACGATGCACGGGGCAACATCTACATCGTGGTAGCGCCCGAAGAACTGCGCCGCCAGGGCATTGACCTGCCCGATCAGGCCAGCCAGGCAGCGCAAACCCTCGAAGCCTGGGCGATGGCGGCGGTCGAGGCTTGCTGCAGCTGGGCGCCAGGTACCCAACCGTCCGGCAGCAAGGATCATCGCAGCGACGGTTTGCTGGTCGGACCGTTTCAGTCCTCGTCACCCTTTGATCTGTTGATCGTCAACACCGACGGCACCCTGGCCGAACGCAGCGGCAACGGGCTGACGATTTTTTCCCAGGCCCTCAGCGATCAAGGGTTGTTACCGCAGAACGAAGCTTGTCTGCTCAGGGTTCACCACGACAAGGCTGATACGCCTTCGCCAGGGCAGACTTCAGTGAAAGCCGCTCAAGTCGAGGGCGTGCAGGGTTTCTGGCTTGACCTTGGCCAGCCCGGGTTCGGACCGACGGCAGTCAGTGCAGTCGGCGTTGAAACGGTGCTGTTGAATGGCCGCGAACTCAGCCATGTTGTGCAATTGTCGGCACTCAATGACCCATGGTCGCGCAGCCAGTTCGTGCGGGTCGGCAATCCCCATTGCGTGACGCTGGTGGACAGTGCCGAGGACCTGCCGAGCAACGAGCAGATGCGCGAGCCGGCGTTGGGTGAGGGGCTGACGCGAATCGCCTACGCCATGCCGATGGGTGCAGGCAAACCTTGTCCGGCGGGAATCAATCTGCAATGGGCTATGCGCGTGTCCGAAGGGCACATCGCCGCGCGGGTATTCGAGCGCGGCGAGGGGCCGACGGCGTCGTCGGGGACCAGTGCAAGTGCAGTGGCCTGTGCGGCGTGGTGGGTGGGTTGGGTGACTGCCGGGGAAGTGAAGGTGACGATGCCGGGTGGCACGGCGCCGATCTTGCTGGAGGAAGAGCTGGGGGAGTTGAGTCGGGTCAGCCTGTTTGGTACGGCTCGATTGATCGAGTGAAGCTGATATCGCCATCGCGAGCAGGCTCGCTCCTACAGTGGTTTTATGTCGTTCACAAAACCTGTAGGAGCGAGCCTGCTCGCGATGGGGCCAATCCGGTCAACGCAAATTTCAGCTCAGCCCACTGAACTCCACCACCGGCATCGTCCGCTTCATCAACACCTTGCCCTCACGCACCGAGTACAGCGGCAACCCCTGGCTGCGGATCATTTCGTAATCACTTTCCGCCGACAGAATCAGCAGGTTCGCCGGCCGCCCGCGCTCCAGGCCGTAGCGATCGCCGAGGTTCATGGCTTTGGCGCTATTGTCCGTCACCAGGTCCAGCGCACTTTGCAGGTTGCGATAACCGAGCATGTGGCAGATGTGCAGACCGGCTTCGAGCACCCGCAGAATGTTGCCGTTGCCCAGCGGATACCACGGATCGACGATGGAGTCCTGCCCGAAGCACACGTTCATGCCCGCTTCCAGCAACTCGTTGACCCGGGTCACGCCCCGGCGTTTCGGGAAACTGTCGAAGCGACCTTGCAGGTGGATGCTTTCAGTGGGGCAGGAGACAAAACTGATCCCCGAATGCCCGAGCAAGCGAAAGAGTTTGGCGCAGTAAGCGTTGTCGTAGGAGCCCATGGCCGTGGTGTGGCTGGCCGTGACCCGCGAACCCATGTCGCGGCTGCGGGCCTCTTCGGCGAGCACTTCGAGAAAGCGTGAATGCGGGTCGTCGGTTTCGTCGCAATGCACGTCCACCAGGCAACCGCTGCGTTCGGCCAGGTCCATCAGGAACTTCACCGAGCTGACGCCCTGGTCGCGGGTGTACTCGAAATGTGGAATGCCACCCACCACATCCGCGCCCATGCGGATGGCTTCTTCCATCAATTCGCGGCCATTGTGGTAGGACTCGATGCCTTCCTGGGGAAAGGCGACGATTTGCAGGTCGACCAGGTGCCGGCTCTCCTGGCGCACTTCGAGCATCGCCTTGAGCGCGGTCAGTTGCGGGTCGGTGACGTCGACGTGGGTGCGCACATGCTGGATGCCGTGGGCGGCGAGGGTCTGGATGGTTTTCTTCGCCCGGGCCTTGGTGTCTTCGTGGGTGATGGTCGCCTTGCGTTCGCCCCAGCACTCGATGCCTTCGAACAGCGTGCCGCTCATGTTCCAGCGCGGCTCGCCGGCGGTCAGGGTGGCGTCGAGGTGGATGTGCGGCTCGACAAAGGGTGGCACCACCAGATTGCCGCCGGCATCCAGATCGTCAGGGCCCAGGGTCCGGGCTTCGGTCTGGCGGCCGATGCTGCTGATCAGGCCGTTTTCCAGGTTCAACTCATGCAGGCCTTCCTGGTTGCGCAGACGGGCATTGATGATGTGCATCGGGCGAGTCCTTTTCGTGAATCGTGTAGGCAATATCCTTACGTTAGCTCGCCTGTGGCGAATCCCGCCAGTTCAAAATGTGGGAGCGAGCCTGCTCGCGAAGGCGGAGTGTCAGTCACCTTGGTGCTGAATGTGCCAGCGTCATCGCGAGCAGGCTCGCTCCCACAGGGGATTGGGTTTATTCAGGAAGATTTCTGCAGTGGCAAAAACCGTAGCAGCGCAGCGACTATGGCTTCAGGTGCATCTTCCTGAACCAGATGACCGGCGTTGGGTATCTGATGTCCGTTGAAGTCGAAGACCTGATCCAGTGGCCAGTCAGTCATGGGTTTGTCCTCTTGGCGGGGGGAAGAGGCAAAAAGGATAGGCATAAAAAAACAGCCGATGAAGGCTGTTTTCTTTTTCTCTGACAAAACGCTGTTCCCCTGTGGGAGCGAGCCTGCTCGCGATAGCGGTGGGTCAGGCACATTGATGTTGGATGTGCCGCCGTCATCGCGAGCAGGCTCGCTCCCACAGGTTATTTGTGTTGCCTGGCTTACTCGCCGCGATAGATGCAGCCGCTGGTGCAAGTCTCGTGGATACGGATCGCACTGAGCTCTGGCAGCAGAGGCTTCATTTCCTGCCAGATAAACTTGGCCAGCACTTCGCTGGTCGGGTTTTCCAGGCCGGGAATGTCGTTCAGGTAGTTGTGGTCCAGGCGCTCGTACAGCGGCTTGAAGATCGCCTTGATTTCCGAGAAGTCGCGGATCCAGCCGGTGTGCGGGTCGAGGTCGCCGCTCAGGTGGATGGCCACTTTGAACGAGTGACCGTGCAGGCGCCCGCACTTGTGGCCGTCCGGTACGTGGGGCAGGCGGTGGGCGGATTCGAAAGTAAATTCCTTGAAGATTTCCACAGTGTTTTCAGCTCTGTTCAGGTGGCGTTCGCCGCAGCGATTCGGGCAGGCGGCGAGTTTACCAGTTTGTCCTGACTAAAGGGTCAGCAAGCGCTCGCCGAGGCGACCGTTGGCGGCCAGTTCGAGGAATTCGTCCCCCAGGCGGCGGCTTTCGTTCATGGTCGTGCGCCAGTATTTCTGCCGGCTCGGGGCATCGCCCATGAAGCGCTTGAAATCGTTACGGTCCGGCAGTTTGCCGTGGGGCAGGCGCGCCAGGTATTCCTTCGAGGGCGCCAGCAACAGCACATTCTGCAAGCGAGCCGGGCAGGCGCGGCGCCATGGCAGGGTCTTGTCGAACCAGCCGGGGATCACCCGGTCGGTGAAGTGCGGGTAGAGCACGATGTCATTGCCGCTGTAGGGCAGGTCCAGGTGGTAATCCAGCAGACCGCCGTCGCGGAAGGTCCCGGCGCCGGCGCCCGGCAGGTCGCGCACGCCCTCCATCACCATCGGGATCGAGCCCGAAGCCAGCAGGGCCTGGCGCAAATTGCCGGTATTGAGGGCGACGAAGCGCGACGGGAAGTCCGTCAAGGCATTGACCGGCGGCGCCAGGCGCGGGTCGTGGATGATCAGGCGTTCGAAGTGCCGTGCCAACCGTGCCCGGCCACGCAGGTTGTCGGCGATGACCGATGACAGGCCCAGCCCGAGGCGGCCGCGATGATCGTCGGCCAGCAGACCGTGGCTTTTGACCACCATGATGTTCAGGCGGTAATGGTTGTTGCCGAGGATCGAGGCATCGCGACCGTCGAGCAGGTCATTGAGCATGCGCTGTGAGCTCTGGCTGATCTGCGCCATGGTCACGCCCTTGGCGAAGTGTTGCTCGGTGTACAGTTGCCCGAGACGCCGGATGCCCTCGGCGGCGTCCGGCAGGCAGGCGCTGGCGAAGCGCCAGGAACCCACCGATGCGCCAATCAGCGAGCGTTCCCGCGGTGCCGCCGGCAGCCACTCGCCGAACAGCGCCAGGTCCAGACCCTGAATCCCCAGCGCCTTCGGACCGCCGGCCGCGCCAGGCAGGGTGCCGACGTCGGCGGCGTTCAGGCCGTTGGCGCGGATGTGCGCAATGGCGCGCGGACCGGCCTTGAGGGTCAGGGAAGGGAACTTGATGTGGATGGCGGTCATTGCGCTCTCGATGTATGGCCAGCGGACAGATTATGTGGGAGCGAGCCTGCTCGCGAAAGCAGTGTGTCAGTCACCGCTGAGTTGGGTGTACCGCCGCCTTCGCGAGCAGGCTCGCTCCCACAGAGGGGGGGTGTTGTCGATGATGGCAATTCAGTTTCAATTAAGTTCAGCGGGTTAGGGTGGCTCGCCTGGACCCCCGACGCAACGCTGGGATAGCGCATCGCTGGTACCATTGTGGCTTTCGAGAAGCTCACACCACTGGCACTGGGCATGGAATTAGACCCGGTCAGCGGGCAGTGACTCAAGGATCATCAGGATTGGTAATGAAGGTGTTTCTACTCAATCGATGTTGCGCACGCAGGATGGCGCTGCTGCTTCTGGCATTTTGCTCGGCAGTGATGGCCCGCGACCTGGATCAGGATGAAGCCCTGCGCCTGCGTCAACAGGGCGTGATCCTGCCGCTGGAGCAACTGCTGCAGCAGGCGATGGATCGCTACCCCGGCGCGAAACTGCTGGAAGCCGAGCTCGAAGAGAAGCACAACATCTACCTTTATGATGTCGAGTTGCTGACCCCCGAAGGCGTGGTCCGTGAGCTGCACATCGATGCGACTGACGGCCGATTATTGAAAGACGAGGAAGACTGATCCATGCGTTTGCTCCTGGTGGAAGACCATGTGCCCCTGGCCGATGAACTGCTGGCCGGCCTCAATCGCCAAGGGTATGCGGTGGACTGGCTGGCCGACGGTCGCGATGCGGTGTATCAGGGCAGCACCGAGCCTTATGACCTGATCATCCTCGACCTCGGTTTGCCGGGCGTGCCGGGACTTGAGGTGCTGGCACAATGGCGGGCGGCGGGGCTGGCCACGCCGGTGCTGATCCTGACGGCCCGGGACTCCTGGGCCGAACGCATCGAGGGCCTCAAGGCCGGCGCCGACGATTACCTGACCAAGCCATTCCACCCCGAAGAGCTGTTTTTGCGCATCCAGGCGTTGTTGCGCCGCTCCCATGGCCAGGTCAACCAGCCAACGCTCAAGGCCGCCGGGCTGCATCTGGACGAAGGTCGCCAGTGCGTTGTGCGCGACGGTGCCGACATTCAGCTCACCGCAGCGGAGTTTCGCCTGTTGCGTTATTTCATGCTGCACCCCGAGCAGATCCTCTCCAAGGGCCATCTCGCCGAACACCTCTACGACGGTGAAACCGAGCGCGACTCCAATGTGCTGGAAGTCCACGTCAACCACTTGCGCCGCAAGCTCGGCAAAAGCGTGATTGAAACCCGTCGCGGCCAGGGTTACCTGTTCGGCGGGCAAGCCCGGTGAAATCGATTCAGCGCCGCTTGAGCCTGGGCCTGATCAGCGTGATGGTGGTCGTTGGCCTGGTGCTGGCGCAAACCAGCCTGTGGCTGTTCGAAATGGGGTTGCAGCGCTACCTGGAAGCCGGGTTGCGCAATGACAGCGAGAACCTGCTGGCGGCACTGGTGCGCGGGCCGCAAGGCTTGCAACTGGATGAGCGACGCCTGTCACCGGCCTACCAGCGGCCGTTTTCCGGGCATTATTTCCGCATTGATTTCGTCGACGGCCACTGGCGTTCCCGTTCCCTATGGGATCAGGAACTGCCGGTGCTCGATCACCCCGGCCTGCACGGCAACCTGCAACTGGGGCCGGAGGGGCAACAGTTACTGGTGCTGCGCACGGACTATCGACGTTCGGGGGTGCCGATCTCCATCAGCGTCGCCGAGGACTACACGCCAATTCGCGAGAGCTTCCGGCGCATGCAACAGCTCGGGTTCGGCCTGGGTTTGACAGCGCTGTTGCTGATTCTGCTGCTGCAACGGATTACCGTGCGCCGGGCCTTGCGTCCGCTGGAGCAGGCCCGCGAGCAGATCGCGCAGTTGCAACAGGGCCAGCGCTCGCAACTCGATGATCAGGTGCCGGTGGAGCTGGAGCCACTGGTGGCGCAGATCAACCATCTGCTGGCCCACACCGAGGACAGCCTCAAGCGCTCGCGCAATGCCCTGGGCAACCTCGGCCACGCCTTGAAAACCCCGCTGGCGGTGCTGTTGAGCCTGGCTTCAAGCGAGCAACTCGACGCGCATCCGCAACTGCGCAAGACCCTCAAGGAACAACTGCAACAGGTCGAGCAACGGCTCAATCGGGAACTCAATCGTGCGCGGTTGTCCGGCGATGCCTTACCGGGCGCACTGTTTGATTGCGATGCCGAACTCCCCGGATTGCTGGCCACCCTGAACATGATCCATGGCGAACACCTGGCGCTGAGTTACCGCGCACCCACCGGCCTGCAATTGCCCTGGGATCGTGAGGACTTGCTGGAACTGTTGGGCAATCTGCTGGATAACGCCTGCAAATGGGCGGATGCCGAGGTTCGCCTGACCGTGGCCGAGAATGCAGAGGGCTTTGAACTCAGCGTGGAAGACGACGGCCCGGGCATTCCCGAAAAGCGTCGCGATCAGGTGTTCGGTCGAGGGACGCGGCTGGATGAGCAAACCCATGGGCATGGTTTGGGGCTGGGTATCGTGCGCGACATCGTCGACAGCTGGGGCGGCAAACTGTCGTTGCTCGAAAGCGAGTGGGGCGGGCTGATGGTCGTCATCGAGTTGCCAAAACACACTTGAAGCCACACCAGGAACCCTGTGGGAGCGAGCCTGCTCGCGATGAGGCCATGTCAGTCAACATTAACTGTGGCTGACACACCGCTATCGCGAGCAGGCTCGCTCCTACAGGGACGGCGCCGGTCAGGTGTGATGAATCTCCCGATCCTTGGTTTCCGGCATGAAGAAGATACCCAGCACCGCCGTCATCACCGCGATGACAATCGGATACCACAGCCCGTAGTAGATATCCCCCGTGGCCGCCACCATGGCAAACGCCACCGTCGGCAGGAAGCCACCGAACCAGCCATTGCCGATGTGATAGGGCAGCGACATGGAGGTGTAGCGGATGCGTGCCGGGAACAGTTCCACCAGCCAGGCGGCAATCGGCCCGTAGACCATGGTCACGTAGATCACCAGGATCGTCAGCAGCAGCAACACCATCGGGTAGTTGGTCTTGGCCGGGTCGGCCTTTTCGGGGTAGCCGGCGTCCTTGAGGGCGGTGACCAGGGTGGCGGTAAAGGCGTCGTTTTTGGCCTTGAAGTCGGCGGCCGGCATGCCGGTGCCCTCGAAGCTTTCGATCACTTTTTCGCCAATGCGCACCTGCGCAACGGCGCCCGGCTCGGCGTTCTCGTTCTTGTAGGGGATGGCCTTTTTGGCCAGCACGGTCTTCGCCAGGTCACAGGAACTGGTGAATTTGGCCTTGCCCACCGGGTCGAACTGGAACGAACACTGGGCGGGATTGGCGATGACCGTGACCGGATTCTTCTCCTGCGCAATGAACACGTCGGGGTTACCGTATTGGGTCAACGCATGGAAGATCGGGAAATAGGTCACGGCCGCAAGGATGCAGCCAGCCATGATGATGCCCTTGCGCCCGATGCGGTCGGACAGGCTGCCGAAAATGACGAAGAACGGCGTACCGATCAGCAGCGAGCCGGCAATCAGCAGGTTGGCGGTCTGTGGGTCGATCTTCAGCGTCTGCAACAGGAAGAACAGCGCATAGAATTGCCCGGTGTACCAGACCACCGCCTGACCGGCGGTACCGCCGAGCAGGGCCATGATCACGATCTTGAGATTGCCCCAACGGGCGAAGGACTCGGTCAACGGTGCCTTGGAGGACTTGCCTTCGGCTTTCATTTTCTGGAACACCGGCGACTCGCTGAGCTGCAGGCGGATGTACACCGAGACGATCAACAACAGGATCGACAGCAGGAACGGAATCCGCCAGCCCCAGGCCTCGAAGGCTTCGGTGCCCAAAGCGGTACGGCAGGCGAGGATCACCAGCAGCGAAAGAAACAGGCCGAGGGTGGCTGTGGTCTGGATCCACGAGGTGAAGAAGCCGCGTTTGCCCTTGGGTGCATGTTCGGCCACGTAGGTCGCGGCGCCGCCGTACTCACCGCCCAGCGCCAGGCCTTGCAACAGGCGCAGGCTGATCAGAATGATCGGCGCGGCCACGCCGATGGTCGCATAGCCGGGCAGCAAACCCACCACGGCCGTGGAAATACCCATGATCACGATGGTGATGAGGAACGTATGCTTGCGCCCGATCATATCGCCCAACCGACCGAACACGATGGCGCCGAAGGGTCGCACGGCGAAGCCGGCGGCGAAGGCGAGCAGGGCGAAGATGAAGGAGGTCGTTTCGTTGACACCGGCGAAGAAGTGCTTGGCGATGATCGCCGCGAGGGAGCCGTACAGGTAGAAGTCATACCATTCGAACACGGTGCCCAGGGACGAGGCGAAGATGACCTTGCGCTCCTCCCGGGTGAGCCCGCGGTTGGGCGTGCTGCCGGTGGCTGTAGTGTCGATTGTTGCCATGAGTATTCTCCGTCTTGCTCTTGTTGTAGGCCGGAGTTCCCACCATCACTAACCGTACCCAGGCCCTGGGGCTGAAGTCATCGGATTACGTGGCTTGCATTCAGGTTGACGCCAGAAAACGCTGTAAGGTTCCATGAAGCATAATCAAGGTCCGGCAGATATCCACTCGCCATTATTTGATTGAGTCGGGCACAGAATCAAATGTGGGAAAAATGTGGGAGCGAGCCTGCTCGCGATGGCGGAGTGTCAATCAACAAAGATGTTGTCTGACCCACCGTTATCGCGAGCAGGCTCGCTCCTACAGGGGACTTGCAAGGCTCAGACGCGGAACTGATCCATCAGGCTCTGCTGCTGGTTCGCCAGGCTGTTGAGCGACTGGCTGACCCGCGCCGATTCATTGGCCTGGCCCGACAGCGACTCGGTCACGTCGCGGATGGTCGCCACGTTGTTGTTGATCTCCTCGGCCACCGCGCTTTGCTCTTCGGCGGCGCTGGCGATCTGCATGTTCATGTCGTTGATCACGGTGACCGCGTCGCCGATCTGGCGCAGCGCCGTCACCGCCTGGCCAACCTGCTCGACACTGCCCTGGGCCTGACGATGGCTGTTGTTCATCGAACCCACCACCTCCTGGGTGCCGGTTTGCAGTTGTTCGATCACCAGACGGGTTTCTTCGACGGATTCCTGGGTACGCCGGGCCAGGTTGCGCACTTCATCGGCCACCACGGCAAACCCGCGTCCCGCTTCACCGGCACGGGCCGCTTCGATCGCGGCGTTGAGGGCCAGCAGGTTGGTCTGCTCGGCAATCGCACGGATCACTTCCAGTACCGTGCCGATCTTCTCGCTGTTGGCGGCCAGGCCTTCGACCTGGATCATGGCCGCGCTCATGTCGGCGGCGAGGTTGTCGATGCTGGCGGTGGTGCGGTCGATCACGGTCAAACCCTGACGGGTCGCCTGATCGGCATCCCGCGCTGCATGGGCCGCTTGCGCGGCGCTGCGGGCGACGTCCTGGGCGGTGGCGCTCATTTCGTGGGAGGCGGTCGCCACCTGGTCCACCTGACGGTACTGCTGTTCCATGCCGGCGCTGGTTTGTGCGGCGATGGCGGACGACTGGTCAGCCGTACTGCGGGCGTCTTGCACCGAGCGTTTCACTTCGGCAATGATCGGTTGCAGCTTGTCGAGGAAACGGTTGAACCAGCCGGCCAGTTGGCCCAGTTCATCCTGCTTGTCGTAGGCCAGTCGGCGGGTCAGGTCACCTTCGCCGCTGGCGATGTCTTCGAGCATGTGCGCCACGCCGAGGATCGGTCGGGTGACGCTGCGGGCCATCAACCACACCAGCACCAGGCCGAGCAGTGCGGCGAGCACGCCCAGGCCGAGTTCGACCAGCGTACCGGCGGTGTTGCTGTCATCGAGTTGCTTTTTCAGGGCTTCGGCGGGGCCGACCAGGACTTTCTCCGGCACGTCGAGCAGCACGCCCCAGGATTTGCCGCCGGGAATCGGCTGGAACGGCGCCAGCACTTTCAGTTGCTGATGGCTGTGCAGGCTGGCGGTTTTGCTGCCGGCGGCGAGCATGCTCAGCAGTTCGGCACCGCTGGCCTTGTCCACGACGTCCAGGCGCTGGCTGAGTTTGCTGGCGTCCGGGCTGTAGCCGGCGAGCAGGCCGGCCGGGCTGATGATGCTGACGCTGGTCTGGCCGTCATAGAGCTTCTTGCTCGCGCCCAGGCTGACCGCTTGCAGGCTGTTGAGGTTGATGTCCACCGACAGCGAGGCGATGACCTTGCCGTTGACCATCAGCGGGAAAACGATGCTGGTCATCAGCACGTTCTGACCGTCGATCTCATAGAAGTAGGGTTCGATCACGCACGGCTTGAGGGCGGTGCGCGGGCAGGTGAACCAGGCGTTGGCCGCTTCGCCGCTGGGGCCGGTGCTGGTGTCGGCCATGTCCTTTTCCGGCAGCGCCATGGAGGTTACCTTGCCCGGCGTCGGCTGCGACCAGTAGAGGGCGAAACGGCCCTTGTCGTTGCTGCCCAATTCGGCCTGCCCTGCGAACAGTTCGTCCTTGCCGTCCAGCCCATTGGGTTCGAACACCAGGGATAGACCGAGCAGCTCCGGGTTGGCTTGCAGGGCCGACTTGACCTGGCGGGTCAGGTCTTCGCGCAGGTCGAAGGCATCGAGAAAGCGCTTCTCGGCCTGATCACGCAGGAACAGCACCTGCCGGGAGAAGCCGTGGCCGTACTGATAGGCGTCCATGAACTGCTGGCGAATCCCCAGCGCCTGGTTTTCCCCCTGGGACTCGATCCGGGCCTGGGCCGCTTCGGTCAGCATCTCCATGCTCGAGGCTTTCACCAACTCGGAGCTGTGCTCCATGCGGTACAGCGAAAGACCCACCAGCAGGGTCACGATGCCCGCCAGGCACAGCCCGGCCAGCAGGGTGATTTTCCATTGAATGGAAAGTTGTCTGAGCGACATGGAGGCGTCCTTATTCGATAAATATCTGAGACTTTGCACTGTAGCGGCCAACAGACAGCATTCTTGAGCCGCAAGCGGCAAGCTTCAGGTAAAAAGCGTAAAAGCTTGTCGCTTGAGGCTTGCAGCTTGAAGCCGCTTCATTCAAAGTGCGCGCCCTCTAATAAAACCCATTCCTTTTATCCGCTGGCGGCTCTCGCAGACTGCCGGCCGGACTCTTTTCGCTTGCCCAGAGGTATGACAATGAATGCAGTAATTGCCGCGGTCGGCATCATGCTGATCCTCAGCCTGTCCCGCGTGCATGTGGTGATCGCCCTGATCGTCGGTGCGCTGGTCGGTGGCTTGACCGGTGGCCTGGGGATCGAGGCGACGCTCAAGGCTTTCAACAGCGGCCTCGGCGGCGGGGCGACGGTGGCGTTGTCCTACGCCTTGCTCGGCGCGTTCGCCGTGGCCATTGCCAAGTCCGGCATGGCTCATGCGCTGGCCGACAAGGCCCTGGCGATGGTCGATCGCCAGCACGCCAATGGCGGTGGCCAGGTCAAGTGGCTACTGATCGGTCTGCTCTGGGTCGTGGCCATTGCCTCGCAGAACATCTTGCCGATCCATATCGCGTTCATTCCGTTGCTCGTGCCGCCGCTTCTGTATGTGCTGACCAAGCTGCAACTGGACCGCCGCCTGATCGCCTGCGTCATGACTTTCGGCCTGATCACGCCCTACATGTTCCTGCCGGTGGGTTTCGGCAACATCTTCCTCAATGAGATCCTGCTGGCCAACGTCGCCCGCAGCGGTGTGGACATCAGCGGCATCAACGTGACCCACGCCATGGGCATTCCGGCCCTGGGCATGGTGGCGGGCCTGCTGATCGCGTTTGTCAGCTACCGCAAGAAGCGTGTCTACGACCTGGCGAAGATCGAACAGGTCGAGCAAGTGGCGGTGCAATACAACCCGTTGAGCC
Organism: Pseudomonas sp. ACN8; assembly: GCF_002303925.1. Lineage (GTDB taxonomy): Bacteria > Pseudomonadota > Gammaproteobacteria > Pseudomonadales > Pseudomonadaceae > Aquipseudomonas. The sequence goes on from NZ_MRCS01000006.1 coordinate 153,104, forward strand.
TGGTGGTGGCTGGCGTGGCCATCGCGGCGGCGTTCATCATTCAGTTGCTGCTGGATTCGATGATTATCGGTGCGCTGGCCGGCTTCCTGATTTTCTCGGTGTCGGGCATCGTCAAATGGCGCGACACCGATGACCTGTTCACCGAAGGCATGAAAATGATGGCGATGATCGGCTTCATCATGATCGCCGCCTCCGGGTTTGCCGAAGTGATGAAGGCCACCGGTGAGGTGCAGACGCTGGTCGAGTCGTCGGCGGCGTACATCGATCACAGCAAAGGCATTGGCGCCTTGCTGATGTTGCTGGTGGGGTTGCTGGTGACCATGGGCATCGGCTCGTCGTTCTCCACCGTGCCGATCCTGGCGGCGATTTTCGTGCCGCTGTGCGTGCAACTGGGCTTCAGCCCATTGGCGATCGTGTGCATCGTCGGCACGGCCGGTGCCCTGGGCGACGCCGGTTCACCGGCTTCGGACTCGACCCTGGGCCCGACCTCCGGCCTGAACATCGACGGCCAGCACCATCACATCTGGGACACCGTGGTCCCGACCTTCCTGCACTACAACCTGCCGCTACTGGTGTTTGGCTGGGTAGCGGCGATGGTCCTGTAACCCCGATACCCCTGTAGGAGCGAGCCTGCTCGCGATGGTGTGTCAGCCGACACCAAGGTAGCTGACACACCTTCGCGAGCAGGCTCGCTCCTACAAGGGATCTTCAGTGCTCCTGATGACTGAATTCAACTTTTGATTTGTCGTGCCGTTAAAGCTTTTAACCACGCTAACAAAATCAAAAGAGTGAACGTCATGCGCATGAGCCTCAAGGCCAAAGTCCTGTCCCTTGCCGTCCTCCCGGTGTTGCTGTTTGCGCTGGTCATCAGCCTGACCACGCTGTTCATTCTGCAGGATCAGGCACGCAAGGAAGTCGAGCAGACCCGCGAGCGCCTGCTCAGTGATGCCAAGGCAACCCTGCAAAGCTACGTGGCCGTGGCCATGACCACGATCAAACCGCTCTACGACGCGGCCGCCCCCGGCGATGAGGCGGCGCGGGCCCAGGTGATCAAGCTGCTGTCGAGCATCACCTATGGCAAGGACGGCTACTTCTTCGGCTACGACTCCAACACCGTGCGCCTGTTCAAGGCCAACAGCCCCGAAGGCGTGGGCCAGAGCTTCAAGGACAACCGCGACCCGAACGGTGTCTACGTCAACCGCGACCTGGTGAAAGTCGCCAAGGACGGTACGCACTACCTGCAATACAGCTCGCCATTGCCCGGCAACACCCAGGTGCTGGTGCCCAAGCTCGGCTACACCGAATACCTGCCCAAGTGGGACATGGCGGTCGGCACCTCGGTCAACCTCGACGGCATTGAAGCACAGGTGGCGGTGGTCGAAGCCAAGGTTCAGGAGCGCATGCAAGGCATGGTGCTGAGCATTGTTGGCGTAGCAGTCGTGGTGCTGCTGGTGATCGCCGCTGCCGGGATGCTGCTGGCCAATACCATTCTGCGTCCGCTGCATCTGATGAAATCCAACCTCGACGACATCGCGGCAGGCGAGGGCGACCTGACACGCCGCCTGACCATTACCAGCCAGGACGAGCTCGGTGAACTGGCCGGCTCGTTCAACCGTTTCGTCGACAAGATCCATGGCCTGGTGCGGCAGATCACCGAAATGACCTCGCAACTGACCGGACTGGTGAATCAGGTGTCCGACCAGGCCAATCGCTCGGACCAGGCCATGGAGCGTCAGCGCCATGAGACCGATCAGGTGGCCACGGCCATCAACGAAATGTCGGCGGCGGCCCAGGAAGTGGCCAAGAGCGCGCAGAATGCCGCGGTGGCAGCCCAGCAGACCGACGAAGAAGGCCAGGCCGCCAAGCGTGTGGTGGCCGGCAGCATCGAGAAAATTCATGCCCTGGTGGACGACATCCGCAGCAGCGGCGTGTCCCTGGACAGCCTGCAAAAAGACGTGTCGTCGATTGTCAGCGTGCTCGGGGTGATCCGCTCGATTGCCGAGCAGACCAACCTGCTGGCCCTCAACGCCGCGATCGAAGCGGCCCGCGCCGGCGAGGCCGGGCGCGGCTTTGCGGTGGTGGCCGATGAGGTACGGGCGCTGGCCAGCCGCACGCAAATCAGCACCCAGGAAATCCAGGGCATGATCGACCGCTTGCAGGCCGGCACCCAGTCGGCGGTGGAGGCGATGCGCCGCTCCAGCGAGGCCGGCGACGGCACCTCGGCCCAGGCCAATGAGGCGGGGGCTTCGCTGGACACCATGGCTCAGCTGATCGCGACCATCAACTCGATGAACGCACAAATCGCCAGTGCCGCCGAAGAACAGACTGCCGTCGCCGAGGAGATCAACCGCAGCGTGCATCAGATTGCCGTGGCGGTGGATAACGTCGCCGACGAAACCCAGCTTGGCGCGCAGACTTCGCGCAGCCTGGCCGACCTCGGTCAGCGCCTGGGTGGTCTGGTGGGGCAGTTCCGGATCTGACAGAACAGAGACAAAACCTGTGGGAGCGAGCTTGCTCGCGATGACGGCAGCACATTCAGCATTGATGTTGGCTGAGCCACCGCTATCGCGAGCAAGCTCGCTCCCACAGGGTTCACGCCAAATCGATCCGACAGCCGACCGGTTCCGTTGGATGGTAGCTCCTACACTGACAACACGGGTTGTACCTCAACGTCCCCGAAGATCAGTACCCAAGGAGTCAAACCCATGACCGAACGTACTTGCGACTGTCCGAAATGTAACTGCAAGCTCGGTGAACATCCGATCGTGCGTCACGGCAAGCATTACTGCTGTGAAGCCTGTGCCAAGCATCACGAGCACGGCGAGGAGTGCGCATCCCAAGGCTGCAAGTGTGCCCACTGAAAACCACGGCACACGCCAAAGTGGAGCCTAATCCGGTTCCACTTCCAGCCTGAGGCTGTCATCTTCCAGGCGTTCGCTGTGGCGCACGGTGCCTTGCAAGCGCCGCCCTTCGACCCGCAGCACCAGGGTCCTGGCTTGCTCCAGATCTTCCGGCAGTGGCGCCGGGACGCGTATGGCGAAGCAGAATGGGGCATTTTCGACCTGTTCCAGCCCGATCCGGCACTCGGCGCTTTTGGTGATGCGGCCGAACAGTGTGTCCAGACCGTAGTCCAGCTGCGCAGGGCTGTTGACGGATGTTGCGCTCATATCCCTTCCCCCGAACCTGATGGTTACCGGATATTAGTTCGTCGGTCGCCACTTGACGTTTTCCACGCCGAATTTTTCAGCCATCGGCTTGCTGGTCTTTTGCACCTTCTCGCGTCCGAAGCGGGGGATTCGCCCCACCCCCGCATCACAGCTCGCCCAATGCCAGGCTTCTGCGTTATCCATTTTGTCCAGGCGGATGATGAATGATTTCGGAGCGCCATGGAGGGTGTACTCGATGACGAATAATTTTGCACTGTTCATAAAGCCCCGGTTCCTCCCTGTTGTACATAGAAGGATCGCGCGCCGTCAGGAAAATTCATTCGGATTGTCGGACGGCGGCGATTGCTGGCGACAAGTTCTACGCCCCGTTACCATTGAGCCTCCCGCACCCCCAATGAACATTGACCATGGCCCTCGCCGCACCGCCTGACCTGAGTGACACCGATGTGCCTGTGCAGCCGCTGGCGCGCACCTATCCGCGCGGGTTGTACATCGAGCCCCATGAGCACGTCTGGGGCCAGTTGCTGTATGCGATGAGCGGGGTGATGTGGGTCGAGACGCCACACGAGGCGCTGGTGGTGCCGCCGCAGCGGGCGGTGTGGTTGCCGCCCGGCGTACCTCATGGAATTCGTGTGGTGTCCGACCTGCAAATGCGCAACATCTACCTGCGGCCGTCCCTGGCCGCGACCCTGGATGACCGCGTTCAGGTGATCGAGGTCGGCGGCTTGCTGCGCGAACTGATCGTCGGCCTGGTGGAGCAGGGCAACGACGGTGCGCCCGAGTATTACGATGCGCTGGTGGGCCTGGCGCTGCTGGAACTCAAGCGGGCCAGGCGCTCGTTGCTGAAAATCCCGCTGCCGGACGATTCCGACCGGCGATTGATGAATTTGTGTCAGGCGGTCATGGCCGCGCCTTCACTGGATATTCCTTTCGAACAACATGCGGATAACGCCGGAGCCAGCGTGCGCACCCTGGCGCGACTGTTCAAGGACGGCTTGGGCATGGGCTTCGCCGAGTGGCGGCGTCAGGTGCAACTGGCGACGGCGGTGGCCGAGTTGATCCAGGGCGTACCGGTCAGCGCGATTGCCCGGGAGCTGGGCTATTCACCGAGCAGCTTCAGCGACATGTTTCGTCGTGAACTGGGCGTTGCGCCTTCGCAGTTTCCGGCGGCGCAACGCCAGGACTGAGTTCGCCGAGGCCAGGCTTTGGCCGAAATTCAGAAGCACTTGGCCGATGCTCAAAGGCATCGCCTTCTAGACTCAGCGCATACCTCAATTGCCCCCGGAGTCTGCCATGAACTACCTCGTGTCAGTGGCCATCGGTCTGGGCGTCGGTTTGCTCTACGGCGCCCTGGACTTTCGTTCCCCCGCACCCCCGGCCATCGCGCTGGTGGGCCTGCTCGGCATGCTTGCCGGCGAAAAGCTCTGGCCGATGGGGCGGGGGCTGGTGGCTGGCTGGATCTCCTGAACCCTTTTCGACTCGATGGATACGCCCATGAAAGCTCTGCAATTCGATAAAACCGGTGATCTCTCGGCCCTGCGCTACGTCGAGGTGCCTACACCTGTGCCAGGCACCGATGAAGTGCTGGTCCAGATCAAGGCCGCCGGCCTCAACCCGAGCGATGTCAAGAACGTGCTGGGGCGTTTTCCCTACACCACCTTGCCGCGGATTCCCGGTCGTGACTTTGCCGGTGTTGTCGTGGCCGGCCCGCAGGCGCTGATCGGTCAGGAGGTCTGGGGCACGGGCAAGGAACTGGGGTTTTTCGCCGACGGTTCACACGCGCAGTTCGTCAAGCTGCCGGCCAACGGCGTGGCGCTCAAACCCACGCATTTGAGCTTCACGCAGGCCGCCAGCCTTGGTGTGCCCTACACCACGGCGTGGGATGCTCTGGAACGCAGCCTGGTGACGGCCGAAACCCGATTGCTGGTCATCGGTGGCGGGGCAGTCGGCAGTGCCGCGCTGGCCTTGGCCAAGGTGCGCGGTGCCCGGGTGCTGGCGGCCGCGCGGCGTCCGGAGCAGGTCAAGGACTTGCAGGATCAGGGTTATCAGACCCTGCAACTGGATAAACCCGAAGACCTCGGGGCTCAGGTCAACGCCGTCTATGCCGGCGGCGCCGACGTGATTTTCGACACCACCGGTTTCTGGCTGCCGGCCTCGGTACCCGCTCTGGCCGCGTTCGGCCGCATCGCGATCATCGCGGCGCCTGTGGACGGTCACGTGCACTTGCCGTCGCTGGCGTTGTATCGCAAGGGTGGCTCGGTGGTGGGGATCAACTCGTTGCTGTACGGAGTGCAGGCGTGTGCGGCGATGCTCGACCAGTTCGGCCGGTTCTTCGACCAGGACCTGTTGCCGTTATCCCAGGGTTTGTTCGAGTCGCCATTGGCCGAAGGCCTTGAGCGTTATGCCGAGGTGAGTCAGGGCAGTGGCGACAAGGTGATTCTGCTGCCCTGACCCAACCCCTGTGGGAGATTCTATGGTTGAGGGAAAGTCCTCAACTGGCTTTTGGCTGATATTCGCTTTGCCCTTTCAGCAAGGCGAATACAACCCGAGCAAGCTTGCGAGCCAGCATCACTAGCGCCTGAGTGGTGCTGAACCCCCGAGTTCTTTGTTCTTCGTAATACCCTTTCCAGGCTTTCGTACGGCTAGCCGACATCGCTGCATTGTGCAGAA